>WBUN01000074.1 GCA_008933705.1 Hyphomicrobiaceae bacterium
TCCCTTTTCGGCGCAGGCTGCGCTATCCTCGCGCAGACGTGGGGCACGAAGCCATGAAGGACGAGACTGCGAACCCGCGGGGCGCACGGCCAGGCGGCGCTGCCGCGGCGCTGCGGCACGCCCTCCTCGCCTGCGCAGACCTCATCGTGCCGCCCTGCTGTCTGGTCTGCCGCGCATCTCTGGGCGCCCACCACCTGCTATGCGGGGCCTGCTGGCGCGACGTGCATTTCATCCGCCCGCCCCTGTGCGATGTGATGGGCATTCCGCTTCCCTACGCGACCGGGCAACGCTCCATCTCGGCCGCGGCAGCCGCAAATCCCCCCGCGTACGACCGGGCCAGGGCGGTTGCGCACTTCAGCGGCTCCATGCGCACCCTCATCCATCAGTTCAAATATGCCGATCGGCACGATGCCCGCACGCTCCTCGGCCGATGGCTCGCGGAAGCGGGCCGCGAGCTTCTGCCCGGCATCGACGTGATCATCCCCGTCCCCATGACCCGCCTGCGCCTCATCTCACGCCGCTTCAATCAGGCCGCCATCCTGGCCAAGGAATTGTCGCGGCACACCGGCGTCCCGGTGCAGCCTCAGGCGCTCCGTCGCACCCGCGCAACCAGGACGCAGGTCGGTCTCACGCAGGATCAGCGGCGCCGCAACGTCGCCGGAGCCTTTGGCGTCCCCGCCGGCCGCCGGTCCCGGCTGGCGGGGCGCAATGTGCTGCTGGTCGACGATGTCATTACAACAGGCGCCACGGCGGAGGCCTGTGCCCGGGCCCTGAAGCGTGCCGGGGCCGTGCGCGTCGATGTGCTGGCGCTTGGGCTTGTGACCGAGGCGGCGCTGGTTGCGGTGTGAACGGGCGGCCCGGGCGGCCAAGCCCAGCCCGGCCGGGACGGCGGATGCGACCGGAGAGCCCGGTTGCTGCGCTGCACTATGCGCAAGGCGCGCGAAGCACTACATTCATGGTGGGCTTAGGAGAACGCACCGAACGATGTCGCAGACACCGGATCGCACATTCCGCGTAGGGCTCGTGCAGATGTGCACGGGACGAGACGTCGAGAGGAATGTTCTCGACGCCAGCGGCTTGGTGCGCGAGGCAGCCCGCCAGGGCGCCCAGTACGTGCAGACGCCGGAGATCACCACCCTGATGGAGACGGAGCGCGCGCGCCTGTTCGCCGCCATCCGTCCCGAGGAGGGCAATCCGGCCGTCGCTCACTTCAGCGCGCTCGCAGGAGAGCTCGGCATTTGGCTGCACATCGGCTCCATGCCCATCCTGCTCGGCAACGGCAAGGTCGCCAACCGCTCGCTCCTGTTCTCGCCCGACGGGGCTGTCGCTGCGCGCTTCGACAAGATCCATATGTTCGACGTCGAGCTGCCGGGCGGCGAGAGCTACCGTGAATCCAAGAACTACCAGGGCGGCAATGCCGGCGTGCTGGCCGAGCTGCCCTGGGGCATGCTGGGATTGACGGTCTGCTACGATCTGCGCTTTCCGCATCTCTACCGCACGCTGGCCAAGGCCGGCGCCGATTTCCTGGCCATCCCCTCGGCATTCACCCGCAAGACCGGTGAGGCGCACTGGCATGTTCTCATGCGCGCCCGCGCCATCGAGAACGGCTGCTTCGTGTTGGCTGCCGCGCAGGGCGGCAGGCACGAGAGCGGCCGGGAGACCTATGGCCACAGCCTGGTCGTGGCGCCGTGGGGCGAAATCGTCGCGGAAGGCGGTGTCGAGCCTTCGGTTATAGTCGCCGACATCCGGCCGGCAGAGGTGCAGGCTGCGCGCCAGCGCATCCCCTCTCTTCAGCATGACCGGCCGTTTCAGGTCAGCCTCGCCCCGGCGGCGGTGGCAAAGGAAGCGTCATGATCCGCTACCGCCTCGTCTGCAAGAAGGGCCACGAGTTCGAGGGATGGTTTGCGAGCAGCGCCGCCTACGACAAGCAGGCCAAGCGCGGCCAGCTTTCCTGCCCGACCTGCGGCATCACCAAGATAACGAAGGCTCTGATGGCGCCGAACGTTGCCAAGCGCACCAGGGCCAAAGGTGAAAAGGCTGCCGAGGCGCCCAAGCCGGAGGCTTCCAAGCCCGAGGTTCAGCGCGTCGCCGCCCACCGGGAGCTTGCCGCCGCCATGCGTAAGATCAGGGCCGAGATCGAGGCGAAGTCGGAATACGTCGGCCCCCGCTTCCCGGAGGAGGCGCGCAAGATCCATCACGAGGAAGCCCCCGCACGGGGCATCCACGGCGAGGCCACCGCCGAGGAGGCCAAGGCATTGACCGAGGAGGGCATCGAGTTCTTTCCGCTGCCGATTCTCCCCGAGGACCACAACTGAACGAATTCGCGGCAGGTGGCCTTACGTCGGCGCCTGGCCCACCGACAGGCCGCCGCACACGTAGAGCACCTGCCCCGTGGTGTATCCGGCCTCCTCGGACAGGAAGTAGGCGCAGGCTGCGGCCACCTCCTTGGGCGTGCCGATGCGGTCGACCGGGATCGCGCCGACGATCTTTCGCCGCGCCTCCGAGCCGTGCGGGTGGTTCTGCAGGAACAGCTCCGTCTCCACCGGCCCCGGTGCCACGCAGTTGACCGTGATGCCCTCCTTCGCCACCTCGAGCGCGAGCGAGCGCGTCATCGAGGCGACGGCCGCCTTGCTGCTTCCGTAGACGATGCGTGCTTCGCGGCCGATGGCGGCGCGGGAGCCGATGTTGACGATGCGTCCGTAGCGGACCGCGCGCATGCCGGGCAGAACCGCCTGGATGCACTGCACGAGCGCGCGGAAGTTCACGTTCATCACCCCCTCGATGTCGGTGATCTTCAGCTTGTCGATTGTTCCCGAGCTCGGCACGCCGGCGTTGTTGACGAGGCGGCGCACCTGATGCTCCCCGGTGATGCGCGCCAGCGCCTCCGCCGTCGAATCCAGGTCCGCAAGATCGGCGGCGACGAACGTGCCCTTGAACCAGTCGCCGGGGTGCGAGCGCGACATGCCGATCACATGATGTCCGCGCGCCGTCATCTCCTCCGCGATCGCCTTGCCGATGCCCTTGCTTGCGCCCGTGACGAGCGTAACCGGCTTGTCCATGGCGTCGCCCTCCTCTAGTGTCCCGATCGCGAAGTTCGTCACCATCTGCGGCACGTTCCGAACGAACTTCGCGATCGAAAGGACACTAGCAAGTCTATGATTCTAGTGTGGTTCAGATTCCGACGTCCGCTTCGGACGCTGGTCGCACGGTGGTAGCGGACTTCGGAATCACCACACTAGCCCGTCAAAGACGAGATGGTCGCAAACGGGCTGATGTGCTCGAGCGCGGTCTTGATATCGACCACGACGGGGCCGTCGTGTGCCAGCGCCTTGGCCACTACGCCCGCCGCTTCCTCGATCGTGCTGACGGTCAACCCGCGAGCGCCGAAGCTTTCCGCCCATTTTGCGAAGTCCGGGTTCTTCAGCTCGGTGCCGTGCACGCGGCCCTTGTAGGCGGCCTCCTGGTGCATGCGGATGGTGCCGTAGCTGCCGTTGTTGGAGATGAACGTCTTCACCGGCGCGCCGTACTGCACGGCGGTTGCGAGCTCCGAGCCGGTCATCAGCGCACCGCCGTCACCGAGGAAGAGGATCACCTGGCGTCCGGGGCAGCGCAGCGCTGCCGCCACGGCAGCGGGCATGCCGATGCCCATGGCACCGCCGACGCAGCCGATCATCAAGTGCTCGCCCGAGAACGGGAAATGCCGATGCAGCCAGCCCGCGAAGTTGCCGGCGTCCATGACGAAGATTGCGTCCTTCTCGGCGCTGCGCGTCAGTGCCGCCACGATCGGGCCCATGTCGAGCAGCCCGTCGGCCGGCGGTGCCCACGGCATGGCCTTCGCCAGCGGCTCGTTGAGCTTCTTAATCCACGCGCGGCGCTTTGCCGGTGCCTTGCTCGGGCATGCCGCCAGCGCCCCCAGGAAGCTCACGGGGTCGGCCGCCAGCGCCTTGGTCGCCGAATAGTTGCGGCCGATCTGGCGCGGGTCGTCGTGCACGTGCACGAGCGTCTGCCGCGGCATCGGGGAGGCTGGCAGCGTGTAGCCCTGCGTGCTCACCTCGCCCAGGCGCGTGCCGATCGCCAGGATGAGATCGGACTCGTGATAGCGATCGACCGCCGCCTTCGGCATCTTGAAGCCGAGATGCCCGGCGTAGTGCGGATGCGTGTTGGGGAAATAGTCCTGCCGCTTGAAGGTGAGTGCCACCGGAAGCTGGTGCGCCTCGGACGCGGCCAGCAATGCCCTGCGGCCGGCGGGCGTGCCGATGCCGGCACCGCCAGCGATCAGCAAGGGCCGCTCCGATCCGGCGATCAGCGCCGCCATCTCATCGACGACCGCTGCCGGCGCCGAGCCGCCCTGCGGGGTCGCCAGCGGTTCGATGACGGGTGCGGTCGTCGTCTCCTCCAGCATGTCCTCCGGCAGCACGACCACCACCGGGCCCGGCGTCGGCGACTGCGCCTCGACGAAGGCGCGCGCGACGATCTCGGGAATGCGCGCCGGGTCATGGATGAGGTAGACGCCCTTGGCCATGTCGGCGAACGTCTTGGCATAGTCCACTTCCTGGAACGACCTGCGGCCGATCTCGCCGCGTGGCACCTGGCCGATGAACAGCACCAGCGGCACCGCATCCTGCTCGGCCACGTGCACGGCGATCGAGGCATTGGTGGCGCCGGGTCCGCGGCTGACGAAGGCGATGCCCGGCCGTCCGGTCACCTTGGCGTCGCCGACGGCCATGAAGCCGGCTCCGCTCTCGTGGCGGCAAACGATGGTCTCGATGGCATTGCTGTCGTGCAACGCGTCGAGAACGGCGAGATAGCTTTCGCCCGGTACGCAGAAGATGCGATCGACACTATGGACGGCAAGGCAGTCGACCAGCAGGTCCGCGGCGCGACGGGGCATGGCATTCTCCTGGCTGGCACGGGAGCAGGCGGCATGGGACCCGCGCATCCAAGCACAGCGCCGGGCAGGCCGCCACAGCCTGTTTGCTGCGCCTGTGAGCCCGTCCGTGCTCGCCGATCAGAATAGGTGCAGGGTGGGTGCGACGACGCCGATGATCGAGAAGAGGATGCCGATCGCGCCGACGCCCAGCGCGCCCCACAGCAGGTAGACCACGCTGGTGATCAGGTAGGAGGACGCAAGCACGATGGCGATCTGGAATGCGGCCGAGCCGAACTCGAAGTTGTGGTACTTGGCGAGCGCCAGCTCGCTCTTGGCTTCCATCGCCCGGGCGCGCGCCATCAGCTCCTTGCGGCCCTCGCCGCGCCCGTCGGGCTTCGGCTCGGATTCGTAGGTAGCGGCGCGCGTCTTCCAGGCCTTGACGCGCTTCTCCAGGATCTCCTTCACCGCGGGGTCCTTGGCGAGCTGGACGTCGATCTCCATCTGCTCGGCCGCCGTTTCCATGGTCGTCTTGCGGATGGTCTTGGCCTGGAAGAACGCCCACAGGTTGGAGGCTTCGACGTTGTATTTCAGCGCATCCGTCTGCGCGCTCTTGCCGAGCGTCTCCGAGATGGCGAGAAACAGCGCCAGGATCGAGATCAGAATGGCGATCTTCTTGTTGTCGCCCTCGGCGATGCCGTGACCGTGGCCATGCGACATGACTTTCCCTCCCGTTGGTACGCGGTGCTCGAGGCGTGCGTCCTGCTTCAGCAGCGAGCGCATGGACCGTTCCACCGGCCAGCGCAATGCTCGGCGCGCAGGATGGCTAATGGGCGTCGGTAAACATGTTGTCGGGATGCGCTGATGGTGGAGGTCCCGGGCGTATTCCTGCGGCTCCCGCGCAGGGCTTGGAGCCCTGCAGCGGCAAGCATGCCGGCCATCCGCCGGCGGGCAAGGAGCGCTTGGGGAAGATCGCCCTCAGACGACTGTTACATCGAGATCGCCGACGCCGTCGACGTGGCCCTTGAGCTTATCGCCCTTCTTGATGGCGCCGACGCCTGCCGGCGTGCCGGTGAAGATGAGATCGCCGGCCTTGAGCTCGAACAGGCCGGAGAGGAAAGCAATCTGGTTGGGGATGTCCCAGATCATCTGGCTGAGGTCGCCGGTCTGCCGGCGCTCGCCGTTGACGTCGACCCAGATGGCGCCCTTGGAGGGGTTCGCGACCTGCGGTGCTGGAACAAGAGCTGTGCACGGCGCCGACTGCTCGAATGCCTTGGCTACTTCCCACGGGCGGGCGAGCTTCTTGGCGGCGTCCTGCAGATCCCGGCGCGTCATGTCGATGCCGACCGCGTAGCCGAACACATGGCTCATGGCGTCGGGCGGCTTGATGTTCGTGCCGCCCGACTTCAGCGCCACCACCAGCTCGATCTCGAAATGGACGTTGCTGGTCTGCGAGGGGTACGCGAACCTGCCGTTGCTGACGACGTTGTCCGGGTTCTTCTGGAAGAAGAACGGCGGGTCCTTGGTGTCGCCGCCCATCTCCTTGGTGTGCTCGGCGTAGTTGCGGCCGACGCAGTAGATGCGGTGGATGGGGAACAGCTGGTCCGAGCCCTTGACGGGGAGCGTGGCCTGGGGCGGCGGCGGGAAAACATACGACATGGAAGCTGCCTTCTGTGATGTGCCGGCATTCCCCTAGCAGAAGCGGGGCCGGCTCGTCAGCAGGGTTGTGCGCCGTGCGCGGCGCAACGGAATCCGGTGCTGATCGAACGGATGGGCCGTTTGCACGTTGATCTTGCAGGGCACTGCCTGGAAGAAGGGCTTTGCCAATGCGGAAAATCCGGCATGAACTGCCCATCGCGGCCGCCGTAAGCCTGGCGTGCACGCTGCTGGCAAATCCGGCGGCTGCAGGCAGTGAGATGCGTTCGCCAGCCGGCACCCTCCGATCCGCCCAGCACAGCCCCAGCCACTCGGGTACGGCATCTCAGGCCGCCGCCGGCAGGGCATCGGTGCAGCCTCCCCCTCGCCCGCAGCCCTCGCCGAGCAGCGGCACGGCAGGCGCCGCAACCTCGGGGTCCGGGGCGGTCCCGACCAACCCTGCCGTGACAGCGGCTCCGAAGACGCTGCCGCCGGCTGCGATCGCAACGCCCATGCAGCCGCTGCCGCCGATCGCTCCCCTCTCCCCGCAGCTCCCCACGCAGTTCGCCACGGGCGGCGCCACCCAGAGCAATCTGGCTCTCTCGCCCGGCTCCTCCTCCTCGAGCTCGAATCAATCGCCCGCAAGCAGGCCGGGCGGCGGTGGCAAGACGCTGGCCGACTGCATGGGCTTCTGGGAGCGCGCAACGCACATGACCAAGGCCGAGTGGAGGGCGGCGTGCCTGCGCACGATGCAGGAGTTTCCCTCGGTCGTGCGCTGACGCCGGAGGGCTGCGTAAGCGGCTCAGTGGATCTCCGGCTCCGGCACAGGCGCGCCGTGCTCGAGGAAATCGAAGTCGCAGCCGTCGTCGGCCTGGCCGATGTGCTCCTGGAACATGCGGCCGTAGCCGCGCTCGTAGCGGGGCTGCGGCGCGACCCAATTGGCGCGGCGCCGGGCCAGCTCCTCATCCGAGACGTGCAGATGCAGCAGCCGGCGCGCCACATCCACCTCGATCTCGTCGCCGGTCTCAACGAAGGCCAGCGGTCCGCCGACGAAACTCTCCGGCGCCACGTGCAGGATGCAGGCGCCGTAACTGGTGCCGGACATGCGCGCATCCGAGATGCGCAGCATGTCGCGCACGCCGGCCTTCACCAGCTTGCGCGGGATCGGCAGCATGCCCCATTCCGGCATGCCGGGGCCGCCCTTGGGGCCGGCGTTCTGCAGCACCAGCACGTGATCTGGCGTGACGTCGAGATCGTCGCGCTCGATCTCGGCTGCCATGTGATTGTAGTCACGGAACACCACGGCCTTGCCGCGATGCTGCCTGAGGCGCGGCTCGGCGGCGGACGGCTTCATCACTGCGCCGCGCGGAGCAAGATTGCCCTTGAGGACGGCGGTTGCGCCCTCGGCGTAGATGGCGTTGTCGAGCGAGCGGATGACGTCGGGATGGAAGACATCGGCGCTTTCGATGTTCTCGCACACCGTGCGGCCGTTGACGGTCATGGCATGGCAATGCAGCCGACCGCCCAGCATCTTCATCAGCGCCGGCAGGCCGCCGGCATAGAAGAAGTCCTCCATCAGGTAGGCGCCGGAGGGGCGGATGTTGGCGACGACCGGCACCTTGCGCGAGATCTGGTCGAACTGCTCGAGCGAGAGCGCAACGCCCGCGCGCCGTGCCATGGCGATCACGTGGATGATGGCGTTGGTGGAGCCGCCCATGGCCATGTGCACCATGATGGCATTGTCGAAGGCGGCTGGCGTCAGGATCTTGGCCGGCGTCAGGTCGTCCCACACCATCTCGACGATGCGCCGGCCGGCGCTGGCGCACATGCGCGGATGGCCTGCGTCGGCGGCGGGGATCGACGAGGCGCCCGGCAGCGTCAGCCCCATGGCCTCAGCGATGCCCATCATGGTCGCCGCCGTGCCCATGGTCATGCAGGTGCCGAACGAGCGCGCCATGCCGTTCTCCATATCGGCCCAGTCCTCTTCCGTGATGGTGCCGGCGCGCTTCTCGTCCCAGTATTTCCACACGTCCGAGCCCGAGCCCAGCACCTTGCCGCGCCAGTTGCCGCGCAGCATCGGCCCCGCCGGACAGAAGATGGCCGGCAGGCCCATGGAGATGGCACCCATGATGAGGCCGGGCGTGGTCTTGTCGCAGCCGCCGAGCAGAACCGCGCCGTCGATTGGATGCGAGCGCAGCAGCTCCTCCGTCTCCATGGCCAGGAAGTTGCGGTAGAGCATCGTCGTCGGCTTGACGAACGGCTCGGCCAGCGAGATGGCCGGCAGCTCGAGCGGAAATCCGCCGGCCTGCAACACGCCGCGCTTCACGTCCTCGGCGCGCGAGCGCAGATGTGCGTGGCAGGCGTTGATGTCGCTCCAGGTGTTGATGATGCCGATGACGGGGCGCTTGCCCCAATCCTCGGCGTCGTAGCCCATCTGGCGCAGTCGCGACCGGTGGCCGAACGAGCGCAGGTCCTGCACGCCGAGCCAGCGGTGCGACCGCAAATCTTCGGGCTTCTTGCGATGTCGGTCCACGCCAATCCGCCCTTTGCTATTCACCGGGCCGCGGTGCCATCTCGGTGAGCCGCCGTCGTGCGACCAGTTGCGTGACGCCGACCAGCACGGTCAGTGTCGCGCCGGCGATATCGGTCCACAGGCCGGGATCGATGAGGCACAGGGCTGCCACCACGAGCAGGGCGCGCTGCCACAGGCTGCAGGCCGCGAGCAGGTAGCCCTGCAGGCCGGCGGCGAGCAACACGCAGCCGGCGGTTGCCGTGCCGGACGCCCACAGAATTCGTGTCAAATCGGCCGTCACCAAGTCCTTGGTCTTGCCGTAGAGAGCCGGGTCGAGCATCAGGATCGCCGGCTCGTACACGAACATGAACGGGACGATAAACGCGGCGGCGCCGATCTTGACGGCGGACAAGCCGGACCTCCAGATGTCGGCCTTGGCGAGCCCGGCGGCGGCGTAGACCGCCAGCGCGACCGGCGGGGTGATCGCCGAAAGGATCGCGAAGTAGAACGCGAACATGTGGGCCGCAGGCGCCGCCACGCCGAGCTTGATGATGGCGGGCACCAGCAGCGCCGTCATGATGATGTACGCCGGCGTTGTCGGCATGCCCATGCCGAGCACGATGCCCGCGGCCATGGTGAGGACCAGGGCCAGGATCAGCGTGTTCTGCGCCAGTCCGACCACGAATTGCGTGAAGACGATGCCGAGGCCGGAGATGGTGATGACGGCGATGATGATGCCGGCACAGGCGCAGGCCAGAGCCACGCCGAGCGTGTTCTTGGCCCCGTCGATCATCGCCTCGATGACATTCCCCACGCGGACGTAGTGCCGCGTTGAGGCACGCAGCGCGGCCACGGGGAAGCAGGCGAGCGTGCCGAGCAGCGCCGCCATCGGCGCGCTGTAGCCCGAGTACAGCACGACCAGGATGGTCAGGATCGGGATGAACAGGTGGCCGCGCTCGCGCATGACCGTGCCGAGCCGCGGCAGCTCGGCCCTGGGAACGCCGTGAATACCGGCACGCTTGGCCTCGAAATGCACGGCCGAGAAGCAGGCGACGTAATAAAGGAGCGCGGGGATCACCGCCCATATCGTTACCTGCAGGTAGCTGACGCCCATGAACTCGGCCATCACGAAAGCGGCGGCGCCCATGATCGGGGGCATGATCTGCCCGCCCGTTGACGCGACCGCCTCCACGCCGGCAGCAAACGCGGGCCTGAAGCCGGTGCGCTTCATGAGCGGAATGGAGATGGGGCCGTCCACCATCACGTTGGCCACGGCGGAGCCCGAGATCGTGCCGAACAGGCTCGAGCTGAACACCGACACCTTGCCGGGCCCGCCAGCCGTATGGCCCGTCAAGCCCATGGCGAAGTCCATGAAGAGCTGCCCGGTGCCTGTGCGCTCCATGAACGAGCCGAACAGCACGAAGATCAGCACATAGGATGCCGACACAGCGAGCGGGATGCCGAAGATGCCTTCCGTCGTCATATAGAGCTGATCGAGCAGCCGCATCGGCTCGAGCCGGGCAACCAGCAGGCCATAGGCCAGGAAGATCAGGGCGGTGAGCGGCAGCGCCCAGCCGATGACGCGGCGCGTCGCTTCGATGATGACCGCCGTCAGCAGCACGCCCATGATGATGTCGGACGGATAGAGGTCGTCGACGTAGAAGATGCGCTCGACGATGTAGTTGTAGTTGACGAACAGGTAGAGGACAGGCGCCGCGCCAAGCAGCAGCAGGCCGTAGTCGAGCAGGCTCGGCGGCCGATCCGGGCCCGCCGTCCGCCGGTAGATCAGGAAGGTGAGCGTCAGCGCGAACAGCAGGTGCGTTCCGCGGTATGGGATCGCTTCGGGCGCGCCGAACGCGATCGCCCACATGTGATAGACGCCCATGGAGACGGCGATGATCGCCACTGCCAGGCGCAGCATGCCTGCATATGTGAATTCGGCTTTCATGGCCGCACCTTCTTCCCGAGACGGTCGCGCACGGACGATGTCCACGCAATGGGGCCGGCGCAGCAACTGGCGGCGCCGGCTCGTTTTGCGGGATGCGGCTACTTCGTCGTCACCGTGATGCCGGCTTCCTTATAGAACTTGGCGGCGCCAGGATGAAACGGGACGCCGATATCGGCCGCCATGCCGGCCGGCTTGAGCGAGGCGATGTCCTTGGCCACGGTCGCGAGCGTGCCAGTGTTCTCGGCAATCGACTTGGTCATCGCGTATACTTGGTCGGCCGGCAGCTTGCACGACGCCACCACGTGCGTGAAGAAGCCGATCACCTGCAAATCCTTGTCCTGCTTCGGATAGGTGCCCTTCGGGAGAGTGATCAGCTTGTAGCTCGGGTTGAGCTTCAGCATCTTGTCGTAGATGTCCTTCTGGTCGAACATCTTGATCTCGCGCGCGGCGGCAAGGTCCATCACGGCGCCGGCCGGCGCCTGGGTGTTGAGACCGAAGGCGACGGCATGGCCGTCCTTCATCTGATTGACGGAGTCGGAGTAGCCGACGAAGCTCACCTTGACGTCCTCGTATTTGACGCCGTTGGCTTCCAGGAAGTGCTTGGTGATCACCTCGCCGGTGTTGCCGCGCTGCTGGGTTGTGATCGACTTGCCCTTGAGGTCGGAGATCTTGTTGATGCCGGCGTCGGCCAGCACCACGAATTGGAAGTACTGCGGATAGAGCGAGGCGACGTTGCAGACATCGCCGTGCGGCTTGTTGAACGGCGCCCGTCCGGCCATCGCATCAGCGGTGGAGATGGAGTTGGCGAGCCCCACTTCCGCCTTGCCTTCCTCGATGCCGCGCACATTGGCAATGCCCGCGCCGGGCATCACCTGGACCTTCATGCCGGGGACTGATTTCTCCCAGAGATCCTTGAGCTGGCCACCCAACGGTATCCAGGAGCCGCCCTGCGGACCTGTCATCATACGCAGGTCGGCGGCACCCGCGGTGCCTGTAAGCCCGAGCAGCACGGCGGCCGCCGCAAGCATGGTCTTGCGCATAGAATTCCTCCCTGATTGCAGGCTTCTACTTTAGTCGAATGAGCAGGCCGTTAGCCTATAGCCTCATAGCCAAACTGGCCAGCATTCCAACGATGCCGCGCTTGTCCCAAGTCCGTGGGCGGCGGCGGGAGGGCAGGGCTACCTCTTCAGCAGGGGCGCGCCGCAGACGGAGATACTCGACATTCCCGCCGGCCTGCAGGCACCGCTGAAGAGCGGCCTGACGGGCACGCCAGCCGCTCTCTTCATTTCGCGCAAGGCGCGGTCAACGCAGCCGCGCGTTGATGGCCTCGAGCGCCTTGCTGCCGGGGCACAGGTCGGCCATCGACGCCGCGTTCAGCGGCTGCTCCACGGTGGCCAGCACGTCGTGCATGTCCTGCTGGTCCTGGCTGATGTAGAGCAGGCCCGTCGCAACGCTGCCCTTCGCGGCGTTGGTGCGGATGGTCATCAGCGCGGCATCCGCATTGCGGGGATCGTGCTGCTGATCGAGCTTGTGCAGCAGCAGAAGCGAGCCGTCGTGCATCTCAATGGATGCCGAGCTGCCTTCGGCGTAGTCGACGGTTATCTCCTCCTTGTGCTCGACGTAGTCGAGCTGGTTCTCGGAGGCCATGTTATGGGCGCGCACGTAGTCGTAGCTCTTGGTCGAGGTCGGGTGGTTGTTGAACGTCACGCACGGGCTGATGACGTCGAGGAACGCGAAGCCCTTGTAGCTGATCGCCGCCTTGATGAGCGGAATGAGCTGGGCCTTGTCGCCCGAGAAGGAGCGTGCGACGAAGCCGGCGCCGAGCTGGATCGCCATCTGGCAAAGGTCGATGGCCTCGAACGGGTTGGCCTCGCCCTTCTTGGAAGGTGAGCTCTTGTCGTTGGTGGCGGAGAACTGGCCCTTGGTCAGGCCGTAGCAGCCGTTGTTCATGACAATGTAGGTCATGTTCAGACGCCGGCGCACGGCATGGCAGAACTGTCCGAGCCCGATGGAGGCGGTATCGCCGTCTCCCGACACGCCGATATAGACGAGGTCCCGGTTGGCGAGGTTGGCGCCGGTCGTGATCGACGGCATGCGCCCATGCACGCTGTTGAAGCCGTGGCTGCGCGAAAGGAAGTAGGTCGGCGCCTTCGACGAGCAGCCGATGCCGGAAACCTTGGCGATGCGGTGCGCCGGCAGGTCCATCTCGAAGCATGCTTCGATGATGGCGGCCGTGATCGAGTCGTGCCCGCACCCGGCGCACAAGGTCGACATGGTGCCTTCGTAGTCGCGCCGTGTGAGCCCCAGCGCATTCTTGGGCAGCGCGGGGTGATGGGCGGAAGGCTTGGCGATGTAGCTCATGCTTGCCTCGGTTGGAGCGTGGCGGACCGCACTGGCGTCACCCCCGCGTCGTGTCGAAGACACGCCTTCGGCATGATGGCGGGGGCCCAGTTCACCGGGCCGCAAAGGTGTGGGGAGCAGAAGGCTGGTCCTTGTAGCAAGGGCACAGTAGCCAACGACCCAAGCCGTCGAGGAGAAGTGACCTGGGTTCCCGCCTCCGCGGGAATGACGTTGAGGTGGTGTTTGCCCATGCGCAACAAATCAGCGCTCCATCTCACTCGGCCGCCACCTGCGCTGGCCGAAGCTCCTTAAGCACGGCGCTGCGCACGAAAGCGGCCGTCAGCGGCATGCCGTCGTAGTTAAGGGCCGCGATCAGCTTGGTTCCTGGCACGTCGGCTTCCGTCATCAGCAGCGAGCGCATTTGCGCATCGCGGTTCTGCTCGACCACGAAGATGTGCTCGTGCGCGTCGCAGAAGGCAGCCACCTCCTTGGCGAAGGGGAAAGCCTTGATGCGCATGGCGTTGACTTTCACGCCCTCGCGCTCGAGCTGCTCGAGCGCCTCGATCACGGCCGGCGTGGTAGCGCCGAAGTAGATGAGGCCGGTCTTGCCGCTCTTGTCGCGAATGGTCGCCTCCGGCTTCGGCACCAGCGTCGCCGCGGTCTCGAACTTGCGGCGGATACGATCGATAATGCGCGCGTGGATGCGGCCGTCCTCGGTGTAGCGCGCATTCTCGTCGTGTGACGTGCCGCGCGTGAAGAACGCGCCCTTGGTCGGGTGCGTGCCGGGCAGCGTGCGGTAAGGAATGCCATCGCCATCGATGTCCTGGTAGCGGCCCCAGTCGCGGCCCTTGAGCTCCTTGAACTTGTCGAGCATCTCGGCGTCCAGAACCTTGCCGCGGTCGTGCGCGTGCGCGTCGTCCCATACGAAGGGATCGGTCACCCATTCGTTCATGCCGATGTCGAGATCCGACATGACGATCACCGGCGTCTGCAGGCGCTCGGCCAAGTCAAAGGCCTGCGCCCCCATCGAGAAGCATTCCGTTGGATTGGCGGGGAACAGCAGCACATGCTTGGTGTCGCCGTGTGAGGCATAGGCGCACGAGATGATGTCCGATTGCTGCGTGCGCGTCGGCATGCCGGTCGACGGTCCGCCGCGCTGCACATTGTACAGAACGACCGGCACCTCGGCGAAATAAGCGAGCCCCAGGAACTCGCTCATCAGCGAAATGCCGGGCCCCGAGGTGGCGGTGAAGGCGCGCGCGCCGCTCCAGCCACCGCCGATGGCGACGCCGACCGCCGCCAGCTCATCCTCGGCCTGCACGATGCCGTAAAGGCGTTTGCCGTCCTTGGTGACGCGCATGCGCCTCGCATACTTCTCGAACGCTTCGGCCAGCGAGGTGGAGGGGGTGATCGGGTACCAGGCGCACACGGTGGCGCCGCCATAGATGGCACCGAGGCCCCCGGCATCGTTGCCGGTGACCATGATCTTGCCCTTGGCACGCTCGGCCTGGCGAACATGGATCGGCAGGGGGCAGTCGAACTGCGCTGCGGCGTAGGCGCGGCCGAGCTCCACGGCCTCCATGTTGGCGGCAACCAGCTTCTCCTTGCCCTTGAGCTGGTCCGTCACCGTGCCTTTCAGCACCTCGGGGTCGATGTCGAGCAACGCGGTGAGTGCACCCACGTAGACCATGTTCTTGAAGAGCTGGCGCTGGCGCGGATCGCTCCACTTGGCAGCGCACATCTCGGCGATCGGTATGCCGAGCACGGAGATATCCTCGCGCTGCCACAACCGCGCCAGGGTTGAATCGTAGAGCAGCCAGCCACCGGGCACGACCTCGGCCAGATCCTCATTGAAGGTCTGCGGGTTCATGGCCACCATCAAATCGATGCCGTCGCGCCGCGCCAGATGGCCCGCCTCAGATACCCGCACCTCATACCAGGTCGGCAGGCCCTGGATGTTGGAGGGGAAGATGTTCTTGGGCGCCACCGGGATGCCCATCCGGAACAGCGTCTTGGCGAAAATGGTGTTGGCGCTCGCCGAGCCCGAGCCGTTCACGGTGGCGAATTTCACGACGAAGTCGTTGATCCCGCTCATTTCAGAATTGGCCTCTCGTCAACGGTCGATCGGCGGGCAGCTCCCGCGCCGATGCACTCGGTTCTGGTGGTGTGAGTTGTGCTTGGGGGGCTGACCCCATGTCGTCCTCATCAGCGTAGATAGGCATTGTGATGCGTGAGGCAAGCCGCGGCGCTTTGCGCTTCCACGTACATGAATTTCTTCATGTCCCAGGCCGAGGTGGGGCAGCGCTCCGCGCACAGGCCGCAATGCAGGCACATGTCCTCATCCTTGGCCATGATACGGCCGGTCTTGAGCGGATCGGAAATGTAAAGACTCTGGGCCTTATTGCGGGCCGGGACGCGCAGCTTCTGGCGCAGCGCCGCCTCGTCGTCGTTGGCGGTGAAGTTGATGCAGTCGACGGGGCAGATGTCCATGCAGGCGTCGCACTCGATGCACAGCGGCGCCGTGAACACCGTCTGCACGTCGCAGTTGAGGCAGCGCGCGGCCTCCCTGGCTGCGAGCTGGTCGTCATAGCCGAGCTCGACCTCGACCTTGAGGTTGCGCAGCGCCTGCGCCTTGTCGGCGTGAGGCACGGCGACACGCTGCACCGCGGAATAGTCGTTCTTATACGACCATTCGTGGATGCCCATCTTCTGGCTGGCAAGGCTCGAATGCGGGGCCGGCCGCGCCTGCACCTCCTCGCCGCAGCAGAAGCGGTCGATGGAGATGGCGGCTTGATGCCCGTGCGCGACCGCCCAGATGATGTTCTCGGGTCCCCACGCCGCATCGCCGCCGAAGAACACGCCGGGCCGCGTCGACATCATGGTCGCACGGTCGACCTTGGGCATGCTCCGCTCGTCGAACTCGAGGCCGATGCTGCGCTCGATCCACGGGAAGGCGTTCTCCTGCCCGATCGCCATCAGCACGTCGTCGCACTCGAGCACGACCTCCTCGCCGGAGGGCTCGAGCCTGGGGCGTCCGCTCGTGTCGATGCCCACTTCCCTCATCTTCTGGAAGCGTACGCCTTTCAATCTGCCCTTCTCGACGAGGAAGGCCTTGGGGGCATGGTTGTCCAGGATTGGCACGCCCTCGCGCTCGGCATCCTCGATCTCCCAGGCCGAAGCCTTCATGACGCGCCGCGGCGAGCGCACGGTGACCTTCACGTCCATGCCGCCGAGGCGCAGCGCCGTGCGGCAGCAGTCCATGGCCGTGTTGCCGCCGCCGATGACGACGACGCGCCTGCCGACCGTGTGCACGTGCTCGAATGCCACCGAGGTCAGCCAGTCAATGCCGATATGGATGTTGGCGGCCGCTTCCCTGCGGCCCGGGATGTCGAGGTCCTTGCCCTTGGGCGCGCCGGTGCCGATGAAGACCGCGTCGTAGCCATCCTTCAGCAGCGTGGCGAGGCTCTTGATCTTCTGCCCAAAGCGGGCTTCAACGCCGAAGCCGAGAATGCGCTCGACCTCCTCGTCGAGAACTGTGGCCGGCAGGCGGAACGAGGGGATATTGGTCCGCATCAGGCCGCCGGCCTTGGGATCCTTGTCGAACAGGACGCAGGAGTAGCCAAGCGGCAGCAAATCGCGCGCGACGGTGAGCGAGGCTGGGCCTGCTCCGATGAGCGCTATGCGCCTGCCGTTCTTCTGGGCCGGAATCTCCGGCATGAAGGCGTCGATCTCGCCCTTGTAGTCGGCGGCGACGCGCTTCAGCCGGCAGATCGCCACCGGCTTCTCCTCGACGCGCCCGCGGCGGCAGGCGGGCTCACACGGCCGGTCGCACACGCGCCCCAGAATGCCCGGAAAGACGTTGCTTTCCCAGTTGAGCATGTAGGCGGCTGCGTAGCGCCCCTGCGCGATCAACCGGATGTATTCGGGTACAGGGGTATGGGTCGGACACGCCCACTGGCAATCGACGACCTTGTGGAAGTATTTCGGATTGGAGATATCGGTCGGGGCCATCCGGCCCCTGCTTCGCGCCGCGATGTCACTCGCTTGCATTACTGGCGTCCCTAGTCGTTTCTCCCGGCCACCAAGTCTACTTGACCGGGATGCGTTATCCCAACTTCGACCATCGTTCCATATGTCATTTTTCAAATGGCCAACAAATGGCTGTGCACGGTGCGCGGGCGCACCGTGCCATTGTGCACTGCAGAAAGGATTTGGGGGATTGCCGCGGTGCGGCAGGGGCGTGCCTCGGCCCCGCCCCGGTCGATCAGTTCAATTTGACGATTCCGTAGAGCCGAACGTTGCGGCCCGGCTGCAGCAGGTCGCTCCTGAACGATACCTGGTTGCGCACGTCGTCGTCGAGCAGGTTCTCGCCCCTCAGGCCGATCGTCATCTCGGGCGCCACGCTCGCCTGCGGGTCCAGCTTGAAGGTGTAGGCGAGATCCGCATTGACCAGGGTGTAGCCCTTCGTTGCGTCCTCGAATTGGGCGACCTCCTTCTGGTCGAAGGCATGCAGGAACCCGGCACGCGCGTACCAGTTCAAATCCCGGTAGTAGATGCCGGCACCGGCGCGGTGGGGCGGAATACGGGGCACATGGCCGCCAGCGGCATCATCGAAGGTCGCGTGCACGAAGTCGTACTGCCCGTCGATGCCCCACGTTCCGCGCCAGATGCGGGCGACGTCGAGCTGGGCCGCCAGATCCACGCCGTAGAAGATCGCGTCGCGCTGCTGGAACAGCACCTGTCTCAGCTCGAGCGTAGGGTCGACGGCGCAGGTGGCCAGGGTGTCCTCGCAGTTCAGGCCTGTGAACTGCTTGAAGATGAAGCCGTTGAACCTGGTGTAGTAGGCCGAGGCGTCGAAGCGGAGCGGGCCGGTTGCTTTCTTGAGGCCGACCTCGAGGGACTGGGCCTTCTCCTTGCCGAGGAAGGGATTGCCGATCTCGAACGTCGCCGTTGCCTCGTGCACGCCCTTGGAGAACAGCTCGGAGTCGGTCGGTGCGCGTTCCACATGCTGGCCCGTGAGGCGGGCCACCACGCCCAGTGGCAGCTCGTAGAGCACGCCGGCGCTGGCGCTGAGCGGCTTGAAAGTGCGCGCGCCGGCGAAATCGTTGAAGGCCGCATCCAGGCCGATGCCCTCCACCTTGGTCTGCTCGATACGCGCGGCCGCCTGCAGCCGCAGGCGCTTCGTGACCTGCAGCTCCTCGAACACGAAGGCGGCGGCGCTGTCGGTGTGCGTGGCCGGCTCAAGCAGCGAGTCTCCGCCCTCGAGATTGGAGGCCGTCGTCCTGCGGGTGCTGAGCTGCGTGCCGACGGCGCCGCGGAGCTGGCCGAACGCCGTCGTGACCGGCAGGTGCTGTATCTCGACGCGCCCCTCGGTCTCCTTGTTGAGGAAGAGTGAGCCGATGCCGGTCGGCGTCACCTCCGTATGCTGGTAGTCGGAGGTGCCCAACCAGTAGCGGATCGCCTCGATCCCCATGCCGCCCACGCGCCATTCGCCGCGCGACTGCACCTTGTCCTGCGTCATGTCGATACGCGAGTCCTCGCCGGCAATGCCGTACAGCGCGTCGAAGCGCGTGAACGAGACGCCGATGAAGCCGTCCCGTCCGATGAACGACGAGCCGACCGAGAAGCCCTCGTTGTCGACGAACGTGTTCGCCAGCCGGCCGGCCGGCGTATCATAGTCGCCGGCATGGCGCCTGAAGGCGTCGGCGTGCACGGCGAAGTTGCCGGCGCCGGCGGTCATCTTGAACGCGCCGTCTGCGCTGCGGTCGACAGAGCCCATGCCGCCGCGTGTCTCGACGCTGAAGCCGCGGGGCGGGACGATTTCCGGAATGCGATCGTTGATGGCGCTGACGACGCCGCCGATGGCGCCGGAGCCGTAGCGCAACGTCGCGGGGCCTCGCACCACCTCGATGCGGCCGGCTGCGAACGGATCGATGGGGATCGCATGGTCCTCGCTCAACGCGGACACGTCATGTGCGCCGATGCCGTTCTCCTGGATGCGGACGCGGTAGCTGTCGAGGCCGCGGATGACGGGCCGGTTGGAGCCGGCCGTGAACGTGGAGCCGGCGATGCCGGGCTTGTACTGCAGCGAGTCCGCGAGGTTGGCGCCCGGCGTCGCCAGGATCTCGCGGTCGGGAACCACTGTCACCGGCACGAACGCATCCTCGACGACGAGGTCGGTGCCGGGCAGCGGCTGCCCGGGCTCGGTCGTTGCCTGCGTCTGCGAGGGAGCCTGCGGCGGTGCCCTGCGCGGTTTGGCGACGGGGCTCGGCGTCTCCACCGTGATGCCCTGCAACTGGACCTGTGCCTGGGCGGTGGCGGACATCGCCATCGCCGCCACGCCTCCCATGAGGGCAAGAACACAGGGCCTGCGGCCCGACTGCGACCAAAGCGTACGCACGAGGTCCCCCGCTGTATGTAACACTATAACAACCGACGGACGTTATAACGTTGCATGAATTTGTCCAGAGCCCACGTAACGGGCGGGCGTACTGGCTCAGCCAGCGTGGCTTCTCCGCCACGCCCGGCCGCACGCTGGATATTATTCCGGTCCGGAGGCCAGGACCCGGGCCGCAATGCCCCGGGCCGTCAGGGTTGCCGGGTACGTCGGCCGCAACGGCCTACGCGGCGCGCAGCATATCGACCGCCTTCTCGGCGATCATGATGGTGGGCGCGTTGGTATTGCCGCCGATCAGCGTCGGCATCACCGAGGCATCGACCACGTAGAGCCCTTCCATCCCGCGCACCTTCAGCGACGGATCGACCACGGCGCTTGGATCGTCGGCCGCACCCATGCGGCATGTGCCGACAGGATGGTAGATCGTGTCGGCGCGCTTCTTGATCTCCTCGCGCAGGCCGGCATCGTCGCGCACGTCCGTCGTATAGAGCTCCGTCGGTGCCAGCGCACGGAACGGCGGCGCCTCCATGATGCGGCGGCCAATCTTCGTGCCCTTGAGCAGCGTCTCCATGTCGGCGGCGTCGGACAGGAACTGTGGATCGATGCGCGGAGGGCTCGCGGGATCGGCGTCCTTGAGTCCGACGCTGCCGCGACTCTTGGGACGCAGCACGCAGATGTGCAGACTGTAGCCGGTGCCGAAGTGCTTCTTGCGCGCATGGTCGTCGACGAGACCGACGACGAAGTGCAGTTGAATGTCCGGCCTTGGCAGCGCCGGGTCGGTCTTGATGAAGCCGCCGGACTCCGCGAAGTTGGTCGTCAGCAGTCCCTTGCGCTCGCGCCGCCAGCGCAGGATCTCGCGCGGCAGCCGCGCCAACCCTGAGCCGGTGAACCCGAACAGGTGCGGGCTCCTAGCCTTGTAGAGCAGCGTGAAGTCCACGTGGTCCTGCAAATTCTGCCCCACGCCCGGCAGCTCGTGCGCCACCGCGATGCCGTGCCGCGTCAGTTCCGTGCCCGGCCCGATCCCCGACAACAGCAGGAGCTGGGGCGACTGGAACGCGCCCGCCGAAAGCACGACCGCACGGCGCGCCCCGATCGTCTCTTCGGTTCCCTTGCCGCGCCGGCACACCACACCCGTCGCCTTCCGGCCCGAGAGGCGCAGGCGCAGGGCGCGCGTGTCGGTGACGATGCGCAGGTTGCGGCGGGCGCGCGCCGCCTCGGGCAGGTAGGCCCGCGCCGCGCTCCACCGCTCGCCGTTCTTCTGCGTCACCTGGTAGAGGCCGACGCCGTCCTGTGCGGCTCCGTTGAAGTCGGCATTGCGCGGAAGCTGCAGCTGCTCGCAGGCGCCGAGAAACACCTCGTTGATCGGGTTGGGGCTCACCAGGTCGGCGACGTTCAGCGGGCCGTCCCTGCCGTGCAGGTCGCCGCCGAGCCTCTCGTTGCCTTCCGCCCGCTTGAAGTAGGGCAGCACGTCGGCGAACGACCAGCCGGCCGCACCCTGCGCGGCCCACGTGTCGTAATCGCTGGCGTGGCCGCGGATGTAGATCATGGCGTTGATGCCGGATGATCCGCCCAGCATGCGCCCGCGCGGCTGGTATCCGCGCCGTCCGTTGAGCGCGGCCTGCGGCTCGGTTTCGAACGCCCAGTTGCGCCACTTGTTGGGGACGAACGCGACCACCCCGAAGGGCACGCGGCACAGCACATGATCGTCCGGCGGGCCGGCCTCGATCAGGCACACGCTCACGCCGGGGTCTGTGCTGAGGCGGCCGGCCAGCACGGATCCTGCCGATCCGCCGCCGACGATCACGTAGTCGAAATCCATCCAATGCCTTCCCATTCTTTTTGCGCTCTCCCCGCAACACGGGGGAGAGGGTCGGGGTGAAGGGCAGCCGCGCACCGCAGGGCAGGCTTCTGCCCCACTCCCTACGTTTTCGCTCGCAACGGCTCCACCACCTCGAATGCCATCGTGAAATCGTCGAGCAGACCGAACAGCTCGGCGACCTTCAACGGGTTGCCGTCGACGCGTACCAGACCACCCGCCATGGCATCTGGCAGCGCCAGCTCGCGCAGCATGATGCGATTGAGCGTGGCACGGTCGAGCTTCACGGTGGCATCTGCCCCGTCTGCGTGGCGCTCCGCCAGATAGGTCAGCGCGCAATTCTGCAAGGTCAGCGCATAGCGCTGGCCGGAATCGGGGAACTCCCAGTTGATGACGATCGTCTTGCCCTCGGCCTTGGGACCGTTGAGGCGCACGCCGAGGAAATCGAAAAACAGGTCGAGCGTGAGCCCGCGTACGATGTCCGCTCCCGCGCGGGTGGTGCCCGGCGCAGCGGTCCTGCCGGTTCTGAGCTCCGATGCACCCAGCAGGTAGGCGTTGCGCCACGTTGCCGATTCCGCCTGGTAGCCGAGCTGCTCGAGCGCGTCGGCGCCCAGCTCCCGGGCCGGCTTGTTGTCCGGCTCGGCGAACACGACCTGGCTCATGGCGTCCGCCACCCAGCGGTATTCGCCTTTGGCGAAGTCCTCGCGGGCGCGGGCAACCGCCGCCTCGGCACCGCCCATGTAGGCCACAAGCTTCCTGGCACGTTTGACCGGCGGCAGCGGGTTCAAATTGGCCGGATTGGCATCGTACCAGCCGAGGTAGCGCTGATAGACAGACTTGGCATTGTGGCTGAAGGTGCCGTAGTAGCCCCGCACGTGCCAGTCCGTCTCGAGCGACTTCGGCAATGTCAGCTGCTCGGCGATCTCGGCGGCCTTGTAGCCGCGGTTCATGAGCCTCAGCGTCTGGTCGTGCAGGTACTTGTAGGTGTCGCGCTGCTTGCCGAGGTAGTCGAGCACGCGGGCGTTGCCCCACACCGGCCAGTGGTGCTGGGCAAACACCACGTCCGCCTTAGGTGCGAAGCGGTCTCGCGCCTCGTTCAGGTATTTGGCCCAGGCGTTGGCATCGCGCACCTGCGCGCCGCGGATGGGATAGATGTTGTGCAGGTTGTGGGTGGCGTTCTCGGCCAGGTTCAGCGCACGCAGCCCCGGATAGAACATGTGCATCTCGGCTGGCGCCTCGGTATCGGGCGTGAGCTGGAACACCATCTCGACGCCGTCGATGCGGTGCACCTCGATCGGCTCCCGGATGACCTGCGTCGGCGGGATCAGCGTGACCGTGCCGCGCGAGGTCACCTTGCCGAGCCCGGCGTCGACCTGTCCCCGCGGTC
The DNA here is from genome assembly GCA_008933705.1 of Hyphomicrobiaceae bacterium. Taxonomy (GTDB): domain Bacteria; phylum Pseudomonadota; class Alphaproteobacteria; order Rhizobiales; family Hyphomicrobiaceae; genus AWTP1-13. The sequence goes on from WBUN01000074.1 coordinate 22,903, forward strand.
CCTTGGGAAGCGGGGCCCCGAACTGGAACATGGCGCGGCGGATCATGGGCGTGCCGGCCAGGACATTCTCCTTCGTCACCTCCTCCATGAAGCGGTCAGGGGCGATGACGACCACGTTGCCGGCCTTCACTTCGGCCTCGTCCACCACGCCGCGCACGCCGCCGAAGTGATCAACGTGGCTGTGGCTGTATATGACGGCCGTCACCGGCCTGTCACCACGGTGATGCCGGTAGAGCTCGAGTCCTGCGCCGGCCACCTCCATGGAGATCAGCGGATCGATGATGATGACGCCGCGGCTGCCCTCGATGATGGTCATATTGGAGATGTCGAAGCCGCGCACCTGATAGATGCGGTCCGTGACCTGGAACAGCCCGTTGTTCATGTTGAGGCGGGCCTGCCGCCACAGGCTCGGATTGACCGTTGCCGGCGCCTCCTCGTGAGCCAGGAAGGCATAGTCCTTCAGGCTGTATACGACGCGGCCATCGCTGTTGCGGAATTCCACCTCGGGCAACGTGCCGACGAAGCCGCGCGCGGCATCCTCGAAATCCTGGCGGTCGCCGAACGGCAGCGCATCGAGAAAGCCGCGGTTGTGCACGCACGTGGTGGGCGTGGCGTCCTTGCTGCCGTGTGCGTCGGCGCTCATGTCGAATGTCTCCAATGCTATTGCCGGCCCATCTCGGCGCGGCCCGCGGCCTCGCCGTCAAGCACCTGGTCGTCGCCGATGGTGATCGTCACCTTGCGCAGCCTGCCCGTGAAGGCGAACGGTGCGGCGTAGTGCGATACGGGGCTGCCGCGGTCGCGGCCGATGTCGAGGCCTGACCACGAGATCAGCACGCGAAACATGTCGGTGGTCGTCATCCCGCCGGCCGCCTCGCCGTCGACCAGCAGCGTGCCGGTGCCCTGGTGCTCGATGCGCCGCATGCGGAAGCCGAGCCTGCACGCCGTTGCAGGAATTTGGCGCGTCGAGCGCACGATCTGGTGCGAGCCGCCGATGTTGAGGTCGTGCACCAGATGGCCGTCCTTGACGTAGAGGCTGTAGCCGGACGTCGCATCGCCGTGGGCGATGAGCACGCCCTCGCCGGGGCTGTCGATGTCCGCCTCGATCAGATAGCTTCGGCTTCTGACGTCGGGCGCCACGTCGGTCGGCACGTGGCCCATGCCGGCATGGAACACGAACTGCCGGCGATGTCCCTGCGTGCGCGCCGCGTTTTCCGCAAAGCGCGGGCCGAAGCGGTCGTCGAGCGGCAGAACGCTGGAGCGCTCGGCCTCCCCCCACCAGCGCGCGGTCATGGCCTTGAGCCGTTCCGGCTCCTTGTCGGCAAGATCCGTCGTCTCCGAGAAATCCCGGTCGAGATGATAGAGCTCCCAGCGGTCGTTCTCGAAGGGCGTGCCGGAGGGGTGGAAGGCCACGGCCTTCCAGCCGTCCTGCCAGAGTCCGCGGTGGCCGAACATCTCGAAGTACTGCGGGCGGCGGCGTGCGGGCGCGGCTGCGTCGCGCAGGCTCGCCGCGAAGCTCTCGCCCTCCAGCGGCATCTGCGGTGTGCCGCTGATCACCTCGGGCATGGTGACGCCGATGACGTCGAGCAGCGTCGGCGTCAGGTCGCACGCATGGCAGAACTGATGCCTGAGCTCGCCGCGCGCTGCGATGCC
>WBUN01000075.1 GCA_008933705.1 Hyphomicrobiaceae bacterium
GTGAAACCGGGGCGACACGTGCAACGCCTCTCCGTGGTGAGCCTGTCGAACCACGGCCCCGGACGTGGCCGCCCTGAGCCCGTCGAAGGGCGGAGCGGGGGTGTGAAACCGGGGCGACACGTGCAACGCCTCTCCGTGGTGAGCCTGTCGAACCACGGCCCCGGACGTGGCCGCCCTTCGACGGGCTCGGGGCGGAGCGGGGGCGTGAGACCGAGCCGGGCGCGCGACGCTCCGCCGTGGTGAGCCCTGTCGAACCACGCGGCCACCTCAGTCATCCTCTTCTGCCGTCATGCCCCACACCCGCTCCGACATCGTCCGCCTCGCGCGCGCCTGGATCGGCACGCCCTACCACCATCAGGCGAGCGCACGCGGTATCGGCACCGATTGCATCGGCCTCATTCGCGGCCTCTATCGCGAGCTCTACGGACAGGAAGCCGAGGCCGCACCGGCCTACTCGCGCGACTGGGCCGAGGCGGCGGGCGAGGAAACGCTGCTCGCCGCGGCGCGCCGTCATCTCGTCGAGATCGCGCCCGCGGATGCCGGGCCCGGCGATGTTCTCGTCTTCCGCTACCGCACCGTTGCGGTCGCCAAGCATGCCGCCATCATGGCTACGCCCCTGACCATGATCCACGCCATCGAGGGCGCCCCGGTCACCGAGGTCGCCCTCTCTCCCTGGTGGCGCCGGCACATGGCAGCCGCCTTCTCTTTTCCTCCCCCTTGAGGGCGGAGGATGAAGCCGTAAGCGGGCTCTGCGACCGGTTCGACGAGGGTCGCAAGCAAGCTTAGCCAAGGTGCGATTGCCGATTTGCGATCCGCCATTGCGTCTCAGTCCCACCACCCACACTCCATGGCCACCCTCGCTCTCGCCGCTGCCGGTGCCGCCGCGGGCGGCGCGTTGCTGCCGGGCGGCGTCGCGCTGTTCGGCGCCACGCTGTCCGGCGCCACCATCGGGTCGCAGATCGGTGCGCTTGCCGGCTCGTTCGTCGATCAGGCGCTGGCCGGTGCTGCGGGCCGGTCGCGGGTGGTCGAAGGTCCGCGCCTTTCCGAGCTGCGCGTCACCACCTCCACCGAAGGTGCGCCCATCCCGCGCCTCTATGGTCGCGCGCGCCTGGGCGGTCAGGTGATCTGGGCGACGAACCTGGAGGAGGAGGTCGTCCGCGGCACGCAAAGCTCGGGCAGCGGCAAGGGCGGTGCCGCCGGTGGCAGCGCCACGCGCACCATCGAGTATCGCTACTACGGCAACTTCGCCGTCGCGCTTGCGGAAGGGCCGATCACCGGTCTCGGGCGTGTGTGGGCCGACGGCAAGGAGCTCGATCTCTCCACCGTCACCTATCGCCTGTATACCGGCAGCGACACCCAGCTCCCCGACAGCCTGATCCAAGCCAAGGAAGGGGCGGGCAACGCGCCCGCCTATCGCGGCGTCGCCTACATCGTGTTCGAGCGCATGCCGCTCGCCCAGTTCGGCAACCGCCTGCCGCAGCTTTCCTTCGAGGTGCACCGCGCGGTCGACAGCTTCGAAGCGCGCGTGCGCGGCGTCGCCATGATCCCCGGCGCCGGCGAGTTCGTCTACGCCGATGCGGCCGTCACGCGCAAGGTCGGCGCCGCCACCAACGTGCCGGAGAACGTGCACACGCTCCAGGGCGGCAGCGACTGGTCCGTCTCCGCCGACCAGCTGCAGGCGACGCTTCCCAACCTGCAATCGGTCTCGCTCGTCGCCGGCTGGTTCGGCGACGATCTGCGCGCGGGCACTTGCCTGATCCGCCCGGGCGTGGATTCCGCCGGGAAGGTCACCGCCCCGCTCACCTGGTCCGTGGCAGGGCTGCCGCGCGCGGGCGCGCATCTCATCAGCACGGTCGAAGGGCGCGCGGCCTACGGCGGCACCCCGTCGGACGAGACCGTGGTCTCGGCAATCCAGGACCTGAGAGGGCGCGGCCTCGGCGTCGTGCTGACGCCCTTCATCTTCATGGACGTGCCCGAGGGCAACGCGCTCACCGACCCCTATACGGGTGCGGCCACGCAGCCGGTCTATCCCTGGCGCGGCCGCATCACCATTTCGCCTGCCGCAGGTCGGCCCGGCAGCCCCGACAAGACCGCCGCCGCCGCCGCGCAGATCGCGAGCTTCGTCGGCACTGCGGCGGTCTCGGATTTCTCCATTGTCGGCGAAACCGTCGTCTATTCCGGGCCCGCGGAATGGTCCTATCGCCGCTTCATCCTGCACTACGCGCATCTGGCGCTGGCGGCCGGCGGGGTTGACGCCTTCGTCATCGGCTCCGAGCTGCGCGGCTTGACCCAGGTGCGCGACAGCGCCAGCACCTACCCGTTCGTCGCCGCCCTCGCCGCGCTCGCCGCCGACGTCAAGTCCGTCCTCGGCTCCGCCACCAAGATCACCTACGCGGCCGACTGGTCGGAGTACTTCGGCCACCAGCCGGCCGACGGCTCCGGCGACGTCTGTTTCAACCTCGATCCGCTGTGGTCGTCGGCCGCCGTCGACGCCATCGGCATCGACGTCTACTGGCCGCTGGCGGACTGGCGTGACGGCACAACCCATCTCGACCGGCTGGCCGGCGCAGCCTCCATCTACGACCTCGGCTACCTCACCTCCAACATCTCGGGCGGCGAGGGCTACGGCTGGTACTACGCCAGCGCCGCCGATCGCGACGCGCAAACCCGCACGCCCATCACCGACGGTGCCGGCAAGCCGTGGGTGTTCCGCTACAAGGACATCCGCTCGTGGTGGCAGAACCAGCACTACGACCGCCCGGGCGGCACGGAATCGACGACGCCCACTGCCTGGGTGCCGGAGAGCAAGCCCTTCTGGTTCATGGAGCTTGGCTGTCCGGCGGTCGACAAGGGCGCCAACGAGCCCAACGTCTTCATCGATCCGAAGAGCTCTGAATCGCTGCTGCCTCGCTATTCCAACGGCGGGCGAGACGATTTCATGCAGCGGCGCTATCTGCAGGCGTTCCATGCGGCGTTCGATCCGGCCGACGCCATGTACGTGGAGGGCACCAACCCGACGTCCGGCGTCTACGCAGGCCGCATGGTCGATCTCGACCGCATGCACGTCTACACATGGGATGCGCGGCCCTATCCGGCCTTCCCGACCGACCTTGCCACCTGGAGCGACGGTGCCAACTGGCGCCTCGGCCACTGGATCACCGGCCGTCTGGCCAGCGCGCCTCTCGCTGCCACCGTCTCCGCCATTCTCGCCGACTACGGCTTCTTCGCGCACGACACCAGTGCGCTCACCGGCATGCTGACCGGCTTCGTCATCGACCGTGTTCTTTCCGCGCGCGAGGCACTGCAGCCGCTGGAGCTCGCCTTCTTCATCGACGCACGCGAGAGCGATGCCCGCATTGTCTTCACGCACCGTGGTGCCGGTGCGGTCGCAGCCGAGCTGAACCCTGACCTGCTCGTCGAGCCGCATGCCGGCGACGCGCTCTGCAAGCTCACCCGCACGCAGGAGACGGACCTGCCCTCGTCCGCCAAGCTTACCTACATCTCGGCGTCCGGCAGCTATTCTGCGGCCGTCGACGAGGCGCGGCGCCTCGCCGGCCAATCGGGACGCGTCGCCATCGCCGATCTTCCGCTGGTGCTGGAATCCGAGCAGGCGGCACAGATCGCCGAGATCTGGCTGTTCGAGACCTGGGCCGCGCGCGAGCGCGCTGCGTTCTCGCTGCCCCCGAGCCGTCTGGCGCTCGAGCCCGGCGACGTCGTCGCTCTCACGTCCGGCGGTCGCTCGCGCCTGCTGCGCATCACCGAGATCGGCGAGCACGGCATACGCGATATCGAGGCGCGCGGCATCGACCCTGACGTCTATTCCGGCGCCGTGCCCGCCATCCGCATGCCGGGCAGCGTTCCAGCGGTCATCACCGGCCAGCCCCTCGTCCTCTTTCTCGACCTGCCGATGCTGCGCGGCGACGAGCCGTCCGCCGCCGGCTACGTCGCTGCCGCCCAGAGCCCCTGGCCCGGCGCGATTGCCTTCTACCGCTCCCCGGAGAGCTCGGGCTTCCTGCTGAAGGCGGTGGCAACGGCACCCGCCGTCACCGGCGTTACGCTGGATGCACTTTCCGCCGGCGCGACCTCCCGCTTCGACTATGCGAGCAGCGTGCGCGTCCGCTTGGACCAGGGCAGCCTTGCGTCCGTCACCGGGCTTGCCCTGCTCGCCGGCGCCAATGCTGCTGCCATCGAGACGGAAGAGGGCGCATGGGAGATCGTGCAATTCGCTTCCGCCGAGCTGGTCGCGGCCGACACCTACCGGCTCTCCACCTTCCTGCGCGGGCAGGCCGGCTCGGAGTGGGCCATGCCGCCATCTCTGCCTGCCGGCGCGCGCTTCGTTCTGCTGGACGGTGCGCCTGCCGCCGTCGACATGACGCAGGACGAGATCGGCCTCGGCTACACCTGGAAATGCGGTCCCGCCGGCCGCGACATCGGCAATCCGTCGTATGTCACCGCTCAGCACACCTTCACGGGCCGCGGCCTCATCCCGCTCAGCCCCGCGCATGTGCGCGGCACACGCGCGTCCGACGACCTCACAATCAGTTGGATCCGGCGCACGCGCATTGGCGGCGATAGCTGGGATGCCGTCGAGGTGCCCCTGGGCGAGGATGAGGAGCGCTACGAGGTCGACATCCTCGACGGCAGCGATGTGGTGCGCACGCTGTCGAGCGCAACGCCGTCCGTCGTCTACACCGCCGCGGACCAGACCGCCGATTTCGGCTATCCGCAGGCCGCCATCGACGTGCGCGTGCATCAGATCAGCGCGGTCCTCGGCCGCGGGACGCCGAAGCAGGCGACAATCTAAACCCTATTGTCATCCCGGAATTTCGAGCCAGCGAAATATCCGGCAACAGCGGCTGAAAGCACACCCGCTTCCCCCGTGGTGAGCCTGTCGAACCACGCGGCCGCAACGGTGCCTCACGGCCGTCCTTCGACGAGCTTGGGACGGGGGTTGTGTTGCAGCCCCCGGGGCCCCGGCGCCCCGCTTCGCTTCCGCCGGGATGACAGCTGCGGTGAGCGCGCGCTCCACAATCCCGACACGATCCGAACCATGTCCCAACCCCGCTGGCTAGACTTCGCCTGGGGCGATCTCGGTGTGGCCGAGGCCGCCGGCACGAAGAACAACGCGCGGGTCGTGCGCTACTATGCCGAGGTCGGCCACAGCGAGGTGGCCGATGACGAGGTCGCCTGGTGCGCGGCCTTCCTCGGTGCGTGCCTGGAGCGCGGCGGCATCCGCAGCACGCGCTCGCTGATGGCGCGCTCCTATCTCTCCTGGGGCGAGGCGATTGCCGAGCCGCGCTACGGTGCCGTTGCGGTCCTCTCGCGCGGCTTTGATCCGCGCCTGGGCCATGTCGGCTTCCTGGTCGGCACGACATCGGACGATCTCATCCTTCTTGCCGGCAACCAGGGCGATTGCGTCAGCGTACAGGCCTTCCCGCGTACGCGGCTGCTCGGATTGCGCTGGCCCTCCGCCTCTTCGGGCGCGTCGGCCGGAGAGGAGCCCCAGGTCGGAGACGGCTCCGGCATCTTCGAGGCCGCACTTGCCCACGTGCTCGAGATGGAGGGTGGCTACACGGACGACCCGTACGATCCGGGTGGCCCGACCAACTGTGGCATCACGCTCGCCGAGTTCGCCCGCGACAAAGGCATCGAGCCTTCTGCCGGCAATGTCGGTGCGCTCAAGGCCGAATTGAAAGCCATCCCGGCGGCCACCGTGCGCCGCATCTACCTGGAGCGCTATTGGCGCCCGGCCGCCTGCCCTGCGCTGCCGCAGGCGCTCGCGCTCTTCCACTTCGATGCGGCCGTCAACCAGGGTGTGGTGACGGCGGCGCGCATGCTGCAGCAGGCCGTCGGCGCCGATGCCGACGGAGAGATCGGGCCGGAAACGCTCGCCGCCGTCGCCGCGCGCCCTCTCGCCCAGACGCTGGGCGCCTACGCCGAGATCCGCCGCCAGCGCTACCGCGGCCTCTCGCACTTCTGGCGCTTCGGCAGGGGCTGGCTGCGCCGCGTCGATACGACGCTTGCCCGTGCCACGGCCCTCGAGCGCCGCAGCCCCTCAGTGTCCCCTCAACCGCAGGAGAAGAAAGCCATGGCCGAAGAAGATCAGACCGGCACCCAATCCGCCAGCACGAGCACAAGCAGCGGCGCGAAATGGTGGGGCGAATCGATGACCATCTGGGGCGTCATCGTCACCAGCCTGTCCACCGTGCTGCCGGTGCTGGGCCCTGTGTTCGGCATCAACATCACGGCCGAGCTCATCCGCCAGCTCGGCGACAATGTGGTGCTTTTCGGGCAGGCTGCCGGTGGTCTCGCCGGCACCATCATGACCATCTATGGCCGGGCCCGTGCCACGACCGCGCTGGAGCGCCGGCAGATAACGATGAACTTGTGAAATCCCTGGCCAGCTAGCGGAAGCGGCGGCGCCCCCTGTATAATTGTCGTGACGAGGGGCAGACCCGGAAGCGGTCTGACCCCAATAGCGGCACAAAAGGGGAAACGCCTTGAGGGTTCTGGTTGTCGAGGATGATCGCGACCTCAATCGCCAGCTCATTTCTGCGCTGACGGATGCCGGCTATGCGGTCGATGCGGCCTTCGATGGCGAGGAAGGCTACTTTCTCGGCGAGACCGAGCCCTACGATGTCGTCATCCTCGACATCGGCCTGCCGAAGATGGACGGCATCAGCGTGCTCGAGCAGTGGCGCCGCGCCGAGCGCAACATGCCGGTCATCATCCTCACCGCGCGCGACCGCTGGAGCGACAAGGTCGCCGGCATGGATGCCGGCGCCGACGACTACGTCGCCAAGCCGTTTCACATGGAGGAATTGCTGGCGCGCATCCGCGCCCAGGTGCGCCGCGCCTCCGGCCACGCCCGCAGCGATATCGAGTGCGGGCCGCTCAGGCTCGACACCAAGACGGCGCGCGTGACCCTGAACGGCCAGCCCATCAAGCTGACCTCGCACGAGTACCGTCTGCTCGCCTATCTCATGCATCACAACGAGCGCGTCGTTTCCCGCACCGAGCTCGTCGAGCACCTCTATGAGCAGGATTTCGACCGCGATTCCAACACCATCGAGGTGTTCATCGGCAGGCTGCGGAAGAAGATACCGCCGGATATGATCAAGACCATCCGGGGCCTCGGCTATCGGCTTTCGCAGGAGGGCGATGAAAACTAACTCGCTCGCGTTCCGGCTTTTCGCCACGGCGGCCGCCTGGAACCTGCTGGTTCTGCCGATCGCGGGCGCCATCATCTATTCGCTGTATCGTCAGGAGGTCGAGACCAGCTTCGACCGGCGCATCGGCGTGCTGCTCACCGTCATCCTGCAGGACAGCATCGACCACGGCGAGAGCGAGCCGGGCGCGCCCAAGGACGTCGGCGAGCCGCTGTTCGAGATCACGCATTCGGGCTGGTACTGGCAGATCAAGCCGCTCGACGGCAAGCCCGGCCATCCGCTGGTGTCGCGCTCGCTGGCCGGCGAGGTGATCCCCCTTCCCAGCGAGTTCAACATCGAGCCGAACGATCGCGAGACGCGCTGGGCCAATCTCGACGGTCCGCTCGAGCAGAAGCTGCGCGTCGCGGAGACCATCTACGTCTTCGGCGAGGGCAAGAAGGCGCAGCGCTATTCCGTCGCCGTCGCTGCCACGTGGGGCGAGGTCGAAGCCAGCCTGCGTGCCTTCCGAACCCGCCTGGCCCTGGCGCTGGCGCTGGCAGGCATCGGCCTCCTGGCGGTGACGCTGTTCCAGATCCGCTTCGGTCTCTTCCCCCTCCACAAGGTGGAGAAGGGGCTCGCAGCCATTCGATCGGGCGAGGCCGAGCGCCTCGACGTCGAGCTGCCGCAGGAGATCGAGCCGCTGCAGCACGAGCTCAACGCGCTTCTCAAGACCAGCCACGACATCGTCGAGCGCGCACGCACGCACGTGGGCAACCTCGCGCACGCGCTCAAGACCCCCCTTGCTGTCATCGTCAACGAGGCGCGCGAGGACACCTCGCAGCTTGCGCGCAAGGTGACCGAGCAGGCCGAGCTCATGCACACCCAGGTCAATCTCTATCTCGACCGGGCTCGCATGGCGGCGCGCATCGGCGTCATCGGCCGGGTGACCGAGGTGCGCCCGGTCGCCGAGTCCATCATTCGCGCGCTCGAGCGCATCTATCGCGACCGGCAGCTCGAATTCTCGGTCGACTGCCCGGCCGGCGCCCGCTTTCAGGGCGAGCGCCAGGATCTTGAGGAGATGCTCGGCAATCTGCTCGACAACGCTGCCAAGTGGGCGCGCGCGAAGGTGGTATTCTCGGTCGCAGCCGCCCCTGCCGAGGCTGATGCGGCCGGCGCTTGGCTGGAGATCCGCGTGGATGACGATGGCCCCGGGCTGACGCCCGAGCAGCTCGCCGAGCCCATCATTCGCGGGCGGCGCCTCGATGAGACCAAGCCCGGCTCCGGCCTCGGCCATTCCATCGTTGCCGACCTTGCCCACTCCTACAGGGGCAAGTTCGAGCTGGCCCGCTCGGAATTGGGCGGGCTCAGCGCCCGTCTGACGCTCCCCCTCGCCACTTGACCGTCCTGCGACCCGGGCGTACGAGGTTTCCCTTGTGGAAGCCGCACTTTCGCCCGAATCGGCATGCGGATTCCCAGCTACAACAGGCGCATACGGGCACTTCCTGCGTCTGTGCATGTCGGCCTGAGTGCCGAACGGGAGGGTTGTAATGCGATTTGCTCTGCTGCTTGTAGCGCTGCTGGCGCCGCTCGCGCTCATGGGCTGCGAAAGCAAGCAGGATACCGGCACGGTCGTAGGCGCTGTGGCCGGCGGCGTGCTCGGCAACCAGTTCGGGCGGGGCGGCGGACGCGTCGCCAGCACCATGGTCGGCGCCGTCATTGGCGGCATCGTCGGCAACGAGATCGGCCGCTCGCTCGATCAGCGCGACCGCGCGCTGGCGCAGCAGGCCGAGATGGATGCCTGGGAGCGGGGACAGTCGGGCCGGCCGGTGCGCTGGCGCAATCCCGATAACGGCCGCTACGGTGAGGTCATTCCCGAGGCGCCGTATCGGCGCGGCAGCGTTGACTGCCGCGACTACGTGCACAAGGTCTACATCGACGGCCGCCCGCAGGCGATGCGCGGCACGGCTTGTCGCAACCCGGACGGCACCTGGACCCAGGTGAGCTGAGGTCCCACAGCCTGCGTTGCGAGGATTTCGACGCCCCGGCCCCGTGCCGGGGCGTTTTTCTTGTTTTCGGGCCGTCCCTGCTCGGTGCCGGCGGCTTGCCCATAAGGCCCCGCACGCCGTCGGGCCGCGACAGAATACGCCGGCGGCAGCCGCCCGCCTTGCAACCGCGCCCCCCGGGTCCTATTGCAGGGGGTGCCGCAACAGGGGCGGCCTCGGGGCCAGGAGCAAACCGGACAATGCTTCTTTGGGTCGGTTTCGCAGTGCTGACGGCGGTGGTTCTGGCCGCCGTGCTGGCGCCGCTTGGCCGGCCGGCGCGCCAGGACGAGCCAGCGGAGTCCGGAACGCTGGCGGTCTATCGCCACCAGCTCGACGAGGTCGAGGCCGATCGCGCCCGCGGCGTCATGGACGCCGGCGAGGCCGAGGCGGCGCGCCTTGAGATCTCGCGCCGCATGCTGAACGCCGCATCGCCCGCGCGCTCTGCGGTGTCGGCCGCTGCTGCAGGCAGGGTGCGGCCCATCGCAATCGCCGTCGCCGCCCTGGTGCCGCTGCTGACGTTGGCCGTCTACCTCACCCACGGCTCGCCCAATCTGCCGTCTTTCCCGATGACCGCCCGGTCGAAGGCGCCGCAGCCGAGCACCCAGCTCGACGGTCTCATCGCCAAGGTGGAGGAGCGGCTGCGCGCGCACCCCGAGGACGGCGAAGGATGGGACGTCATCGCGCCGGTCTACTTCAAGCTCGAGCGCTTCCGCGACGCGGCCGATGCCTATGCGCGTGCCTTGCGGCTCAAGGGCGAGACGGTCAAGCGCCTCGCCGGCTTCGTCGAAGCGAGCGTCTTTGCCGCCGACGGCATCGTCACCGAGGAGGCGCGCATCGCCTGCCAGAAGATCCTCAAGCTCGAGCCCGGCCGCCACGAGGCGCGCTTCTGGCTCGCGCTCGCCAAGGAGCAGGACGGCCAGCTTGGCGAGGCGCTTGCCGACTACAAGCAGATCCTCGCCGACTCGCCGGCCGATGCGCCCTGGCGCGGACCGTTGACGGAGCGCGCGGAGGCTGTCTCCGCCCGCATCGCCGCCGTCACGAAGGGCGGGGCGCCCGGTCCCAGCGCGACCGACATGGCCGCGGCGCAGAAGCTGTCGCCGGAGCAGCGGGCGCAGATGATCGCGCAGATGGTGGATGGGCTGGCCGAGCGCCTGAAGCGCGAAGGCAAGGACCTTTCGGGATGGTTGCGCCTCGTCAATGCCTACGTCGTGCTCGACCGTAAAGAGGAAGCCCGGGCCGCGCTGGCGGACGCACGCAGGAATTTCGGCGGCGACGACAGGGCGCTCGGCGAGCTGGATACGCTGGCCAAACGGCTGGGGTTGGGCTCGTGACCCCAAACAACGGAATGTGACGTCCATGACCCGCAAGCAACGGCGCGCCGTATTGATCGCAGTAGGCGTAGCCATCCTCGGCGTCGCCGTGTTCCTGGTGCTCTTTGCCCTGCGCGACACCATCGTGTTCTTCCACACGCCCAGGGATGTCGCCGAGAAGAACATCCAGCCCGGCAAGCGCATTCGTCTCGGCGGGCTCGTCGCGCAGGGCAGCGTCAAGCGCGGCATCGGCGAGAGCGTCGAGTTCGCCATCACCGACACGGTGAAGACCATCACCGTGCGCTATACGGGCATTCTGCCGGACCTGTTCCGCGAAGGTCAGGGCATCGTCGCGGAGGGAATGCTCGACGCCTCGGGCCGTTTTCTGGCTGACACCGTGCTCGCCAAGCATGACGAGACCTACATGCCGCCCGAGGTCGCCAAGGCGCTCAAGGAGCAGGGTGTGTGGCAGGGCGACGCCAAGACGAAGGATGGCGCTAGGAAATGACGCTGCTGACGTCCATCATGGTGCGAGTGGCGAGCTTCACCGTTCCCTCCCCCCTTGTGGGGGAGGGACAGGGAGGGGGGGATCGCAGGACATCTGCGGGAGGAATTCCGCCACCCCTAACCCCTTCCGACGTCGTGCCCGAGGCGCGCCTTCAGCGCGGCGGCGAGGGGAATTCGCGCACGAAGGCGTCTCCCCATGATCGTTGAGCTCGGACACTTCGCGCTTGTCTTGGCGCTGGCCATCGCGCTGGTGCAGATGGTGCTGCCGCTGTGGGGTGCGCAGACGCGCGACGTACGCCTGATGGGGATGGCGGAGCCGGCGGCGCTCAGCCAGCTCACGCTGCTGCTGATCTCCTTCCTCGCCCTCACGCACGCCTACGTGACGTCCGATTTCTCGGTCGAGAACGTGTGGGCCAACTCGCACTCGCTCAAACCCCTGCTCTACAAGATCTCCGGCGTGTGGGGCAACCACGAGGGCTCGATGCTGCTCTGGGTGCTGATCCTCGCAGCCTTCGGCGCGGCAGTGGCCTTGTTCGGCGGCAACCTGCCGGCCAGGTTGCGCGCCAACGTGCTGGGCGTGCAGGCCGTCATCGCCGTCGCCTTCCTGCTGTTCATCATCTTTGCCTCCAACCCCTTCACGCGCATTCCCCCGCAGCCCGAGGGCCGCGGCCTCAACCCGATCCTGCAGGACCCTGCGCTGGCCTTCCATCCGCCCTTCCTCTACGCCGGCTACGTCGGGCTCTCGATGGCCTTCTCGTTCGCGATCGCCGCGCTGATCGAAGGCCGCACGGACGCGGCCTGGGCGCGATGGGTGCGCCCGTGGACGCTGGCCGCCTGGGTGTGCCTGACGCTCGGCATCGCCATGGGCTCCTGGTGGGCCTACTACGAGCTGGGCTGGGGCGGCTGGTGGTTCTGGGACCCGGTCGAGAACGCCTCCTTCATGCCCTGGCTCGCCGCCACTGCGCTGCTGCACTCGGCGCTCGTCATGGAGAAGCGCGAGGCGCTCAAGGTGTGGACCGTGCTGCTCGCCATCCTCGCCTTTTCGCTCAGCCTGATGGGCACCTTCCTGGTGCGCTCGGGCGTCCTCACCTCGGTGCATGCATTCGCCGTCGACCCGCGCCGCGGCCTCTTCATCCTCATGATCCTGGTGCTGCTGATCGGCGGGGCGCTGGCGCTCTATGCCCGCCGTGCGCCGCAGCTGAAGCAGGGCGGCCTGTTTGCGCCCATCAGCCGCGAAGGCAGCCTCGTGCTCAACAACATCCTGCTCACCACCGGCTGCGCCACGGTCTTCATCGGCACGCTCTATCCGCTGGCGCTGGAATCGATCACCGGCGCCAAGATCTCCGTTGGTCCTCCCTACTTCAATCTCACCTTCGTGCCGCTGATGGTGCCGCTGCTGCTGACCATGCCGCTCGGTCCCTATCTCGCCTGGAAGCGCGGCGATCTGCTGGGTGCCATGCAGCGTCTGGCGGCGGCGGGCCTTGCCGCTCTCGTTGCCCTTGTTGTGGCGGCCGCCCTCTACTGGCGCGGCCCATGGCTTGCCCCCTTCGGCATCGCCCTCGGCGTGTGGATCGTTGCCGGCGCTCTCTCCGAATGGGCGATGCGCGTGAAGCTCATGGGGGCCGGCGCGGCCGAGGTCCTGCGCCGTGCCCGCAACCTGCCGCGCTCGGCCTACGGCACCATGCTGGCCCATGCCGGCATTGGGCTCTCGGTGCTCGGCATCGTCGCCACCACCGCATGGCAGAGCGAGCGCGTCATCGCCATGCGCCCGGGGGATCGTGCCGACATTGCCGGCTACGAGATCACCTTCCGCGGCGCCGCCCCGCGCCGAGGTCCCAACTATTCCGAGCAGGTCGGCCTCATTGCGCTCACGCGCGGCGGTACGCCCGTCACCGAGCTTTCTCCAGCAAAGCGCATCTATGACGCGCCCAGGCAGGCAACGACGGAAGCTGCCATTCACGTCGGCTGGCGCGGCGATCTCTACGTCGTGCTCGGAGACGAGCAGCAGGGCGGCGGTTACGTCGTGCGCGTCTATTTCAATCCGCTGGTGCGGCTGATCTGGATCGGTGCCGTCGTTATGGCGTTCGCAGGCCTCCTGTCGCTCAGCGACCGCCGCCTGCGCGTCGGCGCGCCGCGCCGCGCCAGGGGTGCGCTGCCAGCACCGGCCGAGTGAGGCTGCACCGCCCGCGTCAGCGCGCGCAACGCATCAGCCGCCCTCGGCCACCGGATTGCCGGTGTCGTCGAGATAGGCGATGCGGATCATATTGGTCGTGCCCGGCGAGCCGAGCGGCACGCCGGCGACGATGATCACGCCTTCGCCGGCCTTGGCGAAGCCTTCATCGAAGGCGATGCGGCAGGCCTTGCGCACCATCGCCGCCTGGTTCTCCGGATCGCTCGTCAGCACGCAGTGCACGCCCCACACCAGCGCCAGCTTGCGTCCGGTGGCGACGACGGGGGAAAGGCCGATCACCGGCAGACCGGGGCGCTCGCGGGCAACGCGCAGCGCGGTGGAGCCGGTTGCCGTGTAGCAGATGATGCCGGCGAGCTTCAGCGTATCGGCCACCGTGTGGGCGGCAGCCGCGATGGCATCGGCGGCGGTCGCCTGCGGCGGCGTGCGCGTGGCATGCACGATGGCGCTGTAGCTCGGATCGGCCTCAACCTCCACGGCGATACGGTCCATGGTGTGGATGGCCTCGATCGGATACTGGCCGACGGCCGACTCCGCCGAGAGCATGATGGCGTCGGCGCCGTCGAACACCGCCGTTGCCACGTCCGAGACCTCCGCGCGGGTCGGCACCGGCGAGGAGATCATGCTTTCCAGCATCTGCGTGGCGACGACCACCGGCTTGCCGGCCGCCCGCGCCTTGCCGACGATCTGCTTCTGCAGGCCCGGCACGCGCTGCACCGGCAACTCGACGCCGAGATCGCCGCGCGCCACCATCAGCCCGTCGGAGTGCGCGATCACCTCGTCGAGGTCGGCGATGGCCGCCGGCTTCTCGACCTTCGACATCAGCGCGGCCGCCTGGCCGATGAGCTTGCGCGCCAGCCTGACGTCCTCGCCGCGCTGTACGAACGACAGCGCCACCCAGTCGACGCCGAGGCGGAGCGCGTAGTCGAGATCCTTCTTGTCCTTTTCGGTGAGGGGACCGACCGGCAGCACCGTGTCGGGCAGGCTGATGCCCTTGCGGCTGGCGATGTGGCCGCCGACCAGCACCGTCGCGTCGATGCGTGATGCCGTCTTGTCGGTGACGCACATGCGGATCTTGCCGTCGTCGAGCAGCAGAGTGTGGCCGGGCTCGACGGCTTCGAAGATCTGCGGATGGGGCAGGAACACCCGCTCGGGCCCGCCGTCGCTTTCCGTGGTGTCGAAGCGGAAGGTGGCACCCTCGCTCACCGTCACGCGCTCGCCGGCGATGTTGCCGATGCGGAACTTCGGCCCCTGCAGGTCGGCGAGAATGCCGATCGGCCGCTCGAAGCGGGCCTCCGCCGCGCGCACCGCCGCGTGCAGCTTCTTCACCCCGTCGAACGTGGAGTGGCTCATGTTGATGCGGAAAACGTCGACGCCCGCCTCGAAGAGGCGCTCGATCATCTCTGGGGCGTTCGACGCAGGTCCGAGAGTGGCAACGATCTTGACGCGCCGGCTGCGTCTCATTTGGGTCTTGCGCCCCCTTCGCTGGGATCGGTGAGGCGGATGGTCCAGTCCTTGGATTCCTGGGTGTCGACCTCGAAGAATCCCGTGCTCTTATAGCCCCGCCGCGTGCAATCCTGAACCCCTCGGATCGTAAAGGTCTTGTCCGTCGTGCACATGAAGGATTTGCCGGCCCATTCGCCGCCGCGGTCATAGTCGATGGCATGGATGTAATAGAATCGGCTTGAAAGAGTTCCCTTGTAGAGGGTCTCGCAGGTCTGCGCGGCGATGTTCCACCAGCCTTCGGTGGTCCATCCGGTAGGATCCTGGTAGCCGATGGCGACACCGATGCGGCTCGACGTGGTGTTGCACAGCTTGAGATCGGCCCGTGCCTGCTGGCTGAGCACGCCCAACGCCGCGCAGACTGTCGCGGCTGCCGCGCAACGGCGCGCAAGCGCAAGGACGTGGCGGATCAGCGCAGGCTTGGGCGCCTCGCTCCGCTCAGGGATCGACAAGGATGGCACGGAAATCATTGACGTTGGTTTGAGTGGGACCACGGATGATGAGCGCGTCGGCGGCCTCGAAGAAGGCCGTCGCATCATTAGTGTCAAGGAACTTCTGGGCGTCCAGGTGGCGGGCGCGGGACAGTAAACCCGCATCGATAATGGCGCCGGCCGGGTCGGTCGGCTTTCCCTCGCCGCCATCGATGCCGTCCGTGTCGGCTGCGAGCGCGGCAATGCCTGCTTCGCCGCCGAGAGCCAGGGCCAGCGCCAGTGCGTATTCCTGGTTGCGGCCCCCGCGCCCGCCGGCATGGCGCACCGTGACCGACAGCTCGCCGCCGCTGATGATGGCGACCTTGCGGCCTGCCGCCTTCACTTCCTTGGCCAGCCTGGCATGCGCAAATGCCACCTCGCGCGCCTCGCCGGTGATGCCGTCGCCGAGGTTCACCACCCCGTAGCCCTTCTGCATCGCCAGCTCACCGGCGCGCGCCAGCGATGCGGCCGGCGTGGCAATGATGCGGTACTGCGCGGTCGCAAAGGCCGGATCATCCGGCTTCGGCGTCTCGTTGGCCGGGGCGGCAAGAACCGCGTCGATCGCCGCCGGTATGGAGAGCCCCAGCGCCTGCATGGCCGGCCGGCGCCTGCCGAGAATGGCGCGCGCATCGGCGAGGGTGGTCGGATCCGGAACGGTCGGGCCGGAGCCGATGGTGGCCGGATCGTCGCCCGGCACGTCGGAGATGGCGAGCGTGAGCATCGGCGCCTGCGTCGCCTTGCGCAGCCGCCCGCCCTTGATGCGCGAGATGTGCCGCCGCACCGTGTTCATCTCGTGGATGTCGGCGCCGCACTTCAAGAGCCCGCGCGTCAGCGCGGTCTTGCCGGCAAGATCGAGCCCCTGCGCCGGCGCCGCCCACAGCGCCGAAGCCCCGCCGGAGAACAGCACCAGCACCAGGTCGCGCTGCCGCGCGGTGCCGACGAGGGCGAGAGTCCTCTCCGCCGCCTGCACGCTCGAGGCGTCAGGGGTGGGGTGGCGCGCGGAGACGATGCGGATCACCTCGGGGCTTTCACCGGCCAGCGCTTCGGCCGTGCCGTGCGGCGCGGTCGTGAAGCCCATGACGCGGTCGAGGGCGCCGCGCGCCCGGTAGTGCCTCTCTGCGGCGACAGCCATGGCGGCGGCCGCCTTGCCCGCGCCGACCACGATGAGCCGTCCGTTGGCCGGCACATCGGGCAGATGCGGCGGCAGGCACACGTCGGGGTGGGCCGCGGCGACCGCCGCGTCGAACAGCGCCAGCAGATCGGCGCGCGCTTGCGCCGTGGTCGCCCTGGCCGTCATCGGATATGCAGCAGTGTCCTGCTCCCCCTGCGATCTGAGCCCATTTGCCGGTCGCGGCGCGCGCCCGTCAAGGGCAGCCTCGCCGATCCCCGGCAGCGCGCCTGCAAACGGCGCATCTGCTGGCCAGGGGCCGCGAGCCTCACTATAGTTTCCCCATGGCGGACGATCCCACCGGGGCTCCTCGCATCGAGGCCGTGGAGCACGACAGCTACTGCATTCTTCCCGGGCGCGCGGATGCCGGTGTGATCCTTCTCTGCGATCACGCCGGCAATGCATTTCCACCGGCCTACGGAACGCTCGGCCTGCCGCCGGATCAGCTCGCGCGGCACATCGCCTACGACATCGGCGCCGCGCAGGTGACGCGCGGGCTGGCGGCAGCATTGGGCGCGCCGGCGATCATGACCCGCTATTCGCGCCTGCTGATCGACCCCAACCGCGGTGCCGACGATCCCACCCTCATCATGCGGCTCTCCGACGGCGCGGTCATCCCCGGCAATCGTCGCCTCGATGCCGCCGAGCGCGAGCACCGCATCCGCCACTACTACGAGCCCTACCATCGCGCCATCGACGGCGTGATCGATCGCTGCCTCGCCACCGGCGTGAGGCCCGTGCTGCTGTCGATGCATTCCTTCACCGAGAGCTGGAAGGCGAGGCCCCGCCCTTGGCATGTCGGCGTGCTGTGGGGCGAGGACGGCCGCCTCGCCGGGCCCCTGCTCGATCTCCTCTATGCCGTGGGCGACCTCATTGTCGGCGACAACGAGCCCTACAGCGGCCACCTGGTCGGTGACTGCATGTGGCAGCACGGCACCCAGCGCGGACTTGCCCATGCCCTCATCGAGATCCGCCAGGACCTGATCCGCGATGCCGCGGGACAGTCGGCGTGGGTGCAGCGGCTTCGCCGCATTGTGGCGAGAATACTGCGCGACAATTTCGGGCAGCGCCTGCCCGGTGCTGTGGAAGGTCGCAACGCCGAAATGGGGGACGCAGCGCGCGCGGGTGCGGCCTGCACGGATGGAGAAGTCGTCATGACCAAGATCGACAAGGCCCTCGTGACCGAGCTCGAGGCTGCGGCCTTCCGCAAGCTTGTCGAGCATCTGCGGGCACGCACGGATGTGCAGAACATCGATCTGATGAACCTGGCGGGGTTCTGCCGCAACTGCCTCGCCAACTGGTATCAGGAGGCGGCCAGCGCCAACGGCATCGAGCTGACCAAGGAGGGCGCGCGCGAGGTGATCTACGGCATGCCTTACAAGGAGTGGCAGGCCAAGTACCAGACCGAGGCCTCGTCGGAGAAGCAGGCCGCCTTCGCCAAGGCCAAGCCGCACCAGCATTGAGCATCGGGCCCTCTAAGCGGCGACGATTCCCAGCAGCCCGGCAACATTGCCGAGCTCGAAGTCGGGCTTCGGCACGCTGGCGTGCAGGGGCACCCCGCGCCGGTTGATCCAGGCAACCGTGAGTCCCAGCGGCTTGCCGCCCACCATGTCCGTGTGCTGCGACTGGCCCGAGTGCAGGATGCCGCCGCGCCCGCAGCCGGCGTTGGCGATCAGGTACTTGAAGAGCGTGCCGTCGGGCTTGTAGCCGCCGGCGCGCTCCGCCGTGCAGACGAGATCGAAGCTGCGCGCAAGTCGCGTCTCGGCCAGCAGGTCGTCGTCGATGTTGGAGACGACGGCGAGGCGGTAGTGCGCGTCGAGGCGCTCGAGCGTCGGGGCGACATCGGCAAACATCTCGAAGCCGGCGAAGGCGTCGAAATACCTCTCGATCAGCCGCGACGGGGCGTTGACGCCGAAGTGGGAGAACGCTTCCGCCAGCGACAGCTCGCAGATGTCGCGGTAGCGGCGGTAGGGTTCCCAGTAGTGCGCGATGTTGCGCTCCTCCCAGTGCTCCCAGAACGCCTTGACGTCGATGCCCGATGCGCCCGCATCGGCCAGGATCGAGCGGAAGGCGCCGTGCGAGCCGCCGCGCACGTCGATGAGCGTGCCGAACACGTCGAACGACATGAGCGCCGGCGTCAGGCGGCCTTCCCCGTCACGCGCAATCATCGTGCCTCCCTCGTGCAGCTGCCGGAACGGCTTACGGCAAACGGAGCCCTGCGCCAACCTCGAAGGGTTGCGGTTTGACTAGAGCATTACTCTAGAGTAACACTCTACAATGAAGACGGACGTACGGGCGAAGATCCTGCAAGCGGCGCTCGCCCTTTTTGCCGAGGTCGGATTCGCCAAGGCACGCAGCGGCGACATCTGCGCGCGCGCCGGCATCTCCAACGGCAGCCTGTTCCATTTCTTCCCCACCAAGGAGGCGATCGCGGTGGCGCTCTATGTCGAGGCGGTCGCGTCCTACCAGGCCGATCTCGTTGCGGCGCTGGAAGCAGGGCGTACGCCGGCCGCCGCGTTGCGCGCGGTGGTCGCCGCGCAATGCACCTGGGTGACGCGCGAGGAGAGGCGGGCACGCTTTCTGTTCGCCCAGGGCACGCCCGACTGGCATGCGGGCGTCGCCGCGGAGGTCGCGAGCCTCAACGCACAATTCCGCCGAAGCATCGAGTCCTGGCGCGGCGGCAAGGCGGCCCGCGCCCGGCTGCGTCCCATGCCGTTCGAGGCCTTCGCCGCCATCCTGCTCGGCCCCTCGCTGATGGCCATTCGCGCCTGGCTGAGGTCAGGGGGGCCCGCGCCCACCGGGCAGGCCCGCGTGTTCGCCGATGCCGCCGTCCGTTCCCTCCTCAAGGAGTGAGTCATGACCGACACCGATTTTGCGCCTCTTGCTGCAGCCATTCGCAAGGCGCTGGACGCCCAGGGCTTCCACAAGCTGGTCGGCGCGGAGGTGGTGGACGTTGCGCCCGGTGAAGCGACGCTGGCGCTTGACCGCCGGCCGGAGGTGCTGCAGCAGGCCGGCCTGTTCCATGGCGGGGTGATCGCGTACCTCGTCGACAACGCCACCACGGTCGCCGCCGCAACCGTCGTCGACCGCGCCAGGCAGTCCGTGCTGACCGCGGAATACAAGCTCAACATCGTCGCGCCGGCCCGCGGCGACCGCCTGGTGTGCCGGGCGACCGTCCTGAAGCGGGGCCGCATGCTGACCGTCGTCGAGGCCAAGGTGCATTGCCGCAGCGGCGCGGAGGAGAAGCTGACCGCGGTGGCGCTGGCGTCGATCGCCAACATCGATCTGCCCTCCGCTGCGTGAGGGGCGGCGACCCCTGCGGCCGCAGTTGCCCGGCGGCGGGCTGCCTGCGATGCTGCGGCGAGGTGGGATCGAGGAGAGACGCATGGACATCGCCATCCCGCAGACGCTGGCGGACTGGAATGCGGCCGGTGCCGAATACCTGCCGGGACACCTCGGCATCGTCTTCGACAAGGTCGAGCCGCAGGAGGTGATCGGCAGGCTGGCGATCCGCAAGGCGGTCACGTCCTGGAACGGCTATCTGCATGCGGGCACTGTCGTCACCCTGGCCGACACTTGCTGCGGCTACGGCACGGTGAAGGCTCTCCCCGACGGCGCCGCCGGTTTCACCACCATCGAGCTGAAGAGCAACTTCGTGGGCTCGACCCGCGAGGGCACGGTCGTCTGCGTCGCCCGCCCGCTGCACCAGGGGCGCACCACCCAGGTCTGGGATGCGCTGGTGACCCCGGAAGGGGCATCCAAGCCCATCGCGCAGTTCCGCTGCACGCAGATGCTGCTCTGGCCGAAGCCATGAAGCTGTGGGCGGGTCGCTCGGCCCCCGCCCTCCCTGTCGCACAGCCGCCGCCACGTGGTGTAATCTTCGCTTACAGCTTTTGATGCCAATCCTGAGTCGGCTCCGGCATAATGGGATTGAGGTTCAGGGGCTTAGGCTTTGGGTCTGTCACGCCGCCTGGCGACATGGGCAAGGCGGGCGTCGAACAGCGGCAGACGAGGGGCAGCATATGGCGCGCCACTATTTCGGGACGGACGGCATCCGTGGGTTGGCCAACAGCCATCCCATGACATCGGAGATCGCGCTCAAGGTCGGCATGGCCGCGGGCAAGCTCTTCTCCAACGGCGCGCGCCGGCACCGCGTCGTGATCGGCAAGGACACGCGCCTGTCCGGCTACATGATCGAATCCGCCCTCATGTCGGGCTTCACCGCCGTCGGCATGGACGTGTTCCTGCTGGGGCCGATGCCGACGCCGGCGGTCGCCATGCTGACGCGCTCGCTGCGCGCCGACCTCGGCGTCATGATCTCGGCCTCCCACAACCCCTATGCCGACAACGGCATCAAGTTCTTCGACCCCGACGGCTACAAGCTGTCCGACGAGGTGGAGAAGCGCATCGAGACCCTCATGGAGGCCAGGACCGACGATCTGCTGGTGACGGCCGATCGCATCGGCCGCGCCAAGCGCATCGAGAGCGCGCAGGAGCGCTATATCGAGTTCGCCAAGCGCACGCTGCCGCGCAACATCCGCCTCAACGATCTGCGCGTCGTCGTCGATTGCGCCAACGGCGCGGGCTACCAAGTGGCGCCCGAGGCCTTGTGGGAGCTGGGCGCGGAGGTCGTCAAGATCGGCGTCGAGCCGAACGGCCGCAACATCAACCACAAGTGCGGGTCCACGTCGCCCGAGGCGCTGTGCGAGAAGGTGCGCGAGATGCGCGCCGACATCGGCATCGCGCTCGACGGCGACGCCGACCGCGTGGTGATCGCCGACGAGAAGGGCTGCATCGTCGACGGCGACCAGATCATGGCCGTCATCGCCGAGAGCTGGCACCGGCGCGGCAAGCTCGCGGCCGGCGGCGTGGTGGCGACCGTCATGTCGAACCTGGGGCTCGAGCGCTACCTCAAGGATCTGGGGCTGACGCTGGCGCGCACCCCGGTCGGCGACCGCTACGTCGTCGAGTACATGCGCAAGCACGGCTACAACGTCGGCGGCGAGCAGTCGGGCCACATCGTGCTGTCGGATTTCACCACGACGGGGGACGGCCTCGTGTCCGCCCTGCAGGTGCTGTCCGTCGTGGTCGGCACCGGCAAGCCGGTGAGCGAGGTGTGCAAGCGGTTCGACGCCCTGCCGCAGATCCTCGAGAACGTGCGCTATGCCGACGGCATGCCGCTCGAGCAGGACACGGTCAAGCAGGCCATCGATCTCGGCCGCAAGCGGCTCGGGGTGCAGGGCCGCCTGGTCATCCGCCCGTCGGGCACCGAGCCCGTCATCCGCGTCATGGCCGAGGGCGACGACGAGGGGCTGGTGCACGAGGTCGTGGGCGACATCGTCGAGGCCGTGAAGAAGGCCGCCCACGCCGCCTGAGGCCTGCTGGCGGATTGCGCCGGCTGGGCGCCCCCGCCCTTTAATTCCTTGTTAAGCCTTCGCGGCCATCCTCCCCGCAGAGTTAATGGCGCGCCCGCGATTCGCCCGCGCGGGCCGCGCTGCACCAACAGGGCCGGCGGGGCGACCCGCCTGTGCCCCATGAGACGAGCGTGAGATGCCGAGGACCGCCCGGGCGGGGGCTCGATGGCCGGTCCTCCTGGGTTCAGTCGGTTGCGTAGCGGCCGGTCCTTGGTCGAGGGGCCGCCCGGGATGTCGCACCGGTGGGCCTCGTTTCCTCTCCCCGGCCGGCACCCACGAAGAGCACGACTTCACTTCGATGAAGCCCGCGCCCGATGGGCTTCACGGACCGCGGGGGATGGACGTTATGAATCTCAAGCTTGCCAGCGCGAGCGTCGGCATTCTTCTGGCCGCCGCCGGCACGGCCCAGGCCCAGAACTTCAGCTACGGCATGGGCATGAAGGATCGCGTGGCGGTTCCCGCGCCGATCCCGGCCGATGCGGTCGCCGTGCCCGCGCCGGTGCCCATCCCCGAGGGCTTCACCTACTACCTGCGCGCCGACTTGGGGTGGGGCTTCTCCGGCGAGCGGTCGTATTCTGAGGGGGGGCGTGTGTACGGCCCCGCAGGCGGTACCGCGCCTTTCATCTCGGCCGGCGGCTTCTCTCTCAGCGGCGGGAGCGGCGCGCGCGGCGACGACTCGTTCCTCGGCACCGTCGGGGCTGGCATGTATTTCTCACCGCGCCTGCGCGGCGATATAACTGTCGACTTCCGCAGCAATGAGGAGCTCGATACGGTCAGCACGTACACCTACACATCGACAACTGCGGCTACCACGATTACCGGTACGGTCCGCGACAACTTCAGCCTGAGCAGTGCCGCCGTTCTCGCCAACCTCTATTTGGATCTGTTGCCGCGCGGCTCCTTTTCGCCCTACATCGGTGCCGGCATCGGCTTCGTCTACAATGATCTGACGCGGACCTATACCGACACCGCATTGGCGAATGGTGGGCCCACCGCGCAGACCGTGACCGGCTCCAGCCAGAGCAGCAACGTCGCGCTGGCCGGCGCGTTGATGGCGGGCGCCACGTTCGCCTGGAACCACCAGTACGCCCTCGATGTCGGCTATCGCGCCCTCTATCTCGGCGGCATCGACACCACGACGCCATTGAGCCCCACGACGGCATCGCCCAGCAGCAATGCCACGCTCGGCGGCCAGTGGGAGCACCAGGTCCGCATCGGCGTGCGCGTGAACATCTGGTGAGCGCGATCCCCTTCGGCGTCGCATGATGAGGCGGGCTTCGGCCCGCCTCTTTTTTTGCGCGGCAGATCGCGGCAGACCGCCCGTTGTGATTTGACAGACTCGCGTTCTGCCTCTAGACGCCGCAGCGGGACACTCCTCCCCAACGAGGAGCAGCTATCTGGAAGGGTAGGTTCATGACCACAGCCTCCAAACCGGCCGCGCGGCCGGCCAACCCGCGCTTCTCCTCCGGCCCCTGCGCCAAGCGCCCCGGCTGGTCCCTGCAAAAACTCGAGAATGCATTCCTCGGCCGCTCGCACCGCGCCAAGGAAGGCAAGGCGCGCCTGAAGCTCGCCATCGACAGGACCAAGGCTCTGCTCGGCCTGCCGCCCGGCTATCTGTGCGGCATCGTTCCCGCCTCCGATACCGGCGCCTTCGAGATGGCCATGTGGACCATGCTCGGCGCCCGCGGCGTCGAGGCGCTGGCCTGGGAGAGCTTCGGCAAGGGCTGGGTCACGGACGCCGCCAAGCAGCTCAAGCTCAAGGATTTCAAGGCGACCGAGGCCGAGTACGGCAAGCTGCCCGACCTGTCCAAGGTGGATTTCTCGCGCGACGTGCTGTTCACCTGGAACGGCACCACGTCGGGCGTGCGCGTGCCCAACGGCGACTGGATTGCGGCCGATCGCGCGGGCCTGACGTTCGTCGATGCGACCTCTGCGGTGTTCGCGCAGCCGATCGACTGGTCCAAGGTCGATATCCTCACCTATTCCTGGCAGAAGGCGCTGGGCGGCGAGGCCGCGCACGGCATGCTGATCCTGTCGCCGCGCGCCGTGCAGCGTCTGGAGAGCTACACGCCGCCCTGGCCGCTGCCCAAGGTGTTCCGTCTGACGAAGGGCGGCAAGCTGATCGCCGGCGTGTTCGAGGGCGAAACCATCAACACGCCCTCCATGCTGTGCCTGGAGGATTATCTCGACACGCTCGACTGGGCCGAGAGCATCGGCGGCGTGAAGGCGCTGATCGCCCGCGCGGATGCCAACGCCAAGGTGCTGTTCGACTGGGTCGCCAGAACGCCGTGGATCGAGAACCTCGCCGCCGACCCGGCGACGCGGTCGAACACCTCGGTGTGTCTCAAGATCGCCGATCCGGCCGTGGCCAAGCTGCCTCTCGATGCCCAGTGGGCATTCGTCAAGCAGCTCGAGGCGCTGCTCGCCAAGGAGAACGCCGCCTTCGACATCGCCGGCCATCGCGACGGCCCGCCGGCGCTGCGCATCTGGTGCGGCTCCACCGTCGAGAAGGCCGATGTCGAGGCGCTGACGCCGTGGCTCGACTGGGCCTTCGCCGAGACCAAGGCCGGCCTCGCCAAGGCTGCGTGATTGTCGTCCCGCAAGCGCGCAATGCGCCCTTCCCTCCCCCCTTGTGGGGGAGGGACAGGGA
>WBUN01000076.1 GCA_008933705.1 Hyphomicrobiaceae bacterium
TTGAATGGCGCTTCAATCACCGCTTCGATCTCGCCGCCATGATCCCGGCCCTTGGTCGCGCCGCCGTTCGCACACCGCCCGCCACCTACAGCTATCTCAAATGGGCTGACTATGGTGCGTAATCAGGCTTTTCATTGACCATTCAAATAGTGAGCACACAGAGCCCGATTAAGGCCGGTATTTCCCCGAAAGTGAATTTTCGTGAAGTTTTGGGAAGAATTGGGAAATATGCGACAATATGTCGCTATCGCACATTCAAACGCCCAAAGGCGTCCAAATTCTCTCTTTCCGATTACGCCTATTGGCTTGACAATGCGCAGTGGTACATAGGGCAAGATAAATAGCGTGCGTCAAGAGCGCCATAACCAGTTGATTTCATTTGCTTAGCGCAGCGTCAAATCGGATTTTTCGTGTTTTCTGACCGCAGTCTCGTGGCCTGGCTGGGCGCCATCGGTCAGCGATCTTGATTTGCCCACAATGCTGGCTCACGTCTCGGCACTATAATCGAATGTCGCGAGATACGCCATGACAAACGATCAGCTCGAGCTGAAGCTCGGTTGCGTTCGCTATAAGCGCGCATCCGGAAATGAGCGTGCCTTCAAGCTCATTGTCCGCGAAGCTTCCAAGAGCCCTCGCAGAGGGCGCTCGCACGCCAACCAGCTCACGCACCGCCCGGTGGTCGAGCTCGCACGCGGCAAGGGATCATTTCACGCGCTGCTGCCGCCCCGGCCAGGGCTGCGGCGCGTCATCGTCAAGGCGCGGATCGCCCGTCACGGCACATCGGACCTCGGCGCTGCTCGCGCGCACCAGAGCTACCTCCTGCGCGATGGCGTTACTCGCGACGGGCAGCCGGGCCAGCTTTACGACAAGGAGCGCGACGATGCCGACGGGGGTGCTTTCCTCGCCAGTCAGAAAGGCGACCGCTATCAGTTCCGCTTCATCGTCTCGCCTGAGGACAGCGCCCGCATGGCCGACCTCAAGCCCTTCGTGCGCGACCTGATGCGCGGCATGGAGCAGGATTTGAGAACCGAGCTCGAATGGGTCGCTGTCGATCACCACAATACCGGCCACCCGCACACCCACATCATCGTCCGCGGCCGCGACGACCAGGGCCAGGACCTCGTCATGGCGCGTCACTACATCAGCGACGGCATTCGCAATCGCGCCCGCGAGCTCGTCTCATTGGAGCTTGGGCCAGAGAGCGATCTCGAGCGTTGGCAGAAGTTGTATAGGGCCATGAACCAGGAGCGCTTCACAATGATCGATCGGCGCATCCTCGCTGCCGCAAAGAACAATGTGCTGGTCCTCTCCGCGAACCCGGAGCCCGATCCAGCGCGCCATGCGTTTCGCGTCGGCCGGCTGCGCAAGCTCCAGAGCTGGGGCTTGGCCGAGGAGAAGCAAGCCGGCGTGTGGGCTATCGATCCAGGCTTGGACACCAAGCTGCGCCGCATGGGCGAGCGCGGCGACAAGATGGCGACCATGTTCCGCGTCATGCGGGAGGCCGGGCTCGATCGGCCCGCTGGCGACTACGCCGTCTTCGACGGCGCTGACAGAAAGGGCCCCGTCATCGGTAAGGTCGTTGCCGTCGGTCTCACGGACGAGATCAACGACCGGCAGTACCTGGTCGTCGACGGCATCGGCGGCCGCGTCCACTACGCCGAGACCAGCAGGCTCACCACGGAGGAGATGCCGGTGCGGGGCATGGTTGTGGCCCTCTCGGGTTCCGGCGGCGCGGGCAGAATGCGCAATGCCCGCATCGAGGTGCTGTCCTATTGGGAGTTGGACAAGCTCCCCGACGCCGACGCGCTGACCTGGCTCGACAAAGTGATCGTCGATAGGAAGGAGTTGCCGATCCGAGAGCAGGGGTTCGGATCAGACGCGAAAGCCGCGCTTGCCAGGCGGCAGGAATGGCTGCTGTCGCAGCAGCTCGCCACACGAGCTGTGGGCGGCGGCGTTGTTGCCAAGCCAAAGGCCGTCGCCGAGTTGATCAACCGTGATCTCAACCGTGTCGAAAAGAACCTCGTGCAGCAGACGGGGATTCCCTCCTGGCGGCCATTGCCTGATGAGATGGTCCGTGGTCGCTACGAGCAGACTGTCGTTCGGCCCACCATGAAGCTTGCTGTGCTGCGCTCATCGGAGGGCATCACCATGGTGCCTTGGAATTCAGCTCTCGAACGCCATCGAGGTCGCGAGATCATGGGCCATTTCCGTGGACGATCGATCGAGCTATTAATCGGGAAAACAAGGGGGCTGTTGCGATGTCGCTGCCTCAGGAGCGGAGCGTGGCCGATACGTTCGCACACACGGGCGTCAATGCTGACAGATCCGACTGGCATTTGCTGAGATGCCATCTGCACGCAGTGGCTGCCTTGGCAGAGCAGCGCGCGGCCAAATTCGGTGCCGCATCGCTTGGCCGCCAATGTGGTCTGCTCCACGATCTGGGCAAGTACTCCAATGCGTTCCAGGCGCGACTGAACGGCGCGCCAGTGCGAGTCGATCATTCGACTGCTGGGGCGCGGGTCGTGGCAAAGAAGTATCAGCTGGTTGGTCGGCTTCTCGCATACGTGATCGCAGGACACCACGCTGGTCTGGCCAATGGCACAGGTGAGGGTCATCCAACACCTCTCGATGTACGACTCGATACGCGAAGGTATCCAGGCATCCCGGAATGCCCCGGCTGGGAGCAAGAGCTCGCAGTAGCCGACGAGCTGGCATGGACCCAGCACACCCCTCATCCCGACAAGGATACGGCACGTGATAGACGAGGTCATTGTCTCGCGCTCCTTACGCGGATGCTCTTCTCGGCCGCGGTCGATGCTGATCGGCTCGATACGGAAGCCTTCTACATCAAGGCTGACGGCAAAGGTGAGGCGCCGCGTGGCGGCTGGCAGCCGCTGGCGCGCCTCAAAGCGCAGCTCGACCAGCACATGTCACAGATGAACGTTAGGTCTGAGCAGTCCGCGGAGAACGCCGGCCAAAGGGCTGTGAATACCGAACGCGCGCGCGTTCTCGCGACCGCACGGGCAAAGGCGCACCTGCAGCCCGGATTGTTCTCGCTCACCGTGCCGACCGGCGGTGGTAAGACGCTTGCGTCACTAACGTTCGCACTCGACCATGCCGTGCAACATGGACTTGATCGCGTCATCTACGTGATCCCCTTTACGAGCATCATCGAGCAGACAGCCCGCGTATTCCGCGGCGCCCTCGGCGAAGAGCTGGCCGACCATGTACTCGAACACCACAGCGCCTTCCGCGAAGACGAAGCACTGGAACAGCTCCAAGAGGCGGCCGGCGGTGGCGAAAGCGGCCTGCAGGCGGGAGAGCGGCTGCGGCTGGCGACGGAGAACTGGGATGCCCCAATCATAGTTACGACTGCAGTGCAGTTCTTCGAAAGCCTGTTCTCAAATCGCACGAGCAAATGCCGCAAGCTGCACAACATCGCGCGCAGCGTCGTGATCTTGGACGAGGCGCAGACCCTGCCGCTGAAGCTGCTTCGCCCGAGCGTGGCGGTACTCGACGAGTTGGCGCGGAATTACAGGTCGACTATCGTGCTGTGCACGGCCACACAGCCGGCGCTCGCGGCCAAACGGCCGGATGGGAGCGATGGCCTGCCCGGCGGTCTCCTCCATGTGCGCGAGATCGTCGATGCGCCGCGCGAGCTTTACGAACGATTGAAGCGGGTTACGGTCAGGCCTTCCGTCGGGAAACTCACGGATGCGGACCTGGTTGGACGCTTGCAGCAGCATGACAAAGCCTTGTGCATCGTCGGCACGCGGGCACATGCGCGTGAATTGTTCATAGAGCTTCAGAAGAAGGAAAAGGCCGGCACCTTCCACCTGTCCGCCCTGATGTGCCCGGCGCATCGCAGCGAGATGCTGAAGGCGATCAGGGCGGCACTGGACGCGGGGCGGTGCCGTGTTGTCGCGACCACTGTCATCGAAGCCGGGGTCGATATCGACTTTCCCAACGTGTATCGCGCAATGGCCGGGCTTGACTCGATCGCCCAGGCGGCGGGCCGCTGCAATCGCGAGGGCAAGTGGTCGGCAGAAGAAAGTATCGTGCAGCTGTTCGAGGTCGAGGGGAGGACGTCGATCCGCGAACTGCGCGCCAACGAGGACGCGGCGCGGGAGGTGCTGCGCAAGCCCGACCTTGACCCGCTCGGGTTGGAGGCGATCGAGGCGTATTTCCGGCGGCTCCACTGGGCGAGGACTGCCGGCCGCGAGGATGGCCTCGATGCGAAGGGCATTCTGCCGCGGCTCAACGCGCAGGCGCACGAGGGCTGGCTCCCCTTCGCCGACATCGCGCGCGACTTCCAGATGATCGAGGGCGGCATGGAGCCGGTGATCATCCCCTATAACGACACGGCGCGTCGGCTGCTCGCTGAGTTGGCGGAGGCTGAGCGGCCGGGCAGACTAGCGCGCAAGCTGCAGCCCTACATCGTCAATGTGCCGCGCGGTCCGTTCCAGGAGTTGCAGCGGATCGGTAGGGTGGTGCCGGTGCAGAAATACCGGTTTCAGGGCCAGTTCATGAGGCTCACGGACGAGGCGAGGCAGGAGGTTTACAAGGAGGACCTCGGTCTCGATTGGAACGATCCGACGTTCCGCAAAATCGAAAGCGGAATTGTCTGATGTACGGCCAGCAGATCCTGCAATGTCAGAATGACCCATATTGGCAAGGCACCGCCTCACAACGTGAGGCTCTGGCGGGCCGCTTCCTGTGAATTGCGGGGAGAAGGTGGAAGGTGAACCGGATGCTCTTTCGACTCGGCTTATTTAGATGCACCACATTTTAGGAGATTCTCCGCACATCAGATTGGGAGTCATCTCGAGCATCACCGTTTTCAGGCTGTACACTGGAAGAACAACTTCAACGTGCGCGAGGTATTCATGTCCTATGGCATCAAGCTATGGGTGCGGGGGAGCCGCGCCTGCTTCACCCGGCCTGAGATGAAAGCGGAGCGCGTCAGCTACGACGTTATCACGCCGTCGGCGGCGCGCGGAATCATCGAAGCGATCCATTGGAAGCCGGCGATCCGATGGGTGATCGACAGGATCCATGTCCTGAAGCCCATCCGCTTCGAGTCGATCCGCCGCAACGAGGTTGGCTCCAAGATCAGCGCACGCAACGTCGCCGAGGCCATGAACGGCGGCCGCGTCGACGGCCTGGCACTCTATGTGGACGAGGACCGCCAGCAGCGGGCGGCGACCATCCTCAAGGACGTGGCCTATGTGATCGAGGCGCACTTCGAGCGGACCGCGAAAGCGCAGGATGACGACACCGAGGCCAAGCACGCCGCCATGTTCAACCGCCGCGCGGCGGCGGGCCAGTGCTTCCACCAGCCCAGCCTCGGCACGCGAGAGTTCCCGGCCGAGTTCGGACCGGTCGAGGGGGAAATCGAAAATGCCCATGAGGATCTCGGTGGCAGTCGCGACCTCGGCTGGATGCTCTACGACATCACCTTCGATAACGACCGGTTGCCGATGTTCTACCGGCCGACCATGGTCGACGGCGTGATCGACGTAGCGAAATTCCGCCCGCCGGAGGCACGGCGATGATCCTGCAGGCGCTGGACAAGGCCTATGACCGGTTCTCGCGTCAGGAGCTTGCCAACGGCAAGCCGCGGGTGCCGCCCTACGGCTACAGTTACGAGCGCATCTCTTATGCACTCGTGCTCGACGAAGCGGGTAAGCTACTCGACGTCGAGGTTGTCGACGCCGGTGAGCTCGATGTGCCGAGCGATCCGACCATCACCCGCACATCCGCCATCGAGCCTATGTTCCTCTGGGATAAGACCGCCTATGCCCTCGGTCTCGCTCCGGTAGTGAAGAAGCGTACGGCGGACGAGCATGATGCGTTCAAGAAGCACCAGTGCGAACTCATTGGCGAGAGCGATGACGCGGGGCTGCGCGCGCTGCTCGGCTTCCTCTATGCGTGGGGGCCGTCACCCGACAGTCTGCCCCGCTATCGTGACGAGCTAATCGGCACCAACGTCGTTTTCCGTCTCGATGGAGAGGTCGGCTACCTGCACGACCGGCCCGCAGCGCGGGAGGTGTGGCTGCGCCACTTGCGAGGCAAGCCCGCTCACACGGGGCACTGCCTGATCAGGGGTGAGCGGGCGCGCATTTCCCTTACGCACCCTACTCTCGGTGGCGTGCGCGGTGCGCAGTCCTCAGGCGCGGCCATCGTCTCGTTCAATCAGGAGGCCTTCAGGTCATACGGCAAGGACCAGGGCGCCAACGCACCTGTCTCGGAGCATGCTGCGTTTGCGTACACCACGGCGCTCAATGACCTGCTGCGCAAGGATGGCCCGCAAAAAGTCCAGATTGGTGACGCGACGACCGTGTACTGGGCCGAAGCTGCTGAGGAAAATGCCGCCGCGGCGGCCGAGAAGGCGTTCGGCTGGCTTTCGCAGCCGCCATCACAGGAGCAACTGAACACGGGCGAGACCGACCGGCTGCGCACCGAAGTGATGGACCGCGTCGCCGAAGGGCGCCCGCTCGAGAACCCCGAGCTGAATCTCAAGAAGGACACGCGCTTCTACATCCTCGGCCTGTCGCCCAATGCGGCCCGGCTGTCGGTGCGGTTCTGGGAGGCGACCACGCTCGGCAAGATCGGCGAGGCGTTTCATCAGCATTGGCAGGATCTGAACATAGAGCCGCAGCCGTGGCGGCAGCCGCCTGCAATCTGGCGGCTCCTGACCCGGACGGCCCCCGCGCGGCGCAACCAGAAGGGTGTCGCCAAGTACGACACGAAGCAGATCCCGCCCAACCTTGCCGGCGAGCTGATGCGCGCCATTCTGAGCGGGCGGCCCTATCCTCGCACCATCCTGTCGAATGCCCTGATGCGCTTTCGTTGCGACCACGTGATCGACGGTTTGCGCGTCGCGCTCGTCAAGGCCGCGATCGTGCGCGGGATGCGCATGCGAGACAGCGATTTGCCCAAGGAGGCTTACGTGAGCTTGAACCACGACGACCCGGATGCTGCCTACCGCCTTGGTCGCCTTTTCGCACTTCTCGAGAAGGCCCAGTTGGCCTCGATAGACGGCATCAACACCACCATCTGCGACCGCTACTACGGAGCCGCCGCGGCCACCCCCGCCCGCGTATTCGGCTTCCTCATCAAGAATTCGAAGAATCACCTTGCGACGCTGCGCAAGGGGCGCGGCGCGAAGTGGGTCAGGAATCCGGCTGCCACCGGTGGGTGGCTCGACCGGGAGATCGGCGCAATCCACGGAGGGTTCAGCGGGAGCTTCCCTCCGAGCCTAACCCTTGAGGAACAGGGCCGCTTCTCCATCGGCTACTACCACCAAAAGTACGCAAGACGGGAAGACTTGCCTGACGATTTGAAAGCGGACATTCCCGAAGCGGGCTCCGACGATACCGAAGGCGACAGCAACGATTGAAGCGAGGCCACCATGACCGCCATCCAGAACCGCTATGAGTTCGTTTATCTGTTCGACGTCACCAACGGCAACCCGAACGGCGATCCCGATGCCGGCAATCAGCCGCGCCTTGAGCCCGAGACGAACCGGGGCCTCGTCACAGACGTGTGCCTCAAGCGCAAGGTGCGCAATTTTGTCGAGATCACGAAGAGCGGTACGCAAGGTCATGCGATTTATATGCAGGAGCGATCAGTCCTGAATCGCCAGCACGGCAAGGCCTATGCCGCAATCGGCCTCAAGCCCGAGACCAAGAAGCTCCCCAAGGACGAAGCCAAGGCGAGAGACCTGACGGCCTGGATGTGTGCCAACTTCTACGACATTCGCGCCTTCGGCGCCGTCATGACGACGGAGGTGAACTGCGGCCAGGTGCGCGGCCCTATACAGATGGCCTTTGCGCAGTCGATCGATCCGATCGTGCCGCTCGAGATTTCGATTACGCGCTCGTCCGTCACGAACGAGAAGGACCTCGAGAAGGAGCGCACCATGGGCCGCAAGCACATAGTGCCCTACGGCCTCTACCAGGCTCACGGCTTCATTTCCGCCAACCTTGCCGAGCGCACCGGCTTTTCGGAGGAGGATCTCAAGCTCTTCTGGCAGGCACTCGGCAGCATGTTCGAGCATGACCGCTCGGCCGCCCGCGGCGAGATGGCGGCGCGGCGGCTGATCGTCTTCAAGCACAACGACAAACTCGGCAACGCGCCGGCGCACAAGCTGTTCGAGGCTGTGAAGGTCGAGCCCATCGAAGGTGCCAAGCCGGCTCGCAGCTTTGCCGACTACCAGGACCGCATAGTTCTTGACAAGGCGAAGGTCCCGGCAAGCGTTGAGGTCGTGGAGATGTTGTGACGTGGCGGATGCAGGACAGAGCACTGAAGTGCAGGGCGAGGGGAAGGACGCCGACCTCATCCCTCTATCCGCCCTGCAGCACTATCTCTTCTGTCCGCGCCAGTGCGCGCTGATCCACGTGGAGCAGCTGTGGTCCGAGAACCGCTTCACGGCCGAGGGCCGGCTGCTGCATGAGGCGACGGCGCAGGCCGGAACCCAGAAGCGACGGGGCATACGCACCGTGACGGCCATGCCGATCGCCTCGCGCCGACTTGGCGTCTCGGGCATCGCCGACGTGGTCGAGATGCACAAGGACGAGGCCGGCCGGTGGCGCCCGTTCCCTGTTGAGTACAAGCGCGGCAAGCCCAAGGCCCACCGGGCCGACGAGGTGCAGCTCTGCGCCCAGGCTATCGCGCTGGAGGAGATGTTCACCGTAGACATCGCCGAGGGCGCGCTGTTCTACGGTGCAACGCGCCGGCGCGTGAGCGTCGCCCTCGACGCCGAACTGCGGCGGTTGACCGGTGAGGTTGCCGCCGCCGCACGTGCAATGATCGCGGCCGGAGCCACGCCGGCCGCCATCTACGAGAAGCGCAAGTGCGGGGCCTGCTCGCTCATCGATTTGTGCCGGCCGAAGGAGCTGGCGCGGTCGCGCTCGGCGGCAGCCTGGCTCTCGCGCTGCATCGAAGAGGTGTGAGCCCCAAGATGCGCCGACACCTCAACACGCTCTATGTCACCACCGAGGGAGCCTGGCTCAACAAGGACGGCGAGAACGTGGTCGTGTCGTTCGATGGCGCCGAGCGCGGCCGCCTGCCGATCCACACCATCGGCAGCATCCTCGGTTTCGGTCGTGTGTTGATCAGCCCGCCCCTGCTCGGCGCCTGCGCCGAGGCCGGCATCTCGGTCGACTACTTCTCGGAGCACGGGCGCTCCCTGGCGCGCGTGGAGGGGCCGGTCTCGGGCAACGTGCTGCTGCGGCGCACACAGTACCGCTGGGCCGATGATGCCGCCAAGCGCGATGCCATCATCAGGTCGATCGTGGCCGGCAAGGTTCTCAACCAGCGCACCGTGGTGGCCCGCGCCCTGCGGGACCACGGCGAGGGCATGCCCGAGCCGAACCGCGCGGCTCTCGCGGCCGCCGCCGATCGGCTCGGCGCTATCGTGCGCCGCCTGGAGAAGCCGGCCGATGGCGATGGCCTGCGCGGCTTCGAGGGCGAGGCCGGTCTCGTCTATTTCTCCGTCTTCGATCATCTGGTGCTCGGAGAGAAGCCGCTCTTCGCCTTCACTGGGCGCAGCCGCCGACCGCCGCTCGACGCCACCAACGCGCTGCTGTCGTTTGTCTATAGTCTCCTCACCGCCGACGTGCGCGGAGCGCTGGAGGGCGTCGGTCTTGACCCTGCGGTTGGCTACCTTCATGTCGATCGGCCAGGCCGGCCTAGCCTGGCCTTGGACCTTGTCGAGGAGTTCCGACCCTTTTTCGCCGATCGCTTGGTGCTCTCCCTGATCAACCGCCGACAGCTTACAGCAAAGGACTTCCGGTGCCTCGACAATGGGGCAACCCTACTCAGCGAAGATGGTCGCAAGGCAGTTCTCGTCGCCTACCAGGAGCGAAAACGCGATGAGATCCAACATCCGTTTCTGGATGAGAAGGTGACGGTAGGCCTTCTCTGGCACGTCCAGGCGCAACTGCTTGCGCGACATTTGCGCGGGGATCTCGACGCCTATCCGCCGTTCGTGTGGAGATGAGATCAACCGATGATGGTGCTGGTCAGCTACGACGTCTCGACGGAGAGCGAAGGAGGCAAGCGGCGCTTGCGCCGCGTTGCGCGCGCCTGCCGCGACTTCGGGCAGCGCGTGCAATACTCTGTGTTCGAGTGCGAGGTCGAACCGGCGCAGTGGGTCAAACTCAAGGACCGGCTCCTGAAGGAGATCGACGCCAAGAAGGACAGTCTCCGCTTCTATCATCTGGGCGCCAACTGGAAGCGCCGCGTCGAGCACGTCGGTGCCAAGCCGGCGCTCGATCTGGACGGGCCTCTTGTGTTCTGATGAGGCGGGCGCGAACCTAAAGCGTCCGGCATTTCCCCGACAGTTTCGCGCAGCGCCTTCTTGCTGCGATATCATTGAGTTGGCGGACGGCGACACGCTCCGGAGGAGAATCGCTGTCGGATCTGCGGACGGGTTCGCGTAACCGCACCGATTTCCTGTTCTTTGACATCGTGTTAGACATCGACGGTCGCTCGCCACGCGCGGGCGCGGATTGAAACATTCTCGAGGCGGTGTGGTGCTATCGTTCCGCACGTCGCTCGCCACGCGCGGGCGCGGATTGAAACGGCTCCACACATGGTCTTTGACGTATTTGCCGCTCGTCGCTCGCCACGCGCGGGCGCGGATTGAAACTTGGGCCGGCCGGCAGGGACATCGCAGGTCCTGCGTCGCTCGCCACGCGCGGGCGCGGATTGAAACCACAGCGGAGGCAACCGAGCCGATGATGTTGGAAGTCGCTCGCCACGCGCGGGCGCGGATTGAAACGCTTCCTCGGAAGTCACGGTGAGTACGATGCCATGTCGCTCGCCACGCGCGGGCGCGGATTGAAACACGCAGGGCATCAACGTCAGAGCCATGACGCCGGAGGTCGCTCGCCACGCGCGGGCGCGGATTGAAACATCTTTCTGCTCAGCAAGAGTGCCCGCTATTTCTAGTCGCTCGCCACGCGCGGGCGCGGATTGAAACCGGCCGCATCAAGATCACTTTGCCGGACGGCCATACGTCGCTCGCCACGCGCGGGCGCGGATTGAAACCGCATGACCCTCAACACCTATCGGAAGGCGCTGGGCGTCGCTCGCCACGCGCGGGCGCGGATTGAAACCTCGAGCGCATCGAGAGCCTGATCGAGGAGAAGACCGTCGCTCGCCACGCGCGGGCGCGGATTGAAACCTCAGCGCTGCGCTCCACCGGAGGCGCCCGGCGCTGGTCGCTCGCCACGCGCGGGCGCGGATTGAAACGTTGGGCAACTCCCGCCGAGAACCGCGCCGACATCGTCGCTCGCCACGCGCGGGCGCGGATTGAAACTTTTGCACCCCGCCTTGGGCGACGCGCGCGCTCTGGTCGCTCGCCACGCGCGGGCGCGGATTGAAACCATCCCAATACGAAGAGGCTCGTCTGGGCGGCCACGTCGCTCGCCACGCGCGGGCGCGGATTGAAACCATGTTCCCCATACACACACAACACAAGATCACTAGTCGCTCGCCACGCGCGGGCGCGGATTGAAACCGCGCCCATCATGGCGCGGGTTTCCGACAGGTGGCGTCGCTCGCCACGCGCGGGCGCGGATTGAAACCTCAGCGCTGCGCTCCACCGGAGGCGCCCGGCGCGTCGCTCGCCACGCGCGGGCGCGGATTGAAACCAGCCGTCGAAATAGGGCGTAGAGGCTTCCCACTCCTTGTCGCTCGCCACGCGCGGGCGCGGATTGAAACTCTGGGTCAGCCTTGTACTTGTCAGCCTTGGCAACGTCGCTCGCCACGCGCGGGCGCGGATTGAAACGACACAAAGGAGATGACTACTATGGATCACAGCGTCGCTCGCCACGCGCGGGCGCGGATTGAAACATCGCCGGCCTGATGGCGGCGCCCAAGAGGCTCTGGTCGCTCGCCACGCGCGGGCGCGGATTGAAACCTCGCGTTGGTCATAGGCTTGATGGATATTGGTCGTCGCTCGCCACGCGCGGGCGCGGATTGAAACAGTACGGCCACAGTGCAAGATCGGGTGACGCAGGGTCGCTCGCCACGCGCGGGCGCGGATTGAAACACCGGAGAACGACAGGGGCGTCCAGCGCTGCAAGTCGCTCGCCACGCGCGGGCGCGGATTGAAACGAGCAAGGATGGATTGCTGCCTACCATCCTGGTCGGTCGCTCGCCACGCGCGGGCGCGGATTGAAACGGATGCACCATAGGCGCCCCGACATGCGCCAGTTGTCGCTCGCCACGCGCGGGCGCGGATTGAAACCAGTGCTTTTGGCGGGCGAGCCCGATGATCTCGGCAGGTCGCTCGCCACGCGCGGGCGCGGATTGAAACCAGGTCGCGCAATACCTCATGCAGCAGGATTACCAGTCGCTCGCCACGCGCGGGCGCGGATTGAAACCGCTCCAACACACCAGGAGGGCTGCGGCAGAACTGGTCGCTCGCCACGCGCGGGCGCGGATTGAAACAAAGCCATCTGGCGGCCAAGCGCAGCGCTCGCAAGTCGCTCGCCACGCGCGGGCGCGGATTGAAACGTCGTCGGACGATACATCGGGGCTCATCTACTGCGTGTCGCTCGCCACGCGCGGGCGCGGATTGAAACGGTGCAGCCCATGCGTTGGTCAGGGCCACGGAGAGGTCGCTCGCCACGCGCGGGCGCGGATTGAAACAGGGTGTGTGCGGGATCAGGTGCGGAAGGCTGATTGGTCGCTCGCCACGCGCGGGCGCGGATTGAAACTTTCTTGCACGCCTCTCCGAGGCTCTCTGCATAGGTCGCTCGCCACGCGCGGGCGCGGATTGAAACTCGATCTGCTGCGCCTTGGTGGTCGATAGCCGAGTCGCTCGCCACGCGCGGGCGCGGATTGAAACGGTCTCGCCCTGCAGGCCGAGCTCGCCGATCAGGGTCGCTCGCCACGCGCGGGCGCGGATTGAAACGCCGACGTAAACCGCTTCGGCGGCTCGCTCGCCGTCGCTCGCCACGCGCGGGCGCGGATTGAAACACCGCCGGCAACTTCTTCCTCGCCTCCGTCCTGAGTCGCTCGCCACGCGCGGGCGCGGATTGAAACGCCGCGTTCGTAACCACCCGAACCGAGAGCACGCGTCGCTCGCCACGCGCGGGCGCGGATTGAAACGACGCCCTTGCATGTCTCGGTCCGTATGGTCGGACGTCGCTCGCCACGCGCGGGCGCGGATTGAAACGTGTGCGTGGCGATCAGCTTGCCGCGGATCTCGGGTCGCTCGCCACGCGCGGGCGCGGATTGAAACGCGGAAAGCGGCCGACGGCCCACTCAGGCAGTTGTCGCTCGCCACGCGCGGGCGCGGATTGAAACAAGAAGGGCCAGAGCGGAAATCCCGGTGGTCGGCCGTCGCTCGCCACGCGCGGGCGCGGATTGAAACGGTCCTATGAGGGATGAAAGAGGCTTCGGCCCTGGTCGCTCGCCACGCGCGGGCGCGGATTGAAACTCCTGGTACCAGCGGCCCTGATCGTCCTGCCGCCAGTCGCTCGCCACGCGCGGGCGCGGATTGAAACACCCTGCTTTGGGTGAAGATGCAGATCGAGGCTGGTCGCTCGCCACGCGCGGGCGCGGATTGAAACGCAGAGTGGCGCCGGAGCTGTACCGGACCAACGCGTCGCTCGCCACGCGCGGGCGCGGATTGAAACATCACCGTGGAGTACCCGGCGCTGCCGGCCGAATGGTCGCTCGCCACGCGCGGGCGCGGATTGAAACCTCGTCGTCAATCAGGCCGATCGCTGGGGCATGGGTCGCTCGCCACGCGCGGGCGCGGATTGAAACGGCAGGTCGGCGTTGCGCCAGTTGGTGATGTCGTGTCGCTCGCCACGCGCGGGCGCGGATTGAAACCTCTCCGTGCGCCAGCGCGACAGCCACTCGATGGCGTCGCTCGCCACGCGCGGGCGCGGATTGAAACGATCGTCCGACCGCACGCGATGCTGACCGCGAGACGTCGCTCGCCACGAGCGGGCGCGGATTGAAACGCCTTTGCGAATTGCGTCTAACGCAGGGTCTTGCAGTCGCTCGCCACGCGCGGGCGCGGATTGAAACTGAAGTCGATCGACGGTGCTTACCGGCACGCCGAAGTCGCTCGCCACGCGCGGGCGCGGATTGAAACTCTGAGGCGCGGACGACGCACCTGCAGGCCGGCAAGTCGCTCGCCACGCGCGGGCGCGGATTGAAACGCCGGCGGCAACGCGATGAGCCTGGGCGCAATGACGTCGCTCGCCACGCGCGGGCGCGGATTGAAACACATTATTGGCCCCTGAAAACACAAAACCCGGACGTCGCTCGCCACGCGCGGGCGCGGATTGAAACGCCGGCGGCAACGCGATGAGCCTGGGCGCAATGACGTCGCTCGCCACGCGCGGGCGCGGATTGAAACCCGCTGCAATTAGGTGCTTTAGCGGTTCAAGCTGGTCGCTCGCCACGCGCGGGCGCGGATTGAAACAAGCTGCGACATACGCATGTCGCTGGCTCAGTGCTCGTCGCTCGCCACGCGCGGGCGCGGATTGAAACTCGCGAAATCGGGATCACCGCTAATCCACCGCTGGTCGCTCGCCACGCGCGGGCGCGGATTGAAACGATCACCCCGCTCAATCCCGACGATGACACCGTCGTGTCGCTCGCCACGCGCGGGCGCGGATTGAAACGGTTTTCTGTCGGCGACCAAGGTTGCTAACGGCTCTTGTCGCTCGCCACGCGCGGGCGCGGATTGAAACGCCTGGTGCCTGCCGCTTGGAGACCACGGCACCCGTCGCTCGCCACGCGCGGGCGCGGATTGAAACGAGCTGGAGAGGGCCGGCAAGATCCTCGACCTGCAGGTCGCTCGCCACGCGCGGGCGCGGATTGAAACCTGCACTCCTCGGCATAGAGCGCCTCGAGCACGGTCGCTCGCCACGCGCGGGCGCGGATTGAAACAGGGCACAGCCACGCCGGAGCTGCGATCCGGCTTCGTCGCTCGCCACGCGCGGGCGCGGATTGAAACATGGCCGCCAACGCGAACGACAAGAACGCTCTGATGTCGCTCGCCACGCGCGGGCGCGGATTGAAACGACTTCCCACTGCTTGATGGCGTCGATGATGGCGTCGCTCGCCACGCGCGGGCGCGGATTGAAACAACCCCAAAGCCCTGCAGGTGCTGTCCGGCTACGGGTCGCTCGCCACGCGCGGGCGCGGATTGAAACGTTGAGCTCTATGACGCCGCCGTGGACAGCGGCCGGTCGCTCGCCACGCGCGGGCG
This sequence comes from Hyphomicrobiaceae bacterium, assembly GCA_008933705.1. Lineage (GTDB taxonomy): Bacteria > Pseudomonadota > Alphaproteobacteria > Rhizobiales > Hyphomicrobiaceae > AWTP1-13. The sequence continues at coordinate 15,251 of WBUN01000076.1, forward strand.
CGGATTGAAACGCCGACGTATCGCGCAACGGCAAGGGCTGGTCCGGTCGCTCGCCACGCGCGGGCGCGGATTGAAACTGTCAACTCCACCTGTTCTCCAAATAACTTCTTGGTCGCTCGCCACGCGCGGGCGCGGATTGAAACCCACGCAGGCATCATACAGACAGGGAGGCCCTCGTCGCTCGCCACGCGCGGGCGCGGATTGAAACGCTGGCGCGGCTACGGCTTCTGCCGCTGGCGCCGGTCGCTCGCCACGCGCGGGCGCGGATTGAAACATGGCCATGTCATCCAACGCCTTTTGCGTCGTCAGGTCGCTCGCCACGCGCGGGCGCGGATTGAAACATCGCCGTCGGATTGGTGTAGGCCACGCTCACGCGTCGCTCGCCACGCGCGGGCGCGGATTGAAACATTCGCAGCAACCCTGAGGCCGTGCGGCAGATGCTCGTCGCTCGCCACGGGCGCGGATTGAAACCCCCTACGGGGGAAAAACCCCTCCCCCGCGCTCGGGTCGCTCGCCACGCGCGGGCGCGGATTGAAACACCGTCAGCACGGGTGCTGCAGTTGCGCTGGTCATGTCGCTCGCCACGCGCGGGCGCGGATTGAAACGCCACCGGCCGATTGATCACGCGATTTCCAGCTGACGTCGCTCGCCACGCGCGGGCGCTGATTGAAACAATGCACAGGGGGATGTACTGCTTGAGCGTGTTAGGTCGCCCGCCGCGCGCCGGCGCGGGTTGAAACTAATATCTAGGCAACATAGTCGACCATGACGAGCTGTCGCCTGTTCTGTCGATCTCGTCTTGCTCCGGCCAGCCTAAGTGGAATCTCGCCGCTGATGACCATCAGCTCAAGTCCGGTTATTGGGAACCGCCGTGATGCCCACCCCTTCCTCTCGGAGTCTGTCACGTCAGCGCAATCGGCTGCGCGGGGCGACGCACTCGGGGTCCGCGCGGACCGACACAAATCAGGAACCATGTCATTGCACTGTGCTTCTGGGGAAGCATGCTCATGCCGATAGCCAATCGTCGTATTTGCGGTCGGGCCAGCGCGAGAGCCTTGTGGACGGAGCCCGCAGGCGAGATCGAGATGAGTCGCGTTTGGAAAGACGACCACTGATGGCAGCGTACGGATTTCCACGCACTCTCGGCGACCCGCAAGCCCTTGGGCAGACTTCAAGCTGTGTGCTACTCACATGCTGACGCCAGCAGACATCGAAGCCGTCGGCGCCAGGCTCCTGCAAAGAGGCCTTCTCGACGAGACCGCCCTTGCCCGTGCCAAGCAAGCGGCTGACCGGTCAGGCGAGCGGATTGACGTTGTGTTGAGCAGACTGGGGATTGTTACAGAAGCGGACCTTGCTGTCACGTTCGCAGACCTGCTCGGCCTTCCGCGCGTGACCGCTGCGGACATTCCGGAAAGGCCGGTGCTTGCAGATGCGCTCAAGCCCACTTTCTTGCGAGCCAACAAGCTCATCCCAGTCGCCGACACCAACGGCGAAGTGACCGTGGCGATGACCGACCCTTTCAATACAGCAGTCGTTGAGGCGATCGCCTACTTGCTTGAGCGCCCCGTGAGGCGCGCCGTCATTTCGCCTGCAGAGTTCGAAAGAGGCTTTGAGTTGCTCTACACCGATGCAGTTGCCAATAGCGGGCTTGCCGTAATGGCAGCAGAAGCGGAGGTCAGCGATGACGATGTGCGGCGCTTGATGGATCTTGCCAGCGAGGCCCCCGTCATTCGCCTCGTGAACGAATTGATTAGCAAAGCTGTCGAAGAAGGGGCGTCCGACATCCATATTGAGCCAGAAAGCAGTGACGTTGGCGTGCGGTACCGCGTGGATGGTGTGCTGAGGTTCATTCGCTCGGTGCAGCGGTCCGCGCTCCCTGCCATCACCTCGCGCATCAAGGTCATGGCCAAGCTGAACATTGCCGAGCGGCGATTGCCACAGGACGGTCGCATTCGCATTCCGGTTCGCGGCACAGATGTTGATCTGCGCGTTTCCACTCTGCCGACGCTGCATGGGGAGAGCGTCGTATTGCGCGTTCTCGATCGTTCCGCAGTCCAGCTCGACTTGCCCGCCTTGGGCTTTGCTGAAGCAATGCTGCGTTCTTACGTCGATCTGCTGGGCCATCCCAACGGCATCATACTCGTCACAGGCCCGACCGGGAGCGGCAAGACTACAACGCTGTATGCGTCGCTCTTGTTGCTCAACCGACGTGAGCGCAAGATCATCACCATCGAGGAACCCATCGAATACGAACTTCCCGGGATAAGGCAAACGCAAGTCCGCCCCGCCATAGAATTTGGTTTTGCCCAAGCTCTGCGCTCGATACTGCGGCACGACCCCGATGTTATTATGGTCGGCGAGATCCGCGACTATGAGACGGTGGAAATCGCCGTCCAGTCTTCCCTGACCGGCCATCTTGTATTTTCCACCCTCCACACAAACAGTGCCGCGGCAACGCTGGCGCGATTGCTTGACATGGGCGTCGAGGCCTTTCTCATCGCGTCATCCATCCGCGGCATTCTCGCGCAACGGCTTGTGCGCAGACTGTGTCGCCACTGCTCCGTGCCGGCGAAGATCTCCAGCGAGCAGAAACGGTGGCTGTTGGATGCTTCGCCTTCAGCCGGAAAGCACCCCCTCTCCGAGCCCAGCCTCCTAAGAGCCGCGAAGGGTTGCAGGAAGTGCGGACACACCGGGTACGCCGGTCGTATTTGCATCGGCGAGCTGCTGGTGGTCAATTCGAAGATGCGCGAACTCATCGTAGGCCGGGCATCGGAAAGAAGCATTCAAGAAGCGGCTGTCGCGGCCGGCATGGTCCCTATGCTCAGCGACGGAACGGCGAAAGTATTGGCCGGTGAGACGACGATCGAGGAAGTAATGCGTGCGACGCGAGCGATCGAGTGATGCCACAGTACCGCTACAAGGCATTCACACAAGCTGGAGCTCTTCGCCCCGGAGAAATCGAGGCAACCGATTTGGACGCCGCAATCGGCACCCTCTCGGAGAAGGGGCTCATCCCTTTTGACGTTTCGCCGGTTGCGCAAGCCTCCGCTCAGCCGTGGTGGAACCGGGATATTTTGGCAGGCCCAGGCCGGCGCATGCCAAGCACCGCCACTCTTACAAGGGAGCTTGCGACCCTTATTGGCGCGCACGTTCCGATCTACGAGGCACTGCGAATCATTGCTGCCGAAGGCAGCGAGCGGCGCATCCGCACCACGGCGCAGAGAGCCTTGCAGGAGATCCTTCGTGGCGCTTCCCTTTCAACAGCTCTGATGGCCGCCGATCCCACTTTGCCGCCCTATTACTTAAGCATGGTGCAGGCCGGAGAAGCCAGCGGCACGCTGCACACGCTATTGGCGGAACTCGCAACATTGCTCGAGCGCTCCGTCGAGATCCGTACGCGCCTGACCTCCATGCTGATATACCCGATGTTGCTCCTTGCCGTCGCTGTCGCTGCCATCGTTCTTGTGCTGACCATCCTCATTCCGACCATTGCCCCGCTGCTGAAGGGAGCCGGCACTGAGCTGCCGACGCTCATAAAGCTCCTCCTGTCGATCAGGGATTTCCTGAGCTCGTTCTGGCTGTTCCTTCTCTTCGCTGTGCCTGCTGCAGCTCTGGTCTCGATCAAAGCATTGCAAGGCAAGAAGGCGCGATTTCGCTTCAGTCGGCGCTTGCTTCTGGCTCCAGGAGTTGGCCGCGTCTTGGCCAAGGTCGAGACCGCGCGGCTTGACCGCCTGCTCGCCGCCTTGCTCAGGGGTGGTGTGACGCTGGTTCCGGCCCTGGAGATCGCCAAAGGCGCCACTGCCAATGCCGCATTCGCCAAGGCACTTGTGGACGTACTTGATATGGTCAAGCAAGGCCGTCCGCTCGCCGAGGCCCTAACTGAGACTGGCGTCTTTCCCGCCTTGTCCCTTCGCCTCATTGCCGTTGGAGAGGAGACTGGCCGGCTCGAGGAAATGCTCGATCACGTTGCGAAGATTTTCGAGGCACAAGTGCACCGCAACGTTGAGCGCTTGATGTCACTTATTACGCCGGTGTTCACACTGGCCATCGGAGTCAGTGTTGGCGCGCTCATGCTGTCGGTCATGACCGCCATATTGAGTGTCAACGATATCGCCCTAAAATAGGCAGGCCGCAATGCGCAGTGTGATCAGAAATCGACATGGATACACGCTTGTCGAATTGCTCGTTGTCCTCTCGATATTGACGATGGCTTCCATGTCGCTGGCCTACCTCGCCAAGCCTTCTCGGTCAGCCATCGATCCTGAAATTGCGGTTCAGATGCTGGTCACCCATCTGCGAGCGGCCAGAACAAATGCTATCAGAGCGAACCAAGAGATCACACTTGGCATTGATCTGACCCGTCGCGAGTTCGGCGGCGCCCCTGATCTTGCCGCCTACAGGATGGCTGACGGCGTCGAAATGCATGTCGTCACAGCCGGGGATCGCATAATCAAGGAAGGGCTTGTGCGCGTCCGTTTCTTTGCCGACGGTAGCTGTAGTGGAGCCCTGATCATTCTTCGCAGAGGAACGAGAGGCATCGAAGTCTCAGTCGATTGGCTGACAGGAGCGACAAGCACCAGGATAGTCGATGGCCGGCATTACAAGAGCTGACGCCGGGTTCACGCTGGTGGAGGTAATCGTGGCGTTCGCCGTGCTTTCTCTCACCCTCGTGGCTGCCACGCAGATCTATTCCCGCGGCTTTCTCTCATTCGCATCCGCAAACGAGGAGGCAGCGGCGTTGCAGCTCGCTCAAGCAAGGCTGAACGCGGTCGGCGTCGAGATCCCTCTGGAATCAGGACACCTCAGCGGTTCCCTCCCCGATCATCGCCTGACATGGGAGCTTGCCATACGCCCGCAGGACGAGATCTTGGGGGAGCGTCTGATTGCCACGCGCGCTTTCTGGGTCACCGCGACCGTGTCGCTGCTCGAGACCCGCTCTCGGTCGAAGCGGCAGTTGTCATTGACAACACTGAAGCTCGGAAAGCGGTGAAACGTTGGCGAACAACGCCTGGGCGCGCCGCTCACAAGCGAGGGTTTTCGCTTGTCGAGGTGCTGGTTGCCTTGTCGCTCCTTGCCGTGCTCATGGCCTTCCTGTTCGGGTCCCTGAGCTTCGGCCGCCGCGCCTTGCAGATGAGCGCCCAAACAGAACGCGCCGCCAGCGTGGCGGCAGTGCAACTGGCTCTTGAGAACCTCCTGTCACGAACGGAACCTCTCCTCATCGCTGGGGCCAATCGACGGCGCAAGCTTGTATTTGAAGGCCGCTCGGACCGACTTGCCTTCGTCGCCAATCTCGAAGGCAGGACAACACTCGCGGGATTGTACGTCGTCGAAATTCTGGCTGCGCCGGAGTCCGATGGCCGAACGGTCAGCTCATTGCACCTCACACAGACGCTCTTTCGCCTCCGCAGCGCAGAAAACGTCGGCGGGCTTCCGTCATATCGCAGAACGCTCCTGACTGAGATCGACAGCCTCACATTCCGCTACTTCGGCCCCGGCGGATCGTCACATGACGAGTGGCTTGACGAGTGGATTGATCGAAGCGAGCTGCCGAAACTCGTTGAAATGCGCGTCCAGTTCAGGCGCGGAGACCCGAGGCTCTGGGTGCCGCTCGTGATTGCGTTAAAGCTGGGTCGACAGAACTAGCGACAGCCGTATGACAAACCGCCGCAAAAAAATGAGAGCGCTCACGTCGCCTCCCCGTTGACAAATACCTCTTTGGCTGTTTTTCTCTCCGCCCATTGGTAAATGAATATGCGTTCGGCGGCGGGGCCGGGCAAAGCTTAGAGGGAATCTATATGGCGCGCGTTGCACGCAGCGCCTTCCTCGCGGAAGGCGTAAAGGGGATTTTTGTCGCCTCAGTTCTTCCGGTCTTGTTTCTTCTGGCATTAGGCAGTTCCGCATCGGCGCAGACCGCCGATGGAAATCCCAGGTGGTGCACCGTTACGCCCACCAGCAGCGAATGCGCGCCCGATCCCTATTCGGCATGCAGAATTCAGTTCAGCTACTACAAGGGGCCCAACAGCGAATTCATTGGATATGTTCCCTATTCCAAGTGGTTTAGGGGATGCAAATGGACAAATCCAACAGTAAATCCCACCCTGGTCGAATTCGATTGCGACGCCGGCTATATTCTATCGCCCTCTGCCGACAGATGCCTTCTGAATGAGTTCATTGAGCGTCCGGCGCAGTCATGCGAGGTCGGAAACACCACCGGAAGCATAGCTGGCGGGAACCCGATACAAGGCAATCCAATCGTTCTGGTTTCCGGCGCCAAGCTGCTCACGGCGACGGATTTTGCCACAGCTGATCAAAGGCTTGTAGTTGGCCGCAGCTACCGCAGCTTCAAGGGTGTCGCCGCCAAGATGTTCTACGCTCAGCCCAAAGGTCTGGGCTCGGGCTGGCAATTCGATTTCGGCATGGAACTCCAGATCTGGAAGGATGCCAGATTCGAGTATACCGATGTCACTCTGCACGCCCCCGACGGCTCCCAGTACGATTACTACAAGAACGGGTCGAACGCCGAGCTGCTGCCGATCACCAATACCTGGACCTGGAAGCTTCCCCGCAAGGAGCACAAGCTCGAATTCATCGGCACGTGGCCGAGCAACCCGCCCGATGTGCAAACCCAATGGCGCGTTACTGATCGCGAGGATCGCGTCTGGATCCTGCAATCATTCCGCTTCCCCGACACGGCCAGCACGAAATACATCGTCGCCCGCCCGATCAGCGTGACGTGGCGCGACGGCTATCAGTGGAATTTCACTTACGGTGCCGATGATCGCCTGACCACGATCACCGATACGTTCGGGCGCTCGCTGACCTTCACTTGGATCATCCAGGACCAGACACTCCTGCCCTCCGGGAGCCCGACAGCACCCAAAATCCCAGCAGCGATCTCCGAAATTGGGCTGCCTGACGGAGGTAAGATCCGTTACACGTACGGCACTGTCGCCAGCCAGCCTGGTCCAGTCCCTCAACCGGATCGCCTGATCCTCGTCGAGCAGGTCGATGCGACGAATACGGTCACGGAAACGACAACCTATCATTACGAGGATACGCGCTATCCCTACCATGTGACGGGCATCACCGATGGCCGCGGCGTTCGCGTGACGAACTACGCCTATGATGGCCTCGGCCGTGCCACGCTCAGCGAGACGATAGGCGGCAATGACAGAATAACGGTCGCCTACAACGACACGCCGCCGATCCTGACGCGGGTGGTCACGAACGCGCTCAACAAGCAGGCCACCTACAGGTTCGAGCGCATCACCTGGTCGGGCAGCACGAACACCAAGGAGGTCAAGTTCATCGGCGTCGATGGCGCGGCCAGCACCAACTGCCCGTCCAGCACGACGGCCGTCACCTACGATACCAACACGTTCCCGATCACCGAGACCGACGAGGTCGGCCGCGTCACCGCCTACGTGCGCGACAGCATCGGGCGGGCCACCTCCATCACCCGCGGCAATGGCACGCCGCAGGCCACCACGACGACGATCACCTATCATGCCACGCTCAACGTGCCGACCCAGATCGTCGAGCCCGGCCGCACCACCAGTCTGACCTGGAATGCCACGACCAAGCGGCTGGACTCCGTCTCGCAAGTCGACACGACAACGACCTCGGTTCCCTATTCGACCAACGGACAGACGCGAACCTGGACCTATACCTATGGCACGGGCGGGAATCTCCTGACCGTCGACGGGCCGTTGGCCGGCAGCGGCGATACGGTGACCTATACCTACAACACTCAAGGCTATCTCGCGACGGTCACCAACGAGGTCGGGCACGTCACCACCATCAACACCGTCAACGGCCGTGGGCAGCCGACCCAGATCACGGATGCCAACAGCGTCGTCACCGATCTGACCTACGACAGCCAGGGCCGCCTGAAGACGGTCACGGTCAATCCCGGCGCCTCCCAGGCCGTGACCTCCATCGACTACGACGCCATCGGCCAGATCACCAAGATCACGCGGCCCGACGGCTCCTACTTCAACTATGCCTACAACAACGCCAAGCGCCTCACCTCGGTCACGGCGCAGAACGGCGAGACGATCGAGTACGCCTACGACCTGATGGGCGGCATGACCTCCAAGGTCATCAAGGCCGCCGGCGGGACCATCGTCCTCAATCAGACGCGCACCTTCGACGAACTCGGGCGGCTGCTGAACAGCATCGGCGCGTACAGCCAGACGACGGTGTTCGGCTACGACAAGACCGGCAACGTCACCAGCGTCACCGACCCGCGCTCGAAGGTCTACGCCTATGCCTACGACAGCGTGAACCGGCTGATCCGCGAGACCGACCCGGAGTCGAGCCAGGTCAACTACACGCTCGACACGCGCGGGGTCGCCACGACCTACTCCGATCCGCGCAGCCTGGCCACCACGTACGTCTACAACGGCTTCCGCGAGGTGATCCAGGAGGTGAGCCCCGACCGCGGAACCATCACCTACGTGCGCGACAGCCGAGGCCGGGTCACGCAGGTGACCGACGGCCGCGGCGTCATCACCAACATGACCTACGACAATGCCGGGCGCCTGCTGACCAAGACCTATCCGGCAGCGCCCGCCGAGAACATCGCCTACTCCTACGACTCCACGCTATCCGGCAACAAGGGCGTGGGACGCCTCACCAGGATCGAGGACCAGGCGGGCGCCACCGACCTCGTCTACGACGAGCGCGGCAACGTCATCACCGACACGCGCACCATCTCCGGCCTGGCGCACACCACGGCCTATGCCTACGACCTGGCCGATCGCGTCCTGGAGATCACCTACCCCTCGGGCCGGATCGTCACCTACGTGCGCGACAGCCAAGGCCGCGTTACGACCGTGACGACCAAGCAGAACGCGGGCGCGTCGGCGGTCGGCATCGTGTCGAGCGTCGCCTATCAGCCGATGACCGGCCTGGTGCAGTCGCTCACCTACGGCAACGGGCTCACCGAGCAGAACACCTTCACCCTCGACCATGAGCTCGGCCGCTGCGAGGTCAGAGACGGCGCCACGGCGCTGATCGACGTGAGCTACGGCCGCAC
>WBUN01000077.1 GCA_008933705.1 Hyphomicrobiaceae bacterium
GGTGCCAGAAAGCCGCAAGCGCGCCGCCTTAGCCGAAAATCCTGCGCGGGGCGGCGAGGAGCCGCTCAAATAAAATTAGCATGCGGTGCCTCTCCGCCCCGCGGCCCCTTCACTCTCCCGAACGGCACGGGCCCGGCGAGCCTCGCCCATGCCGAGGACGGCGCGTGGGCGCAAGGCCACTCGGCGACGTTCCGCTCCGAGAGCTTGTCGATGGTTACGCGCGACCTAACCCGCCTCAGCCGCCTTGCGTGCCAGGTCGCGCCCCCTGCGTCCCGCGCCCGGTCCCGGCCGCACGCGCACGTCGCGCGCGGCGACGGCCTCACCGCAGACCGAGCAGGCATGTACGGGATCGAAGGCGTGCCCGCAGGCCCTGTGCTCGTGGATGAGGGGCCGCCCGCGCCGGCCCGCCATGTGCACGTCGCCCCAGTGCACGATCGCCAGCACCACGGGAAAGAGATCGAGCCCCTTGTCGGTCAGCCGGTACTCGAAGCGCTGCGGCCGCGCCTGGTAGGCCACCTTGCGCAGCACGCCGGCGCGCACCAGCTTGCGCAGCCGGTCGGCCAGCAGGTGGCGCGTGATGCCGAGGCGGGCCTGGAACTCCTCGAAGCGGCGCACGCGCAAGAAGCAGTCGCGCAGGATCAGCAGCGTCCAGCGGTCGCCGATCACCGACACCGTGCGCGCCAGCGAGCACGGCTCGCGCTTCAGCTCAGACCATTTCATTTCCCGGACCCACCAATGTCACCGCCGCGCGCCGCCCGCCGCGGCCCCGATGCACTTTCAATGTTGACAGGTTCCTTTTTAGAACTCAAGCTTGGCATTCCTTTTCGGAACCCACTTTCGCCGTCCCGGGGTTTTCCCCGGGATGGCGCGGCGCAGGGAGGGCAGGTGCATGGCGGAGGCAGGCAGGGTCGCGCTCGTCATCGGCGCCGGCGACGCCACCGGCGGCGCTGTCGCCCGCCGCTTTGCGCGCGAGGGCTTCACCGCCTGCGTGACGCGCCGCAACGCCGACAAGCTCGAGCCGCTGGTGGAGCGCATCAGGAGCGAGGGCGGCACCGCGCGGGCCTTCGGCTCGGACGCGCGCAAGGAGGAGGAGATGGTCGCCCTCGTCGAGACCATCGAGCGCGATATCGGCCCTATCGAGGTCGCCGTGTTCAATATCGGCGGCAACGTGCGCTTCCCCATCCGCGAGACGACGGCGCGCGTCTACTTCAAGGTCTGGGAGATGTGCGCCTTCGCCGGCTTCCTGATGGGGCGCGAGGTGGCGAAGGCCATGGCGCCGCGCGGGCATGGCACGATCATTTTCACGGGCGCCACCGCCAGCATGCGCGGCGGGGCGGGATTCTCCGCCTTTGCCGGCGGCAAGCATGCCCTGCGTGCGCTGGCGCAGAGCATGGCGCGCGAGCTGGGCCCGGAGGGCATCCACGTCGCCCACAGCATCATCGACGGCGCCATCGACACGGAGTTCATCCGCACCATGTTTCCCGAGCGCTACGCCCTCAAGGATCGCGACGGCGTGCTCAATCCGGAGGCCATCGCCGAGGCCTACTGGCAGCTCCACTGCCAGCACCGCAGCGCCTGGACGCACGAGCTCGATCTGCGCCCGTGGCTGGAGAAGTTCTGACGCACACGCAGTCTCTCCGCGCTTGCGGGAGAGGGGGAACAGACAACGGAGGCATCCATGACACCCAAGGTCGAGTTCCATTTCGACTTCGGCAGCCCGAACGCCTATTTCGCGCATCGCGTCATTCCGGACATCGAGCAGCGCACCGGCGCCAAGTTCACCTACGTGCCGATCCTGCTCGGCGGCGTCTTCAAGCTCACCAACAACCAGCCGCCGATGGTCGCGTTCAAGGACGTCAAGAACAAGCAGGACTATCAGAAGCTCGAGGTGGTGCGCTTCATCAAGAAGCATCGCCTCGCCAAGTTCCGCTTCAACCCGCACTTTCCGGTCAACACGGTGCAGGTGATGCGCGGCGCCATCGCCGCGGATGGCGACGGCGCGCTCGCCGACTACGTCGAGACCGTCTTCCGCTGCATGTGGGAGGAGGGCAGGAAGATGGACGATGCGCAGGTGATCCGCGCGGCGCTCGACGAGGCGGGGCTCGACGGCGCCCGCATCCTCGCGCGCATCCAGGAGCAGGAGGTGAAGGATGCGCTGCTGAGAAACACGGAGAGCTCCGTCGCCCGCGGCACCTTCGGCGCGCCCACGTTCTTCGTCGGCGAGGAAATCTTCTTCGGCAAGGACCGCCTGCGCGACGTCGAGGAGGAGATCGAGGCGGCCAAAGCGCGCGCCTGAGCATGCGCCTTGCGCCCGTCGCAGGGCGGCCACGTGCGGGGCCGTGGTTCGACAAGCTCACCACGGAGAGGCGTTGCGCGTGTCCGCTCGGTCTCAACACCCCGCTCCGCCCTGAGCCTGTCGAAGGGCGGCCCGCGTCCCGGCCGTGGCTCGACAGGCTCGCCACGGAGGAGCGTTCGAGCCGGAAAGGGAACCTAACGTGACGTCGTTCCCGCGTAGGCGGGAAGCCAGGTCACATTGCAACGGAGGTGTGCGCGCCGCTGGAATATCGCGCGCAGCCGCGGGCGTGATCTGCGGCGAGCATTGTCCGTGCAGCCCGGTGACCTGGGCCCCCGCCTTCGCGGGGGTGACGGTGGTGGGTGGGGCGCCCAGGTTACCCCATCTGACGTCATGCCCGAGGCGCGTCTTCGACACATGATGCAGGCGCGTCTTCGACGCGACGCGGGGGTGACGCCGATGGGTGCGGTGCGCGAGCGCCTCACCATTGCAGTGAAATGCGAACCGATCAGCCAACACTGACGTCATGCCCGCATCACACCCCCCGCTTCGCCCTGAGCCCGTCGAAGGGCGGCCACGTGCGGGGCCGTGGTTCGACAAGCTCACCACGGAGGAGCGTTCGAGCCGGAAAGGGAACCTCACGTGACGTCATTCCCGCGCAGGCGGGAACCCAGATCACAGATCAGCAGAGGTGTGCGCGCCGTTGGAGTGGCGCGCGCGGCCCGCGGGGGTGATCTGCAGCGGATGTGGTCCATACGGCCCGGTGACCTGGGCCCCCGCCTTCGTGCCGGAGGCGCGTCTTCGACGCGTGCCGGAGGCGCGTCTTCGACGCGACGCGGGGGTGACGCCGATGGGTGGGGTGCGCCCGGGTTGCCCCATCTGACGTCATGCCCGCGCAGGCGGGCACCCAGATCACATTGCAACGCAGGTGCGCGTGTCGCTGGAATGGCGCGCGCAGCTGCGGGCGTGCTCTGCGGTGAGCATGGCCCATACGGCCCGGTGACCTGGGCCCCCGCCTTCGTGCCGGAGGCGCGTCTTCGACGCGTGCCGAAGGCGCGTCTTCGACGCGACGCGGGGGTGACGCCGATGGGTGGGGTGCGCGAGTGCCTCTCAACCGAAGTGATTTCCGAATCGATCAGCCAACACGGACATCATGCCCGCGCCGCGCGCCCCCCTCCGCCCTGAGCGCGTCGCAGAGCGGCCCCGTCTCGGGCGTGGCTCGACAGGCGCACAACGGGCGCCGGGTGCCGCTCACATCTGGTCGTAGTCGAGCACCAGCCGCTCGGATGTCGGCACGGCCTGGCAGGTGAGGATGAACCCACGCTCGATCTCCCAGGGCTCGAGCGAGTAGTTGACCGCCATGTCCGCCTTGCCTTCGACCACCTTGGCGCGGCAGGTGCAGCACATGCCGCCCTTGCAGGAGTAGGGCACGCGGATGCCGGCCGCCAGCGCCGCATCGACCACGCGCCCGCCCGGCGGCACGCTGAAGCGGTGGCGGATGCCGTCGAGGATGGCGACCGCCTCGGTGCCGGCGGTTTTCTCCGCCTGGCCGCGCGGCGCGGGGATGGGTTGAACGGCGCCGGCCGGCGCGCCGTTGGTCCGGTAGGCGCCGCCGCCCGCTGCGAAGAACTCGTGGTGGATCCTTTCGCGCGGGATCCCGAGCTCGAGCAGCGCATCGCGCGCGTCCTTGATCATCGTGCCCGGCCCGCACAGGAATACATGCGCGATCCGGCCGGGCTGCACCAGCTTCTGCGCCAGCGCCTTGACCTTGTCGGCGGTGATGCGGCCCTCGAACAGCGGCGCGCTGCCCTCCTCGCTGTGCGAGAGCACGTGCAGCAGCGTGAAGCGCCCGAGGTAGCGGTCTTTCAGGTCCTCCAGCTCCTCGCGGAACAGGATGGTCTCGATGGCGCGGTTGCCGTAGACGAGCGTGAAGCGCGTGGCCGGCTCGCGCGCCAGCGCCTGCTTGGCCATGGCGATGATGGGCGTGATGCCGGCACCCGCCGCGAAGGCCAGGATGTGGCGCGGGCTGCCGTCGCTGTCGGGCAGGATGAACCGGCCCGAGGGCGGCATGGCCTCAAGGATCGCGCCCGCCTTCAGAGTCGCGTTCGCCCAGTTGGAGAACACGCCGCCGGCCACGCTCTTGATGGCGATGCGCAGGTTGGCGTCATCCGGGCCGGCGCAGATCGAGTAGGTGCGGCGCTGCTCGGCGCCGTCGATGATCGCGCGCACGGCCAGATGCTGGCCGGGCTTGAAGCGGTAGGCGCTGCGCAGCGCCTCGGGAACATCGAGCCTCACGGAGATCGCCTCACGCGTCTCGCGCTTCACCTCGGCAATACGCAGCGGCTGGTAGTCGTGCATCACACCCGATCTCACAGGCACTTGAAGGCGTCGAACGGCTCCGCGCAGGCCTCGCAGCGCCACAGCGCCTTGCAGGGCGTGGAGCCGAATTCGGAAATCCTCGACGTGCTGGACGAGCCGCACCTGGGGCAGGCGACCGTCTCTTCACCGAACAGGGCGCGCACCGAGGCCTTCCCGGCCGGCGGAGCGATGCCGTATGCCTTGAGCTTGCGGCGGCCCTCCGCGCTGATGTCGTCGGTGCTCCACGGCGGAGACAGGACCGTTTCCACGCGGGCATCCGCCAGCCCGGCCAGCGCCAGCGCCGTCTCCACCGCCAGGCGGATGAACTGCGTAGCCGGACAGCCGGTATATGTGGGGGTGAGCTTGACGACGACGCGTCCCTCGCGCCGCTCCACCCCGCGCAGCACGCCCAGGTCCTCAAGCGTCAGCACCGGAATCTCGGGGTCCGGTACGGCCGCCGCTGCCGCGCGTGCGCGCTCGAGGTCGAGATCGGCGCGTCGCAATTCCCCTCCCCCTAGGAAGGGGGGGGCGCCAGCATGTTGCGCTGTGCCAGCCATCACCGCATCACCACGTCACGCCCGGATGCGCCCGGTGCAGCACCTGCATCTCCGCCAGCATGCGGCCCAGGTATTCCGTGTGCCGGCCGGCGCGTCCGCCGCTCTGCATGCCGCACGGAGCCGGCCGCTCCAGCGTCGCCTCGGCGAGCACGCGATTGATGGTTGCATCCCACGCCGGCCGGATGCTCTCGCGGTCAACGGCGACACCCGCGCCGACGAGCGCCCGCTCGCCCTCGCCCATCTCGAACAGCTCGCCCGTATACATCCACAACTCGTCAAGGGCCGCCGCCGCGCGCCTGCGGCTTTCCTCGGTGCCGTCGCCGAGCCGGATCACCCATTCGGCCGAATGGCGCACGTGATAGGCCATCTCCTTGACGGCCTTGGCGGCGATCTCGGCAAGCCTTGCGTCTTTCGACGCCGTCAATGCCTGAAAGTAGGGGTGCATGAACGCCGCGTACAAGAGCTGGCGCAGCATCGTCGCCGCGAAGTCGCCGTTCGGTTGCTCGGCCAGCAGCACGTTGCTGAAGCCGTGCTCGTCGCGCAGGTAGGCGAGCGCGTCCTCGTCTCGCCCCTTGCCCTCGATCTCGCCCGCATAGGCATAGAAGAAGCGCGCCTGGCCGATCAGGTCGAGCGCCAGATTGGGGAGCGCGATGTCCTCCTCCAGCGTCGGTGCATAGCCAGTCCATTCGGACAGCCGATGGCCCAGCACCAGCGCGTCGTCGGCGAGGCTCACCACATATGAGAACAGCGGCGACGATGCTGCATCGGCCTTGCCGGCCGCCGGTCGTGACGTCCTGCCGCCCGCCTTGGCCTTCCTGGCAGGAGCGCGCCGCGACTGAAGTGCTGCAGTGGTGGAACTCATTGCGTTTCCTTCTCCGCGCCGCGGTCCACCCCTTTCCCCTTGCGGGAGGGGCCGGGTGCCAGGCTCTGCAAGGCCTCGGCGCCCGCTCACATGTGGCCGACTTCTTCCGGCACCTCGTAGAACGTCGGATGGCGATAGACCTTCGTGCCCGTCGGCTCGAACAGCTCGTCCTTGTCGGCGGGGTCGGAGGCCGTGATCGCGCTCGACGGCACGACCCACACCGACACGCTCTCGCCGCGACGCGTGTAGACGTCGCGCGCGGCCTGCAGGGCCATGGCCGCATCGGGCGCGTGCACGCTGCCCGCGTGCTTGTGCGGCAGGCCCGACCGGTTGCGGATGAACACTTCCCACAGCGGCATCATGGTCTCGGACATGGGGAGCCTTCCTTATTCGGCGGCAATGCGCACGGCGGCCGCCCGCTCGGCGCGTTTCCTGGCATGTGCAAGGGCTGCTTCGCGCACCCAGGTGCCGTCCTCGTGCGCCTTGGTGCGCACCTTCATGCGCTGGCGGTTGCACGGCCCGTCGCCTGCGAGCACGCGCTTGAACTCCGACCAGTCGATCTCGCCGTGCTGCCAGTGGCCGGTCTTCTCGTCCCGCTTGAGCGCGGGATCGGGAAACTCGAGACCGAGGTAATGCCCTTGCGGCACCGTCGCGTCGACGAACTTCTGGCGCAAATCGTCGTTGGAGAAGCGCTTGATCTTCCACTTCATGGTGTCGGTCGAATGCACGCTGTCCTTGTCGGACGGCCCGAACATCATCAGCGACGGCCACCACCAGCGGTTCAACGCATCCTGCGCCATCGCCTTCTGCGCCGCGCTGCCCCGGGACAGCGTCATCATGATCTCGTAGCCCTGGCGCTGGTGGAAGCTCTCCTCCTTGCACACGCGGATCATGGCCCGCGCGTAAGGGCCGTAGCTGCACCGGCACAGCGGGATCTGATTCATGATCGCCGCGCCGTCCACCAGCCAGCCGATGGCGCCGATGTCGGCCCACGACAACGTCGGATAGTTGAAGATCGAGGAATATTTGGCCTTGCCGGCCAGAAGCTGGTCCACCAGCTCCTCGCGCGAGCATCCGAGCGTCTCGGCGGCCGCGTAGAGATACAGTCCGTGTCCGCCCTCGTCCTGCACCTTGGCGAGCAGGCCGGCCTTGCGGCGCAGCGAAGGGGCGCGCGTGATCCAGTTGCCCTCGGGCTGCATGCCGATGATCTCGGAATGCGCGTGCTGCGAGATCTGCCGGATCAGCGTGCGCCGATACGCCTCCGGCATCCAGTCGTTGGGCTCGATCTTCTCCTCGGCATCGATTCTGGCCTGGAAGCGCGCGAGCTTGCCGGGATCCTCGGCGGATGCCGGTTTGCCGGTGTCCTTGACGTTGAGAGCCTGGGTGTACATCGCGGTCCTTTGCGGGGGCGAGGATGGCATTTTATGTCACAGAAAAATAGCGCACACAATATTTCTGTAACGTGTTGCGCTGCAACGAGGAGCGCCGAGGCCTACGCTTTGAAGCGGCGGAGCAGCTCGGCCGATGGGCCGGGGAGGGGGCCTTCGAAGCCCCGGCCGCGTGCATCCAGCCAACGCTCGGACGGCTTGAGGCAGGCCAGCCAGATCCTCCTGGCGAGCGCGCGGGCCTCCAAGCCGGCCCAATCGTTGCCGAGCAGATCGAGCGGCAGACCGGGATCGCGCAGGACGATGCGCCTGAGCTCGTGCACAACCAGCAGCCGCAAGGCGAGCGCGATCAGGTCGGAGTCCTCGCGCCAGCGTCCAAGGTTGGGCGCAAGGGGAGCAAAATGACTGCAGAAGGCGCGATATGCCGCCGCGATCTCGTCGAGTTTCCAGGCCGACAAGGCGATCTGGCGATCCTGCTCCGTGCCGGCCGATTTCGCGTCGAAAACGAACATGGCACCGGCACCTTCCGGCAAGGCGTGGCCGGCGGGCGCAACGAAGAGGCCGGAATTGAGCGGCGCAAAGCCGGCACGGCGCAGGGCAGCGCGCCGGTCGGCGAGGCGGGCGCCCGGCTCCTCCCGCGGGATGGCGAGCATCCACGTGCCGGACCACTCGCGCCGCGGCAGGCGATAGATCCGCACGGCGGCCGCTTCCGACAGGGCCGTCGCCTTCGGAGTGAGCCGATAGTAGCTGTTGCGGCCGATGCGGTCGCGCTTCACCCAGCCGTCGGCGGCCAGCCGCGACATCGCAGTGCGCACAACGCCCTCGCCGATGCCGAAAGCACCCATGATCTCGTTCAAGGTGCCGAGCCACAGCGAGCCGCCGCGCGGCGCCACCACATCGCCGAACACCGTCACGATCAGCGACCACGCGCGCAGCGGCCGGTCGAGGCGCGCCAGCGCCGTGTAGAAGGCATCCTCGGGGAAGGGCTGACTTGAACGGCGCTCTCGATTCGACAAGGGGGCGCCTCTGCTTGGGCAAGCGCTGCCGGGTGCTGCTGGCGAAGGCTGGGCGAGCGATCGCAGCAGGCGGGCAGGCTACGTCAGCCCTTCTCCAGGATCAATGTCAGCCCAATGAGATTGCTTTCCATGAACTGGATTTCGATGACCTGCTTGGCGTTCACCAAAATGATGTCCATGTTGCCTTTGAGGGTCTCGCCGGTGACGGCGACGCGGAAACCCCTGGGGGTCACGGTGCCTCTGACCTCACCGCTCATGTCGCGCACCAGCTCCTTCCAGGTGCCGGAGATCGTTCCGTCGATGTGGGTCACGACGCTTTGGATCTCGACGTTGCCGCCAGCCGAGGCACAGCGGATGGTCTGCTTGAGCTCCCGCCCATCGCCGGCGAGGATGTAGTTGACACGGCACTTGACGGCTTCGGTGTTGCCGTTCCGCACGCCAAATCGACCCTCCCCCACCCATCTCCCGGCAAGCTTCTCGAATGGCGAGGGCTCCTCCGCCAGGGCCGGCTGCGCCCAGCCCCCAATCACGAGGGCACATGCCAGCAGCCTGCCCGGGAAGGCGCGTCGCGACACAGGCTCCGGCATTCGACGCTCTCCTTTGCGGGCATCCACTCGTATCGGAGCCGCACCCTAGCCGAGTCTCGGGCCGCGGAGGTCTGGCCGTGCTGACGCACCGCATTGTCGATCCCAATTTTCTACAAAGAGCGTGCCGGCGTCGCCACAACCCACGGAAAGCGGGCAGATCGCTGCCGGCGACCGCCCTGGCGGGCTGGCCTGCGTCGGCGGGGGTGCGATGGCCGCCTGATCGGCGCTCGGGCAACTGCGGAGCCGCTACGGCTAGTTCAATCCGATGCAGGGGAAGCTGTTTGGGAACTTTTCGCAGCTCGCCTGCGTCATATGGCGCGAAACCAGGAGGTGCCACATGACGCTCACACGCACTTTGCTTCCCGCAGCTCTGGCCATCTCGTGTCTCGCCGTCCCAGCCGTCGCTCCGGCCCAGACGACCCATTCAGGCAAGATCCTTGCCCCGCAGGAGATCAAGTGGGGGCCCGCTCCCGGCTCCATCCCGGCCGGGGCTGAGGCGGCCGTACTGTTCGGAGACCCCGGCAAGGACGAATTGTTCGCCCTCCGCCTGAAGCTGCCGAAGGGCTATCACATCCCTCCGCATACGCATCCGAAGCCGGAGATCGTCACGGTGGTCTCGGGCACGTTCCGGCTGGGGATGGGAGAGGTCGCGAACAAGGAAAAGGCCAAGGCCTTGCCAGCGGGGAGCTTCTTCGCCCTCTCGCCAGGCATGGCGCATTTCGCCTTCGCCGATGAGGACACGGTGGTGCAGCTCAACAGCACCGGGCCTTGGAGCCTGACCTACGTCAACCCGAAGGACGATCCGCGCCAGAAGTAGTAGTCCGGCCGGGACGGAGCGAGCACGCTCGCGTGCATGAAGCAACACCCGGAAGAGATCAGCACCTGCCCGCGATCTCGGCGTTCAACGACAGCAACAGCCACGACCCATAGTTCTGCCCAAGGAGACCATCATGCCAGCCACCGTCAGCTTCGATCCCAAGGAGCTCGAAACCAAGGTCAAGGCGATGTATCGCTCGGTCGCGGAAGATCCGCATGGCGAGTTCCACTTCGAGATGGGCCGCGCCATGGCCGAGCGCCTCGGCTATGCGGCAGCCGACCTCGACCGCATCCCCGCCGAAGCGATCGAATCGTTCGCCGGCGTGGGCTACTACTTCCATCTTGCCGACCTCAAGCCTGGCGAGACCGTGCTCGACCTCGGCAGCGGCTCGGGCATGGACACCTTCATCGCCGCGCTCAAGGTCGGCCCCGCAGGCAAGGTCATCGGCGTCGACATGACCGATGAGCAACGCGCCAAAGCCGAGCGCCTGCGCGACCGCGACGGCTTCAACACCGTGACCTACCTCAAGGGCTACATCGAAAACGTGCCGGTGCCGGCCGGCTCGGTCGATGTCGTCATCAGCAACGGGGTCATCAATCTGGCGACCGACAAGAGCAAGGTCTTTCGCGAAGCCGCTCGTCTCCTCAGGCCCGGCGGGCGGCTGGCCCTCTCGGACATCGTCACCGAGGTCCAGTTGCCGCAGACGATCGTCTGCAACTCGACGCTATGGGCCGCCTGCATCGGCGGTGCTGCCCAGCAAGACGGCTACCGCGGGCAGATTGAGGCGTCCGGTCTCAAGGTGGTCAAGGTCGAGGACAATCCGGCCTACCAGTTCATCTCGGACAACGCCCGCGGCGCCAGCAGGAAGTTCGGCGTGAAGAGCATTTCGCTCCTTGCACTGAAGCCATGACGGCCCCTTGGCCGGGCACCCCCGGCAGGTGGGAGGCCGGCGCGATCCATGCTAGGTTCGCGCCGTGCCTTGCGCAGAGACCGGCGATGACGCTGAGCAGCGACCGCGCATTCTTCTCCGCCGAGATCGAGCGGCTGGCAGGCCGGCTCTACGGCACGGCCTTGCGGCTGACCCACAACCCGGCCGATGCCGAGGATCTCGTGGCCGAGACGGTTACCAAGGCCTGGGCCGCCCTTCCCAAGCTCGCTGATCGCAACTGCTTCGAGAAATGGGCCTTCCGCATTCTCGCCAATACCTACATCAGCAACCGCCGCCGCCCGTGCGAGGTGACGGCGGCGACGGCTGCCGAAGAGGACGCGCAGGGCCAGTTCTCGCTGTTCGACCGTCTCCATCAGCCGTTTCTGCTGTGGTGGGGAAACCCGGAGCAGGAGCTGCTCAACAAGCTGCTGCGAGAGGACATCGAGCGCGCGCTTGCCGCATTGCCCGACGATTATCGGACTGTCGTGGTCCTGGTCGAGATGCAAGGCCAATCGTATGCCGAGGCTGCCGAGATCCTGAGCGTCCCGCTTGGCACCGTGCGCTCGCGCCTGAGCCGGGCACGGTCGCTCTTGCAGCGCGCCTTGTGGGAGCATGCACGGGCGGCGGGGCTGCTGCCGCATGCGCACAGGAGGGAGCATGTCCGTGACTGACCAGGACAAGATCAGGTGCGAGGAGGTCATCGCGCACCTTCTCCAGTACCTCGACGGCGAGATCGACGGCGAGAAACGTGCCGAAATCGATCGGCATCTCGAGCATTGCCGCGGCTGCTACTCGCGAGCCGAGTTCGAAAGACTGCTCCGGCGGAAGGTTGCGGCACTCGGCGACGAGCCCGCGCCACCCGCGCTGCAGCGCCGGCTGAAGGCGCTGATGGAGGAGTTCTGATGCCGCGGCACGGACGGAGGTTTCATCATGGTCGCCATCGCGGGGTTCACCAGGGAGCAGATCTTCGCAGCCGTGCAGCAGATGTACGGCGAGGTGGCGACCGCGCCGCTGAAGCAGTTCCACTTTCCCACCGGCCGCAGCGCCTGCCTCTTCACCGGCTATCCCGAGACCCTGCTCGAAGGCATCCCGGCCACGGCGCTGGAATCGTTTGCAGGCGTCGGCTGCCCGTTCCGGGCCGGCATCATCCGCCCGGGTGATCGCGTGCTCGATATCGGCGCCGGTTCCGGCACCGACACGCTGATTGCGGCCCGCCTCGCCGGCCCGCAGGGGCGCGTCCTCGCGCTCGATCTGACACCGCAGATGCTCGGCAAGCTGCGCTGCAACATCGCCCTTGCCGGCGCGAGCAACATCGAGGTCATCGCGGGCAATGCCGAGGCGATCCCATTGCTGGACGCCAGCGTCGATGTGGTTACCAGCAACGGCGTCCTCAATCTGGTCCCCGACAAGGGCAGGGCCTTCGCCGAGATCTGGCGCGTGCTCCGTCCGGGCGGCCGTGTACAGATTGCCGATATCGTCGTGTCGCGTCCGGTAGGCGACAAGGCGCGCAAGGACCCCAAGCTGTGGGCCGAATGCGTGGTGGGCGCCATGATCGAGGAGGACTACGTGGACCTCTTGCGCTCGGCCGGGTTCGGCGAGGTCGAGATACTGCGCAACTACGACTACTTCTCCGCAAGCTCCAGCAGCGAAACGCGCAAGATAGCAGGCGCGCTCGGCGCCAAGGCGGCAGAGCTGACGATGCACAAGCCGGTCGTGGCCAGCTCCGGCACCGCCAGGCACGGGTGGATGCGATGGCTGCGACCCGTGCACCTCGCGCGGCGTGCCGCACGGCACGGGCATCTCGGCCTGATGACGAGCCTTGCATCAATTGCAGCGTGCTACGGCGTGCTGGCGGTCGTATCCGCCCTCGCCTTCATGGGCCTAGCCGCCGCCGTGGATACGCTCCTGTGGACAGCCGTGATCGCTGCTCTGACGGCGCTGGCACCGCTCGCGCTCGCCTGGAATGTCGGCGTGCATCGCAATATGGCGCCGGCACTCGTCGGAGCGGCGGGCGCCGTTCTCGTGCTCTATGCCGTTCTTGCAAGATACGACTGGCGCATCGAGGCGATCGGCTTTGGAGTTCTCCTGGGAGCTGCGCTCTGGGACCGGCACCTGTTTCGCCGCGCGATCGGTTGCTGACCGGGGGCACGTTCTGCGACAGCACCGCCATATTGATGCCCGTCAATGGACGGCGGGGAACTCGGCCAGATGATGCAGCTCTCGGCTGTCTTGGAACGGCCGGGCGCCCGTCGGTATATCAGGCCGCGAGGCGCGATGATCCAGGTGCGGGCAGATCGCTCACAGTGTGTGCGACAGGAGTTGGCAGCGGGGAAGGGATGAAGGGTGATGATGCGGGACTGGCTGGCGAAAGCGGGGCCGACGCGGTTGCGCTGGCCATGAAGCACGTGCTCCAAGCCGAGCACGAGGGGGCATCGAGGGTCGCGGAGTGCCAGCGGTCCGCAGCCGACCGGCTGCAGGCTGCCCGTGTGAGGGCTGAGGCGATCTCGCGGCGAGCCGACGCCCGCATCGCGCGCCTGCACGCCGCCTACACGGCGCGCATCATGAAACAAGTGCAGCAGGTGTCGGATCCAGGTGCGCCAGCGCATGGCGGGTCAGAGTCCGATATGGGATCGATCGCCCATGCGATCGAGCGCCTTGCCGTCGCGATCACGAGTTGAACGATGGACGGGCCCAGCTTCTGCTACGTGCAGGCGCGAGTGCAGTCCCGTCACGGAGAGCGCCCAGGCGAGGGCGCATGGCAAGCGCTGGAGTCCGCGCGCTCCTTCTCCCACTGCCTTGAGAGGGCACGATCGGGCAATCTCGGCCGCCTCACCGGGCGCATCGGCCCTGCGGACGACGGCCACACCGTGGAGTTGCGGCTTCGCGAGGCCCGCCGCGCCTATGTGGACGAAGTCGCCGGATGGACGCCCCGGCCGTGGCGGGCGGCGGTGGGCTGGTGTGCGATCTGGCCCGAGCTGCCGCTGCTTGCCTACCTGCTGGAAGGCGGTGACGCCTGGCGCTGGATGGCGCGTGACCCTCTGCTGGGCCCGCTCACCGCCAGCGCGGCTCCCGACCGCCGCGAGCGGCTGAAAGACATGGGGTGGGCGCCGCTCCTCCCCACGGGATCGGGACAACAGGCCCGCGATATCGCCAGCGGGTGGCTCGATCACTGGCGCCAACTCTGGCCCCCATGCGCCGACGCGCAACGCCGGCAGCTGGACCGGCTCATCGCAGTCGTCGGCCGCAGCTTCGGCAGGATGGCGCACGCCGAGGCCGGTTCGGCAAGCGCGCCGTTACAACGCGACCTTGGCGACCGCCTGAGCGGGCTGTTCCGGGCCGCAAGCCCCGGTCCGGCGGCCGTCATCTGTCACCTGGGGCTCGTCGCGCTCGATTTCGAAAGGCTGCGAGGTGCTCTCCTGCGCCGTCTGCTGCTGCATGACGGCGCCACCACGGAGGCCGCATGAGCTTGAGGCCTGTCGCCGCCAGCTGGTTCGAGCTGATCACGGTACGCAGGGATCTGACACGTGCCGTCGCCTGCCTTGCCCGAACGGGTGCGGTCGAACTGGAGGCGGACGCGCATCAGGCGAGGGCGCATGCTCTGCCGGACCTCGATCCGCGCCTCAAAGGCTGGAGTGATCTGGCCCGCCGCTACGGTGCCTACTGGCCGGCAGCGCAGGCTGCTCTGAGCCTCGAGCGGGAGCCTGCACAGGCGCTGGACTTGGCCGTGGACGACATCCTGGCCTGGCGCGCCGAGGCCGATCCGCTGATCGATCGGATCGAGCGCCTCGGCGCCGAGGGGCGAGATCTCGAGCTGTTGCGCACGGCGCTGGCGGCGCCCGATGTCGACCTGCCTCCGCTCGATCTTATGGCGCGCGCGCAAGGACGGATCGCGGCGCGGCTCATCGCCTATCCCCAGCACGGCGCTCCGCGCGAAGTGCCGCCCGTTCTGCTCCAGCGCATCGATGCCGGCAACAGCACGTTCTTTCTGGTTGTGGGCCGACCAGCCGACGTGCGCGAGATCGTCTCGCAAGCAGCGGGGCACAAGGGCTCGGTTGTGCCGCTCCCTGATTGGCTGCCGGCGGGCCGCACCGAGGCGCTGGAGCGTATCGCAGTGCGCCAGCAGGCCCTGTCGGCAGAGCGCAAGACGAGCGCGGATGCTCTGGCAGCGCTGTCGCACCGCCACGGCGTGGCGGAAGCGCTGGGCATCATCAAGCTGGTCGAATGGCTCGGAGAGCATGCCCGCGAGCTCCGCGCCAGCGAGAGGCTTGTGTGGGCCACAGGCTGGACCAGCGATGGCGACGGCGCACGTTTGAGGGCGGCGCTGCAGAAGGAAGGTGTGCACGCGCTCGTGCGAATTGGCGATCCGCCGCCTGGACGGGCCCCGCCGATCCTCATGCGCAACCCGCGTTGGATGCGCGGCTTCGAAACGTTTGTGCGCATGCTCGGTACGCCGACAGCGAGCGAAGCCGACCCGACCGCCCTGCTGGCGGTCATCGCGCCACTGCTGTTCGGCTTCATGTTCGCTGATGTTGGCCAGGGCCTCGTCGTGGCGGCGGCGGGGCTCGTCATGAAGCGGCGTGCACCGTTCCTTGCCATCCTGGTGCCGGGCGGTCTGCTCGCGGCCCTGTTCGGCGTCCTCTTCGGCAGCGTGTTCTGTCGCGAGGATGTCATCCCGGCGCTGTGGCTGAGCCCGCTGTCGCGGCCGCTCACCATGCTCATCGCGGCGCTCGTTTCCGGCGCCGCCATCATCTCGCTGGGCCTGTTGCTGGATGCCGTTCAGGCGCACTGGCGCGGGCTTGGCGCGCAATGGTGGAGCAGCCGTGCGGGGCTCGCCGTCGCGTATGCCGGGCTGCTCGCCGCGCCGCTATCGACCAAGACGCTGTGGCTGACCGCGCTCGGCGGCCTGTGGTTCATTGCCGGCACGCCGGCTCATGCAGGCACCGGCAGACTAGCTGCGATGACGGCGGCCGCAGCCGCGTTTATCGAGCAGGCCTCGCAGCTCGCCATCAATACCCTCTCGTTTGTGCGCATCGGCGCTTTCGCGCTGGCTCACGCCGGGCTCGGCGCTGCGGTGGTCGGCCTCGCCGAGGCAGCCGGCGGTATGGGCTATTGGGTCGTGCTGGCGCTCGGCAATGCGCTGATCATCCTGCTCGAAGGCCTCGTCGTGGGCATCCAGACCACGCGTCTCGTTCTGTTCGAGTTCTTCATTCGCTTCCTCAAGGGCGGCGGACGTCAATTCAAGCCGCTCACCCCGCCGGGCAACGACCGGTCGGGATCGTCACAACCGCTGCACCAACCCGGGAGTTTGTCATGACCGATGCCGTGCGCCTGCTCGGCGCGCTCGCCATTGCCGGATTCTTGATCGCTGCCGCCGCGGCCCTCTTCTTGCTCAACGGCTTTCCCGCATTCGGCGCCGAGCCAGCGCGCGCTGTCGGGACGGCCATCGATCCAGGCATTGTGCAGTGGGCCATGATCTCGGCGGCGATCGCGGCCGGATTGTCGTCTCTGGCCGCCGGCTACGCCGTCGCCTCTGTCGGCAGCGCGGCCGTTGGAGCGCTGGCCGAGAAGCCGGAGCTGCTCGGGCGCGTGCTCATCCTCGTTGGCCTCGCGGAAGGCATCGCCATTTACGGTCTCATCGTCGCCATCCTCATCCTGAACCGGGCGGGGTGAACATGGCTGGCGTGGTGTTCATCGGCGACGAGCTGACGGCGACCGGGCTGCGCCTCGCCGGGATCGAGGTCATCATGCCGGCCGCCGCCAACGCTGCTGCAGCCATTGAACAGGCACGATCGGAAGCAAGCGTTGTCCTCGTCTCCTCGTCCCTCGCACGGCAGGTGCCGGGCGCCATTCTTCAGGCGGCGCTGCTCGCTGTCGACCCGCTCGTCGTCGTCGTGCCGGAGATTACGGGCGCCTCCCCGTTGCCGGACCTTGGCCGCCGGCTCAAGGCAACGCTCGGCATCGAGGGGTGAACCGATGGCATTGCACGATCCTTTGCATGAGGCGTTGCTGAACGAGGTCGAGCAGCAGGTCGACGCCGAGTGCCGCGCCATCACGGAAGCTGCCGAGCGCGAAGCCGAAGCCATCGTGGCTGCCGCCCACGCCAGGGCCCGCACGCGCGTGCACGATGCGATCGTGGCCATGCGCCGCGAGGGAGCGCGGCAGCTCCGGCAGGCCGAGGCGCAGCGGAGCATGCGCGAGCGCATGAGAGAGGAGGCGCGCATGGCCGAGATGCTGAAGCGCGCCTTTCCGTGGCTCGCCGCGGCCGTACTGCAGCGCTGGCAGGCCCCCGACGGCCGCCGCCGATGGATTGAGGCGGTGGCCGGTTCGGCGCGCGAGCGGCTTGTTGGGGGCGCCTGGACAGTTGAGCATCCTGGGGCGTGGAGCGCGGAGGATGGCCGCTATTTTCTCTCCGCCGTCGGCGGCACCAACGCCGAGGCGATCCGCTTTGAGACTTGCTCGGACATTAAAGCCGGCCTTCGTGTGCGTACGACCGGTGCCGTGCTGGATGCCACGCAGGAAGCGCTGCTCGGCAACCGGCCGGTGGTTGAGGCCTTGCTTCTCGCCGAGCTGACCCGGGCAACCGCGGAGAACGCCGCGCCAGGGAGGCCGGCGTGAGCGAGGCGGTGATCAGCTCGATTGGCGGGCCTGTCTTGCGCGCCCGCGCCACGGGGCCGTTCCACGTTGGAGAGGCCATCGCAGTCGGACCGGCGCGGCTGCCAGGCGAGGTTATCCGCCTCAAGGGCAGCGAGCTCGTCGCTCAGGTCTATGAGGATACGACCGGCCTGCGTCCCGGCGATCCGGTGCATGGCAGCGGGCGGGCGCTGTCGGTCTCGCTCGGGCCGTCGCTGCTCGGGCGCATCTTCGACGGTCTGCTGCGGCCGCTGGACCAGCCGACGGACGCCGTGCGCGGAGTCGAACAGACACCGCGGCGCATCGCATTCAAGCCGTTGTCCAAGGTGGGCGAGCACCGGGCTGGCGGCTCCATCGTCGGCGCCTTGGGGGAGGGCCGCATCGGGCAGCTCTGCCTCATGCCGCCGGGCATCGGTGGCCTCGTCGAGAGCATTGTCCCGGAGGGCAGCTACCCAGAGGACGCCGTTCTCTGCGTCATCCGCACCCCGCTCGGCGACTCGCTCGAGATCGGTTTCACCCAGTTCTGGCCGGTGCGCCAGCCACGCCCCGTCGCCGAGCGACTGCCGCCAAATGAGCCACTCGTCACCGGCCAGCGCATTCTCGATACGCTGTTTCCCGTCGCTCGCGGCGGGCGTGCGGCCCTCCCGGGCGGCTTCGGCACCGGCAAGACGGTGCTGCAGGAGACGCTCGCCAAGTGGTGCGACGCCGACGTGATCGTCTATGTCGGCTGCGGCGAGCGCGGCAACGAGATGGCTGAGGTGTTGGATGAGCTGCCGCAGCTCAGCGACCCGCGCACTGGACGCAAGCTGATGGAGCGCACGGTCATCATCGCCAACACGTCGAACATGGCAGTCGCGGCACGCGAGGCAAGCATCTACACGGCGGTCACGGTCGGCGAGTACTTCCGCGACCAGGGCCTGCATGTTGCACTGATGGCCGATTCGACCAGCCGCTGGGCCGAGGCGCTGCGCGAGGTGGCGGGCCGGCTCGGCGAACTGCCGGGAGAGGCCGGATATCCCGCTTACCTCGGCTCGCGGCTGGCCGAGTTCTACGAGCGCGCGGCACGCGTGCGCACTCTGGCCGGCGGTACGGGTTCGCTCACTATCATCGGCGCCATCAGCCCGGCCGCCGGCGATTTCTCCGAGCCGGTGACGAGCCACACCAAGCGCTTCGTCAGCACGTTCTGGGGCCTCGATCGCGAGCGCGCGCAGGCGCGCTTCTATCCGGCCGTCCACCCCCTGCAATCCTATTCCGACGCCGCCGCACGCCTTGCTTCGTGGTGGATGGCGCACGGCAACGCCCAATGGCTTGCCGACCGTGAGAGGCTTCTCACCATCCTCGAGTCGCAGGCCAACCTCGAGCGCATGGCGCGCATCGTCGGCAAGGATGCGCTGCCGCCCGCGCAGCAACTGACTCTGATCTGCGCCGAGCTGATTAATGAAGCGCTGTTGCGCCAGTCTGCCTTCTCGGAAACCGATCGCTATTGCTCGCCCGCGCGCCAGACAGCGATGCTACGGCTCGTCCTGCGCTTCATCGACGCTGCGGAGCGGGCGCTCGCCAGGAATGTGCGCCCCGAGGCGATCGCTGCGCTGCCTGTGCTGCGCCGGCTGAAGCGCATGGGCGAGGAGATCGGTGAGGGCCTGCCTGAGCGCTTCGACGAGCTGCACCGCCTGCTCGATGAGGATCTGGCCCGAGTCGAAAAGGAGGCGGAGCATGCGACCTGACATCCTCGCCGCCGGGGCTGCGACCGCGATCGAGGGTCCGCTCCTGTTCCTGCGCCGTACCGTCAACGTCGGCCTGAACGAGGCCGTGGAGATCACGAGCGACGGCCACGCGCCACGGCTGGGGCGCGTTGCCGCACTCGATGACGACGCCATCGTGGTCGAGGTTCTCGAGTCGACCATCGGCCTTGCCCTGCACGACGTGCGGGCGCATTTCATGGGCGAGCCGCTGCACATGGCGCTCGGCCCGGGCCTGCTTGGACGCGTCTTCAACGGCATCGGCCAGCCGGTGGACGGGGGCCCGCCCGTCGCCGCCCGCAAGCGGCTGCGCATCGATGCCGCCGCGGTCAACCCGGCGCGACGCGCGCTGCCGCGCGATTTCATCGAGACCGGCATTTCGGCAATCGACCTCATGAATGCGCTGGTGCGCGGCCAGAAGCTGCCGCTGTTCTCCGGCGCCGGATTGCCGCATGACCGTATCGCCATTGACGCCGTGCAGAACGCCCGCCTGCGCAAGAAGACGGACGGTGAATTCGCCATCGTCTTCGTCGGCATCGGCATCTCGCACGATACGGCGGAGGCGTTCCGCCGAGCCATGCAGGAGTCCGGCGCACTGGCGCACACGGCAACGTTCCTCAACCTGGCCAGCCAGCCTTCGACACAGCGCCTGCTCGCGCCGCGATTTGCGCTGACCGCCGCCGAGTACCTGGCCTACGAGGAGGGGCGTCACGTCCTCGTCGTGATGACCGACATGACGAACTATTGCGAGGCTTTGCGGGAGGTCTCGGCGAGCCATGGCGAGATCCCGAGCCGAAAAGGCTATCCAGGCTACATGTACTCCGACCTCGCATCCATCTATGAGCGCGCCGGCTGCATCCAGGGAACGCAAGGAACGGTTACGCAATTGCCCATCCTGACCATGCCCGCCGACGACATCAGCCACCCGATCCCGGACCTCACGGGCTACATCACAGAGGGCCAAGTGGTGCTCGACCGCACCCTCGACCACAAGGGCGTCTATCCGCCAATCAACGTGCTGCCGAGCCTGTCGCGGCTCATGGACCAGGGGATCGGCAAGGGCTTCACCGAGTCCGATCACCCCGCCCTCGCCAACCAACTGTTCGCCTCCTACGCCAAGGCGGCGCGCGTGCGTACGCTGGCGAGCGTCGTCGGCCAGGAAGGGTTGACCGACCTTGACCGCCGGTATCTCGACTTTGCCGACCGCTTCGAGCGCGAGCTCATCAATCAGGCAGGCCCCCGCACCCTCGATGAGAGCTTCGCCATCGCCTGGCGGCTGCTGCGGCAATTGCCGCCCTCGGAGCTGACGCGAGTCTCGGATGCCCAGATCGCGCGCCACACCGGGGCGTCAAATCCGGTACAGTCCGATGCGTGAGGTCTTCGCCACCAAGAGCGAGGCTCTGGCGCTGGCCGAGGAAAGCCGGTTGCTGCGCGACGGCTACCGCTTCCTCGACGAGAAGCGCATGCTGCTTGCCGGCGAGATGCTGCGCCAGCTTCGACACTACGATCGCCTCTCGAGCGAGCTGGAGCAGGCCCGCGCGACGGCGCTTGCCGCATTCGGCGGAGCCCTGCAGCGCCATGGCCTCGACGAGCTGCAGGCGCATCGCGCTGCAGCCGCTCAATTCGAGCCTCCCGCTACTGTGAAATCGTCGTTCCTCGGCGTCGATCTCTTGCGGCTGGCGGATGCCGTGCCGGCGCGGCCGCCTGCCATCGACACCGGCAGGCTCAACCTTTCGCCAGAGGTTCGCGCCGCGGAGGCGGCTTTCGCGCTCCTTGCCGGGCTGGCGTGCGAGGCCGGCGTCACCGCCGGCAACCTCACGCGCCTGGCGCGCGAGTTCCGGCGCACGGAGCGGCGCGCCAAGGCGCTGGAGAATGTGCTGCTGCCGGAGCTCGACGCCGTGCTGAAGCGCGTCACGGAGCAGCTGGACAGCCTGGATCAGGAGGAGGCCGTGCGTGTGCGCTCGCTCTTGGGAGCGCCACGGCGCTGAAATTGCCGGAGCCAAGCCAGCGGCATGCTGCCTGCAGCAACACGCTATTCCCGTCTTGGCGCACTACAGATCCGGCACCAAACCGCCGGCGCGGGGAAGCCACCCGAAGCTGCGTTGGGTGCACTGGGCATGGCGCCGCGATTGACGCGCATCAAGGCGCAAGCGCGCGCCGGAGGCATGCTGCACAAAGCGACAGGCTGCCAGCCCGGGCATGCTCCTGTCGGCAGCGCGCAGCGGGCATCGCCACAGGCCGGCGATACCACGCACACATCCTCACAAGCCGGGAGGTTCTCATGATCATCGGCCACATATTGATGTCAAAGGGCCGCGAGTTCGTGAGTGTTGCGCCCGATGACAAGATCCAGGTCGCAGCAAGGCTGCTCGGCGGCAAGAAAACCGGGCTTGCCGTCGTTGTCGAAAAGGGTGGCCGACTTCTCGGCGTCATCTCCGCAATGGACATCATGCGGGCGCTTGGCGACCTTGGCGAGGCCGCGGCGACGACGTCCGTGAGCGCCATAATGACGACCAATGTGTGCGTTTGCCGTCCGCAGGATGGCGTTCAGCAGGCGCTCGAGCAGATGGTCCAGCGGAAGATCCGGCATCTTCCTGTTGTCGAGGACGGCATCGTCAAAGGCGTCATCAAGCTCAGGGACGCTGTCGAGTTCCGTGTCGGTGAGGTCGAGGTCGAAGCCGAGGAGCTTCGCCGATATATTTACGGAGCGGGGTATCACTGACGGCGGCTGGGCGCCTATTGCCCTCCTCCATTTTTGTGGCTGCCGTGCGTCATAGGACGGCTGGTCAGCAGTCGTCCACGCGATCTTAGAATTCGAATAAATATAGACTGTTTGAGTCAAGAATTATACAGGATTTCGATCGGCAGTCATCTGCCCGTCGTCAAGGAACGCGCCCGTCGTTCCGGATAACGTCTCGCCCGCATGATCCGCGCGCGATCTCAGCTTGCGGTCGGTGTATCAAGGGGCAGGCGAGGATGGGCGAAGGGAGCAGGGCGTCGAGGTCGGCGGTTGTTGCGGCGCCCCATTCCGGCATGCCGCACCGCCCGAAGCTGGCGCGTCCGCCCGAGCCCACCAGTCAGAGCCCTCGGGTCGCCTACGCGGCACGACGCGGCACCGACCCGCTAACGGCCGCATTCGCGCGCCGCCAGTTCGTCGTGCCGTGGCAGGGCTGCGAGCCGATCGGCGACGCAGACGTCGAAGCGACGTTCGCGCGCATTGTGCACACGCCGCGCCGCGAGCCGGCCGTCGCCTACGTCCACGTTCCCTACTGCCAGAATCATTGCCTGTTCTGCGGCTTCTTTCAGAACGTCTGGCGGCCCGATGTGTCGGCGGCTTTCGTCGACGACATTGTCGCTGAGATCGAGCGTCTCGCCCGCACGCCGCTCGTCGCCTCGGCACCGATCGACGCCGTCTACATCGGCGGTGGTACGCCGTCGGCGCTTGCAGCCGACGACCTCGCCCGTCTGGTTGCGGGTCTCCGTCGCCATCTGCCGCTCGCTGCGGCCTGCGAGATCACGGTCGAAGGCCGCATCTACGATTTCGGTATTGCCAAGGCGGTCGCGGCGCTCGATGCCGGTGCCAGCCGCATCTCGCTGGGGGTCCAGAGCTTCGACACAGGCGTGCGCCAGCGACTCGGCCGCAAAGCCAGCGGCGAGGAAGCGCGCGCGTTCCTCAATGGTCTCGTGGCACTCGAGCGCGCGCCGATCGGTTGCGACCTGATCTACGGCCTGCCCGGGCAGGACGAGCGCATCTGGCACAACGACGTCGAGACGGCGATCGCGCTCGGCCTCGACGGCCTGTCGGTCTACGCGCTCAACGTCTGGCCCGGTGGTCCCCTGTCCAGGGCGATCGGCGCCGGCAAGATCGCTGCGGCCGGCACGCTGGCGTTCCAGGCAACAGCCTATGCGGCCGCCTGCGACCTCCTGACGGCACGGGGCTGGAGGCAGATCTCGCAAGCGCATTTTGTCCGCTCGCCTCGCGAACGCAATCGCTACAACCGCTTGATCAAGGCGGGCGCCGCCTGCCTCGCCTTCGGGCCAGGCGCCGGCGGCCAGGCGCACGGCCATAGCTGGCGCAACGTCGTCGACGTCGCGCGTCGCCGCGCTATGGTGGCGGACGGGCGCATGCCGATCGAGGGGCTCGCCCGCATGCCGCGTGACCACCGCGCCCACGTGGCAATCACGTCCGGCCTCGAGGACGGCGAACTCGATCTCACAACGGTCGAGGCCGAGGCCCCCGGGTTCGCCGAGGCCGCTGCACCGCTGATCCAGGACTGGTCGGAGGCTGGCCTCGGCGAGATCGACGCGAACCGCTTCCGCACCACGCGCGCCGGCGCGTTCTGGATGACTACCCTGACGAAAGGCCTCTTTGCCGTGCTCGACGAGCTGGAGTCAACCGAGGCCGCACAGGGGGGAACGCCCGCATGAGCCACATTGCCGCCGCCGAAACGGCCATCGAGCTCGCGCCTCGTCAGCAACGCGGACAGCGTTATCGAGACGCTCGCCCACAAGCTCGGCGTCGCCACGCTTGATGCAACCCACATGCGACGTGATTGCAGGCGTTCCGTCGTTCGCGCGCGACAACGATGCCGGCCACCCGGGAACGGCGCGGGCGTGAGGTGATCTGCGCTGCGAAAAGCCAGGTGCCACAACTCGGCTCGGTGGCCGTAAAGTCGTGTCCGTCGTCGGCTCCAATGACGATGTCGCCCTCACTGCCGGCCGCCATCTGCTCAAGACGCTTGGAGCGACGGAACGCCGCGTGCGGGTCTCAGGCGGGTGGCGGGGTGAGGGCCTTGGCGAAGTTGTTGAAGAACTCGGCGGCGAGCTTGCGGGCGGTGGAATCGATGAGGCGGCTGCCGAGCTGGGCGATCTTGCCGCCGACGTGGGCGTCGACGTCGTAGACGAGGCGGGTGCCG
>WBUN01000007.1 GCA_008933705.1 Hyphomicrobiaceae bacterium
TCAGAACCTTGAGAACGCCTGCCGCTTCATCGCAGCAATGTGGAACCGCGTGTAGCGGTTGCCGAAGTATAATTCGGACACTTCGCCAAGTAAATTAGGACGCAAGTAGTTCTCCCGGGACACTACCCTTATCCTCGGTGTTCACCTATTCTGTATAATTGTCTGGCGATCGGCATTTATTCGCCTAGGATCAAGAATAACTCCATGCCACTGGAGATGTATGCGGCGTATTTCTTAAGATGGACTGGGAGCGCATGGAAAAGCGTGGTTGTCCGTTTCGAAGTCTGCAATCAGAGCGGGAAGTTGGGTACGAGCGGGCCTCAGAGCCGATCGTTCGTCCGGTCCTTGAATTCGCGGTTTGTCGGGTGTTTGCCGTCAGGGGACCCGAGCTGTGGTCGATCACGCGCGGGCATCCCTCCACGGCCTTTGCGCGGCAGGTCGCCATGTACCTAGCCCACGTCGCGTGCGGCCTGACGCTGACCGAGGTCGGCCAGATCTTTGCGCGCGATCGCACCACGGTCGCGCATGCCTGCGGTGTCATCGAGGATCGGCGCGATGATCCCGCGTTCGATCGCTCGCTCGAACTGCTGGAAGGCGTGACGCGCTTTCTCGCGCCCGGCACGGCAGCCTTTCGGCGCAGATTGATCTAGGGCAGACGATGTCCCAAACGTCTCACGCGGCAACGGTGCTGTCGAGCGATGCCGAGGACGCGCTCGCAGCCTTGACACGGCTGGCGCGCAAAGGCGCCTACGCCGCCCCGTCAGTCTTGGCCGCTGACGGCGCGGACTATGCCGTGTTTTCGCCCGACAACGGCTTTGGCGAGGCGATCGCAACTCTTCCGGCAAGGGTTGTCCTGCAAGCCCGCAGTCGGGGGTGGCTGGAGCGCAAGGACGGCGATCGACTGCGGCTGGCCGCGGCGGGCGTCCGCGCCTTGCGTTCCGCTCTCGGTGGCAAACCGAATGCGGGCCCGGCGCCACGGAGGGGGGGAAAGCGGCGGGAGGCTTCCAAGGTCGGCGAGCCGAAGGCGCCGAGCCGGGCTGGGCGGGAGAGCTCTCTTGCATGGTTGCGCCGGCGCCGCGACAAGGACGGTCAGCCACTCATCAACGAGGCTCAGTATTCGGCCGGCGAGCGGCTCGGTGCCGACTACTGGCGCGCGCTGATGATGCCGCGCGTGACGGCGGACTGGTCCGGTGTTATCGGCGCGCGGGGCGTTGCGCGTACGGCGCCCGGCTTCGGCAGTGAGATGCGCGACAGCGTTGTTGCCGCCAGGGAGCGGGTCAATCGTGCACTGGCCGCCGTCGGGCCCGAGCTTGCCGGCATCCTTGTCGATGTCTGCTGCCACGACGTAGGGCTGGAGGCTGCCGAGCGCGCCGAGGCCTGGCCGCAGCGGGCAGGCAAGGTCATTCTGCAGCTAGCGCTGACGCGGCTGGCCAGGCACTACGGTCTCATTGCGCCCGAGCGTCCGGGCGGCACCAGGCTGCGGCACTGGGGGGACGATACCTACAGACCGGACCTCGAGGCCTGGCGGTAGCTTCAGGTCGTCTAAGCCGTAGCCAAAGCGCGTGCGTCGCTACGAATGCGCTCCACCATCGAGAAGAAGCCGTTCGAGCGCTGCGGCGTGAGGTGCTCCTTGAGGTCGAGCTCCGCGAAGATCGCCTGCGCGTCGGCTCGCAAGATCTCATCGGGCGTCCTGCCGTCGTAGATCGCGAACAGTATGGCAATCAGGCCGCGCACGATGTGCGCGTCGCTGTCCCCCACAAACCTGAGCACGGGCGAACCCGCCGGGGCCGGCCGGTGCACCGACGAAGCAAGCCACACCTGGCTGGCACAGCCCCGCACCTTGTTGGTCTCGGTTCTCAGCACTTCGGGCAACGGCGGCAGGCCACGCCCCAGCTCGATAACGTAGCGGTAGCGATCCTCCCAGTCGTCGAGAAGCGTGAAGTCGGAGCGGATGGCGTCAAGCGTCATGGGTCCCGAGGATCGTCCTAAAGCACGGCAAAGCGGTACCGCCGGCGGGGCGCCGTCGTCGCTATGCATATGGTCTCGGCCAGGTCCGACGCAAGCGTGGAGGCGACGAAGGCCTCAGGTTCCGGTCCGCTGCGTTTGGCCGCGCCAAGCCGGCGTGAGGTCGGCCGGCGTCAAGGTGCCGCGCGAGGGCGGGTATGGTCTTGGCTCCATGCCGGGCCTCGCGCCGGCCGGCTGCGGCCGGGCTTCCTCGTCGGGGCGCCCGCGCGAGCTTATGAGATCGAAGGCCATACGTGCCCCGAACTCTGCCTTCTTGACAAAGGATGCCCACACGTCGGCGCCGGCTGCACACGTCCTCGGGTTGCGGTCGCAGAATGTGGTGACCCGCTCGACGGCGGCGACGGCTGCCCCGTAGAGGCGCGCCTGCTGATGCTCGTCCGTTGGCAGCAGCAGCACGATCAAACCTACCCAGAATGCCAATCTGATGAGGAACATGTGAGACGCATACCCTGCTGATATCGCCGATGGCTGTCGGCTTTGCCCCCGTCTGCCCCATTAGGCCTAACAGACAATCCTCTCCATCCCGGCAACGGCTGCAGAGGGTTTCGCGGCAAAATCTCCTCGATTTGTATCGAATCTGGCGCCGCTTGCGCGCGGCATGGTGCAAAGGCTAGCCGGCCTGCCTTTCGCATTTCTTTCCGGCGGCGGGTCCCGGCCCGCGGCAAATCGTGGTGAAGAAGGCCAGTTAATACTTCGTTTACGCACCGGCTCGAATAATGCGTTGGCGCCGGGGGGGGCAGGGGAGTGTTGCGTACGGGAGTAAGGATAATGACGCCGCGGCAGGCCCGGATCGTGCTCTGCAGCTTCCTGCTGTTGGCGGCCGGGGTGGTGATCAACGCCCTGTACTTTCAATCCAAGCCGGCCAGCATCGCGAGCAGGGCCATCGTCGAGCGCACGCCTGCCCGGGTGGAGCCGGAGCGTGCGCGCAAGACGTCTGATCCGCCCCAGAGCACCCGCAGCAAGGCGCCTTCTTCCGAGGAGCGCCCGGCAAGAGTCGGCCGGCTTAAGCCGGACGCGGCCGTGGTTGATGTCGCGCCGGCAGCGCCCGAGGGTGAAGCGGATCCGCAGACTATTCGCGCCGTGCAACGCGAGATCAAGCAGCGCGGGTATGGTCCCCTTGTGGCCGACGGCGTGATGCGCCTGGCTGCCAGGGCCGCCATCATGGCCTACGAGCACGATCAGAAGCTGCCGCTCACTGGTGAAGCCAGCGAGGCTCTTCTGAAACGCATACTGCTCGGTGCATCGGCCGCGGCGGCCGATTTGCAGGGCGTTTCCAAAGCGCAATCGCGGCACGCCGAGAGCATCATTCGCAGCGTCCAGCAATGGCTGGCCGCGTTGGGTTATCAGCCGGGACGGGCGGATGGGCGAATGGGCGAGGATACCGTTCGGGCGCTGCGCGAATTCGAGATGGACAAGGGTCTCGTGCCCAAGGGGCGGATTTCGGCCGAGATCGTCGTGCGTCTGACGGAAGCTCTCCAGCCGCCGAAAACCGCCAGCGGCCGCTGATCTGCACTGTCCGCGGTGGCCAGGGTTGCCCTTGCAGAGGATGGCGCGGCCCTTAGAGTGGCACCGCAATGCGTCTCAAATCCGAGATCTGGGTGAAAGCCTACCTGCGCCGCTGCGCGCTTGAGGGTGTGGACGCCGTTCTGGCGCGGCGCGGCGATGTCGATGCAGGTGCAATCTACATAAAGGTGAGCCGCCTGGACGGCACCGCGATGCTGTTCGGCCCCGCTCCGAGCGGCCTCAAAGGTGAGAGCGAGGAGCGCCGCTGGCAGCCTTGTCTCGGGAGCGATGCGTCTGCCGAGACCGAGGCTGACGCGTTTCTCGAGCGCCAGATCACGTTCGATCCGGACATCTGGATCGTGTCCGTCGACGACCGCGGCGGGCGACACTTCCTCGATGACTGGCTGGCACCGGTGTAAACGCGGCCTGCGCGGGTTTGGCAAATCTTAACCGACTGTTAACTCCTGTGGCGATCAAATGAGTGAGTCGCGGCCATGGTGCGCGTTCGCGCGATTGGGAGGCTGCTCGTCCGGCACCGGATGCCGGCCGACGGTCAGGGGGAACCAATGGCAATGATCCTTGAGTTTCGTTCGGACATGTCGCGAGGCGAGCCTCGCGACATCGCCGAGACCCGCGGTGCGGAGATCATCATCTTCCCGGGGGTGCGCCGGGAGCGTCACACAGAGACATCCAGCGAAGCCTCCAAGCCGAGACGGCGCGAGAAGGTGCGGACCAAGCGGGACCGGCTCGAACTGCCCGATTGAGCCAAATGGAACTCTGCTCCCCGTGGGCGCCGCCGTGCGTGGGCGCGCGGCGGTTGGCGACCGCGGTGCCGGCTGGTTCGAGGCGGCCTTGCCGGCGCTGTTGTGCAGCGCTCAGTTGGCGTTCGCGGCCTGAAGCATTGCCACTACCGACTTTTGCTTTGCCAAGAGCTGCGTCACGGTTTCGCCGCCGGCGAACGGCGCAAATAGATACGAGTAGACGATCTTGCCCTTGAGGACGGTGGTCGCAAAGACCGTGATCTGGGTCTTGTCGGTGCCGGTCTCAGCCTTGAATTTCTGCAGGATCACGGCGTAGCAGACGAGCTTGTCCTCGGAGATGACGCCGAGGAACCGCATCTCATTGACCTTGACGTCCTTCATGACCTGCTCGGCGCGCGTCTTGACCTCGGGCATCATGTCCGTGGTCATCTTCTCGCCCTGCGCGCGCATGGCAGCGCACGTCTCCTTGATGGCGGCCTCGGCACTGACGGGAAGATCCTGGTTCTCGAATGTTACGAGCGTCTGGTACTGCGCAAAATCGTCGAGCAGTTGCCGTTTGCCCGCCCGCCATTCGATGAGCTGGCCGCAATCGGCGCTGCCGGCGAGCAAGCGATTGGTCTTGGGAAGCATGCCTTCGACGGCCTTGATCATGCGCGCGTCGGAGGAAATGCTGGGATCGAGCTCGCAATAGCCGACCGGCGACGGCAGGCTCAATTCGGCGTTGCCCACGCGTGCCTGCAGTGCCCGCCCCGAGTAGAGATTCGTCGCGGGCCCCGCCTGCTTCTTGAGCTCCTCGATCCGCGCCCTTGCGAGCTGTGCATAGAACGTTTCCTTGTAGCGGGCGATGAAAGCTTCGAGCACGGCCGTGTTCGTGGTGTCCTTGGTGGCGGCCCAGGCCTCCGCGGCGTCGCTCAAACGCGCGGGCGGCGGCGCCGTGCTTGGGCCCGGAATGGCAGCCTGCGGCGCCGACGCAAAGTAGAAGCGGCCTGTCAGGGCCGAGTGCTCCCAGGGCACCTGCCTGCCCTGCGTGGCAGCCATCACATCGTTGCGAACGGCAATGAGCAGCGAACTCAAGTCATCGCTGGATGAAGTGACATGCCTTACCAGCGCGCCCGCGTAGGGCGAGTTCCGCCCCGTTCCATCGAGTGCGACGTTGCCCGGCTGCGTCGAGAAGCTGATGAGCGTGCCGACGCCCGACTCCACCGCGGCGAGGCCCTGCCCGATCTGCGTGGAGCGCGTGCCCATGGCGCGCGCGAGATTGCGCGAGAGCGGGTTGTTGCGGCAGGCATCGAGGAAGATGACGTTGGTCTTCGCTTCCCGCTCCATGGTCCGATGCACGAGGTCGAGGCGGACCATCTCGAAGTCGAGCGCGGCAGCGGATTCGAGCTCGGCGTCGACCGGAACGAGATAGTTCTGTCCGCCCACCTGGATGCCGTGGCCGGCATAGAAGAAGAGGCCGGTCTCGGCGCCCTGCAGCGCCGTGGCG
Organism: Hyphomicrobiaceae bacterium; assembly: GCA_008933705.1. Taxonomy (GTDB): domain Bacteria; phylum Pseudomonadota; class Alphaproteobacteria; order Rhizobiales; family Hyphomicrobiaceae; genus AWTP1-13. Next base: position 5,776 of record WBUN01000007.1, read on the forward strand.
AAGTCGCGAACCTTGCGGTCGAATGCCGCCTTGGTGAGGTCGAAGCCTTCGATCACCTGAAAGCCGCGCTTCTTCAGCGAGGCAGCCATGTCCGTTGCGTCGTTCTTCGGGTTGTCGAGCGTGGGCGTGCGCTGGTAGGCCGAATTGCCGATGACGAGCGCAACGCGACGGCCGGCGGCACTTGCCGCGTCAGCCCATACTGCGATCGTGATGGCGACGACCGTCGCGACGGCCAACCTCAGGGAACGTGGTGCCGATTGGAGCATGACCCTCACCGACTGGAATTCATCCCGTTAGGTATCATTCGACTGCGCAACATGTCAGGCAAGGCGAAGTCTAGCACGCCAGGTGCAACACCAAATAGACCATGCGCTATCGGGATGTGGATGTGGCCGCCCGGCCTTCGGCGCAGAGCCTGCAAGCGCGTTGCGCAGAGCAGTGCCGGAACAAGGTTCACGCTCCCGATCGGAAGGGAGCCGCTTTCAGCGCGGACGATCTCGTTCCAGTGTGACAATCGAGAAATTCGCCGCTGTTGGCGGCATGCCTGGAGCGAATTTCTCGATCTGGATCACACGAGCAACACCATGAACCTAGCGCTTGCGCGCGACCGGTGAGCAGCTTGCGCGGCGCAGCATCGCCTCTGTTGCGGCCTGCCAGCTCAGACCCCTGAGCGGTGCGCGCAGCACGATGAGGCCTTCGCTGGTCGGCGTCTCGATGAACGTCTCGCTGCCGCTCGGCCGGCGCGCAAGACCGAAATCCGCAGTGCGGTCGCCACCCGGTGCGACTGTGAACGACACCTCGTTGCGCCGCAGTTGTTGGGCCGGCATGACGTAGAAATTGTCGCCCTGCGGCGTGTGCAGGGACAGCGTCCAGCCCGGGTCGCCAAGCACGGCGGAGACGTTCACAGGACTCGTCGTTACATCGTAGCGGCAGATGGCATGGAATGCGTCGGGGGCCAGGAACGGCAGGGGCTGCTTGCCGGGGGCGGCCGGCCGCAGGATCACCATCTGGTTGGGGGGCAGCGCCTCGCGCAGCTTTCGCATGGCGGCCGCGGGCCCCAGCGCGGGAACGGCGAACGTGGCCACGATGTGGATGACGCCGCCGAGCAGGATCGCGCCCACGATCGTGCGCCACCCGATTTCGCGTGGCCACTTCGGCATCGTTGGGCGCGACAGCTTCATCGGCATGCTATCCGTTGGATCTCCGGCAGCGGCTTGGGCGGACTGCCCTCCTGGGATGCCGCCGCCCAGGCCGCGTCCTGCACCGTCAGGACGAGCGTGATCCGGCTGCCGCCCCCGATGGGAAGCCAGTTGCCCGGTCGCGCATCGCGCGCCAGCGTGATGACGGCGCGCCCATCTGGCTCGCGCATGACCGTGTCGGTGTTGAAGGCATAGCGCTCAGCCGGGTTCTGAATGACGCCGCCGCGTCCGTCGAAGGCGGCAATGCTCCACCACGCGGTATCGAAGCCCTCCACGACGATGGCGTACTCGCAGGCGGAATGCAGCCGGCCGCCCCTGCTGTCCGCCCTGGCGTGATAGGTCATCTCGAGAGTAGTGGAGAGCGGCAGCAGCGCGTTCCTCAAGACATGCGCGCGCGTATAGGGATCGGCATCCGGCCGTCCCGCGGCCGTCCACGTCGTCCATGGCCCGAACGTCCGCGTCGACAGGCGAGAGCCGGTCTCGATCATGTACCACGCCGTTCCGAGGCCCCCGCCGACGGCAACGGCCACGAACACTGCCAGATTGACCAGGAAGCTGCCGAGCAGGCTCACCGCACCGTGTCCCCCAACCGCCGATCAGGGCCGCCGCTGCAGGCCCGGAGCCGGCATCTCGGCGCGCCGCTCAGGCACGCCGGCCGGCGGCCTGGCCCTCTGCTCCGGCGGCTCCGCCTTCGGCGCCAGCGCATCCGGAGCGGCGCTGGCCGGCGTCGCCTTCAAGCCGCCCGCGCGCCGCAGGCTGTCAGCCAGCCGCTTCAGCGCGTCTCGTGTCTGATCGGGCATGATGCTGGCCTTCTTCTGCTGCGCCTGGGCGATCTGCGCCTGCGCAAGGCCCGGGTCGGTGCGCTTGAGCTCGGCGAGCCGCTGCTGCTCGGCCACCTGGTTGGGGTGAAGCGGCAGGCCCGGAATCTGCGGGATGCTGCGATTGGTGTGCGCGACCGACATGAAGCTGCGCCAAGCCTGCGCCGGCAGGCTGCCGCCAGTGATGCCGCCGTTGTAGTGCATGGGGCGGAAATCGTCGTGACCGACCCACACGCCGGTCACCAGCGAGCCGGTGAAACCTATGAACCAGGCGTCGCGATAGTTGGAGCTGGTGCCGGTCTTGCCGGCGGCAACAGTAAAGTCGAGAGCTGCGCGCTTGGCGGTGCCTTCGGTCACCACCGCATGCATCATCTGGTTCATCTGCTCGGCGACGCGCCGGTTGACGACCTGCGGCGCCTCCGGCTCATCGCGTTCGCGCGTGTAGATCAGGTCGCCCTTGGAATTGACGATGTCGAGAATTGCGTAGGGCTTGGCGAGCCGGCCGCCGTTGGCGAAAGTGGCATACGCACCGGTGTGCTGCAGGGGCGTGATGCCGGTATCGCCCAGCGCCATGGAGCAAGTCTTCTTGACGCCTTCAACGCCGAGGCGCTGCGTCATCTCAAGGACTTTCTCGCGTCCGACCCTGAGGGACAGATCGACGGCGGGGACGTTGAGCGAGACCTTGAAGGCATCGACCGCCATCATGGTGCGTCCGGAACCTCCGCCGCCGCTGTAGTTCTTGGGCGACCAGTTTCCGCACTGGCCGCCGAAGTCGCGCACCGTGGAGCGCGGGTTGTAGCCGTTCTCGAAGGCCGTCGCGTAGACGTAGAGCTTGAAGGATGAGCCCGGCTGGCGATGGGCATGCGCGGCACGGTTGAACTGGCTGTCGCCGTAGTCGAGGCCGCCGACCATCGCGCGTACGGCCCCGTCGGGGTCCATGGAGACCAGCGCGCCGGTGAGCGCTGTGCCACGCCGCCCGGTTATCGGCCGCAGAGTGTTTACGAGCGCTTCCTGCGCCGACTTCTGCATTTCGACGTCGATCGTGGTGCGGGCCGTCAGCACGTAGTAGCCGCGTCCCTCCGCGATGCGCTGGATCTCCTCGAACGCCCAGTCCATGAACCAGTCGGGGCTGTAGGCGCGCCGCGTCTCGATGATCTTTGCCGGGTTCAGCCTCGCCGCATGCACCTGGCCTGCGCTCATGTAGCCGGCCTCGACCAGATTGGTGAGCACGTCGTTGGTGCGCGCACGCGACAGCGGGAGGTTGACGTGGGGGGCGAACTTGGTCGGCGCTTTGAACAGGCCCGCGAGCAGGGCAGCCTCGGCAAGGTTGATCTCCCTGACGGATTTGCCGAAGTAGAACTGAGACGCCGCCTCCACCCCAAATGCGCCGCCGCCCATATAGGCGCGATCGAGATACATCTTGAGGATCTGCCGCTTGGTGAAGCGTGATTCCAGCAGGAAGGCGAGGAATGCCTCCTTCACCTTGCGCTCGACCGACCTCTCCGAGGAGAGGAACAAGTTCTTCGCCAGCTGTTGCGTCAGCGTCGAGCCGCCCTGCACGACCTCGTTGGCCCGCGCGTTCTCGATCAGCGCGCGCGCCGTGCCCAAGACGTCGACGCCGAAGTGCTCGAAGAACCGCCGGTCCTCGGTGGCGAGTGTTGCCTTGATCAGGTGGTCGGGGATTTCCTCCAACGGCACGGCGTCGTTGTGCAGGATGCCGCGCTGGCCGATCTCCACACCGTTGCGGTCGAGGAACTTGACGCTGAATTTGCCGGTGGAGATGCGGTTCTCGTCGAACTCCGTCAGTGCCGGGATGGCGAGCACGTAGAGCACGACCAGCCCGCCCGCGCCCATGGTAAGCGCCTCGGAGAAGCCCTCATTCATCAGCTTCTTCCACCCCGTCAGGCGGAAGCGGGCGAAAAAGCTGCTGAAGCCGTTCCAGCGGTCCTGCAACGACTGCCAAGTCTCGGCGAGCGAGGAATCGATCCACGCGTCGATGCCGAGCCAGTCGATCAGCCGTTTGCGGCCGTCGTGTCTGAAAAACCAGTCGTGCAAGCTACCAGGCCTCGTCCGTTGTTCTTTACGATGCACCAGGCCCCGCCGCTCAACAGCGGGAATCACCGACTACGACTGTCCTAAACCCTTAACTAGCACTGCCAAAGGCAGCAACGCGAGAGGAACGTTCTCAACCGACGTTTGTGCCATTTTGCGGGCGGCGAGCAAAAGGCTGCGTCCCGAGCGCGTTCCGGATTGCTGCCCCTATCTGTTCGTGAGCTTCAGCTCGATACGCCGGTTGCGGCGCATGACCTCCTCGCTTGCTCCCTCCTCGAGCGGCTGAAACTCACCGTAGCCCGCCGCGACCAGCCGCTTGGGCGAGACCCCCCGGCTGATCAGGTATTTCACCACCGAGGTTGCGCGCGCGCTCGAGAGCTCCCAGTTGGACGGGAACTGCGGACTGGAGATGGGACGCACGTCGGTGTGGCCGTCCACCTGCAGCGCCCAATCGATCTCCGAGGGAATGGAGCGCTCGAGCTCGACGATTGCGGTTGCGAGCTGGTCGATCGCGGCGAGCCCTTCGGGTGTCATGGTCGCCTGGCCGGACGGGAAGAGCACCTCGGACTGGAACACGAAGCGGTCGCCCACCACCCGGATGTCCTTGCGGTCTCGCAGCAGCTCGCGCAGCCGGCCGAAGAAATCCGACCTGTAGCGTTGCAACTCCTGCACTTGCCGTGCCAGGACGACGTTGAGACGCGCGCCGAGATCGGAGATGCGCGCCTGGCTCTCCTTGTCCTTGGCCTCCGCGGCGTTGAGGGCCTCCTGCAGCGCGGCGATCTGGCGGCGCAGCGCAAGAAGTTGCTGGTTGAGCAGGTCCACCTTCGCCATCGCGTCGCTGCCGAGCGATTTCTGGTCGGCAAGCTCCCTGCTCAGCGCGGCGATGCGCGCGTCCTTGTCGCCGCCGGCACCGGCAGCTTCCGCGAGGCGCTCGTTCTCCGTCTTGAGCGTCGCAAACGCAGCCTGCAGGGAGGCAAGCTCCTCCTCGAGCGACTTGCCCTTGCCCTTCTCCAGGCTGAGCATGTTGGTCAGCTCGGCGAGCTGGCGCGTGATGCGCCTGAGCGCGGTGTCCTTGTCGGTCGCTTCCTGGCTGACGTAGTACTGCGCCACCATGAATACGGAGAGCAGGAATGTCACGACCAGCAGGAGCGTCGACAGAACGTCGACGTAGCCCGGCCAGAACTCGCCGTGGTTACCGAGCCTGCGTGCGCGACCGTATGCCATGCCTCAGCCTTTGCGGGCAACGTTGGCAGCCAGATCCTTGAGTACGGAAGCAACCTCCGACTGCTGTGCGGCCTGCTCGTCCACCCATTCGCGTACCACCTTCTGCTCGGCGCGCATCTGGCGCACGAGCTGATCGACACCCTTGGCGAGGTCCTTGACCGCCTCCTCGGCGGCTGCCCCTCCACCCTCGACGCGCGGCATGGCGCCGATGCGGTCGCTCAGCTCGACGACGGCACGATGCATTTCGTGCACGGCCGAATAGAGCTGGTGCGTCGCCAGATCCGAGGTCTGCGAGCCGCCGGGCGCCAGCTCCGTGATGCCCGACAACCACTCCTCGAGCTGATTGTAGAAGCGGCCGTGCGCGTGGCTTGCCTGCAGCTCCAGGAAGCCGATTACGAGCGATCCGCCGAGGCCGAGCAGGGAGGACGAAAAGGCGGTGCCCATACCGCGCAGCGGCGCGGCAAGCCCGGCCTTCAACTCGTCGAACATGGCGACGCCGTCACCCTTGGTGTCGAGCGTGCTGATGGTGCGGCCGACGGACTGGATGGTATCGAGCAGACCCCAGAAGGTGCCGAGCAGCCCCAGAAAGACGAGCAGCCCCACCAGATAGCGCCCCGTGTCCCGGGCCTCGTCGAGCCGCGAGCCGATGGAGTCCATGATCGAGCGCATGGAGGTCGCCGACAGCGACAGGGTGCCCTGCCGGTCGCGCAGCATGGTGGCCATCGGGGCGAGCAGCACCGGCCTGTGCGAGATGGCGAGCCCGGGGTCGGCGATGCGGAAGGCGTTGACCCAGCGGATCTCAGGATAGAGACGCAAGACCTGCTGGAACGAGTAGAGGATGCCCGCAAGCAGCACCAACACGATCAGGAAGTTCAGCCCGGGATTGTTGAGCATCGCCTCCCAGAGCTGCTTGTGCAGCACAGCGACGAGAAGGCCGACCAGCACCAGGAATACGAACATGCGCCAAAGATAGACGCCGGGTGTGAACAAGGTCCGATGCAGAGAGGGGGGGCCTCGATCCAAGCTTCTCGCGCGCGCCATTACTTCCCACTCCACGCCTTGTCCGCGGCGACGACATTAGCCAAAGACACTCGCATCACAAACCGGCAACTTCATGCCCACGGCCGGATTCGCGGCGCAATTCTGTGCGGGCGTGGGCGCCCTCAGCCTGCCGCCCTTGCCTCCGCCAGGGCACCGAGCAGAGCCTTGTGGATGGCCTGGTTGCCGGCCACGATGCCCTTGGTCTCGAACATCTCGTGCCCGCCGTCGATGTCCGTGACATAACCGCCCGCCTCGCGCACCAGCACCGTGCCGGCCGCCATGTCCCAAGGCCCGAGGTTGTGCTCGAGGTAGCCGTCGAAACGGCCGGCCGCCACCCACGCCAAGTCGATAGCCGCCGAGCCTGTGCGCCGAATGCCCGCCACCTGCCCCATCAATACCTTGCATTCGCTGACGAATTTGGCGTGATCTGGGCGCCCCCGATGGGGAATGCCGGTGGTGATGACGCAATCGGCGAGCGTCTTGCGGGCCGCCACCCTGAGCCGCCGGTTGTTGAGGAAGGCGCCCTGGCCCTTCTCGGCGGTGTAGAGCTCATCGAGGATGGGATTGTAGACGAGGCCGGCAACCAGCTCGTTGTCCCGCTCGAGCGCGATGGCGATGCAGAAGAGCGGGATGCCGTGCAGAAAGTTGGTGGTTCCGTCGAGGGGATCGACGATCCAACGGTGCGTCTTGTCGGGCCCGGCGACTGCACCGCGCTCCTCCATCAAGAAGCCATAGCCGGGCCTCGCCTTGCTCAGCTCCCGAAACAGGGTTTCCTCCGACCGATGATCGGCGGCAGAGACGAAGTTGGCGGGTCCCTTCACGGACACCTGCAGCTGCTCGACCTCCCCGAAGTCACGGGCCAGGCCGCGTCCTGCCTTGCGCGCGGCGGCGATCATCACGTTCATGAGGGCGGAGGCGGCCATCGCGGGGGTCAACCTTGCTGGATTCTGTGGGATGTGGCGCGGGCAAGGAGTGCCAGCGTGCCCCGACCTAGCTCAGGTGGCGGCCCGCTGGCAAGGGCGGGTCTGGGCCGCAGCGGCGGCGAGAGCGCGGCCTGAAGGTGCGCACAGGAGCACAATTCATGCCTGTTGTGGGAAGCTTCCCACGGTGCTGTCCGTGGGATTTGTGGTTGCCTTCCCACCAAAGGCGTCGTTAGCTTTCCTGCCAAACGCGGGGGCAGAACGCCGCCTGTGGGAGGCGCAGAACAATGGCCGAGGCCGGCGTCGGATTACTGGACAGCATCTCCGAGTTCTGCCGGCGGGCGGGCATGGCCGAATCCACGTTTGGCCGGCGCGCCGTGAACGATGGGAAATTCGTCGCCCGGCTCCGCGACGGTGCGCGCATCACGCCGGAAACGCTGGAGCGCGTGAGCGCCTACCTGACGACGCAAGGGGTGGAGGCGCCGGCCGCGCCTCCCGAGCTGATACCGCTGCTGCGCGTCTCGCCTTCTCCCATCGCGGCGGCGAAGCCGGCCGCAGCCCAGGATCGCGCGCGCAACTTCCGCTTCTTCGACAACCGCCAGAAGTATCTTCTGTTCGTCAATACCTGCAGCGAGAAGGACGTGGTGGCCCGCCGCGTCGGCATGGAGCTGGCACACGTGCATCCGAGACCTCCGGCCTTGCGCGTCTTCGATGCCGGCATGGGCGACGGCACCGTGCTGACCCGCGTCATGCGCGAGATGCATCGCCGCTTTCCGACGCTGCCGTTCTACGTGGTCGGCAAGGAGATCAGCCTCGAAGACGCGCGGCTGTCGTTGGACAAGATGGCCGATCGCTTCTACGAGCACCCCGCCACAGTGCTCGTCGTCACCAACATGTACTACACCGAGGCGCCCTGGCTGGCGCCGAAGGCACTCTCGGCTGCGACCTCGCTGGTGTGGCACGAGGTGGCACTCACCGGAACCACGGCTTCCGAGTTCAGCGAGCAGATCAATGCGCTCGAGCCGTTTCTGGGCCGGGTATGGCAGGCGCGGCACAGCGCCAAGACCGGCAACCCCATCTACGAGCGTCCCGCCGCCCTCGTCATCTACCGCGACGATTTCCGCTTCCTGCTCGACGACGTGATCCCGCAGCAGGGCCGCACGCGCGCCGACTACGATCTTGTCATCGCCTCCCAGCCCTACCGCGCGCGCGTGCCGGTGGAGTTCAAGGCGGCCAAGGTGGTGGCGCCGCTGGTGCGGGCGCTGCGGGCCGGCGGGAGGCTGCTCGGCATCCATTCCTGTGGCCGCGATCCCGGCCTCGAGATCGTGCGCAAGATCTGGCCGGAGGAGGCGCCGTTCCAGACCAACCGGCACGACATCCTGCGTGCCGCGCGCGCCGAGCTTGGCAGGGACGCACGTCACTACAACTTCAATGCCTACGCCGACCAGCGCGCGGTCTTCCGCTACGACATGCACACGCTTCCGACGGAGATAGCCGAGAGCATCGGCACGTCGACCCTTTTTGCTGCCTGGAACGCGGCCGTCTACGTGGCGCAGATCGACGACGAGCGACTTGCCGACGTGCTCGGCGCCCGCCGCTATCTCGATGCGACGCGCGAGGTGCTGCAAGCGCACGGCAGCCTGTGGTTTCTCGATGAGTCCTATGTGATCTCGCGCAAGAGGAGCTGACCCATGGCTGTGCTGACCGCCGCCGGCGACCAGGCTTCCGCCGCCGATGTCGCTGCTGTCGCCGCCGAACTCGTCGCCTGCGGCTCGCTGGAGATGGGCGCCGAGACGCCCGACGATGCGCGCCGCATCGCCGAGCTTCTGCCGACGGGTACGCCTGTCTATGTCAATCATCTCCCGCGACATGCCCTGGATCGCGGCCATGGTGCGCTGCTGGCCCTGCACGGAGCGGGGCTCGAGCCCGTGCCGCATATCGCCGCCCGGCGCGTCGCATCCCGCAGCGAGGTGCAGACGTTCCTCGACCGAGCGGTGCGCACAGCGGGCGTGCGCAAGATCCTGCTCGTGGGCGGCGACAGCCCCGAGCCGGCAGGGCCCTATGCCGATGCCGCCGCCCTGTTGCGAGATGTTTCGCTTGCCGGCTGCGGCGTGCAGCAGATCGGGCTTGCCGGCTACCCCGAGGGGCACCCGCGCATCCCGACCACCCTGCTCAACACGGCGATGGTCGAGAAACTCGGCCTTGCCGAGCGGCAGGGTCTTGGCGCTTACGTCGTGACGCAGTTCTCATTCGCGCCCAACCGCATCGTCGAGTATTGCGCAGACCTCGCACGCCGCGCGCCCGGCGTGCCGATCTATGTCGGCCTGGCCGGCCCCGCCACCCCTGTCGCGCTCCTGCGCTTCGCCCGGCGCTGCGGCGTCGGCGCCTCGCTGCGCGCGCTGCAGGCGCAGGGCATGGGAGCCGTGCGGCTCGTCACGCACGCCGACCCGTCCGAGCAGCTTGCTGCACTCGCCCGGCATTGCCGCAGCGGCAGCGCGAGCAACGTTGTCGGCGTGCACCTCTACAGTTTCGGCGGCGTAGCTGCGACGGCGGCCTGGATGAACGAGCGCATCACCACAAGGCGCGGCTGAGAAGCGCTATTGCAGCAAGGCCCGCTCGCGCCACTCGTCCGCGGCCTTCTGCACCTTGAGGCGGTCGGCCTTGGACATCTTGGCGACGACCTTCTGCAGGGCCTCATCCTCCAGCCCGCCGGCCTTGGCTATCAGGTACCATTTGGCGGCCTCGGCAACGTTCATCCCCACGCCGGCCCCATGCAGATAGCAGCGCGCCAGGCGGTTCTGCGCGATGACGACGCCCTTGTCCGCGGCGGAGCGGAAGAGCTCGGCACCGCGTTTGGCATCCACCGGCACGCCCTGGCCGCGGAAGAGCAGCACGGCGTAGTCGAGCTGCGCCTCGGCATGTCCGGCGGCCGCCGCCTTGCCGATCCATTTCGCCGCTTCGAAGGCGTTCGCATCAACCCCGGTGCCGGTGGCGTACAGCGTGCCGAGATCGTACTGCGCGGCAGGCAGACCGGCCTCCGCCGCAAAACGCATGTGCAGGAAGGCGCGATGCGGGTTCTCGGGCTTGCCGTCACCCTTGAGGAAGATGAGGGCCAGATTGTAGTTGGCAAGCACATGCTTGCGCGCGGCGGCGGCCTCGAACATCTGCGCGGCCGCCGTGCGATCCTTGTCCACGCCCTGGCCTTCGGCGAGCATCAGGCCATACGCGAACATGGCCTCAGGATCGCCCAGCTCGGCGCCGCGAGCGTACCACTTGGCGGCGAGCGCAAAGTTCTTGGACACGCCGTGTCCCTCGCCGTAGATGCGCCCGACGAGTGTGTGGGCTTGCGGATCGCCTTTTTCGGCGGCCTGCACGGCGAGCTCGAGCGCGGTGAGGAACCTGCCCTGATCGAAAGCCTCATAGGCCGCGTCGTCGCCCTGCTGCGTCGGCGTCTTGGTGTAGGTGCTGGTGTTGCCGGTGGGCGTGGTGGCTTTCTTAGGCGCATCCGATTTCTGCAGCTTGCCTTGCCCGGGAGCCTTCTTGGGCAGGGGCGCGGCAGGTCCGTCCACGCGGTTGCTCCAGGAACTTGTCTCGGCGGCAGCACCCCGGGTCGTGACAAGCACAGCAGCAGAGAGCGCAATGGCGAGTGTGATGGCGTAGCGCATGCGTCCCCTCTCAACTCGCCGGAGCGCCTGCGCGGATCGCGGCGGCGATCGCGCCGACGAGAGTGCGGACGGCAGCCGGCGGCTGTCCGGCAGGAAGGGTCACGGCGACGAAGTCGGCACCCGCCTGCGCCAGCTCCTCGGCCTCCGCCGGCGTCTCGACATCGAAGGCCACGCACGGCACCTCGAAGATCTCCGCCCACCAGGCGATGAGGTCATTGCGGCGCACGCGGGCTTTCTCGCGGTCCGTCAGGTGTGCCGGCGCACCGAAGGCCACGTAGTCGGCCCCGTGCTCAGCCAGCGTCATCGCATCGTGCCGCGAGATGCCGACGTCGACGCCGATGATGCCGCGCTGGCCAAGGGTGGCCTTGGCATTCTCGAAAGCACGGCCGAGGTCCTTTTGCGGGCCCAGGTGCACGCCGTCGGCACGAAGAGCGCGGGCAAGCGGCGCGTCGCCGAGGATCAGCGCCGCGGCACCCGCCTGCTGTGCTTGCTCAACGAGCAGCTTCGCGCCCGCGGCATCTCCCGTGCTCTTGGCCGCAGGCACGATCAGCACGGAAGCGATCTCGGCAGCAGCCAGCCCGGCCGCCAAGCGCTCCGCCGCGTTGGGCCCTGCCTCGACGACGGCATAAAGCCGGCAGCTCGCCTCAGCTTCCGCCACGATCACTTCCGATACCGTTGCTCTCAGGCCGATGCCTATCGAACCGCATTGGGGCGAAATAGGGACAGCGACATGGCCTTGGAGGCAACAGCCTTAACTCGCAAGGAATAACGCCAAACGCGGCGCCGGTGGGCGGCGCCCCTATGCCGCCTTCTCCAGCTGCTCGCTCCATTTGCCGAGGGCGGCGGCGCCGTTCATCCTGGCGCGATGCGTGAAGGCGCGCTGGGCGGCGGCCACGTTGTCCGTCTTGCCGCCCCAGGCCTTGAGGGCGGCCGCCTGCAGGGCACGGCCGTAGGAGAACGAAAGCGCCCAGGGCAGCGGGCCCATGGCATTCATGAACGAGAGATGCGCGGTCGCGTCCTCGTCTGATTGCCCGCCGGACAGGAAGGCGATGCCGGGCACCGCCGTAGGCACGCAGCGCTTGAGGATCTTGACGGTGCGCTCGGCAACCTCCTGACGGCTCGCCTGCTTTGCGCACTTCTTGCCGGGCACGACCATGTTGGGTTTGAGGATGGTCTGCTCCAGCGGCACCTTGGCGTAGTAGAGCTGGGAATAGGTCTCCTTCAGCACCCGCTCGGTGACGGCCTCGCAGGTGTCGATGTCGTGGTCGCCGTCCATAAGCACCTCGGGCTCGACGATCGGCACGAGCCCGCCCTCCACGCACAGCGCCGCATAGCGTGCCAGTGCCTGCGCGTTGGCGTTGATGCAATTGTAGGAGGGGATGTTCTTGCCGATGTCGATCACGGCGCGCCACTTCGCGAACTTGGCGCCGAGGCCGACATACTCCTTGATGCGGTCGCGCAGGCCGTCGAGACCTTCGGTCACGACTTCGCCCGGGCAGAAAGGAAGCGGCTTGGTGCCGGCGTCGACCTTGATGCCCGCAAGCGCGCCGGTGTCCTGGATGATCTTGGTGAGCGGGGTGCCGTCCTTGGCCTTCTGGCGAATGGTCTCATCGTACAGGATGACGCCCGAGATGGCAGTCTTCATGGCGTCGGTGGAGCGGAAGAGCATCTCGCGATAGTCGCGCCGGTTCGCTTCCGTGTTCTCGACCTTGATGCCGTCGAACCGCTTCTTGATGGTGCCGGAGCTTTCATCGGCGGCAAGGATGCCCTTGCCCGGGGCGACCATGGCTCGGGCGATCTCGGCAAGCGATTGGGTCATGGGCTACCTCTCCTATGCGGTTCTGCGTTTTGAGGGCGTGTGCGGCCGTTCGGGGCGATGGATTAGCGGCAATTCGACGGTTGGACCAGGGGGCGAAAGCGTCTGTCCCCGCCATGGTAAAACGCCCTGCGCCGCCAGGCAGTTCATATCTTCCACTGCCGCCGGGCGCGTTGCTTGCTGCCGGGGATGCCTTCCAGCTCTGACTACGTCTGCCGCCGCCCGGCCTGCAACGGTCAAGATCGTCGCGCTCGGCGCCCTTGCTTTGCGGCAGCGCACAGTCCTGCCCTCGACAGCGTACGGAGCACGTCCATACTCGCATTCGCCATTTCTTGTGGGCCCAGCGGTTCAGGGAGCACGCCAAATGACAATGGATCTCGCCTATCTCGTCTGGTCTGCCGCGCTGACGGTGGTGCTGGCCCTCATCGCCGTGACCGGCGCCGCCCAACAGATCGGCTTGGCGAAGCTGGCTGGCGATCGGGAGAAATTTCCGGAGATCACGGGCTGGGCCGGCCGGGCCGCGCGCGCCCACCGCAACATGCTCGAGAACCTCGTCTTGTTCGCGATCCTCGTGCTCGTCGCCCACGTCACGCGCCGCGCGAACGCCCAGACGCAGCTCGGGGCGCAGATCTTCTTCTGGGCACGTGTTGTCCACGCCGGCCTCTACATCGGCGCCGTCGCCTGGGCCCGCACCGCCGCCTGGGTCGTCTCGATGATCGGGCTGCTGCTGATCTTTGCGCAGTTGATCTGAGAGGGAATCGGGGAGCGATCCCGCTGGATCGCTCCCCGTCCGATCGCTTGCCTCGGCGCCGGCGCCGCAGGTCAGAGCAGTTTCGCCATCGCCACGGCGGTATCGCTCATGCGGTTGGAGAAGCCCCACTCGTTGTCGTACCAGGAGAGCACGCGCACCAGCTTGCCGCCGACGATCTGCGTGCCGGTCAGATCGAACGTCGAGGATGCCGGGTTGTGGTTGAAGTCAACCGATACCAGCGGCTCGTCGGTGATGCCGAGGATGCCTTTGAGCTGCTGGTTGGAGGCATGCTCCATGGCCTTGTTGATCTCCTCCACGCTGGTCTCCCGGCCGGGGATGAACTTCAAGTCCACGACGGAGACGTTGGGCGTCGGCACGCGGATGGCGGTGCCGTCGAGCTTGCCTTTCAGCTCCGGCAGCACCAGGCCGACGGCAGCGGCGGCGCCCGTCGAGGTCGGGATCATGTTGACGGCGGCGGCGCGGGCGCGGCGCATGTCCTTGTGGGCCTGATCGAGCACGTTCTGGTCGTTGGTGTAGGCGTGGATCGTCGTCATGAAGCCCGAGTTGATGCCGCACAGGTCGTTCAGCACCTTGGCCACGGGCGCCAGGCAGTTGGTAGTGCATGACGCGTTCGAGACCACCTTGTGGTCGGCGGTGAGCTTGTCGTGGTTGACGCCGTAGACGACGGTGAGATCGGCGCCCTTCGACGGCGCCGACACCAGCACGCGCTTGGCACCGGCCTCGAGGTGGGCGGCTGCCTTCTCACGGTCGGTGAAGATGCCCGTGCATTCCATCACGATGTCGATGCCGAGCGACTTCCAGGGCAGCTTCTTGGGATCGCGCTCGGCCAGCACCTTGATCGGGCCCATGCCGACGTCGAGCGTGTCGCCGTCGACCTTGACCTCGCCCGGGAAACGGCCGTGGACGGAGTCGTACTTGAGGAGGTGCGCGTTGTCCTTGGGGGAGAACAGGTCATTGATGGCGACCACCTGCACATCTTTGCGCTTGGCCTCGGCTATGGCGCGCAGCACGTTGCGTCCGATGCGGCCGAAGCCCGAGATTGCGATCTTTACTGCCATGGAGGTGCTCCCAAGTAGCGCGGGGTGGTTTGCATCAAACCCGTCGCAGGGCCAAGGTGAAGTTTGCCGCCTTCCGCGCTGCCGCAGCAATGGCGACATGCCGCAACAGCCGGCGTGCGAATTCGCGCTTTCTAGTGCGGCGTCACTGCCCGTGCTGTCAATGCGACAGTTGAATTGCGGTGAAACGTGCGCCGGAGGAAACTGTTTCGATCACCGCAGCTTTTGTTGACGCTGGGAGTGCCAGTACCTATCGTTGGATTCCTAGAGGGGCAGTGCCGTGCGGTCGGGCGGCACGCAGCTAAGCGGGTTCCTGGAACATGGCCCGGCGCCAAGCTCAAGGGGCGGAGCGCAAGCGCGCTTCCGTCCGCGAACAGTCACTTCAGGCGCGTGCGAAGTCCAAGCCGGTCCCGCCGGATGGCGCGCTGAAGGAGCGCCTGGCAGCCCTCGAACGGGAGCGCGATGCGCTCCTGGCCGACCTGCAGCGCGCGGAAGCCCGCGTGCGCAGCCTCGAGAAGGTGCACGCTCAGGTGCGTGACCGCATTGCCTGGGCCCTGGATTCCCTGCATAACGTGCTTGAGGGAAAAGGCTGAACTCGGGGGGCGGCGGCATCGCCCGATGCTGCCGGCGTGGTCGATGGGGCAGGTTTCGGTCACGCTCAACGGCCGCACCTATAGCCTGCGGTGCACGGATGGGGAGGAAGCGCGGCTCATCGAGCTGGCGACCTACGTCAAGGTGCGCGCGGAAGCCTTGGCCCAGGAATTCGGATCGGTCGGCGACGATCGCGTGCTGCTCATGGCAGCCATCATGATTGCAGATGAGCTGTGGCTTGTGCGGTCGGGACAGGATCCCGCCGCAGTTGTGCCGGGCATGAACGGCGCGCGGGCCGTTCCTCCGCCGCTGCCCTCTGCGCCGCCTGCTGCGGCACGCAGATGAGCCCTGCGCTGCGACCCACGTTGATTTTTCACCCGGGCGACGTAAGTTGGCCCCAAGTGCAGGGCTGCGGGGTGCGTCAGGAGCATTACGACCCGGGGGCCTATAAGATCCGCTAGGGAGCTGTCCCTGACCGGGGTCGTGGCCCCGGACATACGGCGCCCACCTACACTTGTAGGGCCAGCGGGATCGACCGCTCCAACGGCCCAGGCGGCTCTGCACTTTCGAAGCTGCTTGTGCTTGCGCTGCTCGTCGCGATCTGATGTATCGAGGGCAGCGTGACCGAAGCACCCGACATCATCCTGGAAAAGCGCGCGCTGCGCTGGCGCATCAAGGCGTGGCGGACAGGGCTGACGGCTGAAGACCGGCGGCGGGCCGCGGCGGCGCTGGCCGGCCATGGCCTGGGCTTTCTGGCGCCGGCGCCCGGAACAGCCGTGTCCGGCTTTGCATCGCTGGACGACGAGCTCGACTGTGGCCCATTGCTGCAGCGGCTTGCCGGCGGGGGCATGCGGCTGGCGCTGCCCGTGGTCCAGGGCAAGGGCCTGCCACTGCTCTTCCGCGCCTGGGCTCCGGGCGATGTGATGGGGAGCGGGGTGTGGGGCATCGCCGAGCCTGTCGCGGACAGCCCCGCAATCGAGCCCGATATCGTGCTGGTTCCCCTGCTGGCCTTCGATCGGACCGGCCGGCGCATCGGTTACGGCGGCGGCTTCTATGACCGCACCTTGCGCCAATTGCGCGCCCGCAAGCCGATCGTTGCCGTCGGCCTGGCCTACGACGAGCAGCGGGTCGACGCCGTACCCCATCTCGACTATGACGAGCGTCTCGACTGGGTGCTGACGCCCTCAGGGCCAATTCGGTGCATCGGCTAGCACATGCGTCTCTTGTTTCTCGGCGATGTGGTGGGGCGCTCCGGCCGCCAGGCGGTGCTGAACGGTCTGCCCAAGCTGCGCGATCGCTACAAGCTCGACTTCGTGGTCGTCAACGGGGAGAACGCGGCCGGCGGGTTCGGCATCACCGAGGCCATCTTCGAGGAGCTGCGCGGCGCGGGGGCCGACGTGGTCACGCTCGGCAACCACTCCTTCGACCAGAAGGACACGCTCGTCTTCATCGAGCGCCACGACCGGCTGCTGCGTCCGATCAACTACCCGGCGGGAACGCCCGGCCGGGGGGCCGGGCTTTTCCGGGCGGCGAACGGTGCCGATGTGCTCGTCATCAATGCCATGGGCCTCGTTTTCATGCCCGAGCTCGCCTGCCCTTTCCGTGCCGTCGATCACGAGATCGAGGCCTGCGGGCTGAAGCGCGGCGCCGACGCTATTCTTGTCGACTTCCATGCAGAGGCTACCAGCGAAAAGCAGGCCTTCGGCTACTTCCTGGACGGCAGGGCGAGCTGCGTCGTCGGCACGCATACGCATGCGCCGACCTCCGACGAGCGCATCCTGCCGCGCGGCACCGCCTACATCTCGGATGCGGGCATGTGCGGCGACTACGAATCGGTTCTCGGAATGGACCGCGAGGAGCCGCTGAACCGCTTCCTCACAAAGATCCCGCGCGGGCGATTCGAGCCGGCCAACGGCCCCGCGACCCTGTCCGGTCTGGCGATTGACATCGACGACGCCACAGGCCTTGCCCGGCACACGGCAGCATTGCGGCTCGGTGGTGTTTTGACACCTACCGAGCCGCTGTTCTGGGTCGAGTGAGAAAGAGAGAGTTCAGGCTTCTAAAGAGTACGGCCAATTCCGTCTCTTGGTTGAGAGCTGATACTCGCGGCTCCCGGAGCGTCCGCCTTGGGCAGCAGGGCGGCGATCCAAGATGCTGTCCGCATCCTGAAGCGGACGCTAGGCGCCAATGGTTAACAAATGGTTAATCGTCGTGCCGCCGGCCGGGATGGTGGGGCCGCGGGGTTACAGCGGCCTCTGTTGGCAGGGCTACCACAGGCCCAGGGCCTCGATGCGATTCTTGGGGATCGGCCTGCCCATCGTGTAGGTGAAGGCGGTTGCCTTCATGCGATCGGGCGTCACCATGCACGTGAAGCTGAAGGTGATCCATTGCCCGCCCGTGCGCACGGCGCCGCCGGTGCCGGATACGACGTTGCCCTGGACGGTTGGGGCGGATGTGGCGTTGATCCGCACCCTGTCGGGCTTCACGAGCTTCTTCTCGCGGGTGAACGTCTGCAGGCCGAGCAGGTCGCACACCTGCATGGTGCGCGTCTGCGGGTCCATCTTCTTCAACAGCCGGTCCATCCCGGTCTGGGCTGAGGTAGGGGAACAAAGCAGGCAGCCGGCGAGCGCGGCCGGAACGGCAACTTTCCTCATTTGTCTTTCTTCCCTCGAGGTCGTTGGTGCCCGGCGCGAGGCCCATCGCGCCGGGGGACGGAAACTTAACTCTGGACCGGTGACGACTATGAGACGCGGCGCGATTCGTCGCGGCCGGCCAAGCTGCAGAGCGACCCTCGCCGGCTCTGGATTTGCCGCCGCCGCCCGCCTATAAGCCTAGAATCTTCCCACATCCCCGCATTGTCCGAGAGACGAGCATGGCCGGCCATTCGCAATTCAAGAACATCATGCATCGCAAGGGCCGTCAGGATGCGGCCCGCTCCAAGCTGTTTGCGAAGCTCGCGCGCGAAATCACGGTGGCGGCAAAGAACGGTTTGCCCGATCCCGAGATGAACCCGCGCCTGCGCCTTGCCATCCAGGCGGCGCGCGCGGAGAACATGCCCAAGGACAACATCGAGCGGGCGATCAAGAAGGCGACGGGAGCGGATACCGAGAATTTCGAGGCCATTCGTTACGAGGGCTATGGCCCGGGCGGTGTTGCCATCATCGTCGAGGCGCTCACGGGCAATCGCAACCGTACGGGCGGCGCGGTGCGCGCGGTGTTCACCAAGCACGGCGGAAACCTCGGCGCCACCGGGGCCGTCTCGCACATGTTTGCCCACGTGGGCGAGATTACCTATGGGGCGAGCGCCGGCTCCGGCGATGCCGTGCTCGAGGCGGCCATCGAGGCCGGTGCCGACGACGTGCAGTCGGATGCCAACGGCCATCTCATCACCTGCTCGTTCGAGGGGCTGGGCGCGGTGGCGGCGGCGCTTGAAGCCAAGCTCGGCGAGCCGGCCTCCGTGAAGGCGCTGTGGAAGCCGACGCAGTCCACCGCGGTCGACGAGGAAAAGGCCGGCTCAATACTGAAGCTCATCGCCGGCCTGGAGGACGACGACGACGTGCAGAACGTCTACTCGAACTTCGAGGTGTCAGACGCCGTGCTTGCCAAGCTGACGGCCGCCTAGACCAGAGACCATCCGATCGAGATGGATCGCCGATCGTTCCGTTGTCATCGCGGAATATCGCGCTAGCGAAATATCTACCGGGATCTTGAAGCGTGGCCGGCCGGGCAGACCGCCAAAGCCATCGGGCAAGGCCCCTGCTCTGCGCGCTCACGCGCTGTCGATGACAGGCGTGGCTTGTGGACTGCCGGTTCAACCCGAATCGGAGAGATTCTAGGCCTTCGGCTTCATCACTTCGGCTTCGATCTCGACCAGATGGTTCGGCGCGCCAAGCCCCGGCACGTGCAGGTAGGCGCTGGGGGCGGGGTGCCCTTGCAGCATGCGGTCGCGGATCGTGCGATAGAGATTGAGGTGGCCGCCTTCCGTCACGCACACCGTGGTCTTGACGAGGTGGCACTTCTCGTAGCCCGCCGCCTTCATAGCGTCGAAGAGATTGATCCAGGCGCGCTGCATCTGCGCTTCCAGGCCGTCTTCCGGCACCCCTTCAGGGCCGGGTCCGGGCTGCCCCGCAACGACGAAGCGCCGGGCGGCGGCAGCGCGCGCACTCTCCGACGCGGCATCGACGGGCGGAGGAGCAACCGAAGAGCAAGCGGGCTGGGGGGGCTCGGGCAGACGCGGCATGGCACTCACTCCGCCAACATTGCGGCCGTGCCCTCTGCGTTGCCCCGTGTGCGGTCTTGTTGTCGAACGGCATGCGAGCGACCGCTGCCGTCTAAGCTATCACCAAAACGTCACAATGCAATCGTCTGCAGGACTGATCGTGCGACGGATCGCCGGTTAAGGGAAATGCTCTCGCCGCATCCCGCGTCACTTCCAGAAATAGCCGGCGACCGCCAGGACTGCGCCCGCCAGCATCATGAACAGGGCGACGACACCCAGCACCTGCGCCGCGAAATGGCCCGCGACCGTTCCCGCCGTCTTGGTCGCCTTGCCGGTCCAGGTCGGCTGCGACGCGATCTCGTTGAGCTTAGTTTCGAGGGCTGTGGGGTTCTCGGCCGTGCGCTTGCCGCGGGCGAGCGTCCAGGCCGAATCGATGGCCGCATCCTTCAGGTCGTAGCTTGAGACCTTCCAGCGGATCAGCGCGCCAACCACGACGAGAAGCGCGCCCGAAAGCATCATCCACGCGCTGATTCCCATGGCCGCTCGACCTCCTCATGTGAGGCGCACAGTCGCTTGCAGGCCACAAGCTTGGCCCAGGACGCCGGGCCCGGCAAGAGTGTGGCTTGGTGCCGGCGGCGATGTGCTAGGAGGGCTCATGCGCGGCATTTCGATTCGCATCATCGGCATCGATCCGGGCCTCCGCCGCACCGGCTGGGGCGTGATCGAGTCGGACGGCGTGCGGCTGTCCTACGTGGCGAGCGGCCTCATCACCTCAGACGGGGAGGACGATCTCGCCTATCGCCTGCGCGAGCTCTACGAGGGGCTCTCGGGCGTGATCGCCAGCTTCAAGCCGCAGGAAGCCGCCGTCGAGGAGACGTTCGTCAACAAGGACGCGCGCGCCACCTTGAAGCTCGGCCAGGCGCGCGGCATGGCGCTGCTGGCGCCCGCGCGCAAAGGTCTGCGCGTGTCCGAGTATCCGCCCAACGTCGTCAAGAAGACCGTGGTGGGTGCCGGCCACGCCGAGAAGAAGCAGATCCAGGTCATGGTCGGCTTCCTGCTGCCCAAGGCGAAGTTCGAGAGCGCCGATGAGGCCGACGCGCTGGCAATCGCCATCTGTCATGCCAGCCACCGCACCAGCGCGCAAATGCTGGCGGCGCGGAGCGCGCGGCGGGAGGTTGCGCCGTGATCGGCAAGCTCAAGGGCGTCGTCGATGCGGTGGGCGAGGGCCATGCCATCATCGACGTCAACGGTGTGGGCTACGAGGTGCAGGCCTCCGCGCGCACGCTGCGCGCGCTGCATACCGGCGAGACGGTGAGCCTCGCCATCGAGACGCACGTGCGCGAGGACGCCATCCGCCTGTTCGGCTTCACCAGCGAGGTCGAGCGCGCGTGGTTCCGAACGCTGCAGACCATCCAGGGCGTGGGCGCGAAGGTGGCTCTCGCGGTGCTGGGCACGCTCTCGCCGCAGGACCTCGCGAATGCCATTGCGCTGCAGAACTGGGCGGCCGTGGAGCAGTCGCCTGGCGTCGGCAAGAAGCTGGCGCAGCGCATCGTGGCGGAGCTGAAGGACAAGGCGCCCGCGCTCTCGGTCGCCGGCCTCAATGTGCCGGCCGCCTCCCTCAAGGGGGCGTCGGCGCCGGCGGGCAACGATGCCGCCGCCGAGGCCATCTCGGCGCTCACCAACCTCGGCTACCAGCCGGCGCAGGCGAGCCAGGCGGTCGCGGCGGCGATGGCCGATTTCGGCGACGGGGCCGATACGGCCAAGCTCATTCGCCGCGGTCTCAAGGAACTTGCACGCTGAGAGGGCTGCTGCCACCGGATGGCCGCAAACGCCGCCTACGCGCAAACCTCCCGCCGATACAGACAGTGCCACATGCAAATCTATCTCCCCGTTGCCGAACTCTCCCTCAATGTCTTTGTGCTGCTCGGCATCGGCCTGGCGATCGGATTCCTGTCAGGCATGTTCGGCATCGGCGGCGGGTTCATCATGACGCCGTTGCTGATCTTTCTCGGCGTGCCGTCGGGCGTGGCGGTCGGCACGGGGGCCAGTCAGGTGGTGGCCTCGTCGGTTTCGGGGGCGATCAGTCATTGGAACCGGGGCAACATCGACCTGCAGATGGGCTATCTGCTCATCGGCGGCGGCATCTTCGGCTCGCTCTCGGGCGTCAAGATTCTCGCGCTCCTGCGCAGCTATGGCCAGCTCGACCTGTTCGTGTCGCTCACCTACGTGCTGCTGCTCGGCGTCATTGGCGGCCTGATGCTGATCGAGAGCGTTCGCACGCTGCGCTCGCCCCCGACGAAGGCCGGCTCGATGCGCCGCGCCGGCCAGCACACCTGGATCGAGCGGCTGCCCTTCAAGCAGCGCTTCCGCCAGTCCAAGATCTACATCAGCGCCATACCGCCCGTGATGATCGGCGCGTTCGTCGGCTGGCTCACCGCCATCATGGGGGTCGGCGGCGGGTTCGTGATGGTGCCGGCGATGATCTACCTGCTGCGCATGCCGACGCGCACCGTGATCGGTACGTCGGCCTTCCAGATCGTGTGCATCACCGCGCTCACCACGGTGCTGCAGTCGGTGCAGAACCAAAGCGTCGATGTGTTGCTGGCGGCGCCGCTGATCGCGGGCGGCGTGGTCGGCGCCCAGTTCGGCGTCGGCTTCAGCGAGCGGCTGAAGGCCGAGCAGCTACGCGCGCTTCTGGCGCTGCTCGTGCTCGCCGTGGCCGTGCGCATGGCGCTGGGCCTCGTCATTGCGCCCAAGGATCTCTTCGTTCTCGATATCCCGCCGCCGGGCTGAGCGCGCAGGCGCGCAAAAGAAGAGACCGGCTCCCATCAGGGAACCGGTCTGAACAGCTCGGCAGCAGGATGCCGGGCGTCAGCAGCCGTGCCGCCAAAGGCAGCGGTGGTAGCCGCGCGTGCCCCAGCCCCAGCGCGCCGCGCACTCGTGCCGCCAGGCGCGGCAGCGGCCGCGGTAGTGCACCTTCTGCACGAACTCCTCGACGCCAGTCGCCGTCGACTGCGGCATCGCCGGCGCGGCGGTTGCGAGCGTGGTGCCGAACGCCGTCGCCATCACGAACAGACCCGCGACGAGCGAGAATTTGCGAACCATGCATTCCTCCATCTCTTATCAAAGCCCCAGCCGACATCCGTCGTTCCGGCGCGTCCAGGCGAATCCCAGTCAAGCAACCGGCGCCTGAACGGACAAGGAATGCGCGGTTCATCTGCCGTTAACATTGGGGAGCGCGCGGGGCGATGCGATCGGCCGCCACGGAAAATGCGTCTGCCGGCCTCGCAAGCGGGCCGGCAGGGCGCATGCGGGTTCGGCGCTGGGCGTCAGCAGCCGTGCCGCCACAGGCAGCGATGGTAGCCGCGGGTGTGCCAGCCCCACCGGTCCGCACAGACGTTGCGCCAGTGGCGGCAGTGGCCGCCGCCGTAGCCGAACTCGACGAAACCGTGGCGGTGATGATGGTGCCGCCAATGGTGGTGATGATGACGGTGGTGATGGTGGTGGTGGCCGTGATGCCAGACCCGCACCAGCGCCGAGTCGGTCGGGATCGTCGATTGCGGCAGAGGGGCGGCCGCCGCCACTCGTGGGACAAACAGGGCGGCCATTGCCATGAGGCCGGCCGCGAGCGAGAGCTTGCGGATCATGCGTCTCCTCCCTTGCAGGGTTGATCGGTTGCACGCGGCCCGATGGTCTCGGGCATTGTGGAGCCTAGTCGTGTGGGTCTGAACCCACGAGGAATGTCGCGTTTATCTCCCATTCATTTCAAGAGCTTGCGGCTCAGCTCCCGCTTGCCGCCGCATCGCCAGGCGATTGCGTCCGCGTGCTGCGGCCTCGGCCATCCTGCAGGGTGTGCGGTGCTGCAACGTCCACCCCGCATGAGTTGGGATGATGCCGCCCGTAGCCTTGACACCCCGCCCGAACCACCGCATCAGAACAAACCATGACCGACGATCGCCTCGTCACCGGGGTTAAGCGCGACGCGGACGGCGCGGAGACCTCTCTGCGGCCGCAGCGGCTTGCCGAGTTCATCGGCCAGGAGCAGGCGCGCTCCAACCTCAAGGTGTTCATCGAGGCGGCGAAGGCCCGCGGCGACGCGCTCGATCACGTGCTGTTTGCGGGTCCGCCGGGTCTCGGCAAGACCACGCTCGCGCAGATCATGGCGCGCGAGCTGGGTGTCGGCTTCCGCTCCACCTCCGGCCCTGTCATAGCCAAGGCGGGCGACCTCGCGGCGCTGCTCACCAATCTTGAGGATCGGGACGTCCTCTTCATCGACGAGATCCACCGCCTCAATCCGGCCGTGGAGGAGATCCTCTATCCCGCCATGGAGGACTACCAGCTCGATCTCATCATCGGCGAGGGGCCGGCGGCGCGCTCGGTGAAGATCGATCTCGCCAAGTTCACGCTGGTCGGCGCCACCACGCGGGCGGGCCTGCTCACCACGCCGCTGCGCGATCGCTTCGGCATCCCCGTGCGCCTCAACTTCTACACCCATGTCGAGCTGACCACGATCGTCACGCGCGGCGCCGGCGTGTTGAGGGTGGCGATGAGCCCCGACGGCGCCGCCGAGATCGCGCGCCGCTCGCGCGGAACGCCGCGCATCGCCGGCCGCCTGCTGCGCCGCGTGCGCGACTTCGCCGCCGTGCAGGGAGCCAAGGTCGTGACTGCCGATGTCGCCGATCGCGCGCTCAGGCAGCTCGAGGTCGACAGCGAGGGGCTGGATGCGCTGGACCATCGGTATCTTTCGTGCATCGCGCGCAACTACGACGGCGGCCCCGTCGGCATCGAGACGCTGTCGGCCGCGCTGTCCGAGCCGCGCGATGCCTTGGAGGAGATCGTCGAGCCCTTCCTGCTGCAGCAGGGCTTCATCGGACGCACCCCGCGCGGGCGCGTGCTGACATTGCGCGCATACAAGCATCTGGGCCTCACGGGCCCCGCACGGTCGTCCACGCCTCAGATCGGCCTGTTCGACGACAGCGAGGAGCCGGACGAAGGCAACGGCACGCAAGGGGGCCGCTAGCCGGGCGTGCTGGACAGCCGTGCGGTTCGGGAAGGTTGTGGAAATCTCCGCCGGGGCGGTTCCCCTCATGACGATGTTGAGGAAGATCAACACCGCGCTCTGCAACACATGCGACAGCGCCTGCGGGAGCAGCCGCGTGGCGCCTTGGGTCTTCTCCAGGCCCCGCGTGGTGCTACGTGCGGGGCGTGCTGCTCCCAACCCGAAACCCGCGCGTGCCTCAACTTTTCCACCCTTTGCCGCCAGACAAGCGTGCCCGCCGGGGCGATACTGTCTGCTGTCATCCCGACGGCTCGTCCGCGGGATGGCCAAGAGAACGGGATAGGGCGCACGTGAAACGGATAACCCGCCGCAGGTTCCTGAAGACGCTTGGCGCTTCCGCCGCCAGCCTGTTTGCGCTCACCGGCTACGGCTTTGCGGTGGAGCCGATGTGGCGCCTCAACGTCACGCGCTATCGCATCTCTCCGCCGAACTGGCCGAAGGGCCTGAGGCTCAGCATCGGCGTGATCGCCGATGTGCACGCCGGCGGACCGCTGATGCCGATCGAGCGCATCCGCGCCATTGCCGAGCACACCAACCGGCTCAATCCCGATATCATCGTCCTGCTCGGCGACTTCGCGGCCAGCCATCGCCTGAAGACCCGCAGCGTGCCGCCCGAGCAGTGGTCGGAGGCGCTCGGCCTGCTCGAAGCGCCGCTCGGCGTGCACGCCATCCTGGGCAACCACGACTGGTGGGACGATCACGAGGCCCAGCGCAGCGGGCGCGGTCCTGTGGTCGGGCGGCGCATGCTCGAGCGCGTGGGCATACCCGTCTACGAGAACGACGTCACACGCATGACCAAGGACGGCCGGCCCTTCTGGCTCGCCGGTCTCGGCGATCAGATCGCCATTATCAACGGCAGGAAGCGGGCCTGGCGGCGCTTCGCAGGCGTCGACGATCTGCCCGGCACGATGGCCAAAATCACCGATGATGCGCCCGTCATCCTGCTCGCGCACGAGCCCGACATCTTTCCGCGCGTGCCGGAGCGCGTGGCGCTTACGCTCTCCGGGCATACGCACGGCGGGCAGATCCGCGTGCTCGGCTATTCGCCGATGGTGCCCTCGCGCTACGGCAACCGCTATGCCTACGGACATATCGTCGAGGGCAACCGCCACCTGATCGTCTCCGGCGGCCTCGGCTGCTCGATCCTGCCAGTGCGCATCGGCATGCCGCCCGAGGTCGTGATGGTCGATGTCGCAGCCTGATCCGAACGTCCCGGCCGACTGGCCCGACCTCGCCGGCCGCGTCGTCGCCGATGCCGAGGGACGCCGGCACGTTCTGCCCATCCGCGTATACTTCGAGGACACCGACTTCTCTGACCCGCCATTGTTGTAGTATGCAGACTTGCCGATCTCTTTGCCTTTCCCGCCTTTTTCAGGGAAAAGTTGTTTCCCGAAGAGCGCGGCACTGTTCAGGTACGGCGTATATTCGTAGGGCATCCGCTTGCGGCCTGGATGCACTACAATACAGCCAATCAAGGTGCGGAAAGCGACTCGCGTTTCGGTCGCCTTCGGATTGGTCTTGAGCGCTGTGACGAGCTTCTTAACCTCCGAGCAGTAAAGCTCTCCGAACTTCGGATGGTCGAACGGGATCACGTTTCCGCTACCGTCGCCGAGCAACCGCAAGCGCGCATCAATATTTTCTCGCTCCAGGTCGCACTCATCGATCAGTTTCAGTAGCTCATCGGGCTTACGACGACTGTTCGCGATCGCGTAGGATAGGCGTTCGATCTCGGCAGTGAGTTTGCGGTGTCGACGTTCAAGCGTCTCGCGTTCGCTGCCTTTCTTTCGATCGTTCTTGCGCTCTTCTTGCCAGGCGCTCATCGCTTCCTCGATGGCCTTTGGAGAGAGCAGCTTCACATCGATGTTGCGGCAAACGTCTTTGAGTATGACGTCCATGTCAAAGCTACGGGTATGCTCGCAGGTCCCGCGTTGATGCGCGTTGGCGCATGCTGCGCGCGGGCCGCCATCGCGAGACGACTGCGCAATTCGCATGTGGCCATTGCAAACCCCACATCGAAGGGTCCCAGCAAGCGGATGTTCATTGTTGCGCGGAACTACCTCGCGACGCCGCGGCTTGCCGCTCGGTCCGAACATACGGACAGCGCGCTCGCTGCGTAGCTTTTGCGTCATATCCCATAGCTTTTGTGGAACAATCCGAAGCTCAGGCTTCATGACAATGAGGTGATGTTCCTCCGGATTGCGGCGCTTCTGCTTCTTCTGCGTCTCCGGATTGAGAATTGTTGAGCGAACGTTCCAGTGGATCACGCCGACATACAGCTCGTTGCCGAGGATGCCGCGGCCGTTACGACCACCCGTGATGCACTGATGATTCCAGATCGTGCGACCAACTTTGTTCTTGTGGCGAGTGGCGCCGGGCGTAGGCACGCCTTCGCGCGTGAGATCGGCGGCAATATTTCTGGTTGACCGACCGGCGGCGTAATCCTCGAAAATACGAAGTACGATCTTCGCCTCATTCTCGTCGATCGAACGCTCACCCGGCGCCCCAGGCGTCGGCCGATAGCCATAAGCATACGAGCCGGGAATCTTCCCGTTGACCACAGCGTTGTCGTGCCCGCGCCGAACCTTTTCGGCAAGCTGGGGCTTGTAGATCGTATTGTAGAGACTCGCGATGCTGATATCGGTAGCGGTCGCGTAAATCCCCTTCTGATCCATCAGCTCGACGCGATTAAACTCGAAAATCTGCTTTAGACGCTGGATCGTTGCCGGATCGCGCGACAGACGGTCAAAATGCTCGACGATAATCACATCAAAGTCGTGGCTCCGCACGCCGTCGAGCAGTCGCTGATAGCCATCCCGCGCATCTTCGGTCAGACCGGACTTCGCCGCATCGACGAATTCACCGATGACATCGAGATTGTTGCGTTCGGCGACCTTACGGCAGAGCAATATTTGACCGTCAATCGAGGTCGCCTTTTGCATGTCGCTCGAATAACGGGCGTATATCACGGCTCTCTTTTTGGGTGACACCATCGTCATGTCGTTCCCCTATCGGCTGTCCCAAACCGTCTCTTCCATCCCTTGCAATTTGGCGTCCGATGGCGCGCGCCAACTCTAGCCAAATCTCCTCATTGTCGGGATTGTCCCAGCTACGAGGATGGGAAGGGTCAAGCGGTCGAATGATCGCCTTTTGCTCCCGAGACGATCGTATCCGGGCACGCATTAAAGCGCCCAACAGCTTAGTGGAAATTGCCGCGCAGCGCTATAGGCGGGCGGCAATGACGACTTGCACAGCGTGCTTCCGAAGTGCGGAAGTTAGATTGCGTCTGTTGTGACCTCCGTTTGACTCTTCGATTTTTTATCGCGCGATCATGCGATCGCTTTTTCAGCGCAAACTGTTTTATCGGCAGCGATCGCAACCCGGCAGGATGCGGGGCGCAAACAAACATAACGGTTACTTTGAAAGCGCCCACGAAACGCTCAATCCGCGCGGTTGTGACTCCAACTATGTTGGCCGCAGTGCCCATGAATGAGAATGCGAATTTCCAGGCAGTATAAAGCCCTGCGTCGAGCGTCTTCGTAGTTCCGCGAAATTGAGCGCAGGCGAAGACGGCCTGGTGAAGCAACAGGACGCAAGATGCCTGCGCATGGCGGTGATGAGTAAGGAGAGCTTCGCTCGCTCTGTCGTGATCGGCTGCGGATGAAGCCTTGCCGATCCGTGGAGGGGAGAGATGGTCTCGGCCATCTCTCCCCCGCGACTACCGCCTGTGCGATGGCAGGGCCGCGCACGCGCAAAGGCGGCGCATCGTTGTCACGCGCCCAATCCGTCCAATCCACCTCGCTTGTCGCGCAGCCCGGCCATGCTCGCCGATAGCCGCCCCCCTCTCTGCCGAGCGCTCACGCGCCCCCGGGAGGCATGGCGGGGGCCATGCCTCCGGCCTGCACAGAAAAAGGATTGGAACAATGGCAAGGACATCGAAGATGGCGAGCGCCGGCACGGTTGCGATGGTGGCGGAAGCAGCGGCAGACGCGGACGTTCGCAGCGTCGGAGAAACGGAAGCGGCTGCGGCGGTTGAGACCGGCACGGAAGCCGCGTCGGTCGCGGCAAGCGGTGAGACGGTTTTCATCCCGCTCAACAAGCTGAAGAAGTCGCTCCGCAATGCGCGCAAGACTCCGCACAGCGAGGCGGAGATCGAAGCCTATGCGGCCAGCATCGCCGCCAAGGGCATCCTGCAAAACCTCGTGGTGGAGCCTGAGCTTGACGCGGAGAAAAGGCCGACCGGCTTCTATCTCGTCACCATCGGGGAAGGCCGCAGGCTGGCGCAGTTGCTGCGCGTGAAGCGCAAGCAAATCAAGAGGACGGAAGGTATCCGCTGCGTCATCGACACGGCGAACGATCCGTTCGAAATCAGCCTTGACGAGAATGTCACGCGCACCGCCATGCACCCCGCCGACCAGTTCGAGGCCTTCCGCGAGCTTGCGGAACATCGCGGATGGGGCGCGGAGGAAATCGCGGCCCGCTTCGGCGTCACCGCGCATGTGGTGAAGCAGCGGCTTCGGCTCGGCGCGGTCAGCCCGAGGCTGATGCAAGTCTATCGTGACGGCGGCTTGACGCTCGACCAGTTGAGGGCCTTCGCCATCACCGAGGATCACGCCCGGCAGGAGCAGGTTTACGAGAACCTGTCCTATAACCGCGATCCGTCCTTCATCCGCCGCGACATCATGAAGACCCACATTCCGGCAACGGATCGGCGCGCGATCTTCATCGGTGCGGAAGTCTATACGGAAGCAGGCGGCAACATTGTCCGCGATCTGTTCACGGAGGATCGTGGCGGCTTCTATGAAGACGCCGCGCTATTGGAGCGGCTTGTCATCGAGAAACTGGAAGGCATCGCCGCGCAGGTTCAGGAGGCGGAAGGCTGGAAGTGGGTTTCGGTTCATATCGATTATCCCCACGCCCACGGCCTGCGGCGCACCTATCCGCATCCGGTGAAGCTTTCCGAGGAAGACGAAGCCGCCTGCGCTGTCGCACAGGAGGAATATGACCGCCTGTCGTCGGAGTATGAAGGCGCGGAGGAGCTTCCCGACGACGTGGACCAACGGTTCGGGGAGCTTGAAGCCGAGATCGAGCGCATCGACGCCAAGCGTCATGCTTACGATCCTGACGAGATCGCGCGCGGTGGCGTCTTTGTCGTGCTGTCCCCGGACGGAGAAGCCCGCATCGAGCGCGGTTTCATCCGTCCAGAGGACGAGAAGCCCGAAGCGGAGGAAGCCAGCGATGGCGAAACCGTCATCGATGGCGTGCGCGTCAAGGGTGATGGCGAGATCATCGAGGACGGCGACGATGCAGCCGCACATAACGCCGACGACGAGGACGCAGGGGATGACGACACGCCGCTGTCCGACCTTCTCGTCCGCGACCTGACCGCGCATCGCACCCTTGGCCTGCGGGTCGCCCTTGGCGAGCAGCCGGACATGGCCTTAATCGCCGTCACCCATGCGCTCGCCGCGCAGAGCTTCTATCGCGGCGGTGACGCCCATTGCCTCGACATCCGCACCGTCAGTCCACCCCTTGGCGGACACGCGGACGGCATCGAGGATACGGCGGCGGCAAAGGCGCTCGCGGATCGTCACGCCGGATGGGCGGCGGACATGCCGCGCGACGTGGCAGACCTGTGGGGCTTCATCACCGGGCTGGACCATGCAAGCGTCATGGCGCTGTTCGCGCATTGCGCCTCGCAGACCGTCAACGCGGTGAAAGTGCCTTGGGAGCGCAAGCCGCGCGCGCTTGAGACGGCTGACAAGCTGGCAAGCGCACTTGCGCTCGACATGACCGCGCACTGGACGCCCACGGTGCGAACCTATCTCGGCCGCGTGACGAAGGCGCTCATCCTCGATGCTGTACGAGAGGCCGTCAGCGGTGAGGCGGCGGATCGCATCGCCAGCATGAAGAAGCAGCCGATGGCAGAAGCCGCCGAGCAGCTTCTTGCCGGGACGGGATGGCTGCCGCCGCTGATGCGCACCGCGCCGGTTGCGGAAGCGTCGGGTGGGTCTGTCGAGGACATCGGCGCGACCGAGGCAAGCGAAGGCTTCCCCGAAGCCGCCGAGTGAGCCGCCGCGGCCGGGGTCGCATCGCGCGGCCCCGGCCAGCTTTCTGACATCGCTCGAGAATGTTCCGGCCGCGCCTGACCGGCGCGGCCGGAGACCTCGACCGCACGACAGCAGGACACGAGACCATGAAGACCGATGCAAAACAGCGGGCGACACTGACCCGCATGGAGACGGCGCACGCCGAGACCGCGCGCCATCTTGCCGTCATCGAGCGGCAGATTGAAGCGCGCGCCGAACGCATGACGACGAGCAGCCGCGTCAAGGCTCGCCAGTTTGGCCGTGCCTCCGCCACCTGGAGCCGCGCCGACGAGCGCGACGTTCAGGCTAACGTCGCGGCGCTGCGCTTTGCGCGGCGCGGCGAGATCGATGCGCTGTCCCAAAAGCTGGCGCGGCAGGCCGGAGCCATCGCGGCACACTGCGTTTGCTGCCGGATCAACGAACCGGCAGGGGAGGGCGTGTCGTGATGCCGCGCTTTCCCCGCACCGAAGCCCTGATCCCCGACGAACTGCTGGCCAAGCTGATCGAGAACGGCCGCACCAGCGAGGAGCGTGACGGCTTCGATCCGTTCCCGGTCGTGAAGCTGTTCACGCCTGATGGTGCCGCGACATGGCTCATCACGGAAGCCTGTCCCGAAGGCAAGGACGTTCGCCTGTTCGGCCTGTGTGACCTTGGTATGGGCAGTCCCGAACTCGGCTACCTGATGCTCAGCGAGATCGAGGACGTGCGCGGCAAGCTCGGCCTGCCGGCTGAGCGCGACCTCTATTTCAAGGCCGAACACCGGCTCAGCACCTACGTCAAGCTCGCGTGCCATGCCGGGATGATTGTCGCTTGAAATCGCGATCCGGCGCGTGGTCGTGACGCGCCGCATCGTCTCCATCATAACGGAGGCACCGAGATGATCGCGCTAATCGCCGTCATCGTCATGCTGATCGGCATGATGTGTGTCCTCGCCTACACGCTGGCGATTTACGCGCTGCCCTTTATGCTCGCGCTCGCGGCGATGCGCTTCGCCTACGGCACCGGAGCTGGATGGATCGGCGTCGGTATCGTCGGCATTGTCGCTGGCGTTGCATCCTTCGGCATTCTGACCCTTCTGTTTGCCATGCTGCGCGCCCCGATCCTGCGGGTCGCATTGGCGCTCATATTCGCCACGCCTGCCGCCGTGGCGGGATATGCGCTCGTGCATGGCGTCACCGGCGAGGCCGTTCCACCGCTGGTGTGGCGGCAAATCGTCTGCCTCGCAGGGGGCGCATGTGTCGGCGTGGCCGCCGTGATACGGTTGGCAACATCCGCTAGTCCGCAATCCTGAGCCGGTTCGTTGAACGCGGAAGTTATCGGCGCACAGAATATTCCGTGCCGCCCCTGAGCGTGGGCGTCGCCCTGCGGGCCGGGCTCTATGCGCTGCTGCGGCGGCTTCCGAAGCCCCTTGCGGGCTTCGCCTTCGGTCACGATCCTTGACGCGAAGAGAGGCGGCGGACATTCGCCGGTCGCCTCCGGCTCGCGTCAGCATCGCGTTTGGCGGTCCTAGCCAGCAGCGGAGCGGCAGACGTTCGTCAGATAGAGTTACACCCTGACCTTCGCGCTGGACCATGGTGTCGATCGAGGCCGGGAGCGAGTCGCAGCGGCTTGTGCTGGGAGGTCGCCATTACCTTTGTTGACGTTTTCTTGCCGTGCCGAACACGATGGCGATGCGAGTGACGGGCGGATGGCCCGGACCTTTCGATTGTCGTCGATGACGGCGACATTCAGGACATCATCGTCTTGCCGTTGAGGTTCGGGTCCGTTCTTGATGGAGCCGAGATAGCCGTGTGCGGCGCGAAGCGAGAAAGTGTGCCTCCGATCGCCATCGCCAGATCGCGGTTTCCTCTGACTGTCCTTTTCAAGCCGCTCCCACGGGCGTCCTCGATTGGTTTGGTCTGACCGAAGACCGGCGACGAAAGCGTCGCCTCGATCTTGAACCTGCAACGTCCGCCGCCAGCTTTTTTCCGCCGCCTTCGGCTTTGCATCGCGAGCCAAAAAGCTGTCGCCGGCCGCCCTCCACGTTGTTTCGGCCCCAAGGGTGCAGGCCGATCGTCCCCGGTCCGTCGACCACCATCGAGGTCGCGATGGGCGCGGCCCGACCAGCAGAAGGAAACCACGACATGGCTACGATCGGCACTTTCTCCCGCACCGAGAACGGCTACAGCGGCTCGGTCAAGACACTCACCCTCAACGTCAAGTCGGTGAAGTTCGTCGCCGCCGAAGGCGACAACGAGAAGGGTCCGGACTACCGCGTCATCGCCGCTGGAACGGAGTTCGGGGCGGCGTGGAAGAAGACGTCCGACAAGGGCAACGACTACCTCTCCGTCAAGCTCGACGACCCGTCGTTCCCGGCTCCAATCTATGCGAGCCTGGTGGAGAGCGAAGGCGAGGATCTGGCGCTCATCTGGTCGCGCCGTCGCGCCGCCGACTGAGACCGGCCACCAGCGAGGCCCCGCGCAAGCGGGGCTTCGTCATGCTCATATCCGCCACCGCAAGATAAGGAATACGGCGAGCTGCGCTCGCATTGTTCCGATCGGCTGCGGCTGAAGCCCTTGCCGATCGAGTGGGGAGCCAAGGGGTCTTACCCCTTGCTCCCCGCAAATGCCGCCTGTTGCGGAGCAGGGCCGCGGCCTCGCAGAGCGGCCGATCACCACGTCGGCATCACATTGTCAACCGCTCCGCTCGCCTCGCAGCCCGGCCCCGCGCGCCGGCATATGCCCCCTCCATCCCCGCGCGCTCACGCGCCCCCGGAAGGCATGTCGGGGGACATGCCTTCGGCATTAACGGGAAAGGACAGGACGATGAGCTTCATCAGCAGCAACCAGAACCAGCAGGCAGTGAATAGCGGTTTCCGCGTGGACATCTCGCGCGGCGAGCGGATCGGCCGCGTGTCGTCGGAATGGTTCTCGCGTCCCGATGACGAGCGTTATTTGTCGCTCACCGAGCTTTACGATGCCGTGAAGACCCGCGCGGATCGCGCGAAGGCCCGCACCGTGGAAAGCCGCGCCGTTCGCGTTGAGGCGAGCAGGGACAACGCCGAGCGGCTTTCGCTGATCGTCCCCGGACAGGACCAGCCGATTGCCCCGACGCATTGGAGCTTTGGGCAGTTGTGCAGCCTTGTCGGCGCACCCGCAACCTATATGCGCCAGCTTGCCGCGCCGCTCGCAGGCATCAACTTACAGCATGGCTTGCTGTCGCATCGCGCCGAGCTTGTGAAGACGCTGGAAGCGGAAGACGGACGCATTGAACTGCGCGCCGTGACCGGACCGGACTACGGCCGCATCTGGGACCATGAGCTTGTCGCCGCCGTGATGAAGATCGCGGGCAACGGCACGGGCGATACCATGTGGAAAGTGCCGGGCGTTTTGGATTGGGCGACCATGACGCACAATCCGTTCGTGGATATCACCAAGGACACCACCACGCTTTACGCCAGCGACCGCGATGTTTTCCTTTTCCTTGTGGACGACACGCACCCCATCGAGGCCGGACGCCTGCCGAACGGCGAGCCGGATCTGTATTTCCGGGGCTTCTATTGCTGGAATAGCGAAGTCGGCAGCAAGACACTTGGTATTGCGTCTTTCTATCTCCGCGCCGTTTGCATGAACCGCAATTTGTGGGGCGTGGAAGGGTTCGAGGAAATCAGCATCCGGCACAGCAAGTTTGCCGCGCAGCGCTTCGCCCATGAGGCGGCACCGGCATTGACCAGCTTCGCCCATTCCTCGCCCGCGCCATTCGTCGCCGGGATCAAGGCAGCGCGGGAGCGCATCGTCGCCCGCACCGACGAGGACCGCGAAACCTTCCTTCGCAAGCGCGGGTTCAGCAAGGCCGAAACGGCTAAGATCATTGAAACCGTGTTGCAGGAGGAAGGGCGCCCGCCGGAGTCGATCTTTGACTTTGTGCAGGGCATGACGGCGCACGCCCGCATCAAAGCGCATCAGGACATACGCCTCGAATTGGAGGGGAAGGCGAAGACCTTGCTGGAGAAGGCGATATAATCAGCGAAGGCCGCGCCGGTTGCGCGGCTCTCCGCCTTTCAGGCTTTGCACCTTCGGAAAATTTCGCGCCGATCCAGCGTTGCAGATCGGCGGCGCGGCCGTGCGCAGAACACGGCCGCCGCTCGCCGGACTGCGCCCGGCTCGCGATTCACGCACCGACAGGCCAAGGGACGATGACGGCTCGTCGAATACCTAGTATATTGGGTAGAAGTATATTAGGTAGCCGGCGACTCCTCCCGCATGAGCTTACGGGAGAGAGTCGCAAGAAACCTGCGTCGGTTGAGACAGGAGAAATCTGTCTCGCAGGAGGAGCTTGCCCATCTTGCCCAGGTCAACCGCAATTACGTCGGCATGTTGGAACGCGAAGAATATGCCGCCTCCATCGATATGCTGGAGAAACTCGCCCTCGCGCTCGACATCGACCCGATCGAGTTTCTGCGCGCCGACACCTGATAACGCGCAGACATCACCGCCCGCCTGCAAAAAAGAAGATCGTCCTGGATGCGGCAATGCCCGCCGCTGGCACGAAAGCGTCACGTTGTCAGACTATTTATCGCATCTGCGGCATAATATTATTCCGCGTCTGGAGAAGAAATGTCGCCGAAAGTTTGATTGCGGGGTAACCGGATAATCCAGTTTGAATCTAAAGCGCATAAGTCAGAGGCACGTCGATGACAAAGCCTAACTTCAAGGACAGTCCGCCGCTGACCGATCGAGTGAATGCATATGACGAGGCGCACCTTGCTACCTATCTGCGTCTGTTGGACGCCGCCGAGGAAGGCGCCGATTGGCGAGAAGTTGCTAGAATCGTATTCGGCCTCGACGTGACATCCGATCCCGAACGCGCCAAGCGGATTCATGACAGCCATTTGACTCGTGCGCGCTGGATGACCGAGAACGGCTACCGTCACCTGTTAGAGCCCCGCATGCAGTGAGTTCCGCGAAGGTCTCGTATCGCGACAGCCGGCAAGAGTTTGTTGTCCGCTCGAAGAACTCTCTGCATTCCGATTATCGGTCTTGCCGTTTTCCCAGTCTTCGCCATAGACGGAATCATCTCGAAGCCAACGACTGAGGGGGAGGTCGCGTCATGGAGCCGCTGCAAGACTGGCGCTCACCGCAATTCGAGGAACAGTTGAGCCGGCTCGACCGTGGCGGCATCACGTTCGAGTTCCTGCGCCGCAACAAGCAATATCGCAAAGACTATCATGCCGTGGTGGAAGCCGTCGTCTCGGGAAGGCTTGAGAAGCGTGAGGCGATAGCGCACCTTTCACGCCGCTGGGGGGTGGCCTTTCGCGGCGGACCCCGCTGCATCGGCTTTGGTCGCGCAGCCGGTATGGCTGCCGCGGCTCAACCCTGCCACGCTCATTGTCACGGCCGCGCCGGAAGGCTTTGCCGCGCGTTCCTTTCCTGACCCCGCAACGCTATCCATTCGCGGAGAACCGAGCACCGACGGATTGCATGGTGTCGTCGAAGACGTCCAAGGCGATCTCGGCGTCTGGCTTCCGAGCGGTGATACGGTCGTACGGGCGGGCGTTTTTCTGCCGTTCGACGAGCATTTCCATTGGCGCAGGAAAAATGCGCTTCGCCTCTACCGGCACATCAGTGGCGAGCTATCCGGCTCTCCGCCGCGCGAGGAACGCCTGACCCGTTTCCAGCTTCACCGGGCCGCGCTGATGCTGCGTGTCTGGGACGGCGTGGAATCCGGCGAGCCGCGCCGCTTGATTGCGAGTATCCTGATCAACGAGAAGGTCAGGACGCTGCGCGCGCTCGACTGGAAGAACGCACCGGAGCGGCGGCGGCTGTCCCGCATTCTTGCCGCCGCCCGTGAACGCATCGAAGGCGGATATCTGCGCTGGCTCGTTCCCCGGGCGAGACACCAGCTTCACGATGTTGATCGCAAGACCTGACACGTCATCCCGATCCTGATGCGCAGCGGCCCGGCCGTCGGCACCCACGCATGTTGCGCCAGGCGGGAAGGGGGACACTTCTGTTAACGGCTGCGAATTTCGTCACTCCTCCGAGCCGCAGATTTTTCGCCATCGTCGCACCTGACTCGCCGCCGTGATGGCGGCTGCGACGGAGGTCCGCAATGCTGGAGAAGACCGAGAAACATTGGCCGCGTTTCGTGCGAACGCCCGAGGCTGCACGCCTGCTCGATCTTTCTCCCCGCACGTTGGAGAAACACCGCTGCGACGGCACCGGGCCGGTCTATCACAAGCTCGGCGGACGCGTGGTCTACGCCGTCGCCGACCTTGAGGCATGGGTTGACGGTTGCGCGCGGCAGTCTACTTCGGAATCCGCGGCTGGCCCTGCGGCCGGCACTGCGCGCTGAGCATCGCTATGTCGGCGAGCCGCTCATACGACAGTCAGCAACTCGAACTCTTCCGGGCGCGCGCCGGTGACATCGCTGCCCGCGACGCGCAGGACTTGATGTCCTGGCCATTCTTCTCGCTCGCTAAAGTCCGCCGCCTCACGCCGATCGACTTCCGTTTGGGCGAAGTGTCGATCCGGGTTGAGGCGACCGCCGAGCACGGCATGGCCACGATCTGGGACGCCGATGTTCTGATCTGGGCCGCCAGCCAGATCGTCGACGCGCGCGACCGCGGCTTGCGCACCTCGCGCCTGATGGCCGCCACACCGTATGAGATCCTCACCTTCGTCGGCCGCAGCGATTCCGGCCTGAGCTACGATCGGCTGAAGGCCGCGCTCGACCGGCTGCAATCCACCACCGTCGTCACCTCAATCCGCCAACCGTCCGAGCGGCGCCGGCATCGATTCTCGTGGATCAACGAATGGAAGGAACGTCTCGACGCGACCGGCCGGCCGCTCGGGATCGAACTGATCCTGCCGGACTGGTTCTATGCTGGCGTTCTCGACGACGCGCTGATCCTCACCATTGACCGCGCCTACTTCCACCTGACCGGCGGGCTGGAGCGCTGGCTGTATCGCCTCGTGCGCAAGCATGGCGGCCGGCAGACGCACGGCTGGAGCTTCGACCTCCCGCACCTGCATTTGAAATCCGGAAGCCTGTCGCCGCTGCGCCGTTTCCGTTTCGAGCTGCGCGCCATCGTCCAGCGCCAGCCGCTGCCCGGCTACCACCTGACGCTGATCGACGATCCCGATGGCCGGCAGCGTTTGATCTTCCGGCCTGCGGATTCCAATGGCGCCGTCACACCGCGCCGGCAGTGGGGAGGCGTGCGATGAGCACATGCTCCGCCGGTGCAAAAGGTGTGGATGGACCCGTACTATTGGGAACGCCGACACCCGTACTATTAGGAACGCGAGTCCCGTACTATTGGGAACGCGCGCGTCTCTTAACCATCTGGCGCGACAAGGCGGATTTCTCCTCCTCTAACTTCCCTAACTCAAAGTCCTTCGGACTTTTGCTAACGCGGCACGCCACCTCGTGGAATTGTGGGCGCGGGACCATCGCACGTCCGATCGGTTGCGCCTGCCTTAACATCATCGTGTCGCGCTTCGTCCGAGGGGCGCGGCCATGACGGCAGACCTGCGCGCGAGCGGACCAACCGACCACACGCTGGTCGAACTGACGTGGCGCGAAAAGCGCATCGAGCACCGTATCCGCTTCGGCCACATCGTCGACGAACAGCGTCTCGACCGCCATCGACGCATCGTCAGTTTCGTACCCGGAAGTATCTTCGCCTTTGTCCGTTGGGCGGCCAACGAGTACGGCACGATCATCTCGCGGATCGACATCGTTCGCTCTGTTGGAGGTGGCGAGCCGTATCAGACGCTGCCGTTCGTGCGCCCCGGCGGCGACATCCTGTTGCGGATCAGCGGCTGGCCGAAGGTGCAGCGCGTGCTGGACGCGATCGACGCGATCGAAGCGCTCGACATCGATCCCGCTGACGTTGCGCCAGAACACTGGCGGCATCTCAACAATCGCATCAGCGTCAACGAACCGTTCCGCATCTACAGCCACGAGCAGCATCACGCGTGGCTGCGCCGCCGCGAGGTGCTGCGATGAGCGCGCGCCGCATGACGCTGCTGGCGATGCTCGCCGCCACGGCCCTGATCGTTGCCCCGGCCTGCAGCCGGCCGGACATTCGGTTCATCTGGAACGCATCCGCGAGCGTGCCGATCGGACTCTACCGGATCGTGCCCGGCGATCATGTCGACGTCACCGATCTCGCCGTCGTCATGCCGCCCGCGGAGCTTGCGGCGTTTCTCGACGAGCGCCGCTATCTGCCGCGCGGCTTGCCGCTCATCAAGCGCGTGCTGGCGCTCGATGGCACGCGAGTCTGCCGGCGCGGCAGCGCCATCATCGCCTATGACGGAATTTACGGACAGGCGCTCGCGCGCGATGGGCGCGGGCGTCCGCTGCCCGACTGGCAAGGCTGCCGCACGCTTCATGGCGGCGAAGCCTTTTTCATGAATTGGGACAGCCCCGACAGCTTCGACAGCCGTTATTTCGGGCCGCTTCCCGTCACCACCATCGTCGGTCGCGCCATTCCTGTCTGGACCACCGACGCCACCAATCCGGCCGCGGAATCCGTCCGCGCGCCGGTCAGCCGCGAGCCGTGACGGCTCGCATCTCAAACGAGATGAGGATCATCGCAATGACGCAGATTGGAACGTTCACCCGCAAGGAAGATGGCTTCTTCGGCCGCGTACGCACACTCGTTTTCGACGCCGAGGTGTCCATTCTCCCGATCGATGAATCCGACACCGAGAATGCGCCAAACCATCGCGTCTTCTGTAACGGCATGGAGGTTGGCGCGGCCTGGGATCGCACCGGCGACCGTGCCGGTGCGTACCTCTCCGTAACCATCGACGATCCGATCTTGAACCAACCCATCCGCGCTCGCCTGTTTGAGTCCGACATCAAGAAAGATGTGTGGAACCTGCTCTGGACGCGGCGGAAGAAACAGGAAGGCGAGGGGTGACGG
The DNA here is from genome assembly GCA_008933705.1 of Hyphomicrobiaceae bacterium. Taxonomy (GTDB): domain Bacteria; phylum Pseudomonadota; class Alphaproteobacteria; order Rhizobiales; family Hyphomicrobiaceae; genus AWTP1-13. The sequence goes on from WBUN01000007.1 coordinate 45,204, forward strand.
CCATGTGGTGCCGGCGCTCGCGCGACCGTTCTTCTGCAATCCCCTTGATCGATCGAGCGCCGATCAATCCCCTCGACCCGATCGCTCACAGCGCGGCCGTCGCGCGCAGCGCAGGTCAAGGGCGTCGGTCAGTTTTCCGGGTGCGCGGCATGTCGTCGGACGATGCCCGTCCGGAAAACGCCAGCCGGCGGCGCAGCCTTGCCCTTGACCGAAGCGAGCACGGTGGCAGGCTGGTGGTGCATGGGGACGGCGGCTTTCGCGCCGTGCTGTCGTCGATCATGGTCATGCTGACCGCATGTGCTGTGATCTCCTGTACGACAGCGGATGTGGTTGCGGAGTCGCCGTTTGCGTCTCCTCCGGCGCGCGTGAAGTCCGCTGCTCCATCGCGCGATCCGTGGGCGGCGCACATTGCCGAGGCCGCCAAGCGCTTCGCCATTCCCGAACGCTGGATACGCGCGGTTATCGCCGTCGAAAGCAGCGGCGATCGGACCGCGCGATCGCCCAAGGGTGCGATGGGCCTGATGCAAATCATGCCGAAGACCTGGAACGAGTTGCGCGCGCGCTACGCACTCGGCAGCGACCCCTGGCAGCCGCGCGCCAACATTCTCGCCGGCGCGGCCTATCTGCGCCAGATGCACGATCGCTATGGCTCGATCGCCGCGATGCTCGCCGCTTATAACGCAGGTCCGAGGCGCTATGATGCGCACCTTGCGAGCGGCCGCGCACTGCCGGCCGAGACTGTCGCTTACGTCGCGAAGATCGCGCCGATGATCGACGGCAAGGTCCCTGTGATGCGCCTGGCCGGCGTCGCCTCGCGCAAATCCTGGTCGCTTGGGCCGATCTTCGTCGGGCGATCTAGTGTCCACCATGATGGCGAGTTCGGGGCGGTCGATCGTCCTTCCGGTCGACCATCGAGCGCGCCTTCGATCGTCGATCTGTCGGCGCTCATGCCACCGTCCGATGGCCTCTTCGTGCGAAGGCTGCGCGCAGATGGAGAACAGCGATGAGCATCGAGTTTCCACGCTTCGCGGCGTGCGCAATCGTAGAGATGGCGGAGGGCAGCGGGTCAGGCCAGGCAACAACCGCGGGAAGGCAAGATAAAAAGCCGCACATCGCGGCTTGGACGGTCGGTTGTTTTGGTTCTGATTTTTTCGATTTTTTGCACATCGCGGATCACCGTTGCGATGTGCGCGTCTTCCATTTCGCGAATGATTTCAGCGAATATCGCACATCGCGGGTTCTACCATGACACGCGATGACGATTTCCATGTTCGCCCAGGGCGCATCCGCTCATCGCGAGCGCAGCGCGCCTTGCCTTTTGTCGCTCAGGCGCTCGCCGCCGCGCAGAGGGCCGGCGGCCGCATCTCGCGCTCCGGCAAGATCACCGCGGGCCGCGGCCCGCATTTCGCGCGCGGCCGCGTCGCAAGCATCCGCGCCAATCGCTTCATCACCAGCCGCACGCGATTCTGCACCATCAAGGCGCTCGTGGTCCGCAACAAGAGTCCGCGCGGTCCGCTCGCCCGTCATCTCAACTATCTCCGCCGTGATGGCGTCACCCGTGACGGCGAGCGCGCGAAGATGTTCGGCCCGGAGACCGACGACGCCAACGTCAAGGAGTTCACCGAGCGCTGCAAGGACGACCGGCACCACTTCCGCTTCATCGTCTCGCCCGAAGACGCGAGCGATATGGAGGATCTGAAGCGGTTCACCCGCGAACTGATGGCGCAGGCCGAAAAGGATCTCGGCACGAAACTCGAATGGGTTGCGGTCGATCACTGGAACACCGACAACCCCCACATCCATGTCATCGTGCGCGGCCGCGCCGATGATGGTCGCGACCTCGTGATCGACCGCGACTACATCAAGAGCGGGATGCGCGATCGTGCGCAGGATCTCATCACCCAGGAACTTGGACCGCGCACCGATCTCGACATCAGCCGCGCGCTGAATCGTCAGGTCGAGGCCGAGCGCTGGACCCAGCTTGACCGCCAGCTTGTCCGCGACGCCAACGAGCAGGGCGTCATCGACGTGGCGCCGTCACCGGACCGGCAGCCCGACGCATACCTGACCCAGAAGGTCGGACGCCTGCGCCACCTCGAGCACCTCGGCCTCGCCGAGACCATCGGCTCCGGTCAGTGGATCATCGCCGAAGAGGTGGAATCGACGCTGCGCGAACTCGGCCAGCGCAACGACATCATCAAGCGGATGCACCGCGCCCTCGACGAGCAGGGCATCGCTCGCGGCGCCGCCGACTATGTCCTGGCCGGCGAGGCACATGGCGCCCCGATCATCGGCCGGCTGGTCGAACGCGGCCTCGACAACGAATTGGTTGGCACGGCCTATGCCGTGGTGGACGGCGTCGACGGCCGCACCCACTATATCAAGCTGCCAGACATGGAGGCGGCCGGCGACAGTGCGCCGGGCTCCATCGTGGAATTGCGATCCTTCGAGGACGCAAAGGGTAATCGGCGCGTGGCGTTGGCGACGCGCTCCGATCTGTCGATCGAAGCCCAGACTACGGCGAACGGTGCGACCTGGCTCGATCGCCAGTTGGTCGCCCGCGATCCGGCCGATCTCGGCGGCGGCTTTGGCCTGGAGGTGAAGCAGGCGATGGAAGCGCGCGCCGAGCACCTGGTTCAGGAAGGGATGGCGCGGCGCGACGGCGAACGCATCCTGTTCAACCGGAACCTGATCGGCACGCTCCGGCAACGCGAACTGGACGCCCTCGGTGACAGGCTCGCGGCCGAGACCGGCGCTCCGTTCCAGAAAGCCGCCGACGGCGAATTTGTCGCCGGCACCTATAGCCGGCGCTTCGCGCTGGCCTCCGGCCGCTTCGCCATGATCGATGATGGATTAGGCTTCAGGCTCGTGCCATGGACCCCGTCGATCGAGAAGCACATCGGGCAGCACATCTCCGGGGTGGCCCGCGCCGACGGCGCCGTGGATTGGTCGTTTGGCCGCAAACGAGGGCTCGGGCTATGACCGATAAAGAGTCGGGGCGGGCTCAACCTTGCGTTCTGCTGGCAGATGGCTTATGTAGGTACTTGCCTACAAGAAGGTGCGACGTGACCATTACCACACTTTCCAGCCGCGAGCTGAATCATGACGTCAGCAGCGCCAAGAAGGCCGCACAAGACGGCCCGGTCGTCATCACCGACCGGGGCAAGCCCTCCCATGTGCTGATGACCTATGACGAGTTCTGCCGCCTCAGCGGCAAGCGCCGCCGTTTGACCCAAGCCCTCGCCATGGCGGGCCTGTCGGACATCGACTTTGATCCGCCGCGTGTCGAAATCGCGCCGCGTGGGGTCGATCTGTCTTGAGTTATCTGCTCGACACCAACGTGGTTTCTGAACTGCGCAAAATCGGCGACGGAAAGGCCGATGCCAGGGTCGCGGCATGGGTCGATACTGAGGACGCCGAGAGCTTCTTCATCTCGGCAATCACCATCCTTGAGTTGGAACGCGGCGTGCTCGGCATCCAGCGTCGCCACGCCGCGCAGGGCGCGCGCCTGCGCGCCTGGCTCGACAATCATGTCCGACCGGAGTTCGCCGGGCGCATCCTGCCCATTGATGACCAGATTGCGACGCGGTGCGCGCATCTGCATATTCCCGACCGGCGCAACGAGGTCGACGCGCTGATTGCCGCGACGGCGCTTGTCCACGGCTTGACCGTGGCGACGCGCAACGTCCAGGATTTCGAGGGCACGGGCGTTGTCGTGGTCAACCCGTGGCAGGGTTGATCCGGTCTCACATGTCGATAATCCGGCCGGCATGTTAGCGGCCGCTGCTCAAGGACTTCTTCCTGCGAAAGTGAGAGTTGAGCGATGGACGTCTTCGATCGGCTGAAAGTAGCCACACCAGACGATTGGCAGAGCTATGTCGAGCACGACTTCGTACGCCAGATGGGCGCTGGCACGCTGCCGCAGGCGGCGTTCCGAACCTATCTCGTGCAGGACTATTTGTTCCTGATCCAGTTCGCCCGCGCTTATGCGCTCGCGGCCTACAAGAGCCGCGCGCTGCCGGACATGAAAGCGGCGCAGGCGGGGATGGCGGCCATCCTCGACGAAATGGACCTGCATGTTCGGCTGTGCGGCCGATGGGGGCTGTCACCGCAGGACATCGAGGCAGCTCCTGAGCATCAGGCGACGGTCGCCTACACCCGCTTCGTGCTGGATTGCGGCGCGGCCGGCGACCTGCTCGACTTGCATGTCGCGCTCGCCCCATGCGTCATTGGTTATGCGGAGATCGGCCGCTACCTGGCGCCAGAGGGAGTCGACGCGCTCGGCGACCATCCCTATCGCGAATGGATCGCCGAATATGCGGGCGATGCCTATCAGGCTGTTGCGGCGAGCGCGCGACACCATCTCGATGATCTGGCCGCGCGGGCGATGACCGAACGGCGCTTCAATGAACTCGCAGCGCTGTTCGGCAAGGCGTCGCGACTCGAAGCCGACTTCTGGCAGATGGGATTTGATGGGGGTCGCTGATCGCTACGTCCAATGTTGACGATTTTCCGCACGCCGCAAGTCTTTTTTCGATCACCTACGCTGTTCTACGATAACTGACACAGGCGCAGTTGAAATCTCCGCACTCCTTGCTCTTCTACGGAATATTGCAACGTGCAGGGAGATTTGCTCGCTGTGTCAGCCAGTCGAGTCGTGTGGGGCCAGATCTGCGTCGTGTTCGCGATCGTGCTGCTCGCGGTCTGGGCCGCGACGCAGTGGGTTGCGTGGCGGCTCGGCTTTCAGCCACAGCTCGGCTCACCCTGGTTCGCGCTGGTCGGCTTGCCAGTCTATCCGCCGCCGGCTTTCTTCTGGTGGTGGTTCTTTTTCGATGCCTACGCGCCACACGTCTTTCTGGAGGGCGCCGGGATTGCCGCCTCAGGCGGACTGGTGGCGATCGCCGCCGCCATCCTCATGTCGATTTACCGGGCGCGCGAAGCCAAGGACGTGCGTACCTTCGGCTCGGCTCGCTGGGCCGAGCCGGATGAGGTCCAGTCCGCGGGTCTTCTCGGCGACGATGGTGTCGTTCTCGGCCGGCTTGACCGAGCCTATCTGCGACACGACGGCGCCGAGCATGTCCTGTGCTTTGCGCCGACACGATCCGGCAAAGGCGTCGGTCTTGTCGTGCCGACGTTGCTGACCTGGCCGGGCTCGTCGATCGTGCATGACATCAAGGGAGAGAACTGGGAATTGACGGCGGGCCTGCGCGCCCGCTTCGGTCGTGTGTTGTTGTTCGATCCCACCAACGCCAACTCGGCCGCCTACAATCCGCTGCTCGAGGTGCGCAAAGGCGAGTGGGAGGTGCGGGACGTTCAGAACGTCGCCGATGTACTGGTCGATCCGGAAGGTTCGTTGGAGAAGCGCAATCATTGGGAGAAGACATCCCATTCGCTCCTGGTCGGCGCGATCCTCCATGTGCTCTACGCCGAGAATGACAAGACACTCGCCGGTGTCGCGGCCTTCCTGTCCGATCCGCGCCGGCCGATCGAGGCGACATTGTCCGCCATGATGACGACGCCGCATCTCGGCGAGAAGGGGCCGCATCCCGTCATCGCCAGCGCGGCGCGCGAGTTGCTCAACAAGTCCGATAACGAAAGGTCGGGCGTGCTCTCAACCGCCATGTCATTCCTCGGCCTGTATCGCGATCCCGTCGTCGCGGCCGTCACTGCCCGCTGCGATTGGCGGATCGCGGATCTCGTGTCTGGTGAGAAACCCACGACGCTCTATCTCGTGGTGCCACCTTCCGACATCAGCAGGACGAAGCCGCTTGTGCGTCTCGTGCTCAATCAGATCGGTCGCCGGCTGACCGAGGACTTGCACGCGAAGGGCCGGAGACATCGGCTGTTGCTGATGCTCGACGAGTTTCCGGCGCTCGGCCGACTCGACTTCTTCGAGAGCGCGCTTGCTTTCATGGCCGGCTATCAGATCAAGGCATTTCTCATTGCTCAGTCCTTGAACCAGATCGAGAAAGCCTACGGCCAGAACAATTCCATCCTGGACAATTGCCACGTCAGGGTCAGCTTTGCGACCAATGACGAGAGGACGGCGAAAAGAGTCAGCGATGCGCTCGGCACCGCGACCGAGATGCGCGCCATGCAGAACTATGCCGGCCACCGTCTCGCGCCCTGGCTTGGCCATCTGATGATCTCCCGCTCCGAGACGGCGCGGCCGCTGCTCACGGCCGGGGAAGTGATGCAACTTCCGCCCGACGACGAGATCGTCATGGTCGCGGGCGTTCCGCCGGTCCGCGCCAAGAAGGCACGGTATTATGATGATCGGAGGTTCAAGGATCGGCTGCTGCCTGTTCCAAAAGACCCAAAAGCGGGCTTCGCCCCGAAACGCGACGACTGGTCTGCGTTGAAGCCCGTCGCCGTGCCAACGAGCAAGAGCATCGTCACACCGGAAGCTGCGACCGTACCAAATGGCGCGGCCAAGCCGGACGACGATCCTGCAAATGCCGGTCTCCGCCGTGAACCTGGCCTTGAGCAGCATAAGGACATCGCACCGGTCCCCCTGAAGGCACCCGCTAACGAGTTCGATCCCGATGCCGAGGAGCCGGAGCGCGGCGTTGTCGCGAACCGCACGCTGGCCCGCGACATGAGGCTGATGGCGCGGCGGATTTCTCTGGACCCCGGGGACGGCATGGAGTTGTAAGTCATGACGCAGCAGTCCGACGTCGCGCCACCGTCCGGGAGGAAGAAGCGGCTCTCGATCTATCTCGATCCGAACCTCTCGCATCGCTTGGCCGACCACGCGGATCGTCGCGCGCAGTCTCGCTCGATGATCGCCGAGGCGGCCATCGCCTCGTTCCTGTCACCCGACGCTGATGAGCGCCGGGAGGCCGCCTTGGCCAAGCGTCTCGACCGGATTGATCGCACCATTCAGCGTCTGGAGCGCGACATTGGCATCGCCAACGAAGCCTTCGCCATCTTCATGCGCACCTGGCTGACATCGACCGCGTCTTTGCCGGAAGTCGCGCAGGCGTCGGCGCGTGCCAAGGGCGGCGAGCGTTATGACAGATTCCTAGAGGCACTCGGCCGGCGGCTCGCAAACGGGCCACGGCTCAGGCAAGAAGTGCCAGAAGACTGCCGGTGAGTAACTTGTTTCTATGCCAACTGCGTAGGTTAGCCAGCGCATATGCGGTTAATGTGAGCTTCCCTCTCTCCTAACGCCGTGCTTTTCGAACGTGCGGTAGAAACTCGTCTGATACTAAGGGACGTGCTCCCCTGTGCGCCAGGAATGCGGTAAAGCATCTATGGCATGTTCCGCTATGACGAGCCTATCAATCCAATCCATTGTGCGCGTATGCTTTGGAAAGGTGACGATGCCGTGAATTGCAGCAATGATAGTGCCGACCGCTTGTTTCGCAGATGCACGCGGGTTATCGCGGGTCTCAAGGAGTTCGCGGACAATCCTGTTGTAAAGCGAATAAGAACGATCGGCGAGCGGCCGAAAGGCACGCCGTCGTCGCCTTGGGCGTCAACTCTGACAGCTTTCGTGGATCGCCGAATCAATGAATCGCGCAGTCACGAGCATCTCGAATGCCCGCTTGGTCGGCACGTTGCGCGAGAGGGCTACCGCCGGTATGGAACAGAACAACCCGACATTGATTCCAGAGACAGCGAATCGCGCCTCATCCGAGGCTACGGCCAAATCGCAACTGGCTACAAGTTGGCAGCCGGCAGCGGTGGCTAAGCCATGGACACGGGCAATGACCCGAATTGGCAGTGCGATAATCGTCTGCATAACCTCGGTGCAGCGCGCAAAAAGCTGCCTGTAGTAATCAAGACGCGGGTTGGCTCGCATTTGTCGCAGATCGTGTCCGGCGCAGAACGCCTTGCCGGCGGCTGACAGAACCACGCAGCGGACCGACGGATCGGCTGCGATCAGCGCAAGCTCCTCCTTCAGAGTAGCCAGCAATTCCTCCGATAAAGCGTTGAACTGAGCGGGACGATTGAGGCAGAGATTTACTAGGCTTAGGTGGCGTCCGCACCTGATCTTCGGCACGGCTGTCCCAGTTAGACCTTCCTTATCAAACAATCAGAGCAGTACGGACGTCGTTGACAATTGCGGCTGACGTCCAAAAGGGTAATCAAATCCATAAAAGGAGCCCGGGACCCGTCATCGGACCTCGGGCAGTCTAGGGAGGGCGCACTTCGGCGCTTGCTGCCATTTACTGACGCCTTCGCGTCAGACCGCCGACGACAAGCGGGATCACGGGAAATCAAGTGATAGCCTGTGTGATGAAAGGCAAGGTTTCAGACTGTTCTGTCATTGAGGAGAGAACATTGGGTCACTTCCCCGCAATCAACTCTGCAGCTTTCTCCGCCATAGCCATAATCGGCAGATTGGTGTTTCCGCTAACCACGGTCGGCATAAGTGAGCCATCGATAACGCGTAGATTGTCGACGCCTCGAACCCGCAGCTTGCCATCGACGACGGCGTCGCGATCTTCGCCCATACGGCAGGTTCCGACGGGGTGGTAGATCGTTTCTGCGCGTGCTCGTATCCACTTCTTGCGCGACTCCGGGCTCTTAAAGGCATCGGGATCGAGCTTCCGCTTAATGAGCTTTTGGAGCGCAGGCTGATCGATGATATCGCACATCTGTCTAACGCCCTCTTGCATGCTGACGAAATCGCTCTCGTCCGACAGAAAGCGTGGATCGATAGCGGGCATGTCCAACGGATTTGCGGAACGCAGTCGCAATGTTCCGCGGCTTTTCGGACGAAGCTGGCAAACGCGAATGCCAAAGCCGTGCGGTACACGCTCGCCCGGCGGCGGATTTCGAAGCGCGACGATGAGATGAGCCTGCCACTCGGGCCACTGCGAATGTTTATCGGGACCCCAGAACGCTCCAGCTTCAACGCCTTGGGAGGTGGCGGGACCCGTGCCGCGGAACATATATCGCGCGCCCGCTAAGCCACCTCGGATTAATCCGAGATACGGAGTCAGTGTGATGGGTTGGGATGCCTCCAGCCGGATTGCGCAATCGAGGTGATCCTGCAAGTTGCTGCCGACGCCTGCGGAATCGATCACGGGCTTGATGCCGAGCGATCGCAGATGTTCGGCGGGTCCAATTCCCGACAGCATCAACAATTGTGGTGAGCAGATCGCGCCGGACGTCAGCAATACCTCGCGCTCCGCGGGGATGATTACCTCACGTCCGCCTTTCTCAATCACGACGCCCCGAACGCGCGTACCCTCCAACGCCAGCCTCCGAACCTGGCAGTTGGCCATGATGGTCAGATTGCTCCGCCCCTTTCCTTGATCGAGAAACTTGAATGCTCCGGAGCGTTTGCCATCCGCGATGGTGAGTTCGTAGAAGCCCGCGCCGATCTGAGATGGGCCATTGAATCCGTTGTTCTCGGGCAGACCGGCTGACTTGGCGCTTTCAATGAAGGCTTTCGAGATTGGATGTTGCAAGGTGCCGTAAGACAAGCGGATAGGACCAGAATAGCCTCTGTCTTGATTGTGCTGGGACGTAACTCGGCTGGCGTCCTCGATCTTCCTCAAATAGGGGCGAAGGCTTTCGTATCCCCATTCCGGCAGGCCCTGCGCCGCCCACGCATCGTAATCTGCGGGGTTTCCCCGGATCGCTATCATAGAGTTGATGGCAGATGATCCTCCCACAACCTTGCCGCGGGGAATGTAGATTTTGCGGTTATTTAGTCCGGATTGAGGTTCAGTCCAAAACTGCCAGTTGTGTTTTGGACTCGTATAGAGCACGCGAATGCCTGCGGGCATATGAACAAAGATTGAAGAAGCAGGAGATCCAGCCTCAAGCAGCAACACCTTCACGTTGGGATCTTCGCTCAATCGTGCGGCAAGCACGCACCCTGCCGATCCTGCGCCGACGATGACATAATCATATCCCGAGAGCTTCATTTCCATCCCCTATTTTTGTCAAAGCCGGCGAACGGCTTGTTCGTGCAACGACCAAAACCGCCAAGTCCAGATTGCGGTTTGAGACTTGCAAAAGGCACTTCCGAACCCTAATCTATCCTACCAATCTGGTAGGACCATTTATAGTGACCAGAGATTGGCCGTCAATGGAGAGGTCATCTCATGTTTCCATCCTGGAGAATTGCAATCCTGCTTTTCAGCGCAGGATGCCTCGTTCTGCTGCTAGCTCCCGAATCCGCTGTCCAGCCAGAAAAGGCGAAGATCCAACGCGCGATATGGGCTCTGGGCCCCTAACCGCGCTCAGGAGATTCCAATATCGATAATCTGCCGCTCATTTAGATTTTGAATTGCTGCCGAGTCGTACTTCAGTACGGATTTGAGAATGTACGCCGTATCTTCGCCTCGCCGTGGCGGGCTTTTTGCATATTCTATCTTCGTCCTGGAAAACTTGATCGGGGTTGCAACGAGAGGGGCTGTTGTGCCGGCAGAGTGGGGAAGCTTGATCTGCATCTCCCGATGGATCACTTGTGGGTGAGCAAACACCTCATCCAGTCGATTGATAGGCGCACAAGGGACCCCCACGGGCTCCAGAATAGAAATCCAATACTGGGTCGTCTCCCGTACCAGATGGGCATCCAGTAGGGGTATAAGTTGGTCACGATTTTTGAGCCGATCCGTGTTCGTGACGAAGCGAGCATCGGTTGCCAATTCTGCCAGACCCGCAGCAGCACAGAATTTCCGGAACTGCTGGTCGTTGCCGACAGCGAGCACGAACGAGCCATCCCTTGTCTTGAAGACTTGATAGGGGACGATATTTGGATGCGCGTTGCCGTATCGCTTGGGAGGCACGCCGGTTGTGAGAAAGTTCAAGTTCTGGTTGGCAAGAACGGCGACTTGGACATCCAGCAGTGCCATGTCGATATGCTGTCCTTCCCCGGTACGCTCGCGATGCAGTAACGCGGAGATGACACCTGTCGCGCTATACATACCTGTGAGAATATCGACGATCGGAACTCCGACCTTCTGAGGGCCTCCGCCGGGTCTGTCGTCACTCTCTCCGGTAATACTCATCAGGCCGCCTATAGCCTGAATAGCCATATCGTATCCTGCTACATCTTTCATCGGGCCGGTCTGGCCGTAGCCGGTGATCGAGCAGTAGATAATGTCAGGCTTCAGTTTTTTGAGTGACTCGTAGTCAAGGCCGTAACGCGCCATATCGCCAACCTTGTAGTTCTCGATCACGAGATCAGCCTGCTGGGCAAGCGCGCGAACAATGGCGCTCCCCTCCTCAGTCGATATATCGACGCATATCGAATGCTTGCCGCGATTAGCACTCAGGAAATACGCGCTTTCGGTCGTGTCGCCTCCACCGTCTTTCCGCAGAAAGGGTGGGCCCCATTGCCGCGTATCGTCGCCCGTTCCTGGACGTTCGATCTTCCAGACCTCAGCTCCGAGGTCGGACAGCAACTGTCCTAGCCAGGGCCCAGCGAGAATTCTTGAAAGATCGAGCACTCGGTAACCCACCAACGGTCCAGCCATCACACTTCCCTGACATTTCCGCGTCGAATAGCCACGCGACCCGCGCGGCCCGCGTCAGTGTAAGTGGGCATACCAAAATGGTCAAACCAAATTGGGCGATGAATGATTGAGGTGGTCAGTGCTCTGTCGCGCTGGAGACGCGGCGCTAGGAACGTTGTCTCAATGTGGCGAAGCTTGACATCTCATCATCCCACATTCCCCAAGTAAATCGCTGATTTTGCTGTCAGGATCTCAATATTTCCGATATAAATCATGGTGTTGATGGCCGTGAGGGGCGCGTTTGATGGATCACCCAGAGGGTGCGGGTTCGAAGCGGGCAGATCGGGTCGAGTTCGACCGCCGGGTGCATGTGGAGTTCCGAGGTGCGCAGCTCAGTTCCGACGGCGGCCTGCTGGTGATGCGCGAGCTGGATGACGCGCTCGGGCTGTCCGATCTGGCGGCAAAAGCATTGCGCGACACCCGGCGCGGCAAGAACACGGTCCACCGGCTTGACGGGTTGTTCCGGCAATCGGTGTTCGGGCGACTGGCCGGATACGAGGATGTGAACGACGCCGACCGCCTGGCCCTCGATCCGGTGATGCGCCAGGTCGTGGGTGGAAGGGCTGTCGATGCGCAAGCGGCCTCGGCCTCGCAGATGGGACGGTTCGAGACCGAGACACTGGCACAGCCCGAGAACCGTGCCGCGCTGGCCGACCTGAATGGCCAATGGATCGACCGGTTCCATGACCGTAACGGGCTGAAGTACATCGTTCTGGACATGGACAGTTCGGTCAGCCCCACCCATGGCGATCAGGAGGGCGCGGCCTGGAACGGGCATTTCGACTGCACCTGCTATCACCCGAACTTTTTGTTCAACCAGTTCGGCATGCTGGAGCGCTGCGCCTTGCGCCATGGCAACGTCCACAGCGCCGATGGCTGGCGGGACGTTCTCGACCCCGTCATCGCCCGCTACGCGGAGCGCGACCTTTGCGGCCGGTTCTTCCGGGCTGACGCCGCCTACGCGATCCCCGCGATCTATGAGCGGCTGGAAGAAGCCCGATTCTTCTACGCCATCCGGCTGCCTGCGAACAACGTCCTGCGCGAGAAGATCGCGCATCGGCTGACGCGCCCTGTCGGGCGACCTTCGCTGACCAAGGTCAAGCGCTTCTACGAAGACTTCGAGTATCAGGCGGCATCCTGGGACAAGGAACGCCGGGTGATCGCCAAGATCGAATGGCATCCGGGCGAACTGTTCCCGCGTGTCGGCTTCATCGTCACCAACCTGCCGATGGAGCCCGACTGGGTGGTGCGGTTCTATAACCAGCGCGGCACCGCCGAGCAGCACATCAAGGAAGGTAAATATGCCTTCCACTGGACGCGGCTGTCATGCCGGAAGTTCCGCGACAATGAGGTGCGACTGCAACTGCATGCGCTGGCCTACAACCTGGCCATCTTCTTGCGCTGCATCGAGTTGCCCGAGACGATGGCCGACTGGTCGTTGACCAGCCTGCAACTGAAGCTGATCAAGATCGGGGCACGTGTCGTCCGCCATGCCCGCGCCATCACCTTCCAGCTGGCCGAGGTGGCCGTCACCGGTCCGATGGTCCGCGCCATCCTCGCCGCCATCCGCCGATTGCGAGCGCCTCCGCTATGCGCATGACCGCCATCCACGCCCAAACTGAACGAAAACGGCAGGATGGGTCTGTCCGCTGCGCTGAAAAACACCGCCACCAGGGCACAACACGGCGGCTTCGCGGGCCGATCTGCCCTGTCTCAGCGCCTTGCGCGCCCGACGACGCCGCTCGGGACGGAAAATGATTGTCCTGCGGTCGGATTCAGGCGAAACTCACGTCAGACGGCATGCCACTTGGGGAATGTATGCTAAAAGCGCTTGCCACGCCTCCCCTGTTCGCGAGAGGTGAGCGTTCATCTGTTGTTCGGCTTGGCCTACCCGCCGCTCTTCAATCGCTTCCAAGATGGCGCAATGGTCCTCGTAAGATTGTCGACCTCGACTATGGTCGGCAAAGTAGACCTTCCGTCGATGCCTGGACAGTTCGTAGAACGATCTCGCCACGCGCAGCAAAATGTCATTCTTGGTGGCGGAAAAGATCGCAAGATGGAACGCCTCGTCCTCGCGCTCAATGCTTTGCTTTTTGGATAGGCGCTTGTTGGTCTCTTCAAGTATGGCATTGATCTCGCGGATGTTGTCCGCAGTCCTGCGTGTGCAGGCCAACCTGACCGCCTGCCCCTCGAGCATACGGCGGACCTCCATGACGTCGGCGATTTCCTTGGCCTCGAATGGAACTCCGGATTCGGCATACAGCACGAGAGCATCGATGCTGCTCTCTTCAATCTTTCGCAGATAGATTCCAGAATTTGGGCGCCGTTCTATCACTCGCATGGTTTCAAGTGCGGCCAGAGCCTCTCGAACCGCGCCGCGACTGGTGTCGAACTTTTCCGCGAAATCGCGCTCAGATGGCAACCGTTCGGAGGGCTGATAGCGGCGCTCCCGGATGAAGGAAAGGATCTTTCCGATGGCGTTCGAAGGAGCCTCAAGCTTGTCGGTTCGATTTCGCTCAGTCATCTGAATAATCCTGCCTGGTCCTGCCGATCACTTGATTTCGATCTCTCCGATGGCTAATCATGGTCTGCCAAATTGGCCAAACCAGTCCTTTAGAGGTAATCTTGAGAATCTCGGTCGAATCCACCCTGCTTCAGTAGATATCAGGTTAAGGAAATTGAAGCATCTGAAACCCGCCAAATCCACCTAAAGAATTGATTTCCAGCATGGATAGCCTTGAGACGGATCTGTTTGTCATAGGCGGCGGCTCGGGCGGCGTGCGCGCCGCGCGGATCGCCGCCAGCCATGGCGCCCGCGTCATGATCGCCGAAGAGTACCGGATGGGCGGCACCTGCGTCATTCGCGGGTGCGTGCCGAAGAAGCTGTTCGCCTACGCCTCGCATTTCAGCCACGATTTTGCGGATGCGGCCGGCTTCGGCTGGACCGTGCCGCCCGCGACCTTCGACTGGCCGACCCTGATCGCCAACAAGGACAAGGAGATCGCGCGGCTGGAAGCGGCTTACACTTCCAATGTCGAGAAATCCGGCGCACAGGTCATCAGGTCGCGCGCCGTGTTCGAGGATCCGCATACGTTGGTGCTCGATGACGGCAAGAAAATCCGCGCGAAATACATCCTGATCGCCACCGGCGGCGCGCCGAACCACGGCAAGATGATCCCCGGCATCGAGCATGTGATTTCCTCGAACGAGGCGTTTCATCTGCCCGCATTGCCGAAGCGCATCGTGATCCAGGGCGGCGGCTATATCGCGCTGGAATTCGCCTGCATCTTCGCCGGCCTCGGCTCCGACGTGACGGTGATCTATCGCGGCGACAACATTCTGCGCGGCTTCGACGACGATGTGCGCGCCCATGTCCGCGCCGAGATGGAGAAGGACGGCATCACGCTCCTCACCGGCTGCACGGTGGACAAGATCGAGAAGCACGGCGACGAGTACACCTCGCATCTGTCGAACGGCTCCAGCATCGCCTCCGACAAGGTGATGTTCGCCATCGGCCGCCATCCCAACGTCGCCAATCTCGGGCTGGAGAAGGCGGGTGTTGCCATCAATCCGAAGAACGGCGGTATCGCCGTCAACGAATTCTCGCAAAGCTCGGTACCACATATCTACGCGGTCGGCGACGTCACCCATCGCTTCAACCTGACCCCGGTGGCGATCCGCGAAGGCCATGCCTTCGCCGACACCGTGTTCGGCAAGCGCGAGGTGAAGGTCGATCACGCCGATATTCCAACGGCCGTGTTCACGCAGCCGCAGGTCGGCACCGTCGGCCTGACGGAGGCGCAGGCGCGGGCCCAGTTCGCTGTCGTCGATGTCTACAAGACTACCTTCCGCCCGCTGAAGGCGACCCTGTCAGGCAGCCAGTCGCGGGTGCTGATGAAGCTGGTGGTGGATGGTGCGAGCGACCGCGTGCTCGGCTGCCATATCGTCGGGCCGGAAGCGGCCGAACTCACTCAGGTCATCGCCATCGCCGTGAAGATGAAGGCGACAAAGGCCGACTTCGACGCCACTATGGCGCTGCACCCGACCTCCGCCGAGGAGCTCGTGACGATGCGCACCCGTACTGCACGTTACGCGCGCGACGCGGCGGCGTAGAAAGCTCAGTTCCGATCGATTATGCGAGTTCAGGCCATGAGCGCGCCGTTATGCGGTGCCGCCAAAACTCACTTGACAATACGGTTGTGATCGTACCAAACTGGTCCGACCAATATCGGTGAACTACCCAGCAAAGAATAACCTCGCCATCCGCAGTTGCTTGTAGTCGAGGTGCTGGATGCGAAATTTCGGTTCTGGCGAAGAAGATTGGGCCCGCCATGGAAGTGGATTTTTTGACTGACCTGCCGCGACGCATCCACCTCATTGTGAATGAGGGGGCCAAAGCAGGAGCCTCCCGGCCGGCCATTACTGACGAGCAGGGCATCGTCTGGTCCTATCGAAGATTGATCGATACGATCGAGGCCGTCGCAGGTGATATGGCGCGTCTAGGAATCCGTCCCGGTGATCGGGTCATGGTGGTGGGCGAGAACTCAATTAGCGCCATCGTCCTGATGTATGCGGTCAGCCGGCTTGATGCGTGGGCAGTGATGACGAACGCCCGGCTCGGCCCGCACGAACTGGACGCCATTGAGAGTGATTGCAAACCCAGACGCGTATTCTATACGCACGGAATATCGGCGGAAGCAGACGCAGCGGCGTGCCGGCGCGGGGCCGAAGCCGAAACATTCACAGGGATTGGAGCGATCAAGGTAGGTAAGCTGGAGGCGAGCACCGTCCCAGAGGAGGTCTATGAGGATCCTGCCCGCCAGGTTGCTGTTCTCATCTACACGACTGGAACCACCGGTCGCCCGAAGGGAGTGATGCTCAGTCACCGCAACCTCGCTTACGTGGCGGGCCGAGGCAAAAGAACCAACACGCTCTTTCCCGAGGACGTCACGCTCTGCGTTATGCCGATCTCTCATTCGTACGGGCTGACGTTGCTGCAAGGTATGCTGTTCGCTGGCGCGCACCTGAGGATCATGCCGAGGTTCTCTCTCACGCGAGCAATCGATGCCGTCGTGAATGGTTCATTGACCATCTTCACTGCTGTTCCCGCGCTGCTGTCGCGGATCATTGCTTACGTCGATCAGAACAACATCAAGCTCACGCCCAATAACCTTCGGTATGTCTATACAGGAACGGCACCGCTCGATCTGTCTCTGCGACAGAGCGTCGAGCGAGCGTTCGGCGTGGTGCTCCACAATGGTTACGGACTGACTGAGACGTCTCCGACCATCAGTCGGACGGTGTATGCCATCGGCAGTAACGAAATCAATATCGGACCGCCAATCCCGGGAATCGAAACCAAGATCGTTGGACCTGATGGGCGGGAAGTACCCGATGGCGAAGCGGGCGAACTGCTCGTTCGCGGGCCTAACGTGATGTTGGGGTACTATGGTCAGCCGGACATGACCGCGGCGGCGATCGATCGCGAAGGGTATTTGAAGACCGGAGATATCGTCAGCCGGTCGCCCGGCGGTGAACTGGTGATCCAGGGGCGGTCGAAGGAGCTAATTATCAGGTCCGGCTTCAACGTCTATCCGCCCGAAATCGAGGCTGTCCTCAATACTCATCCGGCGGTTCTAAATTCCGCGGTAGTCGGGCGATCAATCGAGGGCAACGAGGAAATTATCGCCTTCGTCGAGCCAACGCCTGGAAGTACCATCGAAGTGGCCGAGTTGCTCGCACTCGTGGAGCGGCAACTGGCGCCATACAAGAAACCGCAGCAGATCATTGTCGTGCCGCAACTTCCGGTGGCTCCAAACGGGAAGATTAGAAAGCACGACTTGAAAAAGCACGCCGAGGAGTCGCTGTTAGCGGCTGACTCCGTTTAACGAACTATAGACCGGGACGGATGGAAACGGTGACAAGTCGCGAGCAGGTGTACCCCGATACAAAGTTGTTCATCGATGGATCCTGGCGCGACGGAACGAGCGGAAAGGTCGAGCCCGTCCTTAATCCGGCGACGGGAAAATTTATCGGAACGGTCGCGCACGCGTCTATCCTCGATCTCGACCACGCACTCGAGTCCGCCGTGCGCGGGTTCGAATTGTGGCGGAGGACGTCATCCTTTGAGCGATACAAGTTGATGCGTGGAGCTGCCGAAAAGCTCCGCGAGCGAGCCGCCTCAATCGCGCGTATAATGACGCTCGAGCAAGGCAAGCCGCTGGGCGAGGCGAAGATGGAGGTGTTGCTCGGCGCAGACATCATCGACTGGTTCGCGGAGGAGGCGCGTCGATCTTACGGTCGGACCATTCCGTCTCGTTCCGGCGCCGTACAGCAGGTCGTGATCCGTGAGCCGGTTGGGCCTGTCGCCGCCTTCACGCCGTGGAATTTTCCGATCAACCAAGCCGTCAGGAAGATATCGGCTGCGATGGCGGCCGGGTGTTCCGTGATTCTGAAGGGCCCCGAAGAAACGCCGGCAAGTTGTGCGGCTCTGGTCAATGCTTTTGTCGATGCCGGCTTGCCCTCCGGTGTCCTCAATCTCGTTTTCGGTGTGCCGTCCCACATATCGGAATACTTGATTGCCCACCCTGTCATTCGCAAGATTTCGTTCACGGGTTCGACGCCAGTCGGGAAGCGGCTTGCGGCTCTCGCTGGAAGTCACATGAAGCGCGTTACAATGGAGCTAGGTGGACATGCGCCTGCGCTAGTCTTCGAAGACGCGGATGTCAAACAAGCGGCAAAATTGCTGTCCGCGGCAAAGTTCAGGAACGCCGGCCAGGTTTGTGTTTCTCCGACTCGGTTCATGGTCCATGAACGGGTCTACGACGACTTCGTTGAACAATTCACCGCTGCTGCCAAAGCTCTCGTCGTCGGGGACGGCCTCGACGAAGCGACCCAAATGGGACCACTAGCCAATCTCCGTCGAGTCGAGGCGATGGACGCGCTGGTCTCGGATGCCGTTCAACGCGGCGCGCGCATCCGGACAGGTGGAAGACGCCTGCGCAACGATGGCTTCTTCTTTCAACCGACGGTTCTGACGGACGTGCCTTTGGACTCGCGCATTATGAACGAGGAGCCATTCGGCCCTGTTGTGCCAATCGCGTCGTTCTCGACATTCGAGGATGCCATGGTCGAAGCGAATCGGCTCCCTTATGGCCTCGCTGCATATGCGTATACGAAGTCAGCGGCGACGATCGGCGCGCTCGGCTCGATCGTGGAGAGTGGAATGGTGTCGATCAACCACCAAGGCCTTGCCTTACCGGAGACTCCCTTCGGAGGAATCAAGGACTCCGGATACGGTTCGGAAGGCGGTACAGAAGCGATGGACGCGTATCTCAACACCAAGTTCCTGACCCAGATGCACGGTTAGCATGCGCGATCAGCAATGCTGATACGCCGCGGAGCATGCGTCGCGTAGGTCAAACCTCGCGACGGTCCTTCGCCGCGCCAGACTCCAGGGACCAAAGATCCAACGCCTAAAGCGAGTTATCGAAGTGTTGTTGACCATCGACCGCGTTCAGATCGCGACGCCGGATGCCAAAAGTGCCGCGGAGATGTGGCGTCGCCGATTGGGGGCGGAACAAGTCTCTGCGGATCGGGTCCGGGGATTGGGCGCCAAACGAGTGACATTGCGTGCTGGAACCGGCGAGATTGAGTTGTTGGAGCCTGAAGGCAACGGCGTTGTCGCGGACGAACTGGCAAGACGCGGGCGATCTCACCTATTCGGCGCCGGCGCGACCGCACTCGACCCGCGTGCCTTGGTGCATCATGCCGCGTCGGTCGGAGTCGTGCATCAGCACGAAAATGGCCAAGATTATCTCCGGTTCGAAATCGAGGGGAAGCCGATCCATTTCGTAATCTCTCCCCCGCGTACGGTGGAGCCGACCGGCGGGATTGATTTCCTTTATGAGGTGACTTTGCTCGCGGCCGACCAGGCAGCCGCGGTAACGCGCTTCGCCGAAGTCTTTCGTCTTGATACACGGAATTTCGTGACGATTACCTCGGAGCTCTTTGGCTATACGGGCGTCCTCACTCTCTTCGCGCCTGATCGCCTCGACCGATTTGAAGTCATCACGCCGACGGACTTCACCAAGACGCTCGGCAGGTATCACGCCCGCCAAGGCTCGTCTTTCTATATGGCGTATGCCGAAAGCCGAGAGATCGGTCGCATCGAAAGATCGGCGAAGGCGGACGACGTGGGACACACGCTGGATCCGCGCGAGGAGAAGCGGAGCGGTCGAGATCCGGAGCAACTCTGGCTTCATCCTCCGGCCCTTGGCGGAATGATGCTAGGGCTATCGCGGCCGACGCTTGGTTGGCGCTGGTCGGGCCACCCTGAGAGGGTCGTGGCGTTAGTGCAATAGAAGCTCGATGGTGGATGCGTCGGGCTTATGTCGATTGCATCAGGCCGCGAATGACCCATCGGAAAATTATCCGATGACGAGGATACGATGAGCAAAATTAGGTTCACCGAACCAAATCGAGAAATCCTCGCGCGCCGAGATTCAATCATAAACGATCTAACCCGCCTTGTTGACCCCGCTGGGCTAATAACGTCGGCGGACGAGTGTCGGGCTTATGAGACAGATGCGTTGACGGCCTATCGCAAGATGCCGCTCGCCGTCGTCCTACCGAAGACGACCGAAGAGGTGAGTGCCGTTCTGAAATACTGTCACGACACCGGCGTCAAGGTCGTGCCGCGCGGCGCAGGTACGTCTCTCGCCGGCGGGGCAATTCCGAGTGAAGACGCCGTCGTTCTCGGACTTTCAAAGATGAATCGGGTGCTCGCAGTCAACTACGATGACCGCTTCATCCGCGTCGAAGCGGGAGTCACAAATTTGAGCGTAACGGCGGTGGTGGCGGAGAACGGCTTCTTCTATGGGCCAGACCCCTCCTCTCAACTTGCCTGCACGATCGGAGGCAACATTGCCAACAACTCCGGAGGCGCGCATTGCCTGAAGTATGGAGTCACGACCAATAACCTCCTCGGCGTAAGGATGGTACTGATCGATGGATCGATCATCGATCTCGGCGGTGACTATCTCGATAGCGCTGGCCTCGATCTGCTGGGCCTGGTCGTCGGCTCCGAGGGGCAGCTCGGGATAGTGACCGAAGCGACCCTCCGAATTCTGAAATCGGCCGAGGGAGCGCGCCCGGTTCTGTTCGGTTTCCCGTCTTGCGAGGGAGCGGGCAAGGCGGTTGCGGACGTCATTGCCGCCGGTATCATTCCCGTAGCCATCGAATACATGGACAAGGCCGCCATCGAGATCTGTGAGGCCTTCGCCAAGGCCGGCTATCCGCTCGATGTCGAGGCCCTTCTGATTGTAGAGGTCGAAGGGTCCGACGCCGAGATGGACGCGACGCTGGCGGACATCACCGCCATCGCTCGTGCGAATGGTGCGACGACAGTGCGCGAGAGCAGGTCGGCAATTGAGACGGCGGCAATCTGGAAGGGGCGGAAGTCGGCTTTCGGTGCGACCGGGCGAGTCGCTGACTATTTGTGCATGGACGGCACGGTGCCGACCGGCAAGCTGTCGTACGTTTTGGCGGAGATCTCCAAGATCGTACAGCGACACGGATTGCGTGTCGCGAATGTTTTCCATGCCGGTGACGGCAACATACATCCGCTCATCCTCTACAACGCGAACGATCCGTCGCAGCAGTCGAAGGCGGAAGCAGCGGGAGATGACATTCTCAGGCTCTGCGTTGAAGTTGGTGGGTGCCTGACGGGCGAGCACGGTGTCGGTATCGAGAAGCGTGATCTAATGGGCTGCCAGTTTGACGATGCCGATCTGGCTCAACAGATTCGGGTGCGCGCCGCGTTCGATCCGCGATGGCTGCTCAATACGGATAAGGTGTTTCCCCTCGATTTTCGATGTCAAGGTTAGGGTGACGGGAGTGTGATGACCGATTGCTATAAGCCGCGCGACGAGTGCGGACTGTCGTCTGCCATCAAGGATGCGGCCACAGCAAAGATGCCTCTCGTCGTGCGCGGCGCCGGCTCCAAGTCGGCGATGGGCCGACCGCTGGGTGGATACGCCATGTCTCTAACGACCGAGCGCATGCGGGGAGTCTCGCTTTACGAGCCGACAGAGCTCGTGATCGGTGCTTTGCCTGGGACGCCGGTTTCCGAAATCGATCGGATGCTCGCCAAGCACAACCAGATGCTTCCGTTCGAGCCGATGGATCATCGTGTGCTGTTCGGGACGAGCGCGGAGCCGACAATCGGAGGTATTGTCGCCGGGAATGTTTCGGGTCCGCGTCGTATCGCGGTCGGAGCTTGTCGCGACAGCCTGATCGGCGTTCGCTTGGTCACGGGCCGCGGAGACGTCGTCAAATCCGGCGGGCGCGTAATGAAAAACGTCACCGGACTCGATTTAGTCAAGCTGAACTGCGGTGCGTGGGGTACGCTCGGCGTTTTGAGCGAGGTCATCTTCAAAGTGTTGCCGAAGCCGGCGCGTTCCCTATCGGTGGGATTGGGCGGCATGAACGACACGACAGCGATTGCAGCGCTCACCGCAGCGCTCGGGTCGTCTTTCGCGGTGTCGGCGGCAGCGCATATTCCGGCGAGTATTGGGTCGGACTCGACTACGATCGTTCGACTCGAGGGTTCTGACGGCTCGGTAGCATATGGTGCCCGTGAGCTTGCCAAGCTGTGGCGCTCCTTTGGTAGGGCCGAGCTGATCGAAGGTGATGAAAGCGCGAACCTGTGGTTGCGCGTGCGCGACGCGCACTGGCTGGCTCAGCCAATGGATCGTTCCATTTGGCGGTTGTCCTTGGCCCCCTCCAAAGCGCCGCATGTTCTTGCCGACATCCGGCAAAAACTCGGCGTGCGCTATTTCTTCGACTGGGGCGGCGGTCTCGTGTGGCTCGCGGTCGTGGACGCTGACGATGCGGGAGCGTCGGTTGTCCGGGAAGCTATGGCGAATACCGGTGGGCACGCCACACTCGTACGGGCTTCATCGGAGATGCGCCACAGGATCGATGTGTTCGAACCGCTTCCTCCTGCGGTGCTCAAGTTGACGCAGGAAATCAAGAAATGTTTCGATCCTGACCGCGTTCTAAATTTCGGCAGGATGTACGCCGGTATCTGAGGCGAGGGCGGACTGGTATGCAAACAAACTTCTCGCTGACGGCCCTGGCCGATGCACATGTAAGCGAGTCAGAAAAAATCCTCCGTGCCTGTGTGCATTGTGGCTTTTGTACTGCGACATGCCCGACATACCTGCTTCTTGGTGACGAAGCGGACAGTCCGCGCGGGCGCATCTATCTGATCAAGGACATGTTGGAGGAGGAAAAGCCGGCGACCCCTCAGGTCGTCGAGCATATCGATCGATGTCTGACGTGTCTTTCCTGCATGACGACCTGTCCGTCCGGCGTGCACTACATGCACCTGGTCGATCACGCGCGAGCCCATATCGCCCGAACCTACACGCGTCCTCTGCCTGATAGGTTGCTTCGAGGCATGTTGGCGAAGGTGCTGCCGTTTCCGGGCCGACTTAGGTTGGCTTTACGCGTGGCTACCGTGAGCAGGCCGATCAGAAAGTGGTTCGCCAATCTTCCCGGCGGCACGCAACTCGCTGCGATGATTGAACTTTCGTCGTCATTCAAGCGAAGAAGGCCGACCCGAAGGTTACCGGGCGCGACCGTCGACAGGCCGCGCGGTCGGGTTGCGCTTCTGAGCGGATGTGCCCAGCAGGTCCTCGGCCAGAACATCAACGAGGCAGCAATCCGGTTGTTGACGCGTCACGGTATCGAAGTAGTTCAACCGATCGACGAGGGGTGCTGCGGAGCTCTCGTGCAGCACTTGGGATACGAAAGTCGGGCGCTGGATGCGGCTCGACACAACGTGGATGTATGGACGCGTGAAATCGAGAACGGCGGCCTCGATGCCATCGTGGTTACGACGTCCGGTTGCGGAACGGTCATTAAAGATTATGGCTTCCTACTTCGCAACGATAACGCCTACGCTCAGAAAGCCGCACGGATCTCGGCTCTAGCGCGGGACATCACAGAATTCTTGCATGAATTACCGCTTCAAGACGGTGTTCGGACTACCGGCCAGGTCGTGGCTTACCATTCGGCATGCTCGATGCAGCATGGACAGCAGGTTAGAGATCAGCCGAAGTCACTTTTGAGGCGAATGGGGTTTGTAGTGAGAGAAGTACCGGAAGGCCACATATGTTGCGGCTCCGCCGGAACATACAACGTACTGCAGCCTGAGATCGCCAATCGACTGCGCGCGCGAAAGGTCACCAACATTG
This sequence comes from Hyphomicrobiaceae bacterium, assembly GCA_008933705.1. GTDB lineage: Bacteria > Pseudomonadota > Alphaproteobacteria > Rhizobiales > Hyphomicrobiaceae > AWTP1-13. The sequence goes on from WBUN01000007.1 coordinate 68,950, forward strand.
AGAAGGTCAAACCGCAAATCATTGCGAGTGGAAATCTCGGCTGCATAACGCAGATTGGTGCTGGAACAGGCATTCCAGTCGTTCACACGGTGGAGTTGGTCGATTGGGCGATGGGCGGCCCGTTGCCTGACGTCCTAGGGAGGCGCTTGGGCTAGGTTCGGACAAGCGACCGCTCTGACATCCTAGTTTGGATTGCCATTTCCGTCCATCGCGGCTTCGATTGTCTTGTTGGCTGCTGCCTCATCATACAAATGGCAGGCGATCTGCCGATTGCCGTGCAACCGCAGCGGCGGAATTTCGCGGCTGCAGACCGGCATGGCGGACGGACAGCGAGGGTGAAATGGACAGCCGGGCGGGGGGGTGGCGACGCTCGGCACCTCGCCCTGAAGGAGCACGTGATCGCGGGCGCGCTCAATTTGCGGGTCCGGCACCGCTACCGCATCGAGAAGAATGCGCGTGTAGGGATGGAGCGGTTCGCCGTAGAGGTCGTCGCGCGTCGCGATCTCGACGATGCGTCCGAGATACATCACTGCGACCCGATCGCTCATGTGTCGGACGACGCCGAGGTCGTGCGAGATGAACAGATAGGACAAGCCGAACTGCTCCTTGAGGTCGGAAAACAAGTTCAGAACCTGGGCCTGCACTGAGACGTCGAGAGCTGAGACCGGCTCATCACAGATGAGCAGTTTCGGACGCAGTGACAGGGCGCGCGCGATGGCGACCCTCTGACGCTGGCCACCGCTGAGTTGGTGCGGATAGCGGTCGAGGAAGCGAGTACCCATTCCGACCGTATCTAGGAGTTCGGCAGCCTTCGCGCGGCGCTCGTTGCCCGATCTGCCGACGCCCTGAATCGCCATCGGTTCGGCGATCAGGTCGGCGATTGTCATGCGGGGATTTAGCGACCCAAACGGATCCTGGTAGATGATCTGCATCTCACGCCTCAGCGGTCGCATCTGGCGATGACTGAAGCCCGTGATATCGCGTCCGTCGAACACGACCCGGCCGCCGCTCGGCGGCGTCAGTTGTAGTATGGCCATGGCCGTGGTGGATTTGCCGCAACCGCTTTCGCCGACGAGCGAGAGAGTTTCGCCGCGCTGGAGTGTGAGGGATATGCCCTTGACAGCTCGAACGGTGGGGGCGCCCGTTACGCCGAAAGAGGTGGTGCTTGCATAGTCGACGCACAGGTCCGAGACATCGAGAATATTCGTTGCTACGTCGTTCATAGCGGATTCCAGCACGCGAACAGATGGCCGTTCCGCGTGCGGTCGTCGCCGCCAAGCGGAGGGCGTTCGTCGCACCGTTCGGTCCGACGTGAGCAGCGCGGTGCGAAGGCGCAGCCCCCGGTTCCGTCGGAGGGAGCGGGTGGCTGCCCAGCGATTGACTCGAGCCGATGAGCGATCGGACCGACGATCTTGGGCACGGAGGCGAGGAGGGCGTGCGTATAAGGATGACGCCCATCGCGATAGAGGTTCTTGGCCGCCGCTGTCTCGACGATGCGGCCGGCATACATCACGTTTACCCAGTCGGCGTAGCGCGCCACGACGCCGAGATCGTGCGTGATGAGAAGCAGCGCCCCGCCCAACCCGCGGGTAAGGTCAGTGAGAAGCGCCAAAATCTGCGCCTGTACGGTGACGTCGAGTGCTGTCGTCGGCTCGTCCGCGATGATGAGTCTTGGCTCGCAGGAGATCGCGATAGCCACCATGACGCGCTGGCGCATACCCCCACTGAGCTGGTGAGGATAGGCCTCGGCCTTGGTCTCTGCATCAGGGATGCGGACCTTCTTGAGCAGGTTGATCGCCTGCGCTTTGGCAGCGCTCCAGGACAGCCGGCGATGACGCACCAGCGGCTCGGCGATCTGGCGCCAGATGCGCAGGCTTGGGTTCAGCGCTGTCATCGGCTCCTGGAAAACGATGCCGACCTGGTTGCCTCGGATGTCCCTGATCTGTTTCGGTGACTGCGTCTGCATATCACGGCCGGAGAGGCGTATTTCGCCGGCCGTGATCTTGATCGGTGGCATTGGCAGTAGATGGGTGAGCGACATCGCCGTGATGCTCTTGCCCGCGCCGCTTTCGCCTACGAGCGCCACGACCTGGCCGGAATAGGCTCGGAACGAAACGTCTGCAACAGCGACCAACTCCGTCTTGCCTGACCAGATGCCCATGCAGAGCCCGCGCACATCCAGTATCGGGGGCCCCGACTTTTCCAAACTTCCGGGCATCGATCAGAAGCCCATCGACTTCTTTAGATCCTGATCGATCCAAGCGCGCGCCCAGATCGGCGCATCACGCCGAGCGGAGACCGAAATCTCGCCATAATAGTTTTTGACCCACGGCCACCATACCGTGAACGAGCGCGGCCTGGGCAGAAACAGGAATGGCGCTCGCGCGGTCATCTCATTGGTGAGCGCGGCGACGGCCTTCTTGACCTTGTCCGGGTCCCTCTCCTGCTGTATGGCGTCGAGCGCCGCATCGACCTTCGGGTCGTTGACGCGGGCAGTATTCCAGACGGACGAGGAGCGGAACAGTTTCTCGACTGAAGCGGTCGGATTGCTCATACCTGCGAAATGCCAATAGCCGGGGCCGTGCTTGCCGGATGTCATCAGACTGAGGAACGCCCCATACTCCTTTGGCTCGATGATCATCTTTACACCGATTGCCGACAGATATCCGGCTACAATCTGTGCCTTCTTCAGTTGGTCAGCGAAGGTCGGAACTTGAGCCTTGAACTCGAAACCATTCGCAAGACCCGCTTCGGCTAGGAGTTTCTTGGCCTTGGCCGGATTGTATTGGAGAACCTCCCGTGCCTCCTCCGACATCTTTTCGGCCGGCGTGAAATAGCCTTCCCAAGTTTCATCCAATGGCAGGTGTGGGAAATCAGCGTGGCCGCCATAGATCTGCTTCGCGATGGCGGCCCGGTCGACCGCGAGATTCAAGGCGAGACGTACCTTCGGGTTGTCGAAGGGTGGTGCATCGACCCGCATTGCCAGCGCCTCACCCGCATAGTCGGGGTGTTCGACGACTTTGATTTTATCTCGGATCGGTGCCAGCGATTTGAGCTCGTCCCAGCTAATATTCGTCATGACATCGATCTTGCCAGTGCGGAAGGCGGCTAGGCGTGTCTGTGAATCCGCGATCGTCCGCATCACAAGCTTATCGACGAAGGGAATCTTGTACGGTTTGCCGTCGATTTTCTCGCGGTCCCAGTACTCCTTGTTAGCCTGATAATCCCCGAAGGCCCCGGCCTCATACCGCGTCAGCCGGAAGGGACCTGTGCCGCAGGCATTCTGCCAGTTGCCAGCGCCGCCGTTGGGAGCCTCCGTAATCTCTTTGGGATAGATGCCGGCGTAGTAGCCGTAGCCGAGACGGTATTTCCACTCCGAGTTGTACTCCTTTAGGAAGAAGGTCACTTGGTGCGGTCCCGTCTCCTCGGCCCTGTCGATGAAGGAGAAATAGACTTTGTTCGCCTTCGGACTAGCGATGAGACGGTTATACGCGAACACGACATCCTTGGCGGTAAAGTCGCGCGCTTCCATGATGCCTTTGCAGGCCTGCCATTTCACGTTCTTGCGCAGGTTGACAACGATTGAGAGCGGTTTGTCGACGACCTCCCAGCTCTCTGCGAGTTCGCCGCGCAGCACGTCGTCGGAGAGCCAGGCCTCGCTGAAAAAGTTGTTCTTTCCGCCGCCACGTACGCCCTTGCTTAGGTCGCCCACCATCAGCTGCTCCATATAGGGCCCCGCATCAATCGACACCTTCCAGTTCCAGTCGGCGGGATCCCACGACAACGCCGAAATCCCGGGGGAGTAAGGAGAGATGGTCAGCGTGCCACCGTATTTCGGCTCCTGTGCGCTCACGGCTTGGGTCGCAATTATAGCCCCGAGCGCGGCTGCCGCCATTGTTCCGAGATGTCCGCGTGCCATTCCTTGTTCCTCCCTAATGTTATTGTTGTTCGCTCAATTGCGGACTATTCCGCGCGGATCGAGAAGATCGCGGAGAGAGTCTCCGAAGATGTTCACGCAAAAAACGATCAGAGTTATCGCGAGGCCTGGGGCGGCGACCATCCAGACGTTCTCGAACATGTAGGGGCGGGCATCGCTCAGCATACGGCCCCACGCGGGTGCCGGCGGCGGCACGCCAAGACCAAGGAAGCTGAGACTCGATTCGACCAGGATCACGCCGCCGAGCCGCGTGGTGTAGAGCACGATGAGGGGCGCGGCGATCGTTGGCAGGATGTGCCGGAGAATGATGTGCCCGTTACCGGCGCCGAAGGAATGGCCCGCCTGCACGTAGAGCTGCTCGCGCGCCGACAGTACCGCGCCCCGTACGATGCGCGAACCGGCGACGCCGTAGAGGATGCCGAGGAGGGCGATGATTTGCACGATGCCGGGGCCGAGAACCGCGACGCCCGCGATCAGCACGATCAGGTCGGGAAAGCTCTGCCAAGTATCGACGAACCGCTGAACCAGGGCGTCGAGACGTCCGCCGAAATACCCGGACAGAACTCCGAGCGTGACCGATATGGCGAGCGATAGCAGCGCGGCGGTGATACAGACGATAACGGAAGTACGGGCTCCGTAGATGACCCGACTGAGGATGTCGCGACCGAGTTCGTCTGTCCCTAGTGGGTGGGACCAGGACGGCCCCTGCATCAGCGATGTAAGGTCGATCGCGTCGAAGTCGTACGGTGCGAGCCAGGGTGCCAGGAGTGCGCAGAGCACGATCGCGGCGAGAAGGCCGGCGCAAACCGTTCCGAGAATGTCCTGTTTAAAAAGGCGACTGAAGAAAGTCCGTACGGGCGCTGCCCAGGCGCCTCGGTCGGGACCTGCGTCGGTCTTCAGGGTCGAATTGATAGCCATGCGTCAGCCCTGACGAATCTTGGGATCTAGGAGGGCGTAGCTGATGTCGACGAGCAGGTTGATCGTCATTACGCCGACGCCCACGAGGAGAAAGATGCCGGTAATGACCGGATAGTCCCGCTGCGACACCGCCATCAGGAGTAGTTGGCCCATACCGGAGATCACGAAGATCTGCTCAATTACGACCGCGCCACCGATCAGCAGGGGCAACTGCAAGCCGACGATGGTTATGACCGGCAGAAGCGCGTTTTTGAGGACATGGCGCAAAACGACCGTCCGCTCGTCGAGACCCTTGCTCCAGGCCGTGCGGACATAATCCTGGCGCATGACTTCGAGGACCATCGTACGGGTCATCCTCATCGTCACTCCGGATAAGGCGATGCCGAGGACGATCGCGGGCGGCACCATCTGGCGGAGGCTAAGGAGGGGATCGTCGGTCAGCCCAACATATTGCGTGGTCGGCGCGATCCCCCAGAGAATCGCTGGCAGGATCACCACCAACGTCCCGAGCCAAAAAGGCGGCACGGACAGGGCTGTGATGGCAAAGACACGGCCGAGATAATCGACCGGCTTGTTTTGCCGGATCGCCGAGATGATGCCGACCGGCAGCGCGATCAAGAGGGCGAAGATCATGGCCAGCACCCCCAAATAGAGGGTAGTCGGTATGCGTTCAGCGACGAGGCTAGTGACGCTCTCTCCCGTCCAAAGCGAGCGACCGAAATCTCCGTGGAGCACAATTGAGCTGATCCAGTGCCAATATTGTACAAGGACCGGCTGATCGAGCCCGAGTGCCTTGATAAGATCTTCGCGGGTCTTGACGCTGGCCGAGATGTCGTTCTGGGACATCATCATGTCGATCGTGTCTCCCGGTATCAGGCGAATGGCCGAGAACACAATAACGCTCGCTAGCAGGAAGGTCGGCACGAGCGCGACAAGGCGACGAACTAGATATCTCAGCATGACGCGGTCCATTGGAGGGCGCGCTCACCATGCAGATTGGCTTGGTCCGACAGCACCACGTTCTTGTCCCTCTCTATGTGAAAAAGGTCGCTGAACGCACTCATCAAAAAATGAGGTGAGTTCTCTATTTGCAGTTCAGTTGCAATCTGGCACATCCAATTTGGTCATACCATTCAAGCGTGCTCTTGGCGGCGGTGTCAAGGCGAATGTTGTCGCGGTGGCGTAGCTCCGGGTGCTTATCAATTCCGAGAAACCATTGACTGACCTAATTGGATATGCCAATTTGGTAGAACCAGATCGCGATGTTTCCCGAAACGCATGCGCACCTGGATGATTTAATTGACGTCGAAATCTCGAAGGAGGACGCGCCGTGGCGAAGGAAAAGAGCGGCTACTATGGTCAGCGAAGGAAATTCTGGTCGTGGGGATATGAAGGTGAAGATAATTCCCAAGAAGAAATCCGTACCATGCGAGATCGCGTGGAGCAGCGGCTTGGAATTAAAGACATCGAAGTTCTGTCAGACCCGACTCTAGATGAGATTGAACTTTATCCGTCGCGCATAAAGATCCCACGAACGCTGGAGGATTTCTGCACCTCGGAAAAATGGGACAGAATTGTTCATACGTATGGTAAGGGTTTCAAGGACATGACCCTTATCTACCGGCGCGATTTTAAGAAGGCTCCGGACGTCGTGGCCTATCCGCGCGACGAAGAAGACATCGCCGCTATCTTCGACTGGTGCGGGGAAAATGGTTATGCATGCATACCGTATGGCGGCGGATCGAGCGTCACCGGCGGCTTCTGGGGTCCCGAGCGCGACGCCTTTCCCGGCGTCGTCGTAATCGACTTGGGCAACCTCAACAAGATTCTCGAAGTCGACCCCGTGTCACGCTGCGCGCGGATCCAGGCCGGCATTCTCGGTCCGGCTCTGGAAGAGCAACTGAAGCCGCATGGCCTCACCCTGCGCCATATTCCGCAATCGTGGGAATTCTCATCGCTGGGCGGTTGGATCGCAACTCGCTCGTCCGGTCACTATGCGACCCATCTCACGCATATTGACGACATGGTAGAAAGCCTGCGCGTGGTCACGCCGGCGGGAACGATCCAGAACCGCCGGCTGCCAGGCTCGGGTGCGGGACCCAATCCGGATCGGCTGTTCATCGGGTCTGAGGGCTCGCTGGGCATCATCACCGATGCATGGATGCGTCTACAGGGGCGTGTGAAATTCCGTGCGAATGCATCGATCTCATTCAAGACGTTCTATCAAGGTGCCAAGGCCGTCCGTCAGATCACCCAAGCAGGACTATTCCCGGCGAACTGTCGTTATCTGGACGAGCAGGACGCCAAATTCTACGGCGCTGGAGACGGCACCGATTCGGTCTTGTTGCTGGGCTTCGAATCCGCCGACCATCCGATGGACGCGTGGCTGGAGCGCAGCCTCGAAATCTGCAAGGACTTCGGTGGCGTCGTGAAGCAACGCGCGGGAACTGCGGACAACGCGCTGGAGACCAGCCGTAGCGGGCCGCAGGGTAGCTGGCGGCACCAGTTCAGGTATCTGCCCCGGCTGATGCATACGCGCGCCGCGATGGGAATCGTCAGCTTCACGTTCGAAACTGCCTACACTTGGGATAAGTTCGAAGAAGTCGATACCGAGATTATGCGACGCATGCGGAAAGCCCAGAAGGAAAATCTTGGCGGCGGCATCGTCTGCCGCAGGTTCTCCTTCCTGTATCCGGACGGCCCGGCCCCTTACTATTCGGTCATGGCTCCTTCGACACATGCCAACAGCCTTGAAGCCTATACGATGCTCCACGACGTGGCGTCGGATGCGCTACTTGAACTCGGCGCCACCATCACGCACCATCATGCTGTCGGCAAATCGTTCCGTCCTTGGTACGATAAGGAAGTCGATCCGTTGTTCCGCCGTGTGCTGGCAGCCGCCAAGACCGAACTGGACCCGAAGTGGATGTTGAATCCTGGGCTTATCGTTGACAAGCCAGCAGGGCTAAAGATCGTCGGATAGGGATTTTCCAGCTATGATTGATCTATACTTCTGGCCAACCCCCAACGGGTATAAAGCAGCTATAATGCTGGCAGAGTTGGACTTGGAGTATCGTGTAATTCCGGTTGATATAACGGCAGGTCAGCAGTTTCATCCGGAATTCCTGAAGATCAATCCAAACAACAAAGTGCCGGCCATCGTGGATCACGATGGCCCGCACAACAAGCCTTATGCTGTTTTTGAATCCGCGGTCGTTCTGATCTATCTTGCAGAAAAGTTCGGTAAATTCCTTTCTCAGGATCCGGAGAAACGCTACGATACGTTAAAGTGGCTTGTCTTTCAGAATACGACGATGGGTCCAATGCTGGGCCAAGCACACCACTTCATGGTGTATGCGACCGAGAAGATCGATTACGCCATCGAACGTTATGATCGGGAAGTTGGCCGAATATACAACATTCTCGAGAAGCGCCTTGGCGAATCTGAATATCTCGCCGGCGAGTATTCTATCGCTGACATCAGCACATTCCCTTGGGTTCGCACGCGAAAGCTGCATCGACGTGAGTTGTCGGAGTACCCGAACATTGATCGATGGTACCAGGCGATCAAAGACCGTCCGGGGGTTCGGGCGGGCATAAACACGTTGTCCGACAGCAAACAATGGGAAGCGAAGCCGGGCACCGAGGCCTGGAAGAATATGTTTGGAAAGAACTGAAGTTCGTAACAATCAAAAGGGAGCGTCGACTCAAATGGCTAACTGGGTAAAGGCCGCTCTTACGAAAGATGAGTCGGATGATAGCATTCAGCAGCTCAATATCGACGGATGTAAAGTTGCGCTCTAGCGGGATGCCTATCCATGGCAGAAGTATCCCCAGGCTGAGGCTATCAACGCATTCGCGCAGGGTATCGGTGCGGCAATGAGCCAAGATCCGACCAAAGCGAGCGTTGCAGCAAAGCGGCTCGCTGAACTTCGCGAAGCGGCTGCGGCGATGAAGCTGAGTTATTGGGCCGATCAGATCGATATTCAGATCAAGGTCGTGCAAGGTCTTACAGCTTTTGCTGAAGGCGAGCGCGATGAGGGTATTACAATGCTGGGCCACGCGGCGGATCGCGAAGATGCGAGTGCTAAAAGTGTCGTCACGCCAGGACCAATCGTTCCGGCGCGAGAGATATTGGCGATGATACTTGAGCGTGACGGTAAACCGGCTGACGCTCTCGCTGAATTCGAAAAAGTGCTTCAGCACCAGCCTAGTCGATACCGCGCGATGGCGGGAGCGGCGGAATGTGCCAAGCGAGCAAGAAATGAGCAGAAAGCAGTCTTTTACTCGAAGCAACTGCTCGAGCTGGCCAAGAATGCGGATAGCCCACGCCCTGAGATCGCTGAGGCAAAGCGCACGCTCGGGATGTAAGGCAATAGTTTCTGGTGCCGGTTTCTGGATGCCTTGGAAAAGCAAACCGACGAGAATATCAGACGCGAACTGACAGAGTTCGAGTTCACGTCTTGGCTGATGTATCCAAAGGTGTTCAGCGACTATGCTTCGGCTCAGACGGAATATGGTCCGGTCAGGCCTGCGAACGCCAGTCTATTTCTATGGTATGAAGTCGAGGACGAGATCCTCGTCGATATCGAACGCAGCAAGATGCCTGTCATTCGCTGTCTGTCCATCGGTGACGTCGATGAGAAGGGCATGGCGCCAATGCCGGCGTCGTGTCCACGGTGGCGGTTGCGGCTGGACGATCGGTCAATTCCGGAGATGTGCCGCTATCGATCGAGGTCGTGAAAATGGAGACGGTACTATACGCCGATTGCGATGGACCGTCGCCGAAGTGCTGGTGCGCGCCAGCGATCAGATCGACGCAAAGGGTCTGTTGATTGTTTACGGCTGATTTGGGCAGTTAAGTAGATGAGAGGTGCGCCCGCAAAAGTATGACTCAAATCGGAGAGATGATAGCTCGCAGACAGGATGAAGGTTGTAGGACGGAAGAACATAGGTAACACATATCTGCGGAATTGCCGAGTTATGCACGACATAGGGACGGCAGAAAGGCAGGACAGGATTGGATCTGCGTCACCTTCGCTACATTATCGCAAGCGCTCGGAATGGCAGCTTCAGCGCCGCCGCACAAGAACTCAATGTAAGGCAGCCGATCGTCAGCAAGCGCGTGAAAGAAGTGGAAGACGAGTTTGGCGTCTGTCTTTTCGACCGTTCAAAGTCAGGGGCCAGCCTCACGGCCGCTGGCGAAGCATTCGTCGTCATCGCGCAGCGCATTATTGAGGATACGGAGCGACTGGGTGAGCAGACGAAAGCGAGCGGTGCTGGACGCGTCGGCCGCATCGTCGTCGGTTTTTATATGTCATTGTCAACCGGCTCACTACGAGCAGCGTTGCACAATTTCAGAAAATGCTATCGCGAGATCGATATCGAACCATTCGAGGCGCCGTACACCGAGCTTGCAGCCGGCCTTCATGCTGGCAGGATTGACGTTGCCATTCTGTTAGGAGACCCTGGTAGATGCGACATTTTTAACTCCCTTGCGATGCGATCTGAGCTTCTTGTCGTCGCGTTGCCGAAAGACCACCCTCTCGCGGATCGGCCATTTGTCTACTGGCCGGAACTGAAAGGTGAGCGGTTCCTGGTCAGTCACCACGACCCGGGACCGGATATTCGCATTATTCTCGAACGCTATTTGGCTGCTCCGTCAGATCACCCCGAGATTCTGATGAGGTCTTTGAGCCGCGAGAGTATACTAAGCGAGGTCGGCAGCGGGGAGGGTATTAGCCTGCAATGCGAGACGGCCGCCGGACTGACCGATCTCGGCATTGTTTTCAAACCGGTGCATGATGGCAACGGCTTGACCCGTCTGGGCTACATGGCGTGTTGGAAACAGACCAACACCAATCCGGTTGTGAAGACGTTTATCGATTTCATTGACTCAAGCACTGATTCGTTCGAGTCGCATTAGCCGACATTCTTCGACCGGATTTACCGCCGAACATTTCAAGTATTTTTTCGACGGCCTACGATGAGCTACGGCAAACTACGACGTTTCAGATAAATCCTGTTGCCCATCTGTAAGTTCTGCATTTCTTGATTGTCCCCATCGTCATCCGATCGTGAGTGCGGATGGCCGAAATGGGGGCACGATGTCCGGTCATCATCACAACAGCCAAAAACTGGCGCGTGGCGCACGCATGCTGCGCACCGCGCTCGGGCCGGCTATCGCCCAATACCTCGAGGACCCCGCTGTTGTCGAGGTGATGTTGAACCCCGATGGCCGGCTCTGGGTCGACCGGCTACGCGAAGGTCTTGTCGCAACCGACGATGTGCTGATCCCGGCCGATGGCGAGCGTATCGTGCGCCTGGTCGCACATCATGTTGGCGCGGAGGTGCATCCCGGCAGCCCGCGGGTTTCGGCCGAACTCCCCGAGACCGGAGAACGCTTCGAGGGCCTGTTGCCCCCGGTAGTGATGGCGCCCACTTTCGCGATCCGCAAGCCGGCGGTCGCCGTGTTCACGCTCGCCGATTACGTCGCCGCCGGCATCATGACGGCTGCGCAGGCGGACGTGCTGCGGCTCGCGGTCGAGCGGCGCAAGAACGTGCTCATCGCCGGCGGCACCTCCACCGGCAAGACGACGTTGACGAACGCCTTGCTGGCGGAGATCGCAAAGACCGCCGACCGCGTGGTCCTGATCGAGGACACCCGCGAACTGCAATGCGCCGCGCCGAACCTGGTCGCGTTGCGGACCAAGGACGGCGTCGCCTCGCTCTCCGATCTGGTGAAGTCGTCGCTGCGGCTGCGCCCCGATCGCATTCCGATTGGCGAAGTGCGCGGCAGCGAAGCTCTCGACTTGCTCAAAGCCTGGTGCACCGGCCATCCCGGCGGGGTCGGGACTATCCACGCCAACACCGCGATCGGTGCATTACGCCGGCTTGAGCAGCTTGTGCAGGAAGCGGTGCTCACCGTTCCCCGTGCCCTGATTGCCGAGACCATCGACATCGTCGCGGTGCTGTCCGGCCGCGGTGCCGAACGTCGCCTGGCCGAGATCGCCCATGTCAATGGGCTCGATCCGGCGACCGGCGACTACCGCACGCTCAACGCGCTGCTCCCATCCCCACAGCCCTCAAAAGGAGACCGTGAATGAGCCGGTTTGCTTTGTCTCGTCTGCGCCGCCGCCTCGCGGAAGCGACGGCGCTTGCCATGGTCATGCTGCTGACGGCGGCGCCGGCCCATGCCTCCGGCTCATCGATGCCGTGGGAAGAACCGCTTCAGAAGATCCTCGAATCCATCGAAGGCCCGGTCGCGAAGATTGTTGCGGTCATCATCATCATCACCACCGGCCTGACGCTGGCTTTCGGCGATACGGGCGGCGGTTTCCGCAAGCTGATCCAGATCGTGTTCGGGTTGTCGATTGCCTTCGCAGCCTCGTCCTTCTTTCTCTCCTTCTTCAGCTTTGGCGGCGGAGCGCTAGTCTGATGGAGGAAGATGTCCGCGGCTTCTTCGCGCCAGTCCATCGATCCCTCGCCGAGCCGATCCTGCTCGGCGGCGCACCGCGCACGGTCGCCATCGCCAACGGCACGCTCGCTGGCGCCGTCGGTCTCGGCTTGCGCCTGTGGATCGCCGGTCTCGTCATCTGGGCGATTGGCCATTTCGCGGCCGTGTGGGCGGCGAAGCGCGACGCCCAGTTCGTCGACGTCGGCCGCCGGCACCTGCGTTACCCCGCTCACATGGACGTGTGAGGTGCGCCCATGCTGAACCTCGCCGAATACCGGAAAAAGAGCGCGCAACTCGCGGACTTCCTGCCCTGGGCCGCGTTGGTCGCACCGGGCGTCGTGCTCAACAAGGACGGATCGTTTCAACGGACGGCGCGGTTTCGCGGTCCCGATCTCGACAGCGCCACGCCGGCCGAACTGGTCGGCACGACCGCGCGCCTGAACAATGCGCTGCGCCGTCTCGGCTCCGGCTGGGCGATCTTCGTCGAAGCACAGCGTCATCCCGCCACCGACTACCCGGAAAGCCTGTTTCCGGAATCTGCCTCGGCCCTTCTCGACATCGAACGCCGCGAGCAGTTCGAGGACTCCGGCGTCCTGTTCGAGTCGAGCTACTTCCTCACCTTCGTCTGGCTGCCGCCCGCCGAGGAAGCCTCGCGCATGGAAGCCTGGCTCTACGAGGGCCGTGAGCGCAGTGGGGTCGATCCCTGGGAACTGCTGAAGAGTTTCGTCGATCGTACCGACCGCGTGCTCAATCTCGTCGAAGGCTTCGTGCCGGAAGCCGACTGGCTCGATGACTCGGAAACGCTGACCTACCTGCATTCGACCATTTCGACCAAACGCCATCGCGTGCGCGTGCCGGAAACGCCAATGCACCTCGACGCGTTGCTGGCCGATCAGCCGCTCGCCGGCGGGCTGGAACCGCGGCTTGGCGACTTCCATGTCCGCACGCTCACCGTCGTCGGATTCCCGACCTCGACATTCCCCGGAATCCTCGACGACCTCAACCGCCTGGCCTTCGTCTATCGGTGGTCGACGCGCGCCATCATGCTCGACAAGACCGACGCAACGCGCCTCGTCACGAAAATCCGCCGGCAGTGGTTTGCAAAGCGCAAATCAGTCGCGGCGATCCTGAAGGAGGTGATGACGAACGAGGCGTCGATGTTACTGGACACCGACGCCGCGAACAAGGCCGCCGATGCCGACGCGGCCCTGCAAGACCTCGGCTCCGATCAGGTCGGCCAGGTCTATGTGACCGCGACCGTCACGGTGTGGAACGCCGACCGCACCATAGCCGACGAACGGCTGCGGCTGGTCGAGAAGGTCATCCAGTCGCGCGACTTCACCTGCATCGTGGAAGGCGTCAATGCCATCGAAGCCTGGCTCGGCTCGATCCCCGGCCAGACCTACGCGAACGTCCGCCAGCCGCCGATCTCGACGCTCAACCTCGCGCACATGATGCCACTGTCGGCAGTCTGGGCCGGGCCGGCGCGGGACGAACACCTCGGCATGCCGCCATTGTTCTACGCCAGGACCGAAGGCGCGACGCCGTTCCGTTTCGCGCTCCATGTCGGCGATGTCGGCCACACCATGATCGTCGGGCCGACCGGGGCGGGCAAGTCCGTGCTGCTCGCTGTGATGGCGCTCCAGTTCCGCCGCTATCGCAATTCGCAAGTCTTCGTCTTCGATTTCGGCGGCAGCATCCGAGCCGCGACCTTGTCGATGGGCGGCGATTGGCAGGACCTCGGCGGCACGCTTACCGACGAGGCGGAATCCACGTCCGTCGCGCTCCAGCCGCTGGCTCTCATCCATCATGTTCTCGAACGGGCCTGGGCCGCCGACTGGCTGGTCGACATTCTCCTGCGCGAGGGCGTTACGATCACCCCGGATGTTAAGGAATATATCTGGGCGGCGCTGACGTCGCTGGCCTCGGCGCCGGTCGAGGAGCGCACCATCACCGGTCTGACGGTGCTGTTGCAGTCCTCAGTGCTGAAACAAGCGCTGCGTCCCTACTGCATCGGCGGCGCGCATGGTCGGCTGCTTGACGCCGAGCACGAATATCTCGGCACGGCGAACGTCCAGGCCTTCGAGACCGAAGGGCTTGTCGGCACCAGGGCGGCGCCGGCCGTTCTCTCTTACCTGTTCCACCGCATCGAGGCCCGCTTCGACGGCCGACCGAGCCTGCTCGTCATCGACGAGGGCTGGCGGGCGCTCGACGACGGTGGCTTCGCCGACAAGATCAAGGAATGGCTCAAGACGCTGCGGAAGAAGAACGTCAGCGTGGTCTTTTCCTCGCAGTCGCTGGCCGACATCGAGGCGTCGCCGATCGCGCCCGTCTTGGTCGAGAGCTGCCCGACGCGCATCTTCCTCGCCAACGAGCGCGCCATCGAGCCGCAGATCACCGCCGTCTATGAGCGGTTTGGGCTTAATTCCCGTCAGATCGAGATCATCGCGCGGGCGACCCCGAAGCGCGATTACTACTGCCAGTCGCGACGCGGCAACCGCTTGTTTGAGCTGGGGCTTGGCTCCGTCGCGCTGGCGCTGTGCGCATCGTCGGACAAGGCCGCGCACGCGCTGATCGACGAGCTGCTGCGCGATGGCGCGCGGCCGTACTTCCTCGAAGCCTGGCTCTACGCCAACGACCTCGCCTGGGCCGCCGACCTCGTTCCCAATCTCACGAATGTCATCGATGCGTCCGTTGCAACGCATCAGCCGTCGCGCATCACGCCGTCAGAACAGGAGACGCCATCATGATTCTGTCCGTATTCCGCTTGCGTTATCGCCACCCGATTGCGGCGGGTGCGCTCGTGCTTGCCGTGACGTTTGCACCCGGCAGCACCGATGCATTTGACATCGTCTACGACCCGTCGAACTACGCGCAGAACGTCCTGACCGCCGCACGCGCGCTTCAGCAGATCAACAACCAGATCACCTCGCTCGCCAATCAGACGCAGATGCTGATCAACCAGGCGAAGCACCTCGCCAGCCTGCCAACGTCTGTCCTCTCCCAGATCGACGGCAACTTCGCCGAGATGAAGCGGCTGATGGGTGAGGCCGACAAATTGGCCTACAACGTCGGCAATATCGAGACACAGTTCTCGTCGACCTTCCAGAACTTCGCGGTCGGCAAGACCGACGCGCAGCTCATCACGTCCGCACGCGACCGTTGGCAGCAATCGCTGTCGGCCTACGAGCACTCGCTGAAGGCCGGAGCGGTCGCCGTGCAGAACCTCGACGGCACGCGCGCCCAGACCAGCACGCTGGTCGACTCCAGCCAGTCGGCCGTCGGCGTGCTTCAGGCGACGCAGGCCGGCAACCAACTCATCGGCGTCCAGACCCGGCAACTTGCCGACCTCACCGCGATGCTCGCCGCACAGGGCAGAGCCGACGCCCTTGAGAACTCCCGCAAGGCCGCGGCGCAGGAGCAGTCGCGCGAACAGCTCAGCCGCTTCCTGACCGGAAGCAGCTACAGCCCGACGCCCGTTCGCATGTTCCATGACTGAGGGGACGACGATGGATTGGAAAGTTGCAACCCGAGTTGTCGCCGTCCTCGCATTTGCCGTGATCGTGGCGGCTTGCGCCATTGCGTTGCGTCCCGACGCCACCGAGGAAACACCCGCGTCGACCGCTCAGTCACAGAGCGAGGAGCCTGCATCCAGCGAATTGCTCCGCTGCCGCGAGATCGGCGCGGCCGCGCTCGACGACGCCGGTTGCAAGAAGGCGTGGGCGGACAGCCGCCGTCATTTCCTGGAAGGCGATGCTGGGCGCACGCGGCCATGAACACCGGCGTCATCGACCGCTTTCTGGAGACATTTACCCGCTACATTGATAGCGGCTTCGGCCTGCTCGGCGGCGAGATCGGATTCCTCACCTCCACACTGATCGTCATCGACATCACGCTGGCGGGCCTGTTCTGGGCCTGGGGCGTCGACGAAGACGTGCTTGCCCGTCTCATCAGGAAGACGCTCTATATCGGCTTCTTCGCCTTCATCATCGGTAACTTCAACCGGCTCGCCGGGATCGTCTTCCAGTCCTTCAGCGGCCTCGGCCTGAAGGCGGGCGGATCGTCGCTCACGGCCGACACATTGCTCCAGCCCGGCCGCGTCGCGCTGGTCGGCATCGACGCCGGCATGCCCATCCTCAAGGCCGCCGGCGACCTGATGGGCTACATCTCGTTCTTCGAGAATTTTGTGCAGATCATGGTGCTGATGATCGCCTGGGCGATCGTGCTCATCGCCTTCTTCATTCTCGCGGTCCAGATATTCGTCACGCTGATCGAGTTCAAATTGACCACGCTCGCGGGCTTCGTGCTGATCCCGTTCGCGCTGTTCAACAAGACCGCGTTCCTCGCCGAAAAGGTCCTCGGCAACATTGTCGCCTCCGGCGTCAAGATTCTCGTGCTCGCCGTGATCGTCGGCATCGGCTCCGGCCTGTTCAGCGAATTCACGACCGGCTTCTCCGGTACACCGACCATCACCGACGCGCTGGCGCTTGTGCTCGGCGCGCTGTCGCTGATGGGATTGTCGATCTTCGGTCCCGGCATCGCTACCGGACTTGTTTCCGGCGCGCCGCAACTCGGTGCAGGCGCCGCCGTCGGCACTGGCCTTGCCGTCGCCGGCATCGGTGCGGCCGGCGTCATGGGCGCAAGCGCTGGCCTCTCCGGCGCGGCGAGCGCGGTTGGCGGCGGCGGACGCATGACCGCGGCCGCCGCGCGCGGAGGTGCGTATCTCGCCGGCAGCACATCGAGCGCCTATGGCGCCGGCGCATCCGGCCAGAGCCGCATGGGCGCCGTCGCTGCCGGTCTGGGCGGCGTTACAAGGGCCGGCGCATCCGCAGCTATCCAGCCTGTGCGACAGGCTGCATCGCGCGCCGCCGCATCCCTCAAATCGAGTTACGCAGCCGGCCGCGCCGCCGCCACGGGCGGACCATCCTCACCGGCAACAGCCGCGGGCGCTTCAGCCGCTCAAACCCCTTTAGCATCCGGCGCACCACCGGCCTGGGCCGCGCGCATGAAGCGCAGCCAGACCTTGAGCCACGGCGCGACCGCCGCTGCCCATGCCGTGCGTTTGGGCGATCACGGCGGCGGCTCCATGTCCGTGTCCCTCCATCAGGATGATCATAAATGAATCTCTTCCGCCGTCCCTCCGTGCGCTACGCGCGCACGCCCGAACCCGAAACTCCGTATCTCAAAGCCGCGCAGGTCTGGGACGAGCGCATCGGCTCTGCGCGCGTGCAAGCAAAGAACTGGCGACTCATGGCCTTCGGCTCGCTGGTGCTCGCCGGCGGCTTCGCGGCCGCGCTGGTGTGGCAATCGACGCAGGGCACGGTCGTTCCCTGGGTGGTTCAAGTCGACAAGTTCGGCGAGGCGCAGGCGATCGCGTCCGCCGTCGCGGACTACAAGCCGACCGATCCGCAGATCGCGTGGCATCTCGCGCGCTTCATCGAGCAGGTGCGCAGCATTCCGGCTGACCCCGTCGTCGTGCGACAGAACTGGCTGCGCGCCTACGACTACACGACCGATCGCGGCGCCATCGCATTGAACGATTACGCGCGCGGCAACGATCCCTTCGCGAAGGTCGGCAAGCAGCAGGTCGCGGTCGAAATCTCAAGCGTCATTCGCGCCTCGCCGGAATCATTCCGCATCGCCTGGCTGGAGCGCCGTTACGAGAATGGTCAGCTCTCCGGCACCGAACGCTGGACCGCCATCCTGACCATCGTAATCCAGCAGCCGCGCAGCGCCGACAAGCTGCGCGCCAATCCGCTCGGTGTGTTCGTCAACGCAATCAACTGGTCGAAGGAGATGGGGTGATGGGGGACAACAGAAAAAATGCTGCGCCGGCGCTGATCGCCATGATGCTGGCGACGACAGCGCTTGCCGGCTGCGCCAACAAGTTCATTCCGCCGGACATCGACTACGACGATGCCGCGCCCGCCGTGCTCAGCGCCGATCCGGTCGGGCCGGTGCAGGTCGTCGAGCTGCCGAAGCCACTGCCGTTGCCCGGCCAGTTGAAGCCCGTCGGCGGAAAGAAGCCGAAGCCCGAACCGACCGATCCGAAGAAGCGCGTCGCCCAGGCCAATGAAGCGGCGCGGATGCAGCCGGTGCGTAATGGCTTCATCAACGCCGTGCAGGTTTATCCCTTCGTCGTCGGCGCGCTCTATCAAGTCTACGCCGCGCCCGGACAAGTGACCGACATCGCGCTTCAGCCCGGCGAGCAACTTGTCGGCGCAGGCCCCGTCGCCGCCGGTGACACCGTGCGCTGGATCGTCGGCGATACGCTCAGCGGCTCCGGTCAGGCCGCCCAGGTCCACATCCTCGTCAAGCCGACGCGACCCGACCTTCAGACCAACCTCGTCATCAACACCAACCTGCGCACCTATCACATGGAACTGCGCTCGACCGAGAAGACCTACATGGCCTCGGTGTCGTGGCAGTATCCGCAGGATCAGTTGATCGCGCTGCGTCGGCAGAATGCGCAAGCCGCACTGACGCAGCCGGTCGCGTCTGGCGTCGACATCTCGAAGCTGAACTTCCGTTATGCAATCGAGGGCGATAGCGCGCCGTGGCGGCCGCTGCGCGCCTTCGACGATGGCAACAAGGTCTATATCGAGTTTCCGTCGGGGATCGGGCAGGGCGAGATGCCGCCGCTGTTCGTCATCGGATCCTCCGGCAATTCCGAACTGGTCAACTATCGCGCTCGACAGAATTACTACGTCGTCGATCGTCTCTTTGCTGCCGCCGAACTCAGGCTGGGCGACAAGGACAGCGAGAAGCGCGTGCGGATCGTGCGCACCGACGGCCGGCCGGGACGAAGCGCGAGGTTGTTCTGATGACCGACGCTCCAACTTCGCCTCCCGGCGATATCCGGGCCGAGCTGCGCTTGCGGCCCGAGCAGCCGCGCGTCACGCGCTTGTCGCGCAAAGTGCTCATTACGCTCGGCGGCGTCAGCGCCCTCATCATCATGGCCGCGCTGTTCTGGGCGCTCGATGCCAACCGGCGCATGAACCAATCGCCGACCGAACTCTACAGCACCGAGAACCGCACGCCGGCAGATGGGCTGGCCGGCCTTCCGAAGGACTATACCGGCATCCCCAAGCTCGGCCCGGCCCTGCCGGGCGACCTTGGGCGTCCGATTCTGAGTGCGCAGGATGAAGGCAAACCCGTCGTCGCGCCCGACATCCGAACGCCGCGCGCCGATCCCACCGAACAGCGCCGTCTCGCCGAAATCGAAGCCGCGCGCGTCGCCAAGGTGTTCACCGACAGCCGCGGCGTGCAGGCGCCTGCGACAGCGCCCGCCGTTGGCCGTGTCGATCCGGGCGCGGCGCAAAACATGCAGGATCGCAAGCTCGCCTTCGTCAACGCGGCCGTCGATCGGCGCACCGTCACGCCCGATCGCGTGCAGGAGAAGGTGTCGCCCTATGTCGTGCAAGCCGGCACCGTCATTCCGGCAGCGCTAATTACCGGCATCAAATCCGACCTGCCCGGAACGATCACCGCGCAGGTGACGGAGCAGGTTTACGACACCCCGACCGGCAAGCAGCTCCTCATCCCGCAAGGCGCGCGGCTGATCGGCCAGTACGACAGCCAGGTCGCATTCGGGCAGTCGCGCGTGCTGCTCGTCTGGAATCGCATCATCATGCCCAACGGCACGTCGATCGTTCTGGAAAGGCAACCGGGCGCCGACGCCGAAGGCTATTCCGGGCTCGAGGACGACGTCGATTATCATTGGGGTCAGCTTTTCAAGGCGGCGATCCTCTCGACCTTGCTCGGCGTCGGCACCGAGCTCGGATCGAGCAACAACGAAAACGAGATCGCGCGGGCGATCCGCCAGAGCAGCCAGGACACGGCGTCCGATGTCGGCCGTCAGCTCATCCGACGCCAGCTCAACATTCAGCCGACGCTCACGATCCGACCGGGCTTCCCCGTCCGTGTGATCGTCAATCGCGACCTGATATTGCAGCCCTATGGGGCCGCGAAGGAGCCGTCATGACCAAGCTCAGGCTCTCGGCTCTCCTTGACGACAAGCCGGTCAAGCTCACGGTCGAGTTGCCGGCTGCCGTTCATCGCGATCTTGTCGCCTACGCCGAGATTCTTGCCCAGACCTCGGGCCAAGCGATGCCTCCCGATCCGGGCAAGCTGATCGCGCCTATGCTCCAGCGCTTCATGGCCACTGATAAGGGCTTCACCAAAGAGAAACGCACGACACGACGCTAAGATAGATGTGGCATTGAAAAACCGCTCGACCCGCTAGGACGGTAAATCCACGATTTTCGTTTCTTGACTTCATGAGAACAAAAGAAGAACATCGGCTGAGCAACGTCAATCAGGAACTCGAAATGTCAGAAGCGGCAGAGGCCGATTCTATGTCGGAATCGGAACGGCTCGACATGGCCGTGGTTCAGGCGATTGCGGCGCATGATGGCGACCCGTGACGCACGATCCCTGATAGCCGTCCGTGACCGGCACCCTCCAACCCGGTATTAACGGTTAAGCTGGTATTGACTGTGATCGACAATCGACGTCATCGACAGCACGATGTGGGAACGGTCATGGCCGAGACGCAAATTGAATGGACTGACGCCACCTGGAATCCAGTTGCTGGCTGCTCCATCGTCAGCGCGGGCTGCACGAATTGCTATGCCATGGAAATGGCGAGACGACTTCAGGCGATGAATGTTCCGAAATATAAAGGACTCACGCGACGCAGCGGAAAACGAACCGTTTGGAACGGCGTGGTCCGTGAAGACAAGGCGGCCTTGGACATTCCGCTGCGCTGGAAGAAGCCGCGAAAAATCTTCGTTAACTCGATGTCTGACCTGTTTCATGATCGGGTGACGGACGCCTTCATCCTGAGAGTCTGGGCCGTCATGCGTGCCACGCCCCACCATCACTATCAGATCCTTACCAAGCGTCCGGAGCGGATGGGGGCGCTGGTTCGCTCCAAGATCGGTGAAGTTCTGCCGAACGTATGGCTCGGCACCAGTGTCGAGAGCGCCAACGTCGCGGGTCGCATCGATCATTTGCGCACCATCCCGGCTGCAATCCGTTTCATCTCATTTGAGCCGCTGATCGGTCCGGTAGGGTCAGTCGATCTTCGCGACATCCATTGGGCCATCGTCGGCGGAGAAAGCGGAAGATCGGCTCGCCCGATCCGTGAAGAATGGATCGATGAAATCTTCGATCAGTGTGCGATGCACAACACCGCGTTCTTCTTTAAGCAGTGGGGGACATGGGGGAAAGACAACAAGCGTCGTTCCAAAAAGGCCAATGGGCGCGTATATCGCGATCAGGTCTGGGACGAAATGCCGAAGGCTTCGCTCGCGCTCTGAGAATGACGCCTCTGGATAGCAGGATTCATTCGGGGGCGAATGTCGAAAAAGCCGTATTCATGGGTCGCAGGCGCGGTTCTTGAGGAGCACTCAAGACGCAAGCACAAGGTCATCGCCGAATACGTCGCGCGATATCTGACCGTGCGCTGCCAGCTTCCTCAACAGTCCCGGTTTCGTCTTGCCATTGTCGATGGTTTTGCAGGCGGCGGCCAATACAAGTGCGGCAGTCCCGGGTCTCCGCTGATCTTTATAAACGAGCTTCGTGTCGCGACGGAGCAATTCAACATCAAGCGTCAGGCCGAGGGGATGTCGCCGCTCGACATCGAATGCCTGCTCATCCTGAACGACTTCGACAAAGAGACTGTCGAGCTGCTGAAAACGAATGCCGCTTCGCTCATCGCCGAAATCAAGGAGAACGTGCCGAAGCTTCACCTTCGCGTCGAGTATCGGAATGAGAAGTTCGACGAACTCTATCCCGAGGTGAAGCAACTGCTCGAGCGCGGCAGCTATCACAACGTCCTCTTCAATCTGGATCAATGCGGAACAGGCAGCGTCGAAATCAACACGATCGGCGACATCGTCGCGTCGTTCACGTCGGTTGAAATCTTCTACACATTCGGCATCCAGACGTTGCTGACGTTCCTGCATCAGACGGACCGGGGCGCGCTGGCCAGGCAGCTTGCGCCGTTTGGCGTCAGTCCGGATGATCTATCGCAACTCGATGGTTTGATGACCAAGGACGCTTGGCTTGGCGCAGCGGAACGCATCGTGTTCGAGTCGTTTCAGCGCTGCGCGAACTACGTCAGTCCATTTTCCATCCACAATCCGGACGGATGGCGTTATTGGCTTATCCACTTCGCAAATTCGGTTCGTGCGCGTCAGGAATACAACAATATCCTGCATCAAAACAGCAGCGCCCAGGCACATTTTGGCCGGTCCGGTTTGCACATGCTGTCTTACGACCCGAGTGAAGCCGACAGCATGCTCTACGTGTTCGATGCGGCGGGAAGGGCGGAAGCAAAAAAGCAGCTTCACGATGATATTCCGCGGTTCATCACAAATTACGGCGATGCAATTCCGGTCGGTGAGTTTTACGCCAGCATCTACAACGCGACCCCGGCTCACATGCACGACATCAACTCAGCGATCATCGAGAATCCGGACCTCGAGGTTATCACCGAACAAGGCGGCGGGGAGCGCCGCAAAGCCAACACGATCAAGACCAGCGACATCCTGCGCTTGAAACAGCAGCGCAGTTTCTTTCCGATTTTCTTTGAAAATCAAAGCAGGGTAGCGAAGAAATGACGCACGCCATCGTGGTCGCATAACGATTGGTGCCCGAATGGCGGATCATCGGAATACGCTCGCCCTTGTCGCAGCCGCTGCCACCCTGGCGCTTGTATTGGGGTTTGCCTATGGCGCCACCTTCAATGGTGGTTGCGAGCAGATCAAGGATGCTCAATTTGGTTGTCTCGAATGGTGGTTTTCCCGCTACCAGACGTTGATCGCCATGTTTGGCGCGATTTTCGTTGCTTGGCTTAGCGTCCAGCCTGTTCTGAAGCAGCTCAAGCTGTCCTCGGTGCAGACCGCTGTCGCTTTGCAACAGGTTCACGCAGATCGTGAAAAACGGCTGGAGAACTGGCTCAAGCCAGAATTGGCCGCGCTGGAAAAACTGTCCGAAGACCTGGCGCGTGGCTATTATGAACGTGAGGATGACCATGGGGTGCTTCCTCACTGGGTATGGGATATGAACCAAACGGTCGACAGCACCCGCGGCCGTTTAATTCGGCGGCAGGACAGAAACTTCGGGCCTGCGGAGATAACAGCCGCCCGTCAAAACCTCATCGACATCCTCGGGCGGCTCACCAAGTGCATGTCAGACTACAATGGGTCTGTCTACGCTGACGATCCGGAGTACGATTTCTCCGACGACGACCGGGCGAAGATTGACGCAGCCGAGACCAAAGCGCGGGAATATCTGCCGACCCGAATTGACGAGGCGTCAGTGGCGATCAAGAAATTCGCTGAAGCTGTGGCAGCGGACCTTCGGGAGTTGCGTTTGAAGCGTCGGCTCTATGATCAGATGGTGGCGAGCGCCAACCTTCCGGCGGAGAAGTTGGAATAAGGCGTCTGGGATCGCGTGAGACAACCGGCGATACGGATTCTTATCCGCGACGCGAATCAAACATGCGAGAGCTGTTCTCGCGAGGATTTCTGAAATGGCCGCTGATCGCCCCCGCCGGGTTTTCCTTGATGCGAACGTCGTGATCCGGGCCGGCAAGCCGCCCGGCGGTCCGCTGATCCCGCGGGTCGCTGATCTGGTAGACGCCGGCTATATCAAGGTTGTCACGACCGATCTTACAAAAATAGAGATCGCAAAAAACCATGGGGCTAACGATTTCGAGGTCATCGGCGACCTGACCAGGAGACGAGTCCGCGACCTGGCTGATGAGATTCTCGCCGTTAAACTCCCGGAGATTTCTCCGGTTGAACTGCAGCAAAGACTGATCGAGAAGTATCATGCTGCGGTGGAGCAGATGTTCAGCTCGCTGCGAGCGGAGACGCTTTCGATCGATAGTGTGAAGCCGTCCGTCGTATTCGACGCATACGCGCGCAGGACCGGCCTGTTTGGCGACGACGCCAAGAAGGATCAATTTCCAGATGCCTTCATCTTCGAAGCCCTAAAAGCGACTGTCACGAAAAGCGATCCGCTGACGATCGTCTCGGACGACAAGGACTTTGCGGCGGTCATCAAGAACGCTGAGCATATCACCGGGCTGAGATCGATCGCGGATCTCTTCGCCAAGCTCGGGCTGACAATCGAAGCGGCCCCGGACGTCAACGATTTTGTGGATGACAATCGCGATGCGATCGTCGGGGTCGTTCATGACGAACTCAATCAGTGGGGATTGCAGGTCAGCGATGTTGACGATGCAGAAATCGACGAAGCGGACGTGGAAAATGTGAACTTTCTCGACTTCAGGACATTTCGGACGATCGGCCCAGGCAAGGAGATTCTCGTCGTCGGGCGCATCGAGATGGACGTCAAAGTCTCCTACCACCATCCCGATTGGGACACCGCCACTTACGACAGCGAAGACAAGGTACTGCTGCCGCACCACACGGTGGAAGGCGAGAAGAACATAGATGTAGAAGCCAATTTTAGTATGACCCTGACCGTCGACAAGCACGGCAAGCCGCCATCGGTTGCTGAGTTCTCGTTCGACGACGATGATTTCGTCTGGGTCGCGATCGGGCCAAACGACTTCGACTACAAATAGGTCTTTCGCGGCTCGTGAAATGGTTAGATTTCGCGCGGTGCGTACACGTTGTCCGGGTAGGGAAGCCTTTCGTTGACACGCCGTAGGAGCACAAGATAGCCCCGCATAGCCAGTTGGAGTTCGGCGCCATCACCCAGGGGCTTGTCTTTGAAGGCGTGAATGGTGTTGCGCCGCTCCTGCACCAGATCAACGAGGGCATTCCCGTCAGCGCCGATGAGGTCATGCTCTTTCACGAAGATCTTCAGAGGCTGGAGCGTAAGTCCGTCAGGACTGAAAGCCTTTTGCTTTTTGTGATCGAACGCATTTGCCTTCTTGAGCACGTCCAGGTCGGCTTTGTAGTCCATGTAAAACACCGACAGGAGGAGTTTTAGCGTTCCTTCGAGCAGACTGCCGAGGTTCGACCAGGCGAGAATGAGTTCTCCGTCCGACAGCGCAGTGGAGGGTTCACGTAGCCACAAACGCAATGTCTTTGACAGCGACGCCTGCCAGTCGAGGCGGCTCTTGGTCAGCAGGCCCGCGGCTTCAACAGGCGCCCAGCCGTTGCTTGCTGCCCAAAAGGTCGCCAAGCCGCTGTTCAGTTTTTCGATCCGGGAAACGACGTCCTCGATTGTCATGCGTGACTTATCCGTCGCCAAGCCGAATCGGCCAGCCGTCGATTGGCAGGCCAGAGCTTTACGATCTGACGCAGCCCTCAGGCAACTCGGGGTTCAGAGGGCACGTCGTCGATTGGGGCTTATTGCGGCGCAGCATAAGTGCCGCACGTACGGTCCGACAACCCAGCGGGAGGCGAGATTCAGTGCATCCGCGAGTTCGTGAAACTAGAATGTTCGCGTGATAATCGATTCGATCTATCCCACCGTAGCTACGGACGATTTTGCGCGTCGCTTCTCGCAGCGCGGCGGAAATCTCATGTGGCTGCTCGGGGCTGGCGCTTCGGCGGCCGCCGGCATTCCGACGGCGTGGGACATGATTTGGGAATTCAAGCAGCAACTTTACGTCAGCCAGCGCCGCGTTTCTCCGAAACAGGTCGCCGACCTCGCCAATCCGGCCGTCCGACGTGAACTGCAATCGTTCATCAACGACCTTGGCAGCTTACCCGCGCTCGGTTCGCCCGACGAGTACGCGGCGCTCTTCGAGTCCGTCTATCCAAGCGAGGCAGACCGTCGCACGTACATCGCTGCAAAGATCAGCGGCGCGAAGCCCTCCTACGGGCACATTGCGTTGGCGACACTGATGAAAGGTGCGCGTTGTCGTTTAGTCTGGACCAGCAACTTCGACCCTCTAGTCGCCGACGGCTGCGCGAAGGTTTATGGCGGGACCGGCCAGTTGACCACTGTGGCGATAGAGACCGGCAGTCTCGGACGGAACGCCATCGACGAAGGGCGCTGGCCCGTCGAGGTCAAGCTTCATGGCGACTTCCGATCGCGCCGGCTCAAGAATACCGGAGATGAGCTGCGCGAACAGGATGCGAAACTCAGAACCCTGCTGATCGATAGCTGCAGCCGGTGGGGACTTGTCGTGGCCGGCTACAGCGGTCGCGATGAGTCGGTCATGGACACGCTCGAAGCGGCGCTAGAACGTGATGCCTCCTTTCCCGCCGGTCTCTTCTGGCTCCATCGCGGCGAGGATCCGCCCTTGCTGCGCGTCCAACGGCTTCTCGCCGCCGCCGCACGTAAGGAAATCGACTGCGGTCTCGTGCCGATAGAGAACTTCGATGAAACGTTGCGCGATCTTATGCGGCTCGTGCCGGACCTAGACACGACAGTGTTGGATGAGATCGCAACCGAACGGCGGGTTTGGTCCCCAGCCCCGCGCCCGGCCGGGAATCGGGGCTACCCGGTCGTCCGTCTCAACGCGCTCGAACTGACAGGGATGCCGAGCGTGTGCCGCCGCGCCGTCTGCGACGCCGGCGGCGTGGCGGAAATCAAGTCGGCAATCGAAGCGTCGGGCCTGCCGGTCATTGGCACCCGTTCGAAAGCAGGCGTGCTGGCCTTCGGTGCTGACGCCGATATCAGAGCAGTCCTTTCCGCATATGAGATCGAAAGCTTCGATCTGCATTCAATTGAAACCCGGCGGCTGCGTTACGATAGTCACGAACGGGGCCTTCTCCGCGAAGCACTGACCCGAGCTCTCACCCGCGAACATCGGATGATCGCTGCCCGTCGCAGAGGCGCCGACCTGTTGACGCCGACCTCCGTTGATGACGAAAAATGGGCGCCGCTGAGGAAGCTGACCGGAAGTCTAGGTGGATTGGTGCCGAAGCAACCCGAACTAAAATGGAAAGAAGGCGTGGGGATCAGGCTGGATTGGGCGGATGAGCGGCTTTGGCTTCTGCTCGAGCCGCGCACCGTATTCGAAGGACTTACAAGGGAGAACAGGGCCGCCGCCACCGATTTCGCGCGCGAACGGATTGTGAGACGCTACAATCCTGCGCTCAATGCCTTGCTCGAGTTTTGGTCGATGCTGTTCGCGTCCCCGCAGCGCGACCTTCCGGCGCTTGGAATCAGCACTGGTGTGAATGCGGCCTTCAGGCTGGGCGATGTCACAGCTTTCTCGGGGAGAGCCCGAGCATGAGCAGCGAGATATCGCCTCATTTGTTTTTTCCCGAAGCCAAGCTCGCGTTTCATCCAGACCGCGCGTCGGACGTGGATCTCCATCCTTTGCGTGGACTGCTGCGGTTCGGGCCCTATTCATCCGGTCTTGTTCCGGATCCCATCCGGATCGCGACGATCGCACCGGCACGGCAGGGAAACCGACTCTACGGCTTCATGAAGGAACTGGCGTCCCAGTACAAGCCGACGGAGCGCAAGGACTACCTGCCTCCCTGGCCCGGTTTCCGCAAAGCGTTCAATCTCGACATGCGGGGCGCGGTCAAGGATTGCCATATAGAGCTGGACGACCGGCTCGATGGCGAAATGAAGGACTCAGTCACCCCCCATGTCGTGCTGGCGGACCGCTTGCTTCGCGCGATCCGATCGTTGGAGGCTCGCCGCGACGCGTTCGACATTGTCTTCATCTACATCCCGCAAAGCTGGGCAGCCGGGTTCACGGGAGCAGACGGCGACGACTTCGATCTCCATGACCACCTGAAGGCCGCTACCGCAGCGCGACGCATTCCAATCCAACTCGTCCGTGAAGACCGCGCGCTCGCCTATCCGGACCGTGCGAGCGTCATGTGGCGGATCGGCCTAGCGATTTACGCGAAGGCTGGCGGCATTCCCTGGAAACTCGCAGATTCGGATCCTGAGGCCGCCTACATCGGTCTCTCTTATGCGCTGCGTCCGACCGAGTCAGACCGGCCACGCTTTGTCACCTGCTGTAGCCAAGTGTTCGATGCGGAAGGGGCGGGTCTTGAGTTCGTCGCCTACGATGCCCATGAAATCGATGTCCAGCGGGACAATCCGTTCATGTCCCGGACGGAGATGTTCCGCGTGATGGGCCGATCGCTAGATCTCTACCGACGTCGGCACTCGGGTCGCTCTCCCCGGAGAGTGACGGTACACAAGACGACAGAATTCAAGAAGGACGAGATCGACGGCTGCATGGAAGCGCTGCATCTGTGCGAAGCGGTCGATCTCGTGCAGGTCGTGGAGGACGTCGGCTGGAGAGGTGTTCGCATCGATCGCGACCGCCAAAGCGGCAAAGGGAAGCCAACGGGTTATCCGGTCGATCGTGGTACCCTGATCCCGCTCGGAGACCGCGAGTGTCTGCTGTGGATGCATGGCGATGTAAAAGGCGTCGCGGAGCGCTCGTATTACCAAGGCGGCCGCAGCACGCCTCGTCCGATTCGACTGGTCCGTCATGCAGGGCACGGCTCGTGGGACGAAACCGCCCGGTCAGCTCTCGCGCTCGCGAAGATGGATTGGAACAACGACGCACTGTACGACATGCTGCCGGTGACCATGGCATACGCAAAAACGCTCGCGCGCGTTGTCAAACGAATGGACGGATTGGGCTCCGCTCCCTATCAATTTCGTTTCTTCATGTGACGTCGACTGGCCAACCGCGAGCCAGAATAATGATCCGAGTCAATTAGTTCCCGATATACAACAAGTGGATATTTCTGTGACAACATCTCTTGACGGAGAAATTCGCGACGGTTGCCATCATATGCAGGTCCGCGTCTATTTCGAAGATACGGACGCCGGCCAGATTGTTTATCACGCCAATTTCTTGCGCTTCATGGAACGGGGAAGAACGAATTACCTGCGTCTGCTCGGGACCAATCAGCGGGAGCTACTCAAAGAAGCGCACGACGATGCGCCAAGCTTCGCCTTCGTTGTCCGTTCAATGACAATCGATTTCCTAAAACCAGCGGCCTTGGACGACTTGCTTGATGTCATCACAATCCCCGCAGAGGTGAAGGGCGCATCGATTACCCTGCTGCAGGAATGTCGACGCGGAGACGATCTTTTGGTCGCGGCCCGCGTGCGGGTAGCATTTATCTCAGGCGGAAGGGCGCAACGGATCCCGAAGGCGCTACGGCTCGCTATGGAAGGAGCGTAGAGAATCTACGCTTGTTCACGCTATAGCCCTCCAGCGCCCCAATGGAATCAAGCCGCTGTGTTGCGATGTTGGCAAGCCAGAGTTCTCGGGCCTCGTCTATCACGGCTCCTACGTGCGCTGGTGCGAGCGCGGGCGCTCCGACTTCCTGCGGCTGATCGGCAACGACCACCGCGCGCTGATCGGCGGCTCGGGCGGGCGTGAGCCTGCCGCCTTCGTGGTGCGTCGCATGGGCCTGGAATTCCTCAAGCCTGCGCGCATCGACGAGATCCTGGAGGTCGTCACGCGCGTGAAGGAGACGACGGCAGCCACGCTTACCCTGGATCAGCGCATTGTGCGGGCCGGCGCGCTTCTCTTTACCGCCGAGGTCATGGTGGTGTTGATCAGCGCGTCGGGACGGCCGCTGCGCCTGTCGGCTGCGCTGCGCGGCGCCTTGCAGGACAGGCGGGCATAGTCATACTGCTGCGGCCACCTGGAGGAGACGCAGCATGGCTCTCGCACACGATATCCAAAAAAGAATTCAGCCCCTGTTCCCCGGCCTGATGGGGGTGGAGATCAAGGAAGCGACGCCGGACAGGATCGTCGCCACCATGCTGGTGCGACCCGACCTGTGCACCGCGGGCGGCATCTGCCACGGCGGCGCCTACATGGCGCTCGCCGACACGGTTGGCGCGGTCGGCACCATTGTGAACCTGCCTGCCGGGGCGCGCACCACGACGATCGAGTCCAAGACCAATTTCCTCGGCGCCGCGGCGGTCAACACGCGCGTCACCGCAGAATCCGCGCCGCTGCACCGGGGCAAGACCACACAGGTGTGGCAGACCATGATCAGGAACGAGGCCGGCAAGCTGTGCGCCGTCGTCACGCAGACGCAGATGGTGCTGCCGGCGTGATATGACCAAATTGAAGCGATATGCGATATGCAGGAAATGCCGATGACGTTCTTCTGGGCCCCGCTCACCTGTCTCATCCTCGCTCCGATCCTGTGGGTGATCGGGCTGAGGAAGTTCGCTGTGCTGGCCGGCGTCATGGGCCTGGGCCTGCTTTACGAGGCTCTGACCAGACCTGTCGGCGTCGGCGGGGTGTGATCACTGCGGCGCTCGAAGCCTCGATGACGTTCGGTGCTCACAGCCCGTCGAGGGCGCGGCCGCTGCCGGGCTGGCTGCCCTCTGCCAGCATCATCCACGCGGTCCATCCCGGCAACCGCCGCATGTCGGCCAAGGTCCGCGCTTTCGTCGATCACCTCGCGCGCCACTTCGGGCACAGCCCCTGCTGGGACCGCGGTCCGTGAACGGCGGGGAATTTCCGGGGGCTCGCGGCAGGCGGCCTTGGGCGGGAGCCCAATTCCGGTCACATTACGCGGCAGTATGGCTCTGGTCCCAAGGACCGGAAACGGGTACCGAAAGACGAGGTCGGACGGGCGGTTGTCGGGGGCGGCGGCCGGCCTCTTGTGCTGTCCGGCCGTTGAGATCTAAGGCTCCGCCCCAGGACGTCCTTGGCGGAGATGCAGACAACACAATGAATCCCTTCGACAAGCTGGCGCCTGTCACAGACGGTTTCTCGTTCCTGCAGCTGTTCCTGCAGGCCCACGTGGTGGTCAAGATCGTCATGATCGGGCTGCTGCTGGCCTCGGTCTGGTCGTGGGCCATCATCATCGAGAAGATCTTCGCCTTCCGTCGCGCCCGCCGCGAAGCCGACCGCTTCGAGCAGATGTTCTGGTCGGGGCAGTCGCTGGAGGAGCTCTACGCCGGCCTGTCGCGCGGGCGCACCTTCTCGATGGCCTCGCTGTTCGTCGCCGCCATGCGCGAGTGGAAGCGCTCGGTGGAGGGCAGCATCCGCGCGCTCGGCGGCATCCAGATGCGCGTGGAGAAGGTGATGGACGTCACCATCAGCCGTGAGATGGAGCAGCTCGACCGGCGGCTGCTGTTTCTTGCCACCGTCGGCTCCACCGCGCCGTTCGTCGGCCTGTTCGGCACGGTGTGGGGCATCATGACGAGCTTCCAGGCCATCGCTGCTTCCAAGAACACGAACCTGGCGGTCGTCGCACCGGGCATCGCGGAAGCGTTGTTCGCCACCGCGCTCGGCCTTCTCGCCGCCATACCGGCCGTGGTCTTCTACAACAAGTTCGCCGCCGATTCGTCGCGGCTGTCGCAGCGGCTCGAGGCCTTCGCGGACGAGTTCTCGGCGATCGTCTCGCGGCAGATCGACGTGAGGACGTGAACGCAGAGGAGCTCGTCTGATGGCTGCCAGCGTGCAGACCCCGGCAAGACCCGGAGGAGGCCGGCGCGGCCGCGCGCGCAAGCACGCGCCCATGCACGAGATCAACGTCACGCCGTTCGTCGACGTGATGCTCGTGCTGCTGATCGTATTCATGGTGGCGGCGCCGCTGCTGCTGTCGGGGCTGCCGGTTGATCTGCCCAACGCCAAGGGTCAGTCGCTCAACCTCAACAAGGACCCGCTGACGATTACGGTGGACCGCAACGGCCGCATCTTCCTCGGGGCCGCCGAGGAGCCGCTGGAGGTCGCGCAGCTGCTGGCCAAGCTTCGGGCGATCGTCAAGAACGCGGAGGAAGATCCGATCCTGTTCCGCGGTGACCGGCAGGTGGTCTACGGGCGGGTCTCGGAGGTGATCAGCGCCGTGCGCGAGGGCGGCTTCAAGAAATTCACATTCGTCAGCGGACCCGAGGACATCGAGAAGGGTCCCGCAAAGCGCTAGCGTCGGATTCCGAAGCTCGCCAGCGCGACCCCAGAGTGAGACGAGAGCTTGCAGTTTGGCCTTGTCATCTCTGTTCTGCTGCACGTTGCCTTGATCGGATGGGCCGTCATCACCATCCACTCGCAGCGGGAGCTGCGCGTGGCCGAGCCCGAGCCGGTTGCGGTCGATCTGATCACGCCGGGCGAGCTCACCAAGCTGCGCCAGGGCGTGCGCACGGCCAAGCACATGGAAGCCGAGCCCAAGGAGAGCCCCAAGCCCGACGCTGCCAAGAAGGAGGCGCCCAAGCCCGCGCCACAGGCATCCGCACCGCCCCCGCCCGCACCGGAGCCGCCCAAGGAAGAGGTCAAGGCCGAGCCTCCCAAGCCGGCTGATCCGCCCAAGGACCCGATAGCCGAGAAGCTCGCCGCCGCGCCTCCGGTTCCGGCGGCGCCGGCCGTGCCGCCCGAGCCCGCGCTCGAGCAGCAGAAGCTCGAGGAGAAGATCATCGAAGAGCAGCGCAAGGCCGAGGAAGCCAAGCGGCTCGAGGAACAGAAGAAGGCCGCGGAGCTGAAGAAGAAGCAGGAAGAGGCCAAGAAGAAGCGCGAGGCCGAGCTGAGGAAGAAGCGTGAAGAAGAAAAGCGGAGAAAGGAAGCCGAGGCCAAGAAGAAGCAGTTCGACGCGGAGAAGATCTCGGCCCTGTTGAACAAGATCCCCGACAAGGGGGCGCCACCGGCGTCGGCGCCGCCCAGCGAGCCGACCAAGAACAAGGGGCCGGTGCTCGGTGCGCCGGACGGTCGCGACAAGCAGCTCTCCGCCAGCGAGGTCGCCATCCTCGGCCAGATCATCCGCTCATGCGTGCAGACGAAATGGAACATCCTGGGCGGCGGCGAGACCGCGCAGCACACCGAGGTCAAGATGCGCCTGCGCTTCAATCCGGACGGGAGGCTTTCGGCCCCGCCCCAGGTGACGAACCAGCAGAATACGCCTTATTTCCTTGCAGTTTCCGACAGTGCCGTGCGGGCGGTGCAGGCCTGCGAGCCGTTCCCCCTGCCCGCGCCAAAGTACGAGTATTGGAAGGATATGATCCTGACCTTCAAGCCGACCGACATGTTCTAGCCGCGAACGCGTACTATGCCGCGACGACTCAGCACCAAATCGCCAAGACGTGCCTCATGACGACAGGGTTCTCCGCCGCCTTCAGGATCATCGTTGCTCTGCTGGCGCTCCTCAGCGTTACGCCGGCATTCGCCCAGGCTCCGCCACAACGCCAGCCGGCTGCCGCCGGGCAGCGGCCCAGCGGGCCCCTGGAGGTCGACATCACTCAAGGGACGCTGAAGCCGATCCCGATCGCCATTCCCGAATTCGGCGGCGACGACCCGCGCCTCGCGCTCGAGGTTTCCAACGTGGTGGCCGCCGACCTGGAGCGCTCGGGCCTGTTCCAGCCCCTCGACCGGGCTTCCTTCATCGAGCAGGTGCGCGACATGAATGCGCCGCCGCGCTTCCCGGACTGGCGCGCCATCAACGCGCAGGCCCTCGTGGTCGGCCGCGCCATCCGCACACCGGATGGCCGCCTCGTCGCCGAGTTCCGGCTATGGGACGTCTACTCGGGCCGCCAGCTCGCCTCGCAGCGATTCGCCGTCGGCGCCCAGGATTGGCGCCGACTGGGCCATCTGGTCGCCGACCTGGTGTATGAGCGCCTCACGGGCGAGAAGGGCTATTTCGACACCCAGATCGTGTTCGTGGACGAGACCGGGCCCAAGGACCGGCGGGCCAAGCGCCTCGCGATGATGGACCAGGACGGCGCCAATGTGCGCCTTCTGAGCCAGGGCCGCGAGCTGGTGCTGACCCCGCGATTCAGCCCGACCTCTCAGGAGGTCGCCTACATGCAGTACACGGGCGACCAGCCGCGCGTGTTCCTGCTCAATCTGGAGACCGGCCAGCGGGAGCTGGTCGGCAATTTCCCAGGCATGACCTTCGCGCCGCGGTTCGCTCCGGACGGCCAACGCATCATCATGAGCATCCAGGAGCAGGGGGCTGCCTCCATCGTGGAGATGGACCTGCGGTCCAAGAACATGCGCCGCCTGACGCAGTCCAACGCCATCGACACGGGCCCCTGCTACAGCCCCGACGGCCGCAGGGTGGTGTTCGAATCCGACCGCGACGGCACCCAGCAGCTCTACGTCATGAACGTGGACGGCTCCGGCCAGCGCCGCATCAGCTTCGGCGAAGGGCGCTATTCCACGCCGGTCTGGTCGCCGCGCGGCGATCTCATCGCCTTCACCAAGCAGATGGGCGGCCAGTTCCTGATCGGCGTCATGCGGCCCGACGGCTCGGGCGAGCGGGTGCTGACGGAGGGCTACCACAACGAGGGCCCGACCTGGGCCCCGAACGGCCGCGTTCTCATGTTCTTCCGCGAGAGCCAGGGCGCCGGCGGGGGGCCCAAGCTCTTCTCCATCGATCTGACGGGCTACAACGAGCGCCAAGTGCCAACGCCGGCGTTCGGCTCCGACCCGGCCTGGTCGCCGTTGCGAAATTGAACGCAGCTTTACGCCGCTTTAACCCCTTTGGTGTGTTCTGTGGGCTGAGCGCGGCCCGGTTGCATCGGTGGGCCGATCCGCTGTCTTCAGTACGCGTTTTGGCTGGCCGGTGCGCTGCAATCTCAGTGGCATTTTCGCATCAACCGCCGTGGAAAACCCTTGGACAAGCCGCTGCGTTCTTGATCTGAGCGTCCCGCGCCGGTACCCCAATACATGCGATTGCCGAACACCATTAGGAGAGAAGACCATGAACGTTAAGAGCGTGATCGTTATCACGGCGGTGGTCGCCGCTGTTGCCCTCGCCGCTTGCCGTCGTGAGGTTCGTCATGAGCCCATGAAGCTCGGCGCTGATATGCCGGTTGCTGGGCAGGTAGCGCGTTAATAGCGGCTGCCAAAGCAAGACCAAAGGAGAGACTGCTATGAAGGGCGTCGTGCTTGCGGTTGTTATAGCCGCTATTGCTCTCGGTGCCTGCCGCAGGGAAGTGCGGCATGAGCCGATGAAGCTTGGTGCTAGCGTGGAGCAGGTTGCTCGCTAAGCTGGGCGCGATCTCTGCCCTTCGGCAGATGTCTCGCAGGAATTGGGGCTGCATCTCTGGCGAGGGCCGGGATGCAGCCCTGGTTTTTTTGCAACACAGGGCTGCTGCTTCTGTGCATTGCGGGGAAAACGGCGCGCCTGATATTGCCAATGCCCCGCGACGCGCGTTTCACGTCCAATAGGTCACATTTTCGTACGAAGCTTCGAATATCAGGCTTCGTGTGACGAGGGATTTTGTTCGCTTTGATGCGCCGTCGCGCCCGGCGCTTTGAAGCACTGCAGAGACGGAAGGGAACTCGGGATGGAGCTGTCGAGGTGGCTGAATGGGCTGGCCCGCGTTGCCGCGGCCATGGCTGTCGCGCTCGCAGTGGCTGCCTGCTCCAACACCCCCAAGCCCGAGAGTGAGTTCGGTCCCGGTGCGCGCAATACGCCGGCGACGCCCGGCTCCGCGCGAGACTTCGCGGTCAACGTCGGCGACATCGTCTACTTCTCCACCGACAGCACCGAGCTGTCGCCAGAGGCACAGCAGACGCTCACCAACCAGGCGCGCTGGCTGCAGCAGTATGCGCAGTACACCATCACCATCGAGGGCCATGCCGACGAGCGCGGCACGCGCGAATACAACATTGCGCTGGGCGCGAAGCGCGCCATGGCGGTGCGCAACTTCCTCGCCCAGCGTGGCATCAATGCGCAGCGCATCCGCACCATCTCGTACGGCAAGGAGCGTCCCGTCGCGGTCTGCAACGACATCTCCTGCTGGTCGCAGAATCGCCGCGCACAAACGGTGCTGAACAGCCGCGGCGACGTGCGCTCGTAGGGAATCGCCAAGGCCTGGTCTCGCCTGCCGAGCTCCGGCGGCTCGGTCTCCCTTGACGTGGCCCCAACTATCCAAGTTTGGCCCCAATGTCGGCGCAGCATCGCCCTGTTGCGATGCGTCCGAGTGTGGGGAGGCACGCGTGCACTGCAGAGGCATTCCGCCAAGCCAGGTGCTGGCCGTTGCCGCCATGTTGCACCTGATGCCGATGGCGCAGGCTGGCAGCATCGGTCTCGGCCGGCATTCCCAGTCGGCCGTCAGCGTCGATCCGGCCGAAGAGTTCCGCATGCATGTCGGCGACCGTGTGTTCTTCAGCGAAGGGAGCGCGCAGCTGGGTGCTCGCGCCCGCGCGGCATTGGAGGCGCAGGCGGCGTGGATGCTGCGCTATCCGACGGTGCAGGTGACGGTTGAAGGCCACGCCGACGATAGCGGGGCGGGAGAGAGCGATATGGTTCTCGCCCAGCGCCGCGCCGAGGCCGTGCGTCAGCGCCTCGTTGAGGCCGGCGTGTCGCCCGCGCGCATCCGCACGGTTGCCTATGGGCGGGCGCGTCCGGTCGCAGCATGCGCGCAGGCCGCATGCGGGGCCCAGAATCGGCGCGTCGTGACCGTAGTGGGGTGGCCCAATGTCGCCGTGCCAGAGACCGGCATCACCACCGTACGCGACGAGGCGCCCGGCCGACGGTCGCCGCGGCGGCTTTTTTGAGTTCGGCCTTGCCCGTGTTGCAAAGTCGTGTTGAAGAGGATCACGATCGGTCGGCCGGACGGCCATTCGCGCCCGGCTCGGCAGCGGTATCACAGCGAAGAGCGCCATGATGAGCAGCGCAGCGATTCGGTTTGCAGGACGTTGGTTGCGGGTCGGCGCACTCGTCGGCGCAGCGATGACGCTGGCGTCACTTGCAAATGCCCAGCAGCTTCCTCCGGCCCAGGTGCGGCCGCAAGCCAAGGCACCGGCTCCAGCGCCCGCGGCGAAGGACAATCCGCCTGCCTCGGATGCGGCCCTGCGCCAGCGCGTCGAGCAGCTCGAGGAGCAACTCGTCGATATGCAGGTGGTCGTGGGCACGCTCGAATCGCTCGCCAAGGGCGCGACGGCGCCGGCGCCTGGCGCACGCCAAGGTCCGGCCGCCGCAATCAACGCCTCCGATGCCGGGCGACTCGATGCGCTCGAGACGCAGATCAGGGCCCTTGCCGCTCAGCTGGAGCAACTGACCGAGCAGGTGCGTGCCCTCGGGGGCCGCACCGGCGCGCTGGCGCCGACCTCGAGCCAGGCGCTCAACGAGCCGGGCCCTGGACCGCGTACCGGCGCTCAGCCGCAGGAGCGCACGACCTTCGGCTCCGTCACCGTCTCCCAGGACGGCGGCCAGAGGGACGAGATCGACCGGCTGCTCACCGCCGGTCCGCAGACGCAAGCGCCCCCCGCGCAGGCGCCGAGGCCTCAGACCGCCGCCGTGCCGCCGCCCGTCAATCAGGCGAACGCGGAGATGAACCCCAAGCGGCTCTACGAGACGGCCTACGGCTACCTGCTGCAGCGCGACTACGGTGCGGCGGAGGCCGCGTTCGAGGATTTCCTGCGCCGCCATCCCAATGATCCGCTGGCGGGCAATGCGCAGTATTGGCTGGGCGAGTCCCTCTACGTGCGCGGACAGTATCGCGCCGCAGCCAACGCATTCCTGAAGGGCTACCAGAGCTACAGCAAGAGCGCCAAGGCGCCCGAGAGCCTGCTCAAGCTCGCCATGTCGCTGCAGCGGCTGGGCCAGAAGGAAGCCGCCTGCACGTCATACAGCGAGCTTTCCACGAAATTCCCGAGCGCCCCGACCCACGTGAAGAATACCGCTCAGGCGGAGCGGCAGCGGGCGGGGTGCACCTGATCTTCGCCTCTTCCCCTTTGCTCGTTGTGGGCGTGGGGCTAGAGGTATCAGCATGACGAACGCTGCTGAACCGATCCGCCCCGCCGAATTGGCGGGGCTGTTCGACCAGTATCTCAAGAGCCTGGCCGATGCGCGCGCGGCGCTGGCGGTATCAGGCGGCAGCGACAGCACGGCGCTGATGGTGCTGTGCGCCGACTGGCTCGGGCAGATCGGGGCACCGACGGCGGGCCTGACCGTGCTGACCGTCGACCACGGACTGCGCCCTCAATCGGCTGAGGAAGCGCGGTTGGTTGCGCATCGCGCGGCGGATCTGGGATTTGCTCACGCGACCCTCGTCTGGGAGGGCGCCAAGCCGCAAACCGGGCTGCAGGCCGCGGCGCGCGCGGCGCGCTACCGCCTGATGGGTGCCTATGTGCACCATCACGGCCTTGGATGGTTGCTCACGGCGCACACCGCCGAGGATCAGGCCGAAACCGTGCTGATGCGGCTTGCGCGCGGAAGCGGGCTCGACGGCCTGGCCGGCATGTCGCAGACGACGGTGCTGGGAGCCCGCGGCGAGCAGCCGCTTCGGATCGTCCGGCCGCTGCTCAATGTCTCGAGGGCCCGTTTGCGCGCCACGCTGACCGAGCGTGGCATCCCCTGGGTCGAGGATCCCAGCAACTTGTCGCCGGCCTTCGAGCGCACACGCCTGCGCGCTGCCCGGGAGCACCTGGATGCGCTGGGCCTGACCAGCGAGATGATCTGCCTGAGCGCGCGCCGGCTGCAGCGCGCACGCGCTGCCGTCGACGGGTGGGCGGCCTCCTTCGCCGATGCGGCGGCCGGCCATGTGCACGTCGATCCGTGCGGTTATCTTGCCATCGACGGTCCCGCCTTGCGTGCCCTGCCCGCAGAGATTGCCATACGCGTGCTCACCCGCGCCGTGGTTGCGGCGGGCGGCTCGGACGAGCCGGTCGCTCTCGCCAACGTCGAGACCATCGCGGGTCACCTGGGCTCCGGCTCCGGTTGCGGTGCCTGGACCCTTTCCCGGGCCAAGATCACGGCCGGCCCCGAACACATCCTCATCGAGCGCGAGCCGGGACGGGAGGAACTGCCGCACCTGACCCTGGCTCCGGGCCGGTCGGCAGTCTGGGACGGCCGCTTCAAGGTGCACGCGGAGCCTGCCATGGAGGGGACTGTGGACGTGGGGCCGCTGGGCCCGGACGGCCTGAAGGAGCTCCGTGGGCTCGGTGCCGTTACATCGCCTGCGCCTGCCAGCACCCTGCGGGCGATGCCGGCCTTCCGCCGCGGGGGCGTGCTCGTGGCGGTGCCGAGCCTCAACTGGTTCGGCGCTCCGCGAGTGCGCGGCCGGCTTGCCGCCCACTTCCCGGCGCTCGGCTGGTACAACTCCGCGGCCGCCGCGGCCAGGGCGGATGAGCCTTTCGTGCCCTGAATTCGTTGCCCATTTAACCGTCCGCGCGGTGCTGCCGCAGCGGAAAGTCCAATAGGATCCAAGGGGCCGTGCGCTTGGCAAACTTCCTATACACTCCTATGTTAAACGCAGGCGCGGCAGAGGGCCGGCGCAACTTCCGCAAATACCCGGGATGGCGGCGGCATGGAGCATCCCAGGTCACGAAGGAACCTCAATGAATTCCAATTTCCGGAATCTCGCCATCTGGGTGGTGATCGGCCTGTTGCTGATGGCCCTTTTCAACCTGTTCCAGAACCCGGGACAGGGGCGGCGCGGCAACGAGATCAGCTACTCCGACTTCCTGGCCGGCGTCGAATCCGGCAACGTTTCCGACGTCACGATCGCCAAGCACCGGATTACCGGCACATTCCGGGACAAGAGCGGCCAGTTCGTCACCATTGCGCCCGAAGACCCCAACCTCGTTGAAAGGCTGAACAAAAAGGGCGTCAAGATCACCGCCCGGCCGCCTGAGGAGGACGTTCCCTCCATTCTGGGCGTGCTTGTCAACTGGTTCCCGATGCTCCTGCTGATCGGCGTGTGGATCTTCTTCATGCGCCAGATGCAGTCCGGCGGCGGCCGGGCCATGGGCTTCGGCAAGTCCAAGGCCAAGCTGCTGACCGAGCGGCACGGACGGGTCACGTTCGAGGACGTCGCCGGCGTGGACGAGGCCAAGTACGATCTGCAGGAGATCGTCGAGTTCCTGCGTGATCCGCAGAAGTTCCAGCGTCTCGGCGGGCGCATCCCGCGCGGCGCCCTGCTGGTCGGCCCGCCCGGCACCGGCAAGACGCTGCTGGCCCGCGCCATCGCCGGGGAAGCCAACGTCCCCTTCTTCACGATCTCGGGCTCCGACTTCGTCGAGATGTTCGTTGGCGTCGGCGCATCGCGCGTGCGCGATATGTTCGAGCAGGCCAAGAAGAATGCGCCCTGCATCATCTTCATCGACGAGATCGATGCCGTCGGCCGTCATCGCGGTGCCGGCCTCGGCGGCGGCAACGACGAGCGCGAGCAGACGCTCAACCAGTTGCTGGTCGAGATGGACGGTTTCGAGGCCAACGAGGGCATCATCCTGATCGCGGCCACCAACCGGCCTGACGTGCTCGATCCCGCGCTGCTGCGCCCCGGCCGCTTCGACCGGCAGATCGTCGTGCCCAATCCCGACGTGGCCGGTCGCGAGAAGATCCTGCGCGTGCACATGCGCAAGGTGCCGCTCGCGCCCGACGTGGACGCGAAGGTGATCGCGCGCGGTACGCCCGGCTTCTCCGGTGCCGATCTCGCCAACCTCGTCAACGAGGCGGCCCTCTTGGCCGCGCGGCGCAACAAGCGCCTCGTCACGCAGTCCGAGTTCGAGGACAGCAAGGACAAGGTCATGATGGGCGCCGAGCGCCGGTCCATGATCATGACGGAGGAGGAGAAGCTCGCTACCGCCTACCACGAGGCGGGCCACGCGCTCGTCAACCTGCTGGTGCCCGGCAACGACCCGCTGCACAAGGTGACCATCATTCCGCGCGGGCGGGCGCTGGGCGTCACCATGAGCCTGCCGGAGCGCGACAAGCTCAGCTACTCGATGCAGTGGTGCGTCGCCCGCGTGGCCACCATGTTCGGCGGCCGTGTGGCCGAGCAGCTCATCTATGGCGAGGATCATCTCAATACCGGCGCATCGAGCGACATCATGCAGGCGACCGAGCTGGCACGGCGCATGGTGACCGAGTGGGGCATGAGCGAGAAGCTCGGGCCCCTGCGCTACAACGAGAACCAGCAGGAGGTCTTCCTCGGCCACGCCATCACGCAG
Source organism: Hyphomicrobiaceae bacterium (assembly GCA_008933705.1). Classification (GTDB taxonomy): domain Bacteria; phylum Pseudomonadota; class Alphaproteobacteria; order Rhizobiales; family Hyphomicrobiaceae; genus AWTP1-13. The sequence goes on from WBUN01000007.1 coordinate 110,050, forward strand.
CGGCAGAACATGTCGGAGGACACCGCCAAGCTGATCGACGAGGAGATCCGGCGCATCGTCACGGACGGCGAGAAGAAGGCCCGCGAGGTGCTGACCGCCAATCGCGACAAGCTGGAGGCGATCACGCAGGCGCTGATGGAGTACGAAACCATCAGCGGCGAGGAGGTGCATCACCTCCTGCGCGGCGACAAGATCGTGCGCACCAGCGACGACGAGGAAACCAAGGGTCCGGCCGGACCGGCGGTTCCCGCCGCCGGCAAGATGCGCCCGCCCCGGCCCGAGCCCGGCGCGGGCGGCCTGGAGCCCCAGCCCCAGACGTAGGGTCCAAGCCCCGTTCTCCCCTCGCGACCCGCGGGCGATGCCCGCGGGCAGTGCATGGGCGGGCGAGGTGCCTTCCTTTCGACTTTATTTGCACTTCTTGCTGGCGCCGCAGGCGTGCGCCCGCCGATACTCAAGACGTTGATTCTCCTGGAGTGGATCACGGGAGCGATGCCCTGTTCGCAGCCGGTCAACGGGCTGCGCACTGGGCCGGCCGGGCACATGGGGCGCGCCGGCGGGGGCTGGAGTGGGGGCAAGCGGCTTCAAATCGCCAATGGAGCGAGGGAGCGGTGTGACGAGGACCGGGGGTCAAGGGGCGCAAAGGACGGCCGGAACCTCGGCCAATAGGCCCGGTTCGGCGCGCAAGCCCCGCACGGCCGCGCGGTTTCGCAGCGGCGCGCTGCCGTTCATCATCAAGATGGCGGCATCCATGGCTTTTGCTCTCGTTCTCGCCGTGGGCCTTCTCTATGTGCGGCTGCTGCAGGGACCGATCCCGCTCACGTTCCTGACCAGCCAGATCGAGCAGGGCATCAACAGCGAGTTCACCGGTGTCGGCGTACGCATCGAGGATGTCGGCGTCCGCTTGGCCGAAAGCGGCCACATCGAGTTCGAGCTGCGCAACGTGCGCGTTGCGGATGCGGCCGGCGCACCGCTGGCGTTCGCGCCCTCCGCCGCCGTCTCGCTCAGCCGCAGGGCTCTGCTCACCGGGCGCATTGCGCCTGAGAGCGTCGATCTCATCTCGCCGCGCCTGGTGCTGTTCTACAGCGAGGATGGCACACTCTCCCTCAAGTTCTCCCCTCCCGGCGATCAAGCGGACAACGCGCATGACAAGCTGCCGCCCCTGCGCGGCTCCACCGACGCTGTGCCGAGCGATGCAGCCACCGCCGATGCGGCGTGGTCTCTGGGGCGCATCGACCTCATCAAGGTGCTGTCGGAAGCTTCCGCCCGCGCGCGCCGCCGCGAGCGGGCCAGCGCCTATCTGCGCGAGATCGGTCTCAAGTCGGCGACCGTCATCATCGACAACGGCACGCGCAAAAGCATCTGGCGCGTGCGTGATCTCGCCATCGACCTCGACCACAAGCGCAGCCGCAGCTCGATAGCGGGCCGGGCGAAGATCGAGTCGCTCACCGGTCCCTGGGAGATCAACTTCCGCACCATGGAGGCCGAGAGCACCAAGAAGCTGCAACTGGCGGTCTCCGTGCAGGGCCTGGTGCCGAAGGGCCTGGCGCGCACCTTGCCGCAGCTGGCGGGCCTGGAAAGCGTGGATGTGCCGATATGGGGCGAGGCGCAGATCGACCTGTCGAATACCGGCGAGATCCTCGGCGGCACCATCGGCATCGACGCCGCGCCCGGCAGGCTGTCGCTGCCCTGGCTGGCCAAGGCCCCCCTGCGCATCGACGGCGGGCACCTCGCCATGTCCTACAGCAGCGCCACGCGCCGCTTCGAGATCGCCCCCTCCGTGCTGGTTTGGGGAGACAGCCGCGTGCAGTTCACCGGCGCGGTGACCCACGTTGTGAGAGGGCCCGAGGGGCCCGGCTGGAATTTCGACTTGCGCTCCGCCGGCGGCTGGCTCGGCGCAGAGCCCCCGTTCCATCAGCGCCTCGTCATCGACGACTGGCTGGCGCGCGGCTTCCTGGCGCCCGAGCGCGGCCGCATCGTGCTCGATCAATTCACGGTGCGGGCAGGCGGCGCCGAGGTGTCGGCGCAAGGCGATGTCGCCGACATGGCGGGCGCCATGCGCGCGCGGCTCGACGGCAAGATCGGGCCCATGCCGGCCGAGGTCTTCAAGGCGCTGTGGCCGAGTGCGCTCGCGCCCAAGACGCACGAGTGGGTCGCCAAGCATCTCGTGCGCGGCAGAATCCAGGGCGGCGCGTTCAAGCTCGCGTCGGGGGCGCCCGCCCAAGGCGCCGAGCCCGGTGCCGCCGACCGCGTGTCGCTGACGCTGGAGGGGTCGGACCTGGCGCTGGGGATCGCCGAGCGCCTTCCGGCCGTCGAGATCCCGCGTGCCCTGCTGCGGCTCGACGGCCAGCTGCTCGAGATCACGGCGCCGGAGGCTTCCATGGGCACGCCCGACGGCCGGCGCATGGCTCTCAAGGGCAACTTCACCGTCGACATGAAGGAGCCCCTGCCGCGAACCGGCCACCTCTCCGTCAAGGGGCAGGGGCCGCTTTCGCTCGTGCTGGAGATGCTCGACCGCGAGGCCGTACACGTCCTGCAGGACAGTGGACTGACGGTTGCCAGCGTCGACGGCAAGGTCGATGCGCAGCTCACCTTGTCTATGCCGCTCGATCATGCGCTGCTGCCGCACGACGTCAAGGTCGAGGGCAAGGCGCGCATCATCGACGGGCGGGTCAAGCAGGCGATCGGCCCGCACGATATCCACGGCGCCAACATCGCCATCGACATGACCAGCACCGCCGTCGAGGCCAAGGGTGAGATGCTGGTCAACGGCGTGCTCGCCAAGGCGTCCTGGCAGCACGTGTTCGGCGCAGCTCCCGAGAAGCAGCCGCCGCTCCGGCTCACCGCCAGCCTCGACAACAGCGATCGCACGCAGCTCGGCATGGACATCAACGATCTCGTTCAGGGCGAGGTCGGCATGGAGGTGGTGATATTCCGTGACGCGCGCAACGAGCGGCGCGTGCACGCGCGCGCCGATCTCGTCAACGCCGAGGTGATCCTGGAAAGCGTGGCGTGGCGCAAGCCGAGGGGACGGCCGAGCCTGTTCGAGTTCGACGTCGTCAAGGGCACCACGCACCCGACCGAGCTGCTCAACGTCAAGCTGGTGGGCGACAACGTGGCGGTCGAGGGGTGGATGGGCGTCGGCGCCGACCACAAGGTGAAGGAGTTCCGCTTCCCCAGCTTCTCGCTCAACGTCGTCGGCAGTCTCGAGGCGCGCGGCAAGCTGCGCCCCGACAACGTCTGGGAGGTGACGGCGAAGGGCGCCACCTACGACGGCCGCGACGTGTTCCGTTCCTTCTTCGACGTCGCCCAGGTTCCCGATCCCGCCGCCAAGAACAAGCCCGGGCTCGATCTGCGTGCCGAGATCGACAACGTCATCGGCTTCTCCGATACGACGCTGCGTCAAGTCAGGCTGACCCTGCACAAACGCGCCAACCGGGTGGTCGGGCTCGATGTACGCGGCGTGCTGGAGGGCAACAAGGCGTTTGCGGCCGTCATCCGCAACGAGTCGGGCCAGCCGCGCCGCCTCCTTGCCGACGCCACCGACGCCGGCCAGCTCTTCAAGCTCGTCGGCTTCTATCCCAACGCCATCGGCGGGGCCATGAACCTCGAGGTCAACCTGGACGGCCAGGGGCCCGCCGAGCGAACAGGAACGCTGTGGGCGCGCAACTTCAGCGTTCTCGGCGACCCGGTGGTGAGCGAGGTGCTGCAGAATGCGGAGGGAGGCCAGCAGGGTGGCCAGCGCAAGGCCGTGGTGCGCGAGAAATTCGACTTCGAGCACATGCGCATTCCCTTCTCGGTCGGTCACGGCCAGTTCGTCATGCACAGCGCCTACATCAATGGCCCTCTGGTCGGCGCAACCATGCGCGGCAAGGTCGATTTCAGGTCGCAGACGCTCAACGTCGGCGGCACGTACGTGCCGCTGTCCGGCCTCAACAGGGCGCTGGCGCCGATACCGCTGCTCGGTCCCCTGCTGACGGGACCGCGCGGTGAAGGCGTGCTCGGGATAACGTTCGCCATTCAAGGCGCGATGGCCAACCCGCAGGTGATCGTCAACCCGCTGTCGCTGATCACGCCCGGCATCTTCCGCGAGATCATGCAGATGACGCCGGAGGATCCGCGCGTGCTTCCTCGGGAGAGGGCGCCGCCCGCGCGGGGCGATTCAGGCGCCCGATCCTCCAGCTCTCCGGTTGCCGCGCCGCTGCCCAGCGCCTCGGCCGAGCCGCGCATGGCGCCGGACATCGCCGGCGGTTGGTCGGCCGAGACCAATCAGGGCGGGACGACGAAGAAGAAGTGACCGGCGTCCCGCTCGCGATGTTGTGACCGTTCCTCCAATGTTGAGCGCTCCGATCGGGGATAGGGTGCGGGCTCGACCATGCTTTCGAGGAGGATCATCATGGCCGTCTTCACCAGGACCGCGAAGGCCGAGTGGCAGGGCACGGGCAAGGAGGGCAAAGGCACGCTGTCGACCCAGAGCGGCGTGCTCTCTGCTACGCCATACGGCTTCAACACGCGCTTCGGCGAGCAGAAGGGCACCAATCCCGAGGAGCTGATCGCCGCCGCTCACGCCGGGTGCTTCTCCATGGCGCTCGCCTTCGCGCTCGTCGGCGCCGGCTTCACGCCGACCCGCATCGCCACGTCCGCTGCGGTGACCATCGAGTCCGACGGGCCGGGCTTCAGGATCTCCAGGTCGGCGCTGAAGCTCGAGGCGACAGTACCCAACATCGACCGCGCGCAGTTCCAGAAGATTGCCGAGGGCGCCAAGGCCGGCTGCCCTGTCTCCAAGGCTCTCAACGCCGACATCACGCTCGACTGGACGCTGACCTAGTCCAGATTCATCGGCTGAGGCTGCGCATGAGGCCGCGCAGGGCCTCAGGGTGGGTATGCAGGCGCCAGCGGCCGATGAGGCCGGCAGCGATGATCAAGGCGCCGTTGAGAGTGAGCGTGGCCGTGAGACCGATGTGGTCGGCGAGCCAGCCCGAGAGCAGGCCGCCGATCGGCGCCGTGCCGGCAAACGACATGCTGTAGAGGCCGATGACGCGGCCGCGCCAGGCGTCCGGCACCGATTGCTGCAGCAGCGCGTTGGTGGCATTGACGGACACGAGCACGGCGGCGGCCATTGCCGCCAGCAGCAGCAGCGACAGCGGCAGCGTGCGCGACCAGGCAAAGCAGGCAAGCGCCAGGCCGACCGCAAGGGGGGCCGTCGTGATGAGGCGGAGCTGGTGGCCGTGGCCCGGCTGCAGCGACAGATAGGTGGCGGAGGCCAGCGCGCCGATGCCGGCCGCGCTCATGAGCATGCCGACGGTGGAGGACTGGCCGTCGAAGAAGTGCGCCACGATCGAGGGCATCAGCGGCACATAGGGCGTGGCGAACAGCCCGACCGCAACCAGCGTCGGCAGCAGGTAGCGCACGCCCGGAAAGGAGCTGAGCACGGCCAGGCTCTCGGCGAAGCCCTGCCGCGTCGCCGCCGCGGCGGCTGCAGGGGTCGTTCGCGGCAAACGCATGGCCAGCAGCGCGCCGATGATGGCGGCGTACGACACGGCATTGATGGCAAAGCACCAGGCCTCGGATACGTAGACGAGGAGAGCGCCGGCGATGGCGGGCCCCAGCATGCGGCCGACGTTGAACACCATGGCGCTGACGGCGACCGCGCTCGCCAGCAGCGCGCGCTCCTCGACGATGTCCTTGAACAGCGTCTGGCGCACGGGCATCTCGAAGGCGTTGGCGATGCCGATCAGCGTGGCGAGCGCCAGATAGACGGCAATGCTCGTCACGCCGGCAAAGCCCACGACGGCCAGCAAAACGGCGAGCGTGGCGAGGATGAGGTCGATCGCGACCAGCGTACGCAGGCGCGGCAGGCGGTCGGCGGCGAGCCCGCTCAGCGGCCCGAGCAGCAGAAAGAAGATGTTGAGCAGGAAGCCCGTGACGCCGAGCAGGAAGATCGAGCCGGTGAGGCGGTAGACGAGCCAGGCCAGGGCCACCTGCTGAATCCATCCGCCCGTCACGGAGATGGTGTGGCCGGCGACGTAGAGGCGGAAGCGCGGCTTGCTCAGCGCCGGGGGCAGCCACAAATGCCAGTCGGCCACAGCGTGTCCTCCTCGCGCAACGGCCGGGCTCCGGCGGTCGGCCTGATGCGGCGAGCGAAGCTAGAGCGAGATCGTTCTTGAAGGAAGCGGTTCGCTTCCACGCTTCAGCCGCAGTAGTGCGGGGCCGCGCGGCGGCAAGCGTGCGGCGGCGGGGCGCGGTGGAGAACGGCCGATTTGGGTTGAACCGGAAATGCACACCCCACGCCGTCATCCGGGCCCGAGAGAAGAGGGGCGCCGGTCTGCCCGGCCGGCCACGCTTCAAGATCCCGGATTGCATCTCGATCGGGTGGTCTCTAGCCGTGCAGGACGGCCGCGAGCACGAGGGCCAGGGATACGCCTAGAGCCGAGAGGCCTCCCGCCACCGACATCAGCCACACCACCTCGCGGGCCTCATTTCGCAGTGTCTTCCACATCGCAGATACTCCTGACGCCGTCCGCGTTTACAGGGTTAGTCGCGCCGGCCGCGTTTCCGGTTCACAGGCGGGGGAAGGAATTCCTCGGGGAGGAGGGAGCCCCCCGGCCGCGGGGCCGGGGGCCGCGGCGCTCGGGCTGTCTGGGCATGCGAGCGCCGAGCATCGCATTCCGGGGCAGGGATGTGCTCACGTGCTTGCTCCATGGCGTGGGTTGATCCCACGGCGTGATCCTCAACCGCGCGCAAAGCCGCGGTCGAAGAAGCAAGCATGACGGGGAAGGAACGCGGGCGCTGTTCCGGTCGGAACAGGGGCGAATTGGAAACCGGGCGCGCACACGCCACCGCTGTCGGGAATTGCGGGCGGCGCGGTCAATCCTCCGCCGTATCGGCCGGATGGTGGGCAGTGTAGGGATCGAACCTACGACCCCACCCGTGTGAAGGGTGTGCTCTACCGCTGAGCTAACCGCCCGGTCCCGGACCGCAAGGGCCCGCCAATCGCGGCCTCTTATGCGAGCGCGCGGACGCTGCTGTCAAGGTGCGGGGGCGGCAACGGGGGTCAGGTCCCCGGCGTTGCGCGGAGTCTGGCGTTGCGGTCGCTGGACAGGGGTCTGGCCCAGTCCCTTCACCCAACCACGGGAAAGCGCCCTTCGACCGGGTAGGCGGGGTCGCTGTAGCCGGGCGTGGAGGGATGGCCCGGCGGCACGAGGCTATCGGCGAGGACCTCGTCCTGCGGCGTCCACGCATAGTCGAGAGCGCCGAGGTAGCTCGTCCACTGCTCGAAGGTGCGCGGGCCGGCAATGCTGGAGCAGACCGCCCCGTTGTTCAGCACCCAGGCCACCGCCCAGTGCACGAGGCTCGCACCGCGCGCCTCGGCATGCGCCTTGAGCCGCTCGGCGATGATGAGGCTCTCCGGGCGCCACTCCGTCTCCATCATGCGCTTGTCCTGCCGCGCCGCGCGGCTGCCGGGCTCGGCCGCCTGGTTGGCCTTGTACTTGCCGGTGAGCACGCCGCGGGCGACGGGGCTGTAGGGCACGACACCGAGCCCGAAGAAGCGCGCAGCCGGGAGCAGCTCGACCTCGGGCTCGCGGTTCATGAGGTTGTAGTAGGGCTGCAGCGCAGCGGGCGCCGGCACGCCAAGCGCGCGGCACAGGTGATGGATGTGGGGAATGTGCCAGGCGCGCACGTTGGAGAGGCCCCATTCGCGCACCTTGCCCTGGCGGATCAGGTCGCCGAAGGAGAGGACGACATGCTCCCAGGAGGCGCCGGGATCGAGCTTGTGCACGTAATAGAGATCGATGCGGTCGGTCTGCAGGCGGCGCAGGCTCGCTTCCGCCGACCGCATGATGTGCACGCGTGAAAGACCCTGCTCGTTGGGGCCGCGGCCCGTGATGCCCGCAACCTTGGTTGCGAGCACCCAGCGGTCGCGGCTGGCCTTGATGGCGCGGCCGACGATCTCCTCGGAGCGTTCGTCGGCGTAGACATTGGCGGTGTCGATGAAGTTGACGCCGGCGTCGAGCGCATGGTCGACGATGCGCCTGGCCTCGGCCTCCTCGGTGGCGCCGCCGAACATCATGGTGCCGAGGCTGATCTCCGACACCTGCGTTCCGCTCGCACCCAGCACGCGGTAGCGCATGGCGGCCATGGCCCCGTTCTCCCCTCAGGCGGCGCGCTCGATCACGAAGCGGAAAACGCCGCCGCTCTCGCTGTGCTCGATCAGGGGGTTGCCGGTCGACTGGCAGAAGGCCTTGAAGTCGGGAACGGAACCCGGATCCGTCGCGAGAATCTCGAGCTTGGCCCCCTTGGGCAGCTCGGAAAGCACCTTTTTCGTCTTGAGGATCGGCAGGGGGCAGGCCAGGCCTTTGGCGTCCAGAGTCTTGTCGACCATCGCTGATGCTCTCCGGCAGGGGCTGGGAAAAGGAAATCGACGCTATATCAACGAACAGGAAGGCCTGGCAAATGACATTGCCGCTCGCAAGCGCCCAATGGGGCCATGGCTTGCAGAAGCGTGGTCTGCACGCCACCATGCGCCGTTCAGGCGATTCACACCCCTCGCCTGTCGCGGGGAGTACGGGGTAAAAGGGCGACGCGCAGGGGCTGCCGGGGGATACATGGACGCCAGTATCGGGCCGAACGAGCCGCGGCAGCCGTTTGCCTTCACGTTCGGTCTGGAACGGGCGGGCCTGATCGGCCTGCATGTGCCGCGCCTCACCGCCGTGCTGCTGGTCGTGCTCACGGCGCTCGCGGCGTGGGGCATCGGGCACCTCAAGGTCGACGATTCCCTCTCCGAGCTGTTCCGCACCGACACGGAGGAATTCCGCCGCTACGAGGAGATCGACCGTCGCTTCCCCTCCAGCGAGTACGACGTGCTGGTGGTGGTCGAGGGCAAGAACCTGCTCGAGAAGCCGCAGCTCGAGGCCTTCCGCAGCGCCATCGTCGATCTGCAGCTTGCGGACGGCGTTGACGGGCTCGTCTCCATGCTGTCCGCGCGCGGCAAGCCGGATGCAACCGGCTATGCGGCGCCGATCGTGCCCGATCACCTTCCCGACGGGGAAGCCTATGACGCCATCATCAAGACGCTCAGGGAGAACGAGATCGTTGCCGGCAAGTTCCTGTCACCCGACGGCGAGCTGGCGCTGGCCGTGATCGCGCTCGATCGCAAGGTGATGCAGGAGCAGGGCGCCAAGGCCGTCATCGGCAACATCCGCAAGACGGTGGAGGACGAGGTTGCCAAGGTGGGGCTCAAGGTGCAGCTCACCGGCGCGCCGGTCATGCAGCTCGAGATCCGCAACGCGGTTGAGCGCGACCAGCTCGTCTACAACGGCCTTGGCCTGCTGTTCGGGGCGATCATCGCCGTGGTGTTCTTCCGGCGCGTGTCGCTGATGCTAGTGGCTGCCCTGCCGCCGGTGCTGGCTGTCGTGTGGTCGCTCGGACTGCTGGGCTGGCTCGGCTTCAAGCTCAACCTGTTCCTCAACGTCATGACGCCGCTCGTCATGGTGATGGGCTTCGCCGACAGCATGCAGATGGTGTCTGCCATCCGCATTCGCCTGCGCGAGGGCGACACCCGCTGGGAGGCGGTGCGGTTCGCGGTGCGCATCGTCGGCCCGGCCTGCGTGCTGGCGCACGGCACCGCGCTGCTGTCGTTCGTCGCGCTGCTGTTCTCGCAATCGGGCCTGATCCGGACGTTCGGGATGGCGGGGGCGCTGTCGACCGGCATTTCCTTCGTCGCCGTCATTCTCGTGCTGCCGCTGATGGGCGTGCTGTTCATCCGCAACGAGGCGGCGCTGGCGCGGTCGAGCGTGCCGGCGGACGCGTTGATGGACGGCCTGGGCAGACTGGTGGGCTGGATCGTCGATCGGGTCGTGCAGCGGCCGGGGCAGACGAGCATCGTCGGCTTCGCCCTGTTCGCCGTTTTCGGCTGGGCCTATCTGCAGCTCGAGCCGCGCTACCGGCTGGCCGACCAGGTGCCGGATCGCGAGCAGGCGCTGGGTGCAACCGGTCGCATCGACGAGAAGCTCACCGGGGCGAGCCCGGTCCACATCATGATCGAGTGGAAGGACGGCCAGTCGCTGTTCGCGCCGCGGCCGATCGAGGTGATCGCCAAGACGCACGAGATCCTGGAGAAGCAGGCGGGGCTCGGCAACGTCTGGTCGCTGGACAGCCTGCGGCGCTGGCTGAAGGAGGCCGGCGACGACCGTATCGAGACGGTGAAGAAGTACGTTGCCATCCTGCCCGAGCACCTGGTGCGTCGCTTCATCGCCAAGGAGCAGGACGCCGTGCTGGTGACGGGCCGCCTGCCCGACATCGATTCCAGCCGCATCCTCCCTGTCGTGGAGCGCGTGGACAGGGCGCTGGACGAGCTGCGCAAGGCCTACCCCGAGTTTCGCATCTCGGTGACGGGGCTGCCGGCGATTGCTGCCCGCAACAGCGCGCGCATGATCCAGCAGCTCAACGAGGCGCTGCCGATCTGCGTCGCGTTTGCCGCGGTTCTGCTCGGTCTTGCCTTCCGGTCGGTGTTCGTGTCGCTCGTCAGCCTGCTGCCGGGGCTGTTCCCGGTGGTGGCCTCGGGCACGATCCTGTGGGCGATGGGGGGCGGGCTCGAGTTCTCGTCGGTGGTGGCGCTGCTGGTGGTGTTCGGCCTCGCGATCGACGCCCTGATCCACTTCTTCAATCGCCTGCGGCTGGAGGAGCGCGTGGAGCCGCAGGCTGAGCTCGCCATCCGCCGGGCGCGCGTGCTGGTCGGGCCGGCGATCATCCTGACCACGCTGGTGCTGGCCTTCGGGCTTGGCGTGACAGTGTTCTCGGATCTGCCGAGCCTGCGCATCTTCGGCTTCGTGTGCGGCACCACGCTGCTGGCCTCGCTTGTCGCCGACCTCGTGTTCCTGCCCGGGCTGATCATGCTGGTGCGCAAGATCTGGCCGGCAAGGCGGGCCGCGTGACGACGGCAATCTGTGTGCTCGGCTGGATACACTCAACGGCGAAAATAGTACCAACGCTGAGCAACTGGTGACGCGCGCGTTCGCCGAAGCGCAGCAAACCGGTTGAGCGCGAAGGCCAAAAGGCTCGCTCTGTCAATAGCTTTGCTGACTTTGTCGACAGCGGGTTCATGTGGACACAGCGGCGCGTCCTCATGACAAGCCTGACGCCCATGGATATCGTTTTTCGGATACTAGCTGTTATCTAGCGCAGGGGCAGGGCGCTTAGCGGCCGATCGTCATTGCGCTGCAGGGCGGCTGTGCACGTAGTGTTTGGGAGTTTGTGAGGGGGGTCGGATGAGATTGCTACGCGTTGCAAGTGTCATCAGTTTGAGTCTCACTGCTGTCGCTGCGTTTGCGTTCCTGATGCCAGCTCCGGCGCACGCCCAGGGCGAGAGCCCGGACTGGGTGGCTCGCACTCTCAAGTGCGATGGCTTCGACAACAACCGCTGCTATCGCTACGTCGATCGCAGACGCCGCGGCAAACCCTACCTTCAGCCGCGCAAGCCGCTCTATGAAGAGACCGCCGACTACGTGTTTCCTTATGAGCGCCGCCGGCACTACTACCAGTACTACAACGGCTATCATCCCAAGTACTACCATCCGCGGCATTACAGGTCGTGGCAGCACTACCGGCACGACTACGCGCGCTACGACAACGGCTGGCGCCGCCATGACGACTGGCGCCGCTACGATGACGGCCGGCGCTACTACGGGCGGCATCAGGATTGGCAGCACCACAGCCGCTATGAGCGCCAGTGCCTGCACGTGATCACGGCCAAGGGCTCGGAAGCGCAGACCGAGAACGGCGCGCTGATATCGGCCAAGCGGGCGTGGCGGGCATGGGTGAGGTCCGACTTCGGCGAGCGCTATCAGGATCTCGAGTTCGCAAAGCGCGGCGAGTATCGCTGCTGGCGATCCTCGACCAACGAGAGCGCGCTGGGCCGAGCGGGTGAGTTCCTGACCGGCCAGTTCCGCAAGCGCTGCCAGATCTGGGCAGTCCCCTGCCTGGGCGAGCGCCAGAAGCTGGAAGGCGACAAGGACGACCGCGAATAAGGCGATCGCGTCCGACGGCTCTGCGCGGGGTAGGGACGTCGCTGCTAAGGGCCTCGAGTGGCGGCTGAAGCCATTCGAGGCCCTTGCTTTTCGAGGCTGCAGCCAGGCCGGCGCAAGGTGGCGGTGTTCTACCGTCGCGCCTCGGATCTCTGCAGCCGGCGTATGATCCGTCCATCGATGATGATGAGCGCCGCGGCAATGATGAGGGCGCCGGCGATATCGCGCGGCGTCAGCCGGTCGCCGAGAAAGAGGCCGCCGAGCACGATCGGGGTGAGCGGCATGATCAGTGTCACCAGCAGGGCGTTGGTGGCGCCGGCCCGCTGCAGCACCGTGAAGTGGCAGAGCGAGGCGAGCGCCGAGGCGAGCACGCCCATGGCGACGACGGCGGCGATGATCTCCAGCGCGGGGATCGGCCGCGTCCACGGCCGATCGATGACCAGGGCCAGCGCGAGCGACAGAATGAGCGCGCCGGCCATCTGCGTAACGGCCAGGATGAACGGCTCATAGTGGCTGAGCCGGCGGCGCACGAACACGTTGGACATGGCGTAGCAGAAGGGGGCGCCGAGCAGAGCGAGGTAGGCCAGCAGGCTCGCCATCGACCCTCCGGCAATGTTGTGGCCGACCAGCACGGCCACGCCAGCGATCCCCATCAGGATGCCGGCCAGCCGGTTCCAGGAGAGTTTCTCATCGTGTGTCAGCAGGTGGGCGAGGAAGACGCCGAACAGCGGGGCGGTGGCGTTGAAGATGGCGGCCATGCCGCCGGTCGCCTCCTTCTGGCCGTAGACCACCAGCACGAAGGGGATGACGTTGTTGAAGGCCGAGAAGAAGATGAAGAGCCGCCATTCGGCCCACGTGGCCGGCAGCCGGTAGCCGAGCGAGAGCACGATGGTCAGCAGCACCACGAAAGCCGGCGCGAGCCGCAGCGTGGAGATGCTCAGCGCCGGCATGTCGTTGCGCGCAATGGCGATGAAGAAGTAGGCGCTGCCCCACAGCATCGACTGCAGGACGATCAGCCCCCACTCCGTCGGCCCCATCCTCAGCGGCGCGTTGGCCACCGCATCCTCCCCGTCGTTGTCGTTGTGCCCGCATGTTTGGCGGTTCCGGCCTTGCATCGCAACGGAAAGCAGCCGGACGCGACCCTTCCATTCACGGTGCGCATGGCTTGGGGGTGATCGAAGGCCGGGTGACCGGGCCCGGCGCGGCCGATATCCTCGGCAGCCCGCACCGGTCCATATCGGTGGAGCCACAGCCGAGGTCGCCCGCATGCCGCAGCAATTCGCCTCCGACAACAACGCCGGCATCTGCCCGCCGGCCTTGCAGGCGCTTGTGCGCGCCAACGCCGAGCCCCACGCCCCCGGCTACGGCGAGGATGCCTGGACCGCAAGGGCGTGCGACCGGCTGCGGGCGCTGTTCGAGACGGACTGCGCGGTGTTTTTCGTGTTCACGGGCACCGCGGCCAATGCGCTCTCGCTCGCGCACATCTGCCGGCCGTACGACGCGGTGATCGCGCACGCACAGGCCCACATCGACAACAACGAGGCTGGCGCCACCGGCTTCTTCAGCGGCGGCGCCAAGATCATGATCGCGGACGCGCCGCTCGCCAAGCTGACGCCCGAGCTGGTGGAACGGCTGGCCGGCAAAGGCCGGGGCTTTCACAGCGTGCGCCCGCGCGCCCTTTCCCTGACGCAGGCGACCGAGCTCGGCACGGTCTACACCCGAGAGGAGCTGGCATCGCTGACGGCGACAGCGCGCGGCCGCGGCCTCCGGGTGCACATGGACGGGGCGCGCTTTGCCAATGCCGTGGCCGCGCTCGACTGCGCGCCGGCGGACATCTCCTGGCGCGCGGGCGTCGACGTGCTGTGCTTCGGCGGCGTCAAGAACGGTCTGGCGGGCGGCGAGGCCGTCGTCTTCTTCGACCGGGACCTCGCGCGCGAATTCGATTGGCGCGTGAAGCAGGCCGGTCATCTCAATTCCAAGATGCGGCTGGTGGCGGCGCCGTGGTTTGCCCTCATCGACGAGGGCGCGTGGCTTGCCAACGCGCGGCACGCCAACGCCATGGCGCGCAGGCTTGGCGAACGCTTGTCCGGCATCAATGGGTTGCGGCTGATGGTGCCGGTTGAGACCAACGCCGTGTTCGTCGAGATGGCGCCCGCAGTGCAGGCCCGTCTGCGGGCGAAAGGCTGGCGGTTCTACAACTTCCTGAGCGAGGCTGGCTGCCGGCTGATTTGCGCCTGGGACACGGCGCCGGCGACGGTGGACCGGTTCGCCGACGATGTGGCCGAGGCGGCGGCACCCGCGCCTCGCGCCTCGGCAGGCTGACGGCGCGTGCGATGGTGCGACTGCAGGCGGCACATGGGGGTGAGCACGGCTGCGGCTATGGCGCCCGAGCCTTCCCACCGCCAGTGCACGGAGCCGGCTTCGAGACGGACGGCAATGAGTCCATCGTCGATGCACAGGTCGCGGCCGTAGGTGATGCGCTCGCGATAGTAATGCACAGATCCGTCGCTGCGCTCGAGCATCAAGGGACCGCCGCAGCCGAGCGAGGGATAGTCCATGCGGCCGGTCGTGCCTTCCAGCCGCATCGTCGCCGACCACTCCGAGCGGTAATTGCCCGGGCCGGACTGCAGAGCCGTTCCGCACCATTCGCCTCGCAACCCCGCGGCGTGCGCCGATGGGGAACCGAGCAATGCGGCGGCGAGAACGCAGCGCACTGAAGGAAGCCGGATCATGGCGGACTCGCTTTGGCCATTGCGGCCATCCTCCTCGCAGAGTCGGGCGGCATTAAGAAGGGCGTTCAGCGCCGGCCGAAGAGCCGGGCGGGCAGTCGGCCGTCGATGACGGCAAGGCCCGAGGCGATGACCAGCGCGCCGGCGATCTGGTTCACCGTCAGCGCCTCGCCGAGGAAGACGGCGCCCAGGGCGGTTGCGGTCACCGGCACCATCAGCGTGACGAGCATGACGTTGGTGGCCCCGGCGCTGGCGATGATGCGGAAGAACAGCACGTAAGCAAGCGCGGTGGAGAAGAGGGCGAGGCCGACAGCGGCGGCGATCGCGGGCAGGCTGGGCGGCGGCAGGGTCCAGAAGCGGTCGAAGGTGCCCGCGATCGGCAGCAGCAGAAGGCTGGAGCAGAAGAGCTGCACCCCGGCCGAAAGCAGGGGCGGACTGTCCCGCAACTGGCGCAGCCAGAGTGCGGAAAGACCGTAGGAGAAGGCTGCGAGAAGGAGGCAGCCCGCGCCGACGAGATGCGTCAGATCGGCGTCGAGTGCGGCGGGCCCCATCAGGATGGCAACGCCGGCGATGCCGAGCAGCACGCCGGCGAGCTTGGACATGGTCAGCGGCTCGTTGGCGAACACACGGGCGACGAGCAGAGTGAACAGGGGCGTCGTGGCGTTGAGGACCGAGGCCAGGCTGCTGGCGATGAGCGTCTGCCCGTAGAACATCACCGAGAAAGGCAGCACGTTGTTGAGCACGGCCAGCACCACGTAGCGGCGCCAGGCCGCAAACGTGGGCGGCAGGCGATGTCCGATCAGCAGCGCGAGCGGCAGAAGGATGACCGCCGCGAGCGACACACGCACGAGCACCAGGGTGAAGGGCGGGATGTCCTTCACCGCCACGGCGACGAAGAAGAAGGTGGCGCCCCACAGCACGGACAGCGCGATAAGCAAGAGCCAATCGGTGGTGCGCATGGCGGTCCGTGGTTAGGGGAAGGTGGGCGCGGCTTGATAGGCGGATCGGGAAAGGTCGTCCACCCGATTCC
>WBUN01000078.1 GCA_008933705.1 Hyphomicrobiaceae bacterium
GTGGCGCGCCGTGCGCGGCGGCGTACGCGCGGCGGCAGGCTCCGCCGTCGCCGTGCGGGCCGGCGTTGCACCCGACGGCAGCACGAGCTGCTGGCCGGGCTTGATGGTGGCACCGCTCTGCAGGCCGTTGGCCTCGATCAGCGCGGCAATCGATACGCCGTGGCGCTTGGCGAGCCCATAGAGCGTATCGCCCTGCTCCACGACGATGGTCTCACCGGCGGGTGCAGGACGAGGGCGATCCTGGCCGCGCTCGGGCGGCGGGGTGCGTGCCGCAACCCGGCTCGGCGCGGGCGCCAGTTCCACCGTCGCCGGCGGCGGGCTCCCCCGGTAGTCACGGTAGTTCGCGACCCGGTCACTGGCAGGCGGGAGCGGCGTGGACGAGTAGGAGGGCGGCGGCGGGTTGTAGGCGCTGCCGGTGTTGTAAGGCGACAGGCCCGCCCCGCGCGGCGGCTCACCCGCGCCGTTGTAGTAGCCGGGCGCCGGTCCGGTCGCCGTTTGCGACGGCGGCAGCGATCCTGTCGTGTCGTTCTTGTCGGCAAGGCCGAAGGCGGGGAAGTCGAACCGCGTGACGCTGGCACTGCAGCCACCTGCCGCTACGGCAAATGCGAGTAACAGTCCCCGCGCTGCATAGCGTGAGAACCGTGTCGACCGAATACGCTTTACACTTAACATCGGGCACACCTCGTACTCCCACGTTTCATTAACGGTTAAGTAGTTAAGAGTGCGTTAACGGACGTGGGTCCCGCGTCGGGTTCGCCCAAAGCAGCGGCAGTCTCTCTGCCCTGCATTGTTCCCGTGCTGAGGAATTAGCCCGCGATTGTGGGGGCATCGCGGCGAAGTGTTGGCCGGACCGAGGCCGATACCGGTTTGCTTGACAAGGGGTTGCGGGCCGGCAACGGGGGCAGACCCGACCCGACCGTCGGGCCGCCCCGATCGCGCGTTGGCGGGTCTGCCCCCTTTCGCGCTGACCCAGGAGCTCTACTTGAGCGCCTTGTTGAGCGACTTGGCGAGCATCTCGCGCATGCCCTGATGCGTCAGGTCGAGGAACAGCGGCGTCACCGAGATGTAGCCCGAATAGACGGCCCAGAGGTCGGTGCCTTCCTTGGCGGCCGAGCGGCGTCGCTCGAAGGCCAGCCAGTAGTAGGGATTACCCCAAGTGTCCTGGCGCTCGTCGATGTGCAGCAGGCCCGGGTCGCGCCGGCCCTGCGCAGTGACGACGGTGCCCTCGACCTTGTCGGGATCGCGGTCGGGGAAATTGATGTTGATGGCGCTGAAGGGCGGCCACTGTATCGCCAGCAGCTTGCGGATGAGGCCGGGCGCGTGCTTCAGACCCGTCTCCCAGCGCAGGCTCTTGGCATTGCGCTCGATGCCGTAGGCCTGCGACAGCGCCATGGAGCGGATGCCGAGAATGGTGCCCTCGAAGGCGCCGGCGATGGTGCCCGAGTACGTCACGTCCTCGGCCATGTTGGCGCCGCGGTTGATTCCCGACAGCACGAGATCGGGCGTCTTGTCCTTGAGGATGTGGCGCACCCCCATGATGACGCTGTCGGTGGGCGTGCCACGCACGGCGAAGGCGCGCTCGTCGATCTGGCGCATGCGCAGCGGCTCGTGCAGGGACAGGGAATGGCTGGCGCCGGACTGGTTGGTCTCGGGCGCGACCACCCACACGTCGCTGCTGAGCTGGCCCGCGATCTCGCGCAGCGCATGCAGGCCGGGCGAGTCGATGCCGTCGTCGTTGGTGAGGAGGATTCGCATAGGACAACTCTATCTGCCGGTCCGGCTCTTGCCATGTGCCACTTCCGCACGCAGCCAGAGCAAAGCCCGGCTCTGAGCGCACATCAGCCGTGCGGCAACCCGGCCCTTGCCGGAGGGCGGCCCGCACCTAAATTGCCTGTTCGGGCCTGCAGCCTGCGCTTTCCCGATTACAAGCCGATGAACAAGGTCACCATCTATACCACTCCCTTCTGCCCCTACTGCCTCATGGCCAAACGGCTGCTGACGCAGAAGGGCGCGGCGTTCGAGGAAATCAACGTCAGCGGCGACTGGGCACTGCGCGAGGAGCTCATCGCCAAGTCCGGCGGACGCCGCACTGTGCCCCAGATCTGGATCGGCGATACGCATGTCGGGGGCTATGACGATCTTCACGCCCTCGACCGCGCCGGCAAGCTCGACCCGCTGCTGGCGGGGTGAGGCGCCCACTCGGAGTCTTTCCGATTCCGGTTGAACCGGAAATCCACACGCCACGCCTATCATCCCGGCCGTCGGCCGCAGCCGCGGCGGCATTGGTTGTGCGCACCTGTTGCGGACATCCAAGCCGGCCCATTGGGGGCGTGAAGCGGCAGGGCCAGGATAAGGGAGTGTTGGGTCAACGTCCTCACTCTCTCTCCCCGCAAGCATCCGAACCCTCTCCCCACGGAAGAGTGGGGAGAGGAACCCGGATGCTCCGACCCAGAACCCCGCTCGACCGCAGTTCACCTCTCCTCGCCGGATACGGACATTCAGCAAACCACGGTGGCGCGGCGTCGCGTTCTGCACTAGCATTATTGGACATATCGCGATGGGCGGGCGCGCTGGTGGCAGAGCAATCGGGACACGTGGAGGACATCCGTCCGTTCCTGAAGGGAAACACCTTTCTGGGACGGCTGCCCGATGCCGCGCTCGACGTGCTGATGCACAAGGGGCAGATCAAGAGATATCGCAAGGGCGACGTCATCTACCGCCGCGGCGAGCCCGGCGACAGCCTCATGGTCGTCATCACGGGCCGCACCAAGCTCACCAATATCAGCGTCAGCGGCAAGGAGGTCGTGCTCCATTTCCTCGGCGCAGGCGACATCTATGGCGAGATCGCGGCGCTCGACGGCAAGGAGCGGGCCGCCAACGCCGTGGCGCTGGAGGAGAGCCAGGTCTTCCTGTTGTACACGCGCGATCTCATCCCTGCGTTGAAAGCGCATCCAGTCGCGATGTTCGAGATCATCCAGGCACTGTGCGCGAAGATCCGCGCCGGCGCCGCCATCATCGAGGACAGCACCCTCGAGATGCGCGGGCGCACCGCGCGCGGCCTGCTGCGCCTGGCCCGGCAGCACGGACGAAAGGATGCCGAGGGCGTGCGCCTGCAGCTCACGCTCTCGCAGGAGGAGCTCGGCAAG
Source organism: Hyphomicrobiaceae bacterium (assembly GCA_008933705.1). GTDB lineage: Bacteria > Pseudomonadota > Alphaproteobacteria > Rhizobiales > Hyphomicrobiaceae > AWTP1-13. The sequence continues at coordinate 3,147 of WBUN01000078.1, forward strand.
TATCTGGGCCTCTCGCGGGCCAACGTCAGCCGCCAGCTTGGCGAGCTCAGAGAAGCCAACGTCATCAAGATCAGCGGCTCGCACATCATCATCACGGACGAGAAGGGGCTCGCGGAGATCGCCGAGGCCGCCCCCCGCGAATAAGCGCGACGGCGCCCTGAGCAAGCGACCCGGCCGACACGACTTGGGGGCAACACGGTTCCCCGCGTCACCCCCAATGCCGCACGCCATGCCCCGCACGTCGCTGGCGTGCATGGTCTGCAGGTACCTGCGACCGAACACCGGTCTCGCCCGCAGATCTCAGAATTATTCGGTACGCCCGCCGCGTGTTGTGCTGCAGGACACAAATGCAAAGAATTCTTCGGCGTGTTGCTCAACCCACGCGGTCGCACGTGGAAGGGACCGATCTACACACAGCGGGCGAGACCGGTCCCCCCGGAACGGCAGAGCGTGCGGGGTGCGATCTGCCGCCGGCGGAGAATATAGTGAGATGGTATCCCTGCGAGTAGCGACAAAGTTTCCTGCTTAACGGCGGCCCGCCCATGCGCGTGCGTCGACCGCGCTGCATCGGCGGTTTGCTTTGAATCGGAACAGGTTAGCGTGATGCCCGGTTTCGCAGCGGGCGACTCCGCCCGCCGCGTCGATTGCGCACCAGTCAACAGAAAAGCGAGTTATCCACAGACAAAACTGTGAAGGATGAAGGATGACCTGTGCACGTTGTCTCTGCGACCGGGCGCGGGGTCCTCGGCTCCATCCGGATGTGCGGGGCATCCGGGTGGGGTCGGGTTTGAACTGGTCGGTGCGCGTCGAGCCTGGCAATCGCGGACTTTGGTGGTGCGGACCCTTTCTCCGAACCGTCGACAGGGGACAACGATGGACGACCAGGCAGGCAAGCTCTTTGCCGGGCATATGGGCATTTGCGCGGTGCTGGTGAACTTGCTGATCGACAAGGGCGTCGTCAGGCGGCGCGAGCTTGTCGAACGCTTCCAGCAGGCCCAGGTGGCCGCGAGCCAGTGCTCCGGCGGTCCCATGGTCGCATACGCGCTTGCCGAGATGGTGGCCTACCTCCAGTCGGCGGATGCCGTGCGCCCCGCTGCAGCACCCGATCGCCTCGCCCTGGACGGCGAGACGATCCTCGTGGTCGAGGAGCAGCCCATCATCGCGCGCCATCTGCAAAGGGCCTTGGAGGCGGCAGGTGCCAAGGTCTTGATGGCGCACGATGCCGCAGATGCGCTGCCTCGCATCCAGCGGTCGTATTGCTCGGCGGCCGTGCTCGACTGGCATCCCGAGAGCGGCGAAGGCCAGGCGCTCGCCCGACGGCTGAAGGAAGAAGGCGTGCGCTTTCTGTTCTGCGCAACCCAGCCCCCGGAGGACGTCGCCACTGGGCGTGGTGCACCCATCCTTCGCAAGCCGGTGCCGCCCAAGCAAATCGTCAAGGCGCTGGCGCTCATGATCGGCGCGGGCAATCGCGCGTGAGCGCAGGCGCTATGCGTGGCAGTCTGCGCTGAGGCGGACTGCCACGGCACGGCCCATCAATACCAGTGGCGATGGCGCCGCCAGTCGTAGTCCTGCCACCCGTCGTGGCGGTAGTCGCCATAGTAGCGCTTCCATCCATGGTGATGGCCCCAGTAGCAATGGCGATGGCCATGCTTCCAGTAGCAATGGCGGCGCCAGCCGTGAGTTACCGGCTCGATCCGACTGACGTCGCCGGCTAGGTCGCCGGTTGTGCCGAGCATGCCGCCCGCAGGCGCCGCACGTGTTCCTGTCGCCGTCAGGCCGAGAGCCAGCATCGATGCAGCAATGCAGAGGGAAAGTCTCATCCGTGTTGGTTTGGGCACGATAATCTCCAATCGTGGCTACGTGCTCGTCTTCGCGAGCCCTCGCAGCTACGGCCGAGCGGACTTCGGGTTTCCCTGCATGCCTTCACGATTTCTTGTTGACAGCGAGCCGGCGGTGCCGCTGGTCGGGCTGAGCGGCCAAGCTCCCTCGCCGAACAGCACGCGAGCGCAACAGCCGTGGCGGGGGTGCCGCCGAGTTCGTCATCGCACGCGGCCGCAGGGCGAACACCGCCAGCAATCGGGGGCTTCTGCCTCGTGCCACCCGCGTCGCGCTTGGCTGCCCCCCTTGGCGCCGCGCATAATCCGGGCAGGAGCAAGGGGAGGAACAACCATGGCTATCGCAAGAACTGTGGTGATCGCCGGCGGCGGCATTGGCGGACTAGCCACCGCCGTCGGGCTGGCGCGGAAGGGATACCGCTCGATCGTCTTGGAGCAGGCCGCTCAGCTCGGCGAGATCGGTGCCGGCATCCAACTCGGCCCCAATGCCTTTCATGCCTTCGACTACCTCGGCGTCGGCGAAGCGGCACGCGCCAAGGCGGTCTTCATCGACAAGCTCAGGCTCATGGACGCGCTCAGCGGCGAGGAAATCACGCATATCCCGCTTGACGAGCCGTTTCGTGCCCGCTTCCGCAATCCCTATGCCGTCGTGCATCGCGGCGATCTCTATGGCGTATTCCTCAAGGCGTGCCGGGAGAGCGATCTGGTCGAGCTGCGAACCAGCCATGCGGTGACGGGATACGAGCAGGACGGCAAGCGCGTGCGGGCGCGCCTGCGCGGCGGGAGTGCGATCGAGGGCGACGTGCTGGTCGGCGCCGATGGATTGCGCTCGGCCGTGCGCGCCCAGCTCGTCGGCGATGGCGAGCCGCGCGTCTCCGGCCATTCCACCTACCGCTCCGTGATCCCGACCGAGCAGATGCCCGAGGACCTGCGCTGGAACGCGGCGACGCTGTGGGCGGGCCCCAAGGTGCATCTGGTGCACTACCCCCTGACGGACTGGAAGCTCTTCAATCTCGTCGTTACCTGCCACAACGATGCCGCGCAGGCCGTGGCCGGCGAGCCGGCCAACAAGGACGACGTGCGCAAGTGGTTCTCCCACATCGCCCCGCGCGCACAGCAGATCATCGAGCACGGCCAGAACTGGAAACGCTGGGTGCTGTGCGACCGCGAGCCGGTGGAGCACTGGGTCGACGGCCGCGTCACCATTCTCGGCGATGCGGCCCATCCCATGCTGCAGTACGCAGCGCAGGGCGCCTGCATGGCGATGGAGGACGCTGTGTGCATCAGCCACATGCTGGGCAGCCACGATGATATCGACGCCGCTCTCGCCGCCTACCAGCGTCAGCGGGTGACGCGCACGGCGCGGCTTCAGGTGCTCTCGCGCCTGATCGGCGAGTTCGTCTATCACCCTGCCGGCGCGATGGCCCTCATGCGCAACGCGGTGATGAGCGCCATGAAGCCCGCCGAATACTATGACCGGCTGACATGGCTGTACGGCGGAACGGGCCTCGGCGACGCCCAGTGACCGCCGCGCCTGCCATTGCAGCCGGTCACGACGCCTTGCCCTTGCGGAAGCGAAGGATGGAGGCGACGAGGCCCGGGAATTTCTTCTCCAGCTCCGGACGCAGCGACACGAAGCAGCGCGTGCCGTCCTTGCGATGATTGATCACACCGGCCAGCCGCAGCACCTTCATGTGATGGCTGAGCGTGGAATTGGCGATGCCGCAGTCGAACGCGCTCCAGCCCAGTTCGCCGGTCTCGGCAAGATCCGCCACGATCGACAGCCGCACGGGATCGCTGAGCGCATGCAGCACGTCCGTCAACACGATCTCTTGAACCTTGGGATGGCCTAGTTGCACCATGCCTGCAGCTCGTCTATATCTGGCCCTATCGTTCTATGTTCGTCGAACATCGAAAGCCGAAGCGATGCGCTCTCCTACTAGAGAACACCCATCCACACAATAGTGCAGGTGGCGGGCGCAGGGCCGCAACACTCATCCCGGAAAGAGCTGGTCATGAGCAAACTCTTCGAGCCGCTGGTCGTTGGCGACCTCGTCCTGCCGAACCGTATCATCATGGCGCCCCTGACGCGCAACCGCGCCACCATGCCGGGGCGCGTGCCCAACACGCTGATGCGCGACTACTATGTGCAGCGCGCCTCGGCGGGGCTGATCATCAGCGAGGCGACGTCGGTCGAACCGATGGGCGTCGGCTACCCGAGCACGCCGGGCATCTGGTCGCCTGAGCAGACGGAAGGCTGGAAGGCCGTCACCAATGGCGTGCACGAGGCCGGCGGACGCATCTTCATGCAGCTCTGGCATGTGGGGCGCGTTTCCCATTCCATGTACCACGACGGCGCGCTGCCGGTGGCGCCGACCGCCCTTGCGCCAGAGGGGCATGTCAGCCTGACGCGGCCGGAGAAGCCTTACGAGATTCCCCGCGCGCTCGACGCCGCCGAGATTCCGGGGATCGTCGCGGCGTTCCGCAAAGGTGCGGAGAACGCCAAGGCCGCCGGCTTCGACGGCGTGGAGATCCATGGTGCCAACGGCTATCTGCTCGATCAGTTCCTGCAGGACGGCAGCAACAGGCGCACCGACCGCTACGGCGGCCCCGTCGAGAACCGCGCGCGCCTGCACCTGGAGGTGACGGATGCCGTGGTCTCCGTGTGGGGACCGGCACGCGTCGGCATGCATGTGGCGCCGCGCGCCGATGCCCACACCATGGGCGACTCCAACCGCGCCGCCACCTTCGGCTACCTGGTGGGCGAGCTCGCCCAGCGCCGCATCGCCTTCATCTGCGCGCGCGAGGCGCGCGCCGAGGACAGCCTGGGGCCGCAGCTCAGGAAGACGTTCGGCGGCGTGTGGATCGCCAACGAGCGCTTCAACAAGGAGACGGCCGAGCAGGCAATCGCCTCCGGAGAGGCCGACGCGGTGGCCTTCGGCAAGGCCTTCATCGCCAATCCCGATCTGCCCCGGCGGTTCGCGGAAAACGCGGCGCTGAACCGGTGGGACGTGCAGACGTTCTACTCGCAGGGGCCGCAGGGCTATACGGACTACCCGCTGGCGGCCTAAAAGGAGCGCATGGCAAAGCGCGGTCGGATCAGAGCCGGGATCGGGGGCTGGACGTTCGAGCCCTGGCGCGGCGTGTTCTATCCGAAGGGCCTGCCACACGCCCGGGAGCTCGAATACGCCAGCCGGCAGCTCACCTCGATCGAGATCAACGGCACGTTCTACCGCACGCAGACGCCGGCAACCTTCGCCAAGTGGGCGCGCGAGGTGCCGGACGGTTTCGTGTTCTCGGTCAAGGGGCCGCGCTACGCCACCAACCGGAGCGTGCTCGGCGAGGCCGGCGACTCCATCAAGCGCTTCATCGATTCGGGCGTGCTGGAGCTCGGCGACCGGCTCGGCCCCCTGCTGTGGCAGTTCGCGCCCAGCAAGAGGTTCGATGCGGCCGACTTCGGCCGGTTCCTGGAGCTGCTGCCGCCCGCGGTCGGCGGCACCAGGCTGCGGCATGTGGTCGAGGTGCGCCACCGCTCGTTCTGCACGCCCGACTTCGTCGCCCTGCTGCGGCAGTTCGCGACGCCGGTCGTATTCGCCGAGCACGCCACGTATCCGGCGATCGCCGACCCGGCCGGCGACTTCGTGTACGCGCGGCTGCAGCAGGGCAACGACGGCATCAAGACCGGATATGTGCCCAGCGCGCTCGATGCCTGGGCGAAACGCGCATTGGTCTGGGCCGAAGGGCGGACGCCCGAAGACCTGCCGCTGGTCGACGCGGCGGCGGGCGGGAAGGCCAAGCCGCGCGATGTGTTCGTCTACTTCATCCACGAGGGCAAGGTGCGCGCCCCCGCGGCCGCGATGGCGTTCATGGAGCGGGTGGACGCCGCATAGGGCGGCCGCCGTCATCGCGCTCGCGAGGCCGCAATGATCAGCACGCGGGCGGCTCTTCGCCGCGCCGGCCGCCGCATGATCGCCGCTGGCGGCGTTTTGCATGTGAGAGCGGCAGCGGTGTAGAATGCGCATTGTTGCCGCGTCGTCGCGGTCAGAGGGCCATGGAGGTCTAAGAGCATGCGCCGTTCGCTACTTGCTGGACTGACGGCGGCAGCCGTTGCCGCTTTCGCTGCTTCGGCTGAGGCAGGCCCGCGCGGCCGCCACGATGACGGGTACGTGGTGGCCCACAGCCGCTACGGCGGCCAATCCATCGCGGCGCCCGTGCGGACGGGCCCCAAGGGCCGGCTCGAGGTGCGCCTGCCCGGCGGAACGTGGATCGAATGCGGACGCAGCTGCCGCGACACGCTGCGGCGCGAGACGATCGACTTCTGGAAGAGCCGCGAGACGTTCGACACCGACGGACCAGGCTACATCCAGTTCCGCTTCTGAGGGCACCGCACGCAGCGCGCCTGCACGTCGCCCGTGCCCCTACTGAGGCGCCGGGCGTGTGGTTCGGCCGTCACGGCACGCTGAACTCGAATTCGCGCTGCTTCCACCAGGCGGGTGACCCGAACGGGATCCTTTCGTGCCGCCGCTCGTGATAGTCGGTCTCGTCGAACTCATGGGGCGGCGTGCGCTCGTCCTGCCGCACGACGTTCGTCCTGTGCTGCTGCACGTAGCGCGCCTTGTTCGTTCGCTTGGAGGCGCATCGGCCGCATCCGCTGCGATGCCGAGGCTCACGGCGCCGGCCAGTGAAAGCGGCACCAGCGCCTTGAGCATCCCGTGAGCCTTGTGCGTCCTGCGGCGCATTGTCATTGCCGGCTCCTGCTGTGAATGCCATCGACGGTTGCCGCGCGTAGTGCCCTTGCGCTCGAGCGGCCACGACGGATGCGGCCATCCCGCCAATGCCGCTGATCCGCGCGCGCTGGCATCACCCGTTTTCACAGGCGCGTGGGAGATGATCACCGTTCATCACGCTCACGTGACGCTTTCTTGTCGGCCGTCGCGGCAGGTCCATATCACCGCCAGCGAGCCGATGCGGCCCGCGCAGACGCACACAGTGACCAACGCGGATTGAGATAAATCCGATCAACGCCAATAGGAGAATCTCCATGAAGACCATTGTTTCTGCCCTCGTCGCTCTTTCGGTGATCGCCGGCATCGCCGGGTCGGCCAGCGCGCATGAGCGTTTCGACGCGAAGAAGTTCTGGACCGAGATCGAGCGCAACGCGGGCTGATCCTCCGGCCTCGATGAGGCCGGGACAGACCCAAGCAAACCAACGCAAGCCATCAGGAGAATGACCATGAAAGCCATCGTTTCCGCCCTTCTCGCTCTGTCGGTGCTCGCCGGTGTTGCCGGCTCCGCCAGCGCGGCCGAGCGCTTCGACGCCCAGAAGTTCTGGGCCGAGATCGAGCGCAACGCGGGCTGATCCTCCGGCCTCGATGAGGCCGGGACAGACCCAAGCAAACCAACGCAAGCCATCAGGAGAATGACCATGAAAGCCATCGTTTCCGCCCTTCTCGCTCTGTCGGTGCTCGCCGGTGTTGCCGGCTCCGCCAGCGCGCATGAGCGTTTCGACGCGAAGAAGTTCTGGACCGAGATCGAGCGCAACGCGGGCTGATCCTCCGGCCTCGATGAGGCCGGGACAGACCCAAGCAAGCCCACGCAAGCCATCAGGAGAATGACCATGAAGACCATTGTTTCCGCCCTTCTCGCCCTGTCGGTGCTCGCCGGTGTTGCCGGCTCCGCCAGTGCGGCCGAGCGCTTCGACGTCCAGAAGTTCTGGGCCGAGATCGAGCGCAACGCAGGCTAAGCAGCCGGCCTGCTCCGGAAAAAGAGGCTCGTGGAGTTTCCACGGGCCTCTTTCCTCTTTTCGCCCAACGGCAGACCGACTGGCGACCGCCGACGGTGCGGCATGCGTTGCCTGGCGGTAGCGCCACCTAGCGTTTGACACCGTGAGGTGCGGATCATGTTTGGTGGGTAGTCTGGACGTCGATGTGGCGGGGCTGCTCTCCCCCAACCCATATCTGCATCATCGTCTCGTAGGCGGTCTCGATATGCCTGCAAAATCGGGCAGTGTCGAAAAGCTGTGCGGACGGCAGGCGCTCGGCCAGTTTGCTGCGGATCGGCCCGCAGGCGGCCGGGTCTGTTGCCAGCTTGACCGCCAGGCTCTCGTAGTCATTTGCACTGGCCGTGATCAGTTCGGGCATGCCCAATGCCTGGAGCAAGCTGCCGGCCATGCGTGCAACAAAGCTGCGCCCCGCACATGTCAACACGGGCAGGTTCGAACGCAGAGCATCGCTTGCCGTCGTGCCGGCATTGTAGGGCCACGTGTCGAGGAACAGGTCCGCCAGGGACATGCGGGCCAGGTATTCCGCATGGCTCACGCGGGCAGTGAATAGAATCCTGTCGGGGTCAACACCTCGACCTTGCGCCTCCCGCCGCAGCCTTCCCTTTGCCTCCTCGGTATCTGCCACGAGCCACAGCACGCTGTGCGGTGCCGCCTTCAAGATGCGCATCCAGGAGTCGAAGAGGGGCGGGTTGAGCTTGTAGGTGTTGTTGAAGCAGCACAGCACGAAAGCCTGCTCCGGCAGGCCGCATTGGGTTCGTGTCGGCCGCACAATGGGCGCGCTCTGGCGGTTGCTGTCGCTGACCTGGAAGCAGTCCGGCATGTAGACAGGCTTCTCGGTGAGGTACTGCTCGTGTCCCTCCGGCACGACGAACCGGTCGACGATGATGTAGTCGATCCAAGACGACCCCATCGTGCCGGGGTATCCGAGGTAGTTCACCTGGATCGGTGCGGGACGCCGGGCAAGCGCCGCCGACCGCGACCTCAATGTGAAGCCGGCCAGGTCCACGACGATGTCGACCTCGTGCGCATGGATGGACTCGGCGAGCTTCATCGGCGGCTGGTCGGAGACGTCCAGGAACCTGTCGAACGCCTTGGCGACCCGGCGGCCGAGCGAGCTTTGGTCGTCCCTGCCATAGGAGAAGGCCAGGATCTCGAACCGGCTGCGGTCGTGCTGCTCGAAGAGCCCCGCCGTCAGGCGGCTGACGGCGTGTTGGTTGAAATCAGGGGAGAGATATCCGACCCTGATCTTGTTCCGCCTTACCGGCGCTCGGCGTGGCAACGGCGCGACCACGTGCGTGGCTGCGACCTTGCTCGAGTATCTGCCGGCACATGTCTGTTGCAGGGCCGGATCATCGACCATGTAAAGGGCGGAAAACGGGCTGACCGTCCCATCCGGGACGGCACGGATGACCTTCCGGGACAGCTTGTCGAGATCGTGCCAGTCCGCCCCCTGCCTGCGCACATGCAGCAGCAATGCCCCCATGACCATATTGCTGGGCTCGACAGCAAGCCCCGCCTCGCAGCATCGGGCCGTGTCATCGATCCGTCCGAGGATTCGATAGGCGTCGGCCAGACGCATGAGCGTTTCGGCATGCCTGGGACGATGGCGCAGGGAGGCTTCCAGGTACTTGACAGCATCTGCCTCCCGATCCAGCGCCAGAAGACTATGGCCCACGTCGTGCAACACGACAGCGGGGTCGGGGTGCCCCAACTTGAGCGCTGTTTCGAAGCTTGCTATCGCCTCCTGATATCGCTCTCTCTTTTGGTGGACGAGCCCGAGATTGTGGTGCGCCTGCGCATGCGGCGTGCGGGCCACGGCCTGGCGCAGGGCGGCCTCGGCTTCCGACAGGCGATCAAGGTAGAACAGGGCGAGGCCCATGTTGTTGAGCGTGTCGGGTTGACCGGACTGCAGTGCGTTGGAAGTCTGGAGCGAGCTCAATGCTTCGGCATGCCGCTCGAGGCCCAACAGGGCGGCACCTAGATTGTAGTGCGCCTCGGAAGACTGTGGGGCAAGCTTCACTGCCTGTTGGCACAGGGCGACGGCATCCTTGAACTTGCTCTGTGCGCTGCACAGGGCGGCGACAAACTGCAAGAAGGACGGGTTGCTGCGATTGCCCGGCAGCAAACCTCGAGCGAGTTTCTCCGCCTTGCTGAACTCACCTTTCTGGTACAGCTCGAGCGCAAGCTGAAGGGTCTGCTGCGGAGAGTTCCGGACCGGGCGGCTCATCAATCTTCATCCCTCCATGAGTGGCCCCATGGTGTCCAGCGCTCCCGACGGGATCCCCGGGAAGATCCTCAAGCGAGGAGGGCACCGCCTGGGAGTAGCCACCATCCGATTGGCAAGATCAAGTGCTTGCTGCTGGCGGCCGTCGACGGTTGCCCGGTGGTTCCAGTTTGTCGGCGCATGGCCACCGGATGTCGAGCTGATCCCCACCTGCCCCAAAAAAAGAAAGAGCCGCCCGAAGGCGGCTCTCCCTCATATCGGAGGACTGGAACCCGATCAGAACTTGATGCGGGCGCCGGTCATGACCATCTGGAAGTCTTCGATCCTGGCGTCCGTGGCGCCGACCGTGATGTCTGCGCTGTAGTTGCGGTAGGCGGCATACAGCTCCATCGCAGCCGCGTCGATGTTCTGGACAACGCCCAGACCCCAGAAGTTGACTTCCGACGCCGTGACCGTGCCGGTCAGTGCCGGACCGCCGGTCACACCGGTGGTCGTCAGGCCGGCGGTGGCCGTCAGAGCAAGGCCGGTGGCGCCGTCCTCGATCTTGCCGTACTCGCCGTACAGCACCGTCTTGCCGAGGCCGGTCCAGTTCTGAGCGATACCACCGGCAACGTACCAGTACTTGGTGTCGGGACGGTTGCCACCAGCAACCACGCCGCCAACCAGCTCAGCCGCCGTCAAGCCGTTGTACGACTGGACGAGGTAGGCACCGTTCAGGAACAGGCCGGATGCAACGTGCAGGATGCTGGCCGAACCTTGCCACTTGCGGATATCCGGAGAGATCGCAACGAGCGTAGCGCCGGTGTCAGCCTCGGCGTCCCGGATCTGCGAGTACGACACGGTGGCCGCAACCCGGATGCCGCTGAACTCACCCGCATAACGGGCCGCCGCATCCCAGAAGTCGTCCTCGGCCCACGCCACCGATGCGGAGAAGCCCGCAAACGTCGGCGTGTCGTAGCGTACGCCATCCGCACGGCTGGTGCCGGCGATGGTGACGTTCGCACCACCCATCATGGCGTGCCAGGTCAGGCCGGTCGGCGTGAGCGGCGTCGTGGCCGAAGGAGCAGCGGCGAGGTTGCCACCAGCCTGGCGAGCATAGTAGGCGCCGTTCCACAGGCCCATCTGCGGACCGCCGATGACGAGAATGCCGCCGAGGTCGGTCTGGGTCGTGCCGGTCTGCGCCGTGTTGATGCGGCCGACCGTCAGCTTGCCGTAGCTCTTGCTGTCCAGGTACCAGTTGGCAATTTCGATCGCCGGCAGGGAATCCGCCGAGAAGGCGCCGGCGTCCACGGACGTACCGAAGTTGCCGGCCGTGTTGCCGTCGTCGTCAAGCTGGTTGACGTGGTGGCCACGGGCGCCGAGGCCCAGCACCCACACGAACGAGTAGCCGGCGGTCACGTCGGCGTTGACACGGGCCGAGCCGTCGAACTGGAAGGCGCTGCGCGATACGCCGCTGTCCACCGAGTAGACGTCGCTCTTGCGGCCGTCGTCCCAGAACGCCAATGCACGGTTGACCTGACCGCTGATGGTCATGCTGACCTTGCGGTTGCCCTTGCGAGCTGTCGTGGCCTCAAGCTCGGCCACCCGCTCTTCCAGATCGGCGCAGCAATCGCCGCCAAGGTCAGCTGCCTTAGCGGACGGCATCGCCATGCCAGTTACGAGAAAACCAGCGGCGGCCAGGACCGCGAGCCGACTGGTTGACTTCAACAGTCCCCCGATCATTAGTACTTCTCCGTTGGACTAACGCTACCGGAACCCAATCTCACGACTGAATTTACCGTTCTCCCACACGAGCGGGTGGCATTTGGGTTTGCGATCGCCGTCTGAAGGCCCGCCCGACCGTGTTGGTGTAGGCTTAACGCAATCGGAGGCGGACCGTAAACCTCCAATGCTGGAGCGAGTGAGGTTTACCAGTAGCACGTGGCAGAAAGGCCACGATACGAATCGAGTCGCTTGCGGATTTTGGCGCTCAGAATATGAGCATGGAATTCGTGTCAATGATTCGTTGGGCGCAAGCGCAAAATGCTCAGTCCCGACCATTTCTCCCCAAGGCCTTGTCGTTGCAGATGAAATCGCAGCGGTCCCGCGCTGTTGACAGAGCGAGGAAAACCGGTGGAGATCCTCGCCGGCCGCTGCCGGGCACGCGTCCCGGCACGTTCCGCTAGAATGAGCCGGCTGCCTGCGCGCTTGCGTTGCAGCACGCAGGCGGCGAAGGCCGAGGTACACTGCATCCGCGGCCTTGCTGCGGCCGGGTCCGGCTTCCCGATCTCCTGAGTGCCATGCAGAATCTCGACTGCCAAGTTGCCGTCATCGGCGCCGGCCCTGCCGGCCTTGCCGCCGCCCTGTCCTTGAGCGCGCTGGGCGTCGAGGTGACCCTGGCGGCCCCCGCCTTCGATCCCGCCCGCAACGCGGGCGACCGCCGCACCACCGCGCTCCTCAACGCCAGCATCGAGCTGCTGCGCAATCTCGGCGTCTGGCCGCTGTGCGAGGGCGAGAGCGCCCCGCTCGCCGGCATCCGCATCATCGATGACCGCGGCGGGCTGCTGCGGGCGCCCGAGATCCTGTTCGAAGCCGGGGAGCTTGGGCTCACGAGCTTCGGCGCAAACATCCCCAACCCTGCCCTCAATACGGCCCTCAACCGCGTAGCCGAGACGGCGCCGCGCCTGATGCGCTGCGCCACCTCCGCGGTCACGGCCGTGAAGTGCGGCCCTGATCGCGTGCGCCTGGAGCTGGCCGAGGGCGGGCGCATCACGGCGGGAATGGCCGTCGCCGCCGACGGCCGCAACTCCATTGCCCGCGCGGCGGCCGGCATCTCGACCCGCACCTGGGCCTATCCCCAGTGCGCCATCGCCACCAGCTTCCGCCACGCGCAGGCTCACGGCGGCATCACGGTCGAGTTGCATCGGCCGCATGGGCCGCTGACGACGGTGCCCATGCCGGGATCGGCATCGAGCCTCGTGTGGGTCGAAGAGCCCGCCGAGGCGGGCCGTCTTGCCGGGCTCGACGAGGCCGCCTTCGCCGCCGAGCTGGAGCAGCGGCTGCAGGGACTGCTCGGCGCCATCACCGGCGTCACCCCGCGCGCCCTCTATCCGCTGTCGGGGCTCACCGCGGACTGCATGGGCCGCAGCCGCGTGGCTCTCGTGGGCGAGGCCGGCCACATCTTCCCGCCCATCGGGGCGCAGGGCCTCAATCTCGGCCTGCGCGATGCTGCCGCGCTCGCCGAATGCGTCGCCGATGCATGCCGGCGCGGCGTCGATGCGGGAAGCCCCGCAACGCTGCAGGCCTACGGCCGGGCCAGGACCGCCGACGTCTTCACGCGCACCCTGTCCGTCGATCTTCTCAACCGCTCGCTGCTCGTCGGCTTCCTGCCGGTGCAGGCCATGCGCGGCGCCGGCCTGCATCTGCTGGCCAACATTCCGTCGCTGCGCCGCCTCGTCATGCAGGCCGGAATGGCGCCGGCCGGCCCTTTGCCGCGCCTGATGCAGCCGGGTGCGATGGCCTGAGCCCTTGACGGGCCGCAGCCCGGCGGGCAAGTGCGCGTGCCGCCACCGTAAGCGGGGGATGCCGTTAGACCGATGCCGAGCCTCTTGGACCTGCGCTACCGGATCGAATATCTCGCGCTGCGCGCCATCGTCGCGCTGGTGCGCATGGTGCCGATCGAGCTCGCGGCCAACGCATCCGCCAGGGCGTGGCGCTTCATCGCCCCCTACGACAGGCGCCACAAGCGGGCGCTCGAGAACCTCGCCATCGCCTTCCCCGAGAAAAGCCCGGCCGAGCGCGAGGCCATCGCGCTCGCCATGTGGGACAACCTCGGCCGCGTCATGGCCGAGACCATGCAGATCGACCGCCTCATCGCCGAGCCGGACCGCATCGAGATCGTCAGCGACAAGGTCTTCAACCGCTACGCCGGCAAGATGGGCGCGGTGATCGGCGTATCCCTGCACATGGGCAACTGGGAGCTGGCGATCTGGCCCTTGACGGCTTCCGGCAAGAATCCGGCCGCCATCTACCGCACGGTCAAGAACCCCTACGTCGACAAGTATCTGCGCGACACACGCAAGGATCTCTACCCGGGCGGCCTGCTCGGCAAGGGGCGCAATCGCGAGGAGGGGCAGACCACCGCGCGCCTCATCATGGACTTCGTGCGCCAGGGCGGCCGCCTCGGCATCGTGTGCGACCTGCACGACCGCACCGGCATTCCGGTGCCGTTCTTCGGCAAGCCGGCCCGCTCGGTGGCCATCCCGGCCATGATCGCCCGCCGCGTGGGAGCCCGCATCTGGATGGCGCGCTGCCTGCGCGTCGGCAAGCAGAGCCGGTTCCAGATCGAGCTGAAGGAGCTCAAGGTTCCCCGCACCGGCAACCAGGCCGAGGACGTGAAATGGATCACAGCCGAGATGCAGAAGCAGTTCGAGGCCTGGATCCGCGAGGCGCCCGAGCAATGGATGTGGAGCAATCGCCGGTGGGGCTGACGGGTTTGCTCCGCCACGGCATTTGACTCGTCCACCCGCGCCACTACAGTGCGGTTGCTGCAGCGCAACAAGGTTCCCTCTCCAATGTCCGCCACACGCACGCCAGCCAAGCACTTCTCAGCTCTCGCCGTCGGCGCACCCGATCCCTACCGGCAGCTCCCCGTGAAGCTCGAGCGCATGATCCACTTCGTGCCGCCGCACAACGAGAAGATCCGCAACCGCGTGCGCGAGCTGATCCCCCAGGTCGATGTCGTGCTCGGCAACCTGGAGGATGCGATTCCCGCCGACGCCAAGACCGCGGCCCGCCGCGGCTTCATCGAGATGGCCAAGGCCAACGACTTCGGCGAGACGGGCCTCTGGACGCGCATCAATGCGCTCAACTCGCCGTGGGCGCTCGACGACATCCTCGAGATCGTGCCGGCGGCCGGCGCCAAGCTCGACGTGATCATGCTGCCCAAGGTGGAGGGCCCCTGGGACATCCACTACCTCGATCAGCTCCTGGCCCAGCTCGAGGCCAAGCATGCGATCTCCAAGCCGATCCTGATCCACGCCATCCTCGAGACCGCCGAAGGCGTCAAGAACGTGGAGGCGATCGCCGCCGCCAGCCCGCGCATGCACGGCATGAGCCTCGGCCCCGCCGATCTGGCCGCCTCGCGCGGCATGAAGACGACGCGCGTCGGCGGCGGCCATCCGGCCTACGGCATCCTGGCGGATCCGAGCCCGGACGGGGCGCCGCGGGCGTTCTTCCAGCAGGATATGTGGCACTACACGCTGGCGCGCATGGTGGATGCGTGCCTGAGCTACGGCATCAAGCCCTTTTATGGCCCCTTCGGCGATTTCGCCGACGGCGCCGCCTGCGAGGCCCAGTTCCGCAACGCCTTCCTGCACGGCTGCGTCGGCGCCTGGTCGCTGCATCCCAGCCAGATCGACATCGCCAAGCGCGTCTTCAGCCTCGACCCGAAGGAGGTGGCCTTCGCCAAGCGCATCGTCGAGGCCATGCCGGACGGCACCGGCGCGGCCATGATCGACGGCAAGATGCAGGACGACGCGACCTGGAAGCAGGCCAAGGTGCTGCTCGATCTCGCCAAGCTGGTGGCGTCCCGGGATCCGGAGCGCAAGGCGCTCTACGGCCTGTGAGGGCGAACGTAAGGCGAATGGCGGTGCGCGATTGCAACACTAGCCTCTTGTGTTGTTGACGCACGCTCTGCGGAAAGATATCGAGCCGCCATTGCGGGTCATGATCGTAGGGTGACGCCGATGGCTGCTGTCCGTCGGGCCAAATTTCGAGTCGGGCAGGTGGTCCGTCACCGCATCTATCCTTTCCGCGGTGTCGTCTTCGATATCGATCCCACCTTCAGCAATACCGAGGAGTGGTGGCAATCGATTCCCGAGGAGGTGCGCCCGCTCAAGGATCAGCCCTTCTATCATCTCCTCGCCGAGAACGCCGAGACCGAGTACATCGCCTACGTCTCCGAGCAGAACCTGCTGCCCGACGGCTCGGGCACTCCGCTGCGCCATCCCCAGATCGGCGAGATGTTCGTGGTCGGCGAGGATGGCGACTACCGGCCGCTGTTCCTGCAGCATCCGCACTGAGCTTGCCGCGAACCCGGGGCTGACATGCAAAAGGCCACCCTTGCGGGTGGCCTTGCGCTGTAAAGCGTGGCGGCCGGGCCTACTTCTTTGCGGGTGCAGGAGCCTTGGCGGCCGGCGCGGCACCCTTCTGCTCTTCCTGCTTCTTCTTGTACTCTTCGATGAGCTGCTGCTGGCGCTGCGCGATCTGCTGCATCAGCGCGCGGCGGGCCTCGCCGTATTTCTTGCTGTCGATCGGTCCGCCGGCATACGCCTGGTCGAAGCCGTTGAGAGGAACGGGGAAAGCGACCGGAGCACCGGCCGCGTTGATGGCAAACACCATGACGCCGCCGCTCGACTTCAGGTCGTTGATCAGCTCGGGCGTCGACTCCATCTCGGCGGTGCAGCCGGCCGGGTGGCAAAGCGTGTAGGAAAGCTTCATCCCCTTCAGCTTGCTTTCGTCGACCTTCTCGTTCTTCTGCACCTTTTCCCAGGCATCCTTCGGATAGATCGTGGCGCGCATGCCGGGCTGCAGCATCATGCCGAGCGGCACCATGACCATGAAGTGCTGCTTGTCCTGCGCATCGACCTGGCGAACGGCCGCAGACACCAGCACCATGCCGGAGTTGCCGTCGAGACGCTCATGGTGCGTCAGGCAGATGTTCATGTCCTTCTTCTGCTCTTTGCCGTCCTTGTCCTTGGTGACGGCAGTCGCCTTCTCGCACAGCTTGACCCAGGCGCTCTGCGTACCCGGCGCGGCCTTGGCGTCCTTCGCATCCTTCTTGGCGGCGGCCGGCGGAGGTGCCTTGTCCTTCTTCGCCTGGGCAAAAGCGCCCCCGGTCAGTGCTGCGCAGCCGAGCACCAGCGCCGCCGCGACAGCGCCCGTGCGCCGTATGCGCCCTGCCATAGCGAGGTGCGAAACGGAATTTGCCATAGTGGTCTCGACCTTTCCCTGCAACGCCGGTGCTCCGGCTCAGGCCCCTGATGAAATGCGTCGCGCGTTGGCGCGTGGTCGCGCACTAAAGGCTGGATTGCGGCAATCCCGTGACGTGGGCGAGACGACATCTCCAACATCGAAAGCGCGCGTGGCTGTGGGGCAACGCCGCCATCGACTGGGGCTTTGCCTTGGTATTAGCCCACCCATGGTAATGTATAAGCAGGTCGAGCCCGTTGTCCCAAGCCATCAGGGCGTGCAGCAAGAGGCCCATGCCCTTTCCGTATAATCCCCTGCGCGAAATGCCGCATGCGAGACCGGCACTCGCTTGGCTGCTGGCCGCGGTTCTTCTCGGCACCCCCGCCACGGCCGAGCCCATGCACGGCCTTGCCATGCACGGGACACCCAAGCACGCGGCGGGCTTCAAGCATTTCCCTTACGTCAACCCCGATGCGCCCAAGGGCGGCCGCGTCGCGCTCGGTGCCCTCGGCACCTACGACAGCCTCAACCCCTTCATCATCAAGGGCGTAACACCGCCGGGCCTGCGCGAGTACGTGTTCGAAAGCCTGATGGTGCGCAGCGGCGACGAGCCCTTCACGCTCTACGGCCTCATCGCCGAGAGCGTGGAGGTTCCCGACGACCGCAGCTCCATCACCTTCCACCTGCGCCCCGAGGCGCGCTTCTCCGACGGCACGCCCATCACGCCCGACGACGTGCTCTTCAGCCACGCGGTGCTGAAGGAGAAAGGCTTTCCCTATCACCGTTCCCACTACGCCAAGGTGACGGCGGCTGAGAGGATCGGTCCGCACAGCGTGCGCTTCACGTTCGCGGCGGCCGGCGACCGCGAGATCCCACTCATTCTTGGGCTGATGCCGGTCCTGCCAAGACACAAGTTCACCGACGCCGGGTTCGAACGCACGACGCTGGAGCCGCCCATCGGCAGCGGGCCCTACGTGGTGGCGCGTGTCGACCCCGGGCGCTCCATCACCTATCGGCGCAATCCCGATTGGTGGGCGCGCGACCTCCCCGTCACCCGCGGGCGCTTCAACTTCGACGAGATCCGGGTCGAGCAGTTCCGCGACGCCTCCTCGCTTTTCGAGGCTTTCAAGTCGGGCGAGGTGCACATCAGACCCGAGGACGACCCCGGCCGGTGGGTGGGGGGATACAATTTTCCTGCAGTCGCCGACGGGCGCGTGATCAAGGAGGAATTGGCGACCGGCCTGCCGTCCGGCATCACCGCGCTGGTGTTCAATACGCGCCGACCCGTGTTCGAGGACGTGCGCGTGCGCCGCGCCTTCCTTCACCTGTTCGATGCGGGCTGGATCAACCGCAGCCTCTTCAACGGCCTCTACAGGCGCACGCAGAGCTTCTTCGAGCGCTCGCACCTCTCCGCGCACGGCCGTCCCGCCGATGCGCGCGAGCGCGCCCTCCTCGCGCCGTTCCCGCACTTTGTGAAGCCGGAAGTCCTCGAGGGCACCTTCGCGCTTCCCGCCTCCGACGCCACCGGCAGCAATCGCCCCAACCTGCAAGCCGCTTTCGCGCTTCTGACGCAAGCAGGCTACGAGCTCAAGAGCGGCCGCATGGTCAAGGCAGGTCGGCCGCTCACCTTCGAGTTTCTGGCGCACACGCGCCATCAGGAGCGGCTGATGCTGAGCTTCGCGCGCACGCTGGAGCGCCTCGGCATCCTGGTCCGCGTTCGTCAGGTCGACAGCGCCCAGTACTGGTCGCGCCTCAAGACCTTCGACTTCGACATGATCCAGTGGAGCTGGAGCGCCTCGCTCTCGCCGGGCAACGAGCAGATCAACCGCTGGAGCAGCCGCGCGGCCGACATCGAGGGCTCGCTGAACTACCCCGGCGTCAAGAATCCTGCCGTCGATGCCACCATCGATGCCCTGCTGCGCGCGCTGACCGCGGAGGATTTCACCGCCGCAGTGCGCGCACTCGACCGTGTCCTGATATCGGGCGATTACGTGCTCCCGCTCTTCCATCTGCCCCGGGTATGGGTGGCGCATTGGAGCTGGCTGCGCCATCCGGCGGTCCCGCCGCTCGGCGGCTATGATCTCGACACCTGGTGGACGGAGACACCGCGGTAGCTTTCTCGCCCCGCGCCGGCGGGCCCGGGAGCATGGCGTTCATCGGGCGTTTATTCTGCCGTCATCCTGTCAACGCAATTGCCGATAGTTTGGAGATTCCGGCCGCGGATGAGGGGATGCCCTCGACCGCGATCGTGAAGCGAGGATCGGCCTGTCGATGACCATTCGTGGCTTGTTGCTCGGCGCCCTGCTGGCGCTCTTTCTGGCTCCCGCCGCGCCGGCCATCGCCCAGGATCGCGAGGTCGACCTCGACGTGTTCTATCAGGAGCTAGAGCCCTACGGCCGCTGGATCGATCATCCGCGCTGGGGCTCGGCCTGGCGTCCTGACGTGCCGGCCGATTGGCGACCCTACTCGCAGGGCTATTGGGTCTACACGGAGGAGCACGGCTGGTACTGGAACGCCGAGGAGCCGTGGGGCTGGGCGACCTTCCACTACGGCCGCTGGGTGCTGGACGAGGATGACGGCTGGATCTGGATACCGGGCGAGGAGTGGGCTCCTGCGTGGGTGACCTGGCGCTACAGCGACGAGTATGTGGGCTGGGCGCCGCTGCCGCCCGACTCCGGATGGGGCCCAGACGATACCCTCATCTACGATGATCGCTTCTACGATGAGCCGCGCTACGCCCACGTATGGAACTTCGTGCGCCCGCACTACATGACGGCGCCAGGCCTCTATCGCTTCCTGCTGCCGCGCTCGCAGAACTTCTACGTCGTGCGCCAGGCCCGGCACGCGCCGCGCTTTCGCAGGCACGACCGGCGCGTGTTCAACCCCGGCTTCGACGTGCGCCACTACGAGCGCCTGGTTGGCCGCCCGGCCCCGCACGCCCGCCTGCGCGCCGTCGACACCCCGCGCGAGCATCACGCGCGCCGCGGCCCGGTCGGCGGTGAGATCCCCGTATTCAGGCCGCGCATTTCCGGGCGGGCCAATGACGCCAATCGCGGCCCCGTGCGGCTCGACCCCGGCGTCGTGCCGCCGTCGCGGCGAGGGACCGTGCCTCAGCCCTATCAGCAGGACCCGCGGCCCTATTCCGGTCCGCAGCCACGGCCTCCGCAGGGCTACACCAGACACACACCCGATCAGCCCCCGCAGGGCGCGCCGCCGACGTTCAGGCAGGCCCCCTCGCAGCCCGGGCAGTACCAGGCCCCGCCGCCGCAGGAGTATCG
>WBUN01000136.1 GCA_008933705.1 Hyphomicrobiaceae bacterium
GACGCTGGCGTTCGTCAACTGGCTCGGCTTCGCCGGCTGGGGCGCACTCCTGCACAACTTCACCGTCGAGAAGGTGGGCTTCAACTGGGCGGAAGCGGGCCTCACCCAGTCCGTGCGCGAGATCCCGGGCTTCCTCGCCTTCACTGCCATCTACTGGCTGCTGTGGTTTCGCGAGCAGACCATCGCCTACGCCTCGATGCTCGTGCTGGCACTCGGCGTGGCGCTGACCGGCTACTTCCCGAGCCTGACGGGCGTCTTGGTCACGACCTTCATCATGTCGGTCGGCTTCCACTACTTCGAGACGATGAATACGTCGCTGCAGCTGCAGCTGCTGCCCAAGGCCGACGCGCCGCGCCTGATGGGCCGCATCACGGCCGCTGGTGCCACAGCCCAGTTCGTGGCCTATGGCGGCCTCGCCATCGCCTGGTGGATGGGATGGCGGGACTATGTCTGGCTCTACGGCACTCTCGCCGTGCTCTGCACGCTCTTCACGCTTCTCGCCATCTTTCGCTTCGGCCGCTACGAGGGCAGCGTCCCCCAGCGCAAGTCGTTCATTTTGCGCAAGCGGTACTGGCTCTACTACGTGCTGACATTCATGAGCGGCGGCCGCAGGCAGCTCTTCTTCGCCTTCGGCGGCTTCCTGCTCGTCAAGAAGTTCAACTTCTCCGTCACCGACATGTCGATGCTGCTGCTCGTCACCTCCTCGATGAGCGCGATCTTCGCCCCCCGCCTCGGCGCTCTCATCGCCTCGATCGGCGAGCGCAAGACGATCATGATCGAGAATGTCGTCCTCCTCGCCGTCTTCATCGGCTATGCCGTGACATCGAGCGGCAAGGTGGCGGCTGCGCTCTTCATCATCGACGGCATCTTCTTCACGCTCGTTTTGGCGCAGAAGACCTACTTCCAGAAGATCGGCGACCCGGCGGACATGGCGGCGACGGCCTCGGTCGCCTTCACCATCAACCACATCGCGGCGGTAGTGGTGCCGGTCTTGTTCGGCACCCTCGGCCTCATCAACCCCTCGATCATCTTCTGGCTCGGCGCCGGCATTGCCACCGTCTCGCTGACGCTGTCCTTCCTCGTCCCGTTGGCGCCGGCTCCGGGCAACGAGACGGTCTTGCGCGGCGCGGCTGCGCCTGCGCCGGCGGAGTAGCGGCGGCATGGAAATCGCCTCTTATCGCGAGGAGCACTTCGCCGGCATCAAGGCGCTGTGGGCCGAGGTCAATCCTGACGACCGCCCTTGGAACTCACCCGAGATCGCCATCCCGATGAAGATGTCGGTCCAGCCAGAGCTCTTTCTCGTCGCCCTCGAGGAAGGAAATGTGGTCGGCACCACCATGGCCGGCTTCGACGGCCATCGCGGCTGGCTGCACCTCGTCGCGGTGAAACCCTCGCATCGGCGGCGCGGCATCGCCACGCGCCTCCTGCAAGAAGCGGAGCGGCGGCTCGAAGCCCTCGGCTGCCCAAAAATCAATCTGCAGGTGCTGGCCGGCAACACCGCCGCCGTGAACCTCTACAAGAGCTTGGGATTCGACGTCGAGGAGCGGGTCAGCATGAGCCGCCGCATCGGCCGATTCCGCGGCGCAAGTCACCGCTGAGCCGGCAGCCGCTTGGCGCGGGGACCGCAAATCGAGTAGAAAACAACGCAATATCGGACACTTGGCACCCACCTGAGGGGGATCGCAGATGAAATTTTCCGCTGGCGCCCTGGCACTGTCCGGCCTCACGCTTTTCGCCGCGCACGGGGCAACCGAGGCGCAATACAAGCCGCGTCAAGCGGAACCCCGCCTCGCCGGCGTCTACCGCTACGTGGAGGTCGAGCTGCGGGGCGGGCGGAGGGTCACCGCCCCGATCCGGCGCGGCCCCTACGGCGACGAGGTGCTCGTCGCCGACGTTGGCTGGATCAAGTGCGGCTGGAACTGCCGCTACACGCTGCAGAAGAACGTCTTCGACCCCAACAGGCGATGGGGCAAGGACGCCGAGGAATCCGGTCCCGGCTACCTGACTTGGTACTGGTCTTGGTAGCCACGCTACGCGCATGACCGGCATAGACACCGTCGTCTTCGACATCGGCAATGTGCTGCTCGACTGGGATCCGCGTCACCTCTATCGCAAGATGTTCGCGGACCACTCCAGGATGGAGTGGTTCCTGACGCACGTCTGCTCGCCCGACTGGAACCGCAGGCAGGACGCGGGCCGCGCCTGGGCGGAAGCCGAGGCCGACCTGCTGGCGCGCTACCCGGACCTGCGCGAGGAGATCATCGCTTTCCGGGGAAGGTGGCCGGAGATGGTCTCCGGGCCGCTGCACGACACTGTCGCGGTGCTGGAGGAGCTGCGGAGCGCCAACGTGCCGCTCTACGCGATCACGAATTTCGCGGCCGACACCTTCGCTGTGGCGAGGTCGATCTTCGGCTTTCTCGGCTTGTTCCGGGGCGTTGTCGTCTCCGGCGCGGTCAAGCTGATGAAGCCCGACCCGGCCATCTACCACCGCCTCGCCTGCGACCACGCCGTCGATCTGTCGCGCGCGGTATTCATCGACGACTCGCACGCCAACTGCGAAGGCGCGCGCCGGGCAGGCATGGCGGCGGCCATCCACTTCAAAGGTGCCGCGCCGCTGCGCGATGAGCTGCGCGCCCTCGGGCTGCCCATCATGGCCGCCGGGTCGGCGCTCCGCGCCGTCCGGGGAGCAATGTGAGAGTGAAATTCACAAAGTAATTGCTTCCCGGCCGAGCAGAGCGAGAGCCGGGATCTGCCTCTCGCGGTCTGGTGAGGGCCCCGGACACGCGCTTACGCGCGTTCCGGGGAACACAGAAGCGCATTTTGTCAACGACGGCGCTTCAATCTCAGGCGATCACGCACTAGCCGCTCACCCGGCTCGTCACCGCGATAGGCGGGGCGGACCTCAGGGTCTGGTAGACGACGCAATAGCGTTCGGTCAGCTTCATCAGCGTGGCGCGCTGCTCCTCGCTGAGCCGGCCCTTGATGTCGAAGCTCAGGCGGATGTCCCGGAAGCCGACCGGGGCCGCCTTGTCCACCCCCAGCGTGCCGCGGAAATCGAGGTCTCCCTCGGCCCTTATCGTCGCGTCGGAAACCTTCAGATCGAGCACGGTCGCGACCGCGTTGAGGGTCACTCCGGCGCACGCGACGAGGGCCTGCAGCAGCATATCGCCCGAGCACGCGGCCATGCCGGAGCCGCCCGTCGCCGGATGCAGGCCCGCGGCGACGATCGCCTTGCCGGTATCGACGCTGCACGTCACCCCCTCGCCAAGCCTGCC
>WBUN01000079.1 GCA_008933705.1 Hyphomicrobiaceae bacterium
GCGCGGCCTCTGCCGCGAGGTCGGGCGCGCGTCGCAGCGGCCGCCGAATCGGCCAGCGCGTCGCTCGGCAAGCGCGGGCGTGGCCGGCCCCGCGCCACCTGGGACGCCAGCAAACTGCTGTTCTGCTCGCCCATCGACCGCCTGTTCGTCGACGCCTGCACCATCAGTGCCACCTTCGGCGGTCGGCTGACGGTCGACGCCACCTTGGCAAAGGGCTCGCTGGTCGCGTTCTGCGATGCCGTCTATCGCAACAGCCTGCTGCCGACGCCGGACAGGAAGCACCCAGGCGCCGAAGCCGCGCGGTACGCGAAGCTGCTCGCGCGGCCGACGCCGGCGCACCTGCGCGATCTCGCGAAGCTGGCGCGGCGCCGCTAGACCGAAGTGCTCGCAAGCCACGTCATGTGTGAGTCGGCCTCCGTCAAAGACGAAAAATCGCACCTCACCCAGCAGATTGTTGTTGTGGCGGCGAGGTCTGCATCCGTGATTCAACGGGGCCATGCGAACCACGGATCACCCGGCCGCCTCGAAGGCGCAGTTGAAGCGGCGGATAGCAGAGCTCGAAGGGGCGGTGGCGCGCAGTAGCGCTGCGGTCGAGCTGCTGATCGACACCATCACCGAGGTCGCCACGTCGCTGGAAGCCCGCGTCAGCGCGCTGGAGCGCGACGAGGTGCGGCCGGCTGCCGGCGCGCTGCACTGAGGGGACCAAAAAAAGATGAGCATTGCATTCATCACCAGGCTGATCGCCGGCAAGCGGCTCGTCGAGGTGCACGCCCGCATCCGCGCGCTGGAGGCGGAGCTGACCGCGGCACAGCAGAGAGAGAGGCGCGCGCTGGCGAGCCTGGGCGGGCGCCGCTGGCACCCTCGCAACCACGAACATCGTGATCGGTGCGCTCACACGCGCGCTGGCGGGCCGTTGGCCCGGCGTCGAGAGGTGCCACGACCAGGCATCAACCGCGTGCCGCGTCAACCGATGAACGACGATCGAACGAGAGGGATTAGACATGAAACCGACTACGGCCGCCAAGGCCCCGCATGAGGATGACGACGCGCTGATGCGCGAGCTGTGCGTGCTCGAAGGCGAGATGACCGGCGGCCTCCAAACCAAGTCGCGGGCTGCGCCCGAGAACAAGGCGCTGCGTGGTGCCGGCGATCTCGAGAAGCGCGCCATCGTTGGCATTGGCCAGGCGGTGATC
Source organism: Hyphomicrobiaceae bacterium (assembly GCA_008933705.1). Lineage (GTDB taxonomy): Bacteria > Pseudomonadota > Alphaproteobacteria > Rhizobiales > Hyphomicrobiaceae > AWTP1-13. Next base: position 1,194 of record WBUN01000079.1, read on the forward strand.
GAGCAGGGCAGGAAGATTGAGGCCATCGCCGCCAAAATGGGGAGCGGCAAGCGCGCCATCGAGGCGACGCAACACACATGGGGAACGTTCCAGGAGGTCAACGACCGCCGCCTGCGCGAGCTGAAATCCCGCGGTCGGTCCGACCCACTCGATGATCAGCAGCTCGACCGGATCAACAGAACGTTGGATACGCTTTGCAGCGTGAAGCGGCGTTTGGCGCAGATGGAGGTCAAGCGCAACCGCCCGCCTGGGATGGGCGCGCGCATGAACGCGCGCGGCATCGCCGGGCCGCACGTCGGCGCGCAAGCGGTGTTCCGCAAGGCGGTCCAGAACTACATCCGCACGGGCCTTGAGTTCTTCGAGGGCCAGCATCTGAGCGAGCTCAGTAGGAAGGCGATGCACACGGAGCTGAATCCGTCCGGCGGCTACCTCCTGCTGCCGGAACGCGAAAGTTCGCCACTGAACACCTTCCTCAATGAGGTCTCGCCGATGCGCCAGCGCGCGCGGGTGCGACCGATCATGACCGACACGTTCGAGCAGGTGACCAAGACTGGACCGGCGGATGCCGGGTGGGCTGCGGAACGGCAGCCGCGGACGGAAACAGGCGCGCCCTCGCTCGGCATCGACCAGCACGCAGTGCATGAATTGTGGGCGCAGCCCGTGACCACGCAAAAGTTGCTCGACGATGCTACGCTTGATGTCGAGGCGTGGCTGACGGGCGAGATCGCCGAAGCCTTCGCGCTGCAGGAAAGCGACGCCTGGTTCAACGGCGACGGCGTGAATAAGCCGCGCGGGCTGCTCACCTACCCGTTCGTCGCGCCGGCGAGCTGGGCGCATGGCTCGTTCCGCTACATCCCCACCGGCACGTCGGGCGCGTTCCCGGCGACGAACCCCGCCGACAAGCTGCTGGAGGTTCTGTACTCCGTCAAGCGCGCCCACCGCGCGAATGCCACGTGGTTGTTCAACCGCGCCACCATCGGCGTCATCCGTAAGTTCAAGGACTCGACAGGTCAATACCTCTGGCAACCTTCAACGCAGGCCGGCCAACCGGATTTCCTGTTGGGCCAGCCGACCGACGAGGACGAGTACATGCCGGACATCGGCGCTGACACGTTGGCAGTCGGCTGTGGTGATTGGAAGAAGACCTACCTCATCCTCGATCGCCTCGGCGTGCGCGTGCTGCGCGATCCGTACACCACGAAGGGTCAGGTGTCGTTCTACACCACGAAGAGGATCGGCGGCGGCGTGCAGTACTTCGACGCCGCAACGTTCCTGAAGTTCGGCACCTCATAGAGTTTCTCGAACCTGGCGACTTCACGGGCGCCAGTTTAGAGGTCGCCGGGTCCACGCGTTTTTGGTCCATGGCGCGCTGCTCGGCGACCTCGTTGGACACGCAAGGGGTGACCATCGGCGGCACACCCGCACTACTACAAAATTAGACGATGCCAGCAGCTTCGACACAGACCACCGAGCCCTTCGAGAGCACCCGCCTCGGCCGCGCCTACCGCGCCGTCGCCGGCGCTAGGGGCGACCGCTTCATCGCCGCGGCGAAGAGCACGCGAACCTGGGTGCAGTACGAAAGCGCCCTGCGCATCTTCAGCGACTGGTGTGCCGACCAGGGAGCCGTCGCTCTGCCGGCGTCGTCGGAGACGCTGCGGGCATATGTCATCGACCTGGCCGAGCGCGACTATAGCCCCTCCACAATCGCCGCCTATCTGCAGGCGATCGCCACCCAGCATCGCATTGCCGGGCACCCGATCGACCGGCGGCCGTTGGCAGAAACGATGCGCGGCATCCGGCGGCTTGCCGATCCGCCGCGCCAGGCGCAACCGCTGCTGGCCGAGGAGTTGCGCCAGGTCCTGGCGCTCCTCGATGCGACAAAGCCGGCCGACGCGCGCGATGGCGCCTTGCTGGCTATCGGCTGGGCCGCCGCCCTGCGCCAGGTCGAGCTGACGGGCCTCGACTGGCAGCGCCGCGGCGCGGGACCGGACAAGGGCACCGGCGCCCTGCGCGAGACGACTGAAGGCCTCGAAGTCGTGCTGGCGGTGTCGAAGACATCGCAGCACGCGGTCGTGAAGATGCCGATCCCCGCCGCCGACATGCCGACGGCTGGCCGCTGGCTCAGCGCCTGGACCGCTCTGGCGTCGCTGCGGCCGGGTCAGCCGGTCTTCCGCGCCATCGACCGACACGGCCGGATCCAGGACGAACGGCTGAGCTCGGCCGCCGTCGCCCACATCATCCGGCGCCGGGTGCGCGCCATGGCGCTTGCCGCGAGCGCCTCGGAAGAGGAGGCGTCGCTGCGCTGCCTCGCGTACTCGGGTCACTCGCTTCGAGCCGGCTACGCGACCAGCGCGGCCCGCCTCGGTGTGCAGGAGTGGCGCATCCGTGCCCGCACCCGGCATCGCAGCGCAGAGATGGTCGCGCGCTACGTACGCGCCGCGGAGGGCTGGACCGAGAGCGGGCTGGGAGGCCTCGGGTTTTGACCACGCGCCCTCAGGTCCCGGCAGCGCTCATCGAGCGGCGATCGAGCCACGACGCACTCCGCCGCGTCGTCGAGGCGCATCTCGAGAAACACGCGCGACCGGGGGTGACCTGGTCCGGCAAGGGCTGCTGCCTGCGCATCGCTTGGGGCGAGCGTGGCTTTGACCTGCTGCTCAGATGCGCGCCGCTGCGTGCGGCCGCGACGCCAAGCGACAGCGCGGCGGTTATGGCCTTCGGCCTCGACGCCGCGCTCCGGCAGCTTGCACGGTGGGGCCTGCTCGCCGTGCGGGCGGAGCTGGTCATGATCGGAGGGGGCGAGACATGCCCGAGAGGGTCGCGACCAGATCGCCTCGGAGCTGCCCGAGATGGTGCGCCAGGCCGTGCACGAGACCTTCGACCGCGACGGCCGTTTCACCCGGTCGGGGATCTAGCCGGCCGCCGGCGACCTCACATCTTGTGCGCGCGTCCTTTCGATCCAGGAGAGCCAACGCAATGATCCACGCCGATCTGCCTCCCAAATTGTGGCTGCCGCCCAAGCCAGCCATCGTTCGCGCTGCGTCGCTCAAGGACGTGGAGCTTGTCCGTGGGGCGCGGCGAGAGCACCGGGCTACATTTCCATTTCCCGTCTTTGTGCCGACAGGATATCGCGCCGCAGCATCCGGCTCGTTCAACGGGACGAACACGGCTCTGACCCGCACCTACGGCGCCACTTCAAACCGCAAGACGCACACGATCTCGATCTGGGCCAAGCGCGGGGCGATCGGCAGCGCGCAGTTCCTGTTGGCCTGGAACGATGGCAGCGCGAATTCCATGGGTCTCAAGTTCGATGCGTCAGACCATCTCGAATTCTTCAGCTATGCCACCGGCTATCAACATCGGCAGGTCTCAGCTGCCACCTTCACCAGCACGTCCGCTTTCATCCACATCGTTGCCGCCAATGACACGCCGAACGGCACCGCGACCGATCGCAATCGGCTGTGGGTCGATGGTGCAGAGATGACGTCGTTCTCGACCGACACGCAAAATGCCCTCAACGCTGACAATCAGCTCAACGTCACCGGGCGGACCTACAAGGTCGGCAACGACGGGCAGTCGGCGGCCACCGCATGGTTCAATGGCCTGCTGGCCGAGATCGTCGTCATCGACGGTCAGCAGCTCGATCCCACCAGCTTCGGACAGATGGACGGCGGCGTGTGGCGGCCGAAGGCCATCTCCGGTCTCTCCTTCGGCACGAACGGGTTCTACCTTCGCTTCGCCAATGCCGGCGCGCTTGGCGAGGACAGCTCCGGCAACGGCAACAACTGGACGAACTCCAACGTCACGCAGTCGTCAGAGGTGCCGTGACATCTCGCTGTCCTACGCCCGTTTGAGGCAAAGATGATGCTGCCGTTGAGGTTTGACCAGGACGGTGGGGCCCAGCTAGTGTCATCGCGTTCTTCTGAGGAAATCACGGCCATGCTCAGGCGTAAGGCTGAAGACGATGAACTGGCGCGCGCCAGAGAGCGGGCGAGGGCGACAACGCAGGCCTTGCTGGGGATTATCGAGCGCCTGATCGAGGCGCGATCCGCGGCTCTGGAGACCATCGAGGGAGCCAACCGGACGCTTGAGGATACGGACCGTAGGCTGGACATGTTCAGCCGAGCGGTGGAATATCTCGACGAAGTGGTGGCGAGCACCGATCCTCAGGAGATCGACCAGGCGGTCGATGAACTTGAGGACTTGTTGCGGTCTGATGATCGCTTCAAAGGGCGCCCCACCTTCGCGCCGATCGGCCGCCTTGAGCGCACGCTCGCTGCCCTGGAAGCCAAGGGTGCGTCGCCCGACAAGCTTGCCCGGCTGCTCGGCGAGATGGAAAGGCAGTGCGTAAGGGTTGAGAAGGCCGTTCAGCACGACGCCGAGAAGTTGCAGCGCCTGATCGCCAATCTAAGGCGCATCACCTCGGCGATCTGACCGGCACAAGTCCCCCCACCGACATGCCCTACGCGGCGGACGCACGGTCCGTGGCGCAATTTCACTTGGAACCCGCCCAGCATCAACTGATGACCGACACGCCCGAGATCATGAGCCCGGCTGAGATCGCCGCGGTCGAGGCCGGCAACAACTGGACGAACTCCAACGTCACGCAGTCGTCAGAGGTGCCGTGACAGGGGTGCAGGGGGAGGGGGGAGGTAAAATCTAATGGCTTCCCGCCTCAAGACCGCGGAGTTCAACGCAAAAATTCCGGCGCAAAACTCCAAAACAAAAAGATTGGGGCTCCAGGACCCTCATAACACGCAGGAATGACTCGACAATTGCCAGGACGGGGCACCCTCAACGCCTGGGAAAAAGCTGCGATATTGGGCCCTGGGTGCACCCTAAGTTCGGCGGGGCTCCCCGTCCCTGGGCCAGAGCGTCGTGCGCAAGCGCCCTGCGGTGTCTTGGGCAGTGTCGACCAGCACATGCAGGGCGTGGCACTCAGCACTAGGACTGTTGAATGCATCCTGTTGGATGACGATCTCCAAGGCGCGAAGGATGCCCTCAAGGTCGAGCAGATGGCTTTCGACCTCATGTAGGTCAAGGTCAGGGCGCTCCGGAATGACAGGCTTGGCCGTCAGCTCGACGACATTGGACACAGGGCGCTTACGCTGGTGCCTAGCACTGACGCTCGACTTCGACATGATGCTTCTCCACTCCTAAGCAACCATTCAACGATTATCGTTGACGCACTATGCCACGCGCAAATGCACGTGTCAACGAAAATCGTTGCCGGAAGCGACGCGCTGTGCAAATCTCTGGCGCATGGCGATTCTCCTCGCAGCACAATGCCGGGCCGCACGAGGTCTTCTGGGCTGGTCCCAAGAGATCCTTGCCGTACGCGCCGGGCTCGGCCTCTCGACGGTGCGGGACCTTGAGACCGAACGGCGCGAGGTGTCGACGGAATCCCTCGGCAAGATCCGTGCGGCGCTCGAGCGCGAGGGCGTTGCCTTCATCGACGCCGATGCCAAGGGTGGCCCCGGCGTGCGTCTCAGCGCACGCCGCAGCAGCCGGTAAGGCCCAGTGCAGAGGACTGGCTCACCGCTTCGCCGTGCTGAGGCGGCAATAGCCGTCGACCGATTTGCCGTCCTTGCGCTTGTAGCCCTCGGTCCAGCTACACTCCTTGCGCACCGAGCAGGCGGCCTGCGTGAGCCCCTTGCACGGGCTCTTCGCCAACACTGCGGGTCGCGTCGGCGGCGGCTGCACCACGATCACCTTGGACTTTGGCGGTGGGGCCGGCGCGGGCACCTCGACGCGCTTCTCGACTTCCTTGACGATCACCTTCGGCGGCGGGGCAGGGGCCGGCACATAGACCTGCTTCTCGACCACGACTGGTGCGGCGACGATCGGTTGCTGCGGCGGTTGCTGAGCGCAGCCGGTCCATGGCAGGACAAGCAACCAGGCGATGCGCCGCCGTCGAACCATCCGGCATCCCCCCATTCCCCGAGAGCATTGCAGACGTTGCGGTACACCGCAAGGACGCCCGAACGCCGACATGATCCCCCGCTATCGACGCGGCGAGAATCGGACTTCGCCGGCGTCGCAATGCACAGATGGAGGGAAAGGGAGCACACGGCGCGGGGCGATACATCCATGCGGTCACCGCGAAGGGGCGCATCTACTATTATCTGCGCGGCCCTGCCGGAAGCGGGCTTGGTCGGGTGCCGCTGGGATGTGATCCGGTCGCAGCGCGTACGCTCGCGGCGGAGCTGCTGGCCGGCCGCCGGCCAGAGAATCCGGTTCACCGCGAGATCCGCAAGATGCTCTCCAACGCCAGGCATCGCGCAAAGGTCCGCAACCTTCCGTTCGATCTGACGGCCGCCGACCTCGAGCGTGCGCTGGCGGCGCACGGCTGCCGCTGCGCCGTCAGCGGCCTGCGCTTCGACATGGCGCCGCCTGGTGACACGTGCACGCGCCGGCCGTTCGCGCCGAGCCTCGACAGAATCGACAACGCCAAGGGCTACACGGTTGAGAACTGCAGAGTGGTGTGCACCATCGCCAACTACGCGATGGGAGAATGGGGCCTGGAGGCGCTGCTCAAGCTGGCTGCGGCATTGATGCGGCACCATCGCAAGGTCCGGGCGGCGAAGGCCGCCTAACCTAGCGGCGGCTTGCGGCGTGCGCTCGCCGGCCTGCGCTTTGCGCGCTCCGTATAGGGCAAGTCCTTCCCGGTTGCGGCGAGTTCACGAAGGCGCGCAATCAGCAAGGACGCGGCTTCGTCGTACGTTTCGACGTGCTCGCTTGTCAGCTCTCTCACCGCCTCGCGCTCCCATCGCCCGAGCGGCGATCGGTCACCAACCATAGCCGAGGCGATCCTGAGCGAATTCGGAATCCACTTGCCCGTGACATCATCGAGGCTCGCGTGCATGTCGCGCAGGTCGCTGAGCTGATTGTCGAAGATCTCCCTCGACGATTGCTCGCTGCGGGGAGTGCGCCAAGATTCGAGGCGCATCTCGAGGGTCAGGTTGGGTCCGTCTCGGGGCCCGAACAAGGATTTGAGGAACTTCAGCATGCTGCTGTCCAGTCCCTCTACCTATCGCCCCGCTATCGCCCCGCGCTACCAGGGCGTTTGACAGACGGTAGCCGTAAGCTGATGAAATCATTGGTGGGTGTAGCAGGACTCGAACCTGCGACCCGCTGATTAAGAGTCAGCTGCTCTACCAACTGAGCTATACACCCTTGCCACAGAGGGCAAAGGGCCCGCGCGGGCCCCAATGGCCGTCCATCTATCATCGCCGGTCCGGCCTGTCCAGCGTATGGCGGAGCTTTCGGGTGCCGGTCGGGCACGCGAGCGCCCTGGTGGGTTGCCGAAAGCCGCAAACGCAGGGCACCGACGAATGGTTCCGCCGTTCGACGATGCGGTCAGACAAATGGAACGGCGAGACCCGGTCGGCGTTGTCTCCCGGGCAATGCGGAGAAGCAGGCTTGCCCGACAATGGAGAGATGGCCGTGTCAACGCACGAACGGATCACGAAGTTGCTCTGGCTTGGTGCCACACTGGCGGTGTTCGCTATCTGTGGCGCGTGGGTTGTCTCGGGGGCGAATCCGTGGGCGATCCTGCCGCTGGCGGTGAGCATCGTTTTGTTCTGGGCCGTCGCACAGTGGATGGCGCTACGCAAGGATGGGCGCAGGAGCCATCGCAGGCCGCTGGCGGGACCCCGACCGGGCGCCTGGCTCTAGTGTGGTGGTTCAGAAGTCCCCCACGTTGGCGGCGAGGTTGCGATGGAGCTTCTGAAACCATGGGTGCCTCGAAGGCGGGCGAACTTCGGATCCGGGACGCTAGAGGAAGCTCACCTGGCGGTGAGCGGAGCGATGCGATCGATGCGGTTGGTCCATATGCCGCCGGTGTAGCCCACGGGCAGGGCGAGAAGCTGCGCCTCCGCGTCGATTCCGTTTGACCCCGCCTCGCCATCGTAGGCTCCCGCTACGAACAACTCGGTGCCGGCCCGCCGCAGGCGGTCGACCAGGCGGTGCGGCCAGCCCCATGCAAAGGGTGTGATGTCGGCGGGCAGAAGCACGAGCGTGTTCCTGCATGCGGCGGGCACGTAGCCGGACCAGCCGAGCGCGAGATAGCGGATCGCGCAAGTCTTGAGGGAAGCGGGCGACATGGCAGGCAGGCCCGGTAGCCGCCGGCGCAGGACGTCGATGGGTCTGTCGCCGCCGTAGACCATCAGGCGTGCGCGACGTTCGGGCGGAAGGCGTGCGAGCCGGTCGGCCAGCAAGTCGCCTTCGCGCGGGTCGTTGCTCTTCACGTTGATGAGGAAACGGCGATCGGGAAAGGTCTCCAGCACCTCATCCAGGGAGGGCATGAGGCCTGCGCCCTTGCCGCGGAACGGAAACGTCGCGCCGCCATCTGCGGTGTAGCCATAGCCTATATCCAATGCCTTCAACTGCGCCAGCGTGTGCTCCCGCGTGACGCCCCGGCCGTCGGTTCGGCAGCCCAGCGTCCAGTCATGGAACACGGCGAAGGCACCGTCGCTGGTAGGATGGACATCGAACTCGACAACGTCTGCACCGGCGCGGAATGCCGCCTGCATCGAAGCGATGGTGTTCTCGAGATAAGGGTGTTCGGGCGGGTGAATGCGCGTCGCCGTGCAGGTGTCGTTCTTGAGATCCTCGCGGCGAAAGGTCTGCGCCAAGCCGCGATGGGCGAGCAGGATCGGCCGGCTCACAGCTAGGGTGACGAGCCGGCTGGTATTGTTGATGTAGACGAGTGCGGCCAGCATCAGTGCGACGGCTGCGAGCCAGGATAGCCTGCGCGTCACTTCACCTCCATGACGAGAGGGCCAACAAGGGCGGTTATTGCGGCGGGAGCGGGGCGAGGCGCCATGAGCAGGAAATTCCCGGAAACGCAAAAAGGGGATGGGCAAGCTGCCCATCCCCGGGAAACCCTCCGAGAGGCAGGAAGGCCGAGCGTCAGGCGCTCATCGCCTTCTTCAGGTTCTCGTCGATCTTGTCGAGGAAGCCGGTCGTGGACAGCCACTTCTGGTCGGCCCCGACCAGCAGCGCCAGGTCCTTGGTCATGTAGCCCGCCTCGACCGTGTCGACGCACACCTTCTCCAGCGTCGTTGCGAACCTGGTCAGGGCCGCGTTGCTGTCCAGCTTGGCGCGATGGGCCAGACCGCGCGTCCACGCGAAGATGGAGGCGATCGAGTTGGTCGACGTCTCCTTGCCCTTCTGATGCTCGCGGTAATGACGCGTGACGGTGCCGTGCGCGGCCTCGGCCTCGACGGTCTTGCCGTCCGGCGTCATCAGCACGCTGGTCATCAGGCCAAGCGAGCCGAATCCCTGCGCAACGGTGTCGGACTGCACGTCGCCGTCGTAGTTCTTGCAGGCCCATACATATCCGCCGGACCACTTGAGCGCAGCCGCCACCATGTCGTCGATCAGGCGGTGCTCGTAGGTGATCTTCTTCTTCGCGAATGCGTCCTTGAATTCGGTGTCGAAGATCTGCTGGAACAGCTCCAGGAAGCGGCCGTCATACTGCTTGAGAATGGTATTCTTGGTCGACAGGTAGAGCGGGTAGCCGCGATTGAGCGCGTAGTTCATCGACGCGCGTGCGAACTCACGGATCGAATCGTCGAGATTGTACATGGCCATCACAACGCCGCCGCCTGGCGCCTTGAACACCTCGCGCTCGATGACCTGGCCGTCGTCACCGGTGTACTTGAGTATGAGCGTGCCCTTGCTCGGGAACTTGAAGTCGGTGGCGCGGTACTGGTCGCCGTAGGCGTGGCGGCCGATGATGATCGGCTGCGTCCAGCCGGGAACCAGGCGCGGCACGTTCTTGCAGATGATCGGCTCGCGGAAGATGACGCCGCCCAGAATGTTGCGGATGGTGCCGTTTGGGCTGCGCCACATCTCCTTGAGGCCGAATTCCTTAACACGCGCCTCATCCGGCGTGATCGTCGCGCACTTGACTGCGACGCCGTGCTTCTTGGTGGCGTTGGCCGCATCGATGGTGACCTGGTCGTTGGTCTTGTCGCGGTACTCGATGCCGAGATCGTAGTATTCGAGGTTGATGTCGAGATAGGGGTGGATCAGCTTGTCCTTGATGAGCTTCCAGATGATGCGCGTCATCTCGTCACCGTCCATCTCGACGACCGTGCCGGCGACCTTGATCTTCTGCATGGGGAATCGACCTCGTGTTCGGCGCCTCGCCAGCAGGTTTGCGAGGCAAATACCGCGCCCCTATAGCACTGCCCCCTGCGCGCGCAAAGCTGTGCTCTGGTCGAAAGGGGGCGCGTCTCGACATGTGCATGCGATTTGGGCACGGTGGCCGCCGGCGCGGCGCGAGGTGCTCTGGAGATGGGTCATGAGGCACGAGAGGGTCCAGGTAAACGGCATTGATCTGCATTTGCGGGCAATGGGCGATCCGGCTGCGCCGCTGATCCTGTTCCTCCATGGATTCCCCGAATTCTCCGGCGCCTGGGACGAGGTGCTGCCGGCGTTCGCGAGATCGTTTCATGCGGTTGCTCCGGACCAGCGCGGCTATGGGCCCTCCTCCAAGCCCGAGGGCGTCGAGGCCTATCGCGTCAAACACCTGGTCCGTGACATCCTGGGATTGGGCGAGCTCCTGTCGTCCGGCCGGCCGTATATCCTCGTTGCCCATGACTGGGGCGCCTCGGTGGGCTATGCCACGGCGATTGCAGCGCCCGCGCGCATTGCCAGATTGGTTGTGATCAACGGCGTGCATCCGGGCCCATTCCAGCGGGCGCTGATCGAGGATGAAGCGCAGCGGGCAGCCAGCGCCTACATGCATTACTTGCGCGATCCGCGCGCCGAGGAGCGCCTTTCGGCCAACAACTTCGAGAAGCTGATGGGTATGCTCACTCGCTTCGGCCAGCAGGCGTGGCTCACGCCGGAGCGGCGTGCGGCATATCTGGAAGCATGGTCGGTGCCCGGCGCGCTGACCGGCATGCTGAATTGGTACCGGGCCACACCGCTGATGGTGCCCAAGGTCGGCGAGGCGGTCGACATGGCGAAGGTGCCGAAGCTCGATCCGAGCCATCTCAGGGTGCGCATGCCGCATCTCGTAATCTGGGGCATGGCGGACCAGGCATTGCTTCCTGTCTCGCGGGCAGGGCTGGCCGACTACTGTGATGATCTCAGCGTGCGGGAGATTGCGGGGGCCGATCACTGGGTTGTGCATCAGAAGACCGGCGAGGTGATCGACCACCTGCGTCGGTTCGTGGGGGCGTGAGCCGTCTTAGGACGTGGCGCAGGAGTGTGCCGTATTGAATGCCGGAGCCAAGCCCGCCATCACCACTGCAGACCGGGACGGCGCACCCGCGCCGATCGTCGTCGCCCTTGGGGTGACCGTGCGGGAAGTCGTGATGGTGGCTCACGAGCACACCATCGACGCGGCGATCACGCGCTGGAGCAGCGTCGGCCTCGATCGGGAATTGCTCGAGGAGGTCCTGGTCTACTGCGCCGAGCGCCGCTGCGAGGCGGACCGGGTCACCTGTCCGGGCTGCCGCCTGCGTACTGAAAAGCAGGGGCTGAAGACGCTCGACGACTTCGCTGCCAGCCATGCCGAGATCACGTTTGCGAGCTCGCCGGTCCGATTGCGGGGAACCGGCACGCGCCAGGGGACGGCCGAGAGCCTGGAGCACCTCGCCAGGACATGGGCCGGTGAGGAATACTGGTTCTGGGCCCGGCGCGTCATCCGCAAGCTGCGCCACGGCATCCGCCGGGCCGATCAGACCGGGGAGCCCGTGCCCAACGCAGGGGAAAGCCCGGTTGTGATCCTGGTGCGTCCACAGCTTGCCGAGAACATCGGGATGGTGGCGCGCGCCATGGCAAATTTCGGGCTCGAAGACCTGCGCTTGGTGGAGCCCCGCGACGGCTGGCCAAACGAGAAGGCGCGTGTCGCAGCCTCGGGTGCGAACTTCATCATTGATGGGGGCCAAGCCTATTCCACGTTCAAGGACGCGCTGGCCGGCCTGCATTGGGTGTGCGCGACGACGGCGCGGCAGCGCGACCTCGCCAAGCCGGTGCTCACCCCCGAGCAGGCGGTCTCGGAGATGCGGCGTCGCCTTGCCGAGGGGCAGCGCTGCGGCATTTTGTTCGGGCCGGAGAGGAACGGCCTGGAGACCGAGGAGGTTGCCAATGCGGATGCGGTGATGATGGCCCCGGTGAACCCCAACTTTGCGTCCCTGAACCTTGCGCAGGCCGTGCTGCTGGCCAGCTACGAGTGGATGAAGCAGGCGGGCGGGGGCACGCTCGGGCGGGTTACCACTTACGAGGCGCCGTTGCAGCCGGGCACTCGCGATCGAGGCTCCCCGCCGGCCACCAAGGAGGAGCTGATGGCCTTTTTTGAGCACCTGGAAAGGGAGCTTGAGGCACAGGGCTTCTTCAACCCGCCCGAAAAGCGCCCCAGCATGGTGCAGAATATGCGTACCATGTTCACCCGCATGGGGGCGACGGAGCAGGAAATCCGCACCCTGCGAGGAATCGTAAAGACCCTTGTGCACGCCAAGCGATCTGGCCGGCGCTCGCCTTAGTTATGCCTCCTTTTCCATCGAGCGATGCGCGCTTGCCGGGCAAGGTGGGCCTGCCAACACGAACGAGACAAGAACGGCATGGTGAAGGGCTGGACAGATAGGGGCGTTAGATGATCGGCAAAGGCGTGAAAGCCAGCGTTGGACTGTTGTGGGCGGTGGCGGTGGCCATCGCACCGGCATCTGCCGGGGCGCAAAACAAGGAATTGAGCGACAAGTCCGTAACCATGCTGATGCAGTACGCATGGGCCATGACGCCGGCGAAGTTCACGACCCCGCAGGGCAAGGTCATCGAGGTCGACAAGAACAAGCCCAAGGACGTGATCATTCCGCTCGACGTGGCGCGGGAGGTGATCCGGGTCGGCCGACTGTCGGCGTACGCCCAGATCTGCGAGCTCGGCGAGGAGCAGACGGCGAATTACCAGACGCTGATGCGTCGCGAGGCCGCGAAGAAGAAGTGGTCCGATCAGCAGATGCTTTACATCACGCAACTTCACCTGTTCACGGTGATGACGCTGACGGGCAAGGTGCAGCTGGTCGAGAGGGATGGCGACAAGCAGGTCGTGATGAAGGAGGGCGCCCCTCCCAAGAGCGAGACCTGCACGGATACCGAGCGCAAGAAGATCCAGGCGCAGATCATGTCTTATGTGAACACTCAGCCGGCTCCTGCAACCCAGGCCGAGACGAAGGCGACAACGCAGAAGAAATAGCCGCCGTAGCCGCCGGGCGGTTAGTCCGTTGACGCGGCGTATCTTTCCAGTATAACGCTGGCGCGGGTCGGTTAGACCCGCTTCATCCGCACACCTGTGGCGCCTCTCCGAGCGGGGAGGAGCCTGTCGGTCCGGGGGTAGTCTTCGGGCAGAGGAGGGCGTGCTTCACAACCTTCGCTCTCGCATTTTATGCGACTTTGGGAGTAGCACGATGACCAAGCGCATCCGCGCCAAGCACAAGATCGATCGCCGCCTCGGGCAGAACATCTGGGGTCGGCCGAAGAGCCCGATCAACAAGCGCGAGACCCGCCCCGGCCAGCACGGGGAGCGGCGCAGCAGCAAGCTGTCCGACTACGGCCAGCAGTTGCGTGCCAAGCAGAAGCTCAAAGGCTATTACGGCAATATCGGCGAGCGGCAGTTCAGCCGCGTCTACAAGGAGGCCGCGCGTCTCAAGGGATCGACCTCGGAGCACCTGATCGGCCTGCTCGAGCGGCGTCTCGACGCCATCGTGTATCGCGCGAAATTCGTGCCGACCGTGTTCGCCGCGCGCCAGTTCATCAGCCATGGCCACATCACGGTCAACGGCTGCAAGGTCAACGTGGCAAGCTTCCGCTGCCGCGTGGGTGACGTGGTCGAGGTGCAGAGCAAGGCCAAGCAGATGGCCTTGGTGCTGGAGGCGATCAAGAGCGCCGAGCGGGACGTTCCCGACTACATCGAGGCCGACCACAACAAGATGACGGCCAAGCTGGCGCGTGTTCCCGTGCTGGCGGATGTGCCCTTCCCGGTGCACATGGAACCCAACCTGGTGGTCGAGTTCTACAGCCGCTAGGCGCCATCCAATCGAGATGGAGTCGCCGATCCTTCCGTTGTCATCCCGGAATTTCGCGCAAGCGAAATATCCGGGATCCAGGCTCCGGTGGAAGGAGGCTGGGAGTTCCTGTCCCAAGAAGCAAAACCATCAGATGGCAGACAGGTGTGTTCGCAACCGGCAGGCGGCGAACTTGCCAGCAGGACGAGGTGGATAGGCACGCGCCGATCGGGGGTTGCTGCTATGGCCGATGGCTGACCACACCCGTCACGACATTCCTGCAACGGCTCGCGATCTCGTCCTGCAGCTCGCCCTGTACTTCCCCAGCCAGCACCTTCACGCGCTGGATCTGTTCTGCCCTCCTGCCCGGCATGGAAGTGTCGAGTTTCTGTGTCGACACCCTGACGTCCTCGAGGGCGCGCACGAGTTCGCCGCACGCGAGCTTCCTGCGCAGCGCGCGATAAGCGAACAGGCGGACGCCATTGGCAAAGGTGGCGGGCGCCTCCGGCTGGTTGATCCAGGCGCGATCGGGGTCGTCGACCATCGCGCGCAACTGGGAGACGCACACCGATACATCTCTGCACGCGACTTTGCCCGCGGCCGGTGAAGGGCTTGGCCGCCGCAGGTCCTGCTCGGCGACGGTGGTCCGCGCGCGCGGCACCTCGCCGGCGGGGCGGTGTTGGGCTGAGCTGGTGACCGTTTCCCAGTCGGCTTTGAGGGAGACCGGCTTGGGATCGGGAGCAAGCAGGGCGCAACCGGCAAGAAGGACCGATGCGAGGGCGACGCTCCCCGGTGACACTCTGCCCGATACCCGTGGCATGGTCTTCTTCACGCGCACTTGCCGCAGCCGATCCACAGTGAGCACACCCCTTCGTGCGGCTGCGCACAATGCACATTTGCGCGCACTGGCGCGACGTGAGCCGAAACACCTGTGGATAACTTGTCTCGTGGGCCAGCCGGGCGTGCCGGCAGGAATGCTGCCTCAGGATGTGCGTTCCCGCGGTTTCGCGGTGAGCTCGGCCAGCCGTCCCTGCAGCGTCTTTGGCCGGTTGGCGACACCGGGGGTCACCGAGTTGGCCCAGCCGTAGGCGAGCATGGTCATGATGGTCGAGGCGGCAAAAAAGTAGACGCCGGGCAGGACCGAGGCTTCGGTATAGCCGGAAGCGTTGATGTAGAAGATCATGAGCGCCAGCACCATGACGTCCGTCATGGAATAGCGGCCCAGCCATTCCATCGCTGAGATCGACTTGTCACGGAACTCCGGCGGAAGATCGGGCGAGGTGACGAGGGTGAGCAGGTAGAAGAGCTTCAGGAAGGGGAAGAAGATCGAGAACATGAAGATGACGAAGCAGAGGAAGAATTCCTCGTTCTTGTAGAGCGCCCAGATGATGGTGGCGATGGAGTGCTGATTGGTCCACACGAAGACCGTCGTGAAGCGGATGGCCGGGAGCATGACGCCAAGCGCAAAGAAGACCGTGGCCAGGATGATCAGAAAGCTGAAGGCGAAGTTGCGCAGCGTCGAGGCTGATTGTGGGCTGTGCATGGCCGGAGGCGGTTGGGGCTCCGCCGCGGTCACGTCCCCGCGCAGCCAAGCGTAAGCCAGGATCATGAACATCACCGCGGCGGTGAAGAAATAGACGCCGTTGAGGCTCTTGGCGTCGTACACGCCCTGGGACTTGATGAAGAAGATGGAGAGCGACAACACGAGTACGTCGTGCATCGACCATTTGCCGAGCCATTCGAGCGCGCGCAACTGGCGCGACAGACGGCGCAGCTCGCGCTGCGGCAGCGTCGAGAGCAGCAGCAGATAGAGGAGCTTCAGCACCGGCAGCACGATGGAAAAGATCAGCACCGTGATGCCGAGAAAGACCTGGCCCGACCGGATCAGCGCGTTCACCGTCGAGATCAGCGAGTGCTCATAGGTGAAGAACACGAACTTGGTGAGCTTGATGATCGGCAGGCTCACGCCCAGCGCCAGGCAAACGCTCGCTGCAACAATCGCCAAGCTTAGAAGAAACCGACGGCCGCCGAGCGTCATGCGCCGAGCATCTTTCCCGGAAATGAAGCGCCGCCCCATCCTATGCGAGGAGGAGGCGGCGGGAATATGTCAGGCGCGGGATAACTCCGCCAGACGCCGGTCTGCGGCAGGCCTCATCAGGCCGTCATCTTGGCACGGTCGTATTTGATGCCCTTGTCGTCCAGAAGTTGCTGCAACTCACCCTGCTGGAACATTTCACGGACGATGTCGCAGCCGCCCACGAACTCGCCCTTGATATAGAGCTGAGGGATGGTCGGCCAGTCGGAGAAGCTCTTGATGCCCTCGCGGATGCCCATGTCCTCGAGCACGTTCACGTCCTTGTAGTCTACGCCCATGTGGCCGAGGATCTGCGCGACCTGGCTCGAGAACCCGCACTGCGGGAAATTCTTGGTGCCCTTCATGAACAGGACGACATCGTTGGTGGCGATGGCCTTGCGGATCCAGTCGTGGACGGCTTGCTCGCTCATGAGACATCCTTTCGGGGTTTGGAGCGCTTCCGAGGCTGCCAGGCTGTCCGAGCCCGATGCACGCCTCCCATGTTCTGTACGGAAGATGTGGGCAACGGGCCCGCAAAGTCAATCTTTCGGCGCTGCGGTGGTGAGCGCCAGGGCGTGCAGCACATCGCCCATGCGGCCCTGCAGCGCCTCGTACACCATCTTGTGCTGCTGAACGCGGCTCTTGCCCGTGAACTCCTTGGAGATCACGTGGGCAGCGTAGTGATCACCGTCGCCGGCAAGGTCCTTGATGGCGACTTCGGCGTCCGGAAAGCGGGCCTTGATGAGCCGCGCAATCTCCTGGGAATCCATGGGCATGTGCTAGGTTGCTCGCGGTCTATCCATCCGCCAGGCCGAGGCGAGCCCCGGTCCGGTCGAGACGACGTTTGATTTGGTAGATCTCTGAAGTCTTGCCGACATCGCTGAGCAGCCGGTCCGCGAAGCATCCATCGCCAGCAGAAAGTACTGGCAACCCACGCCCCATGTGGTCGCGCGGAGGGTGGGGTTTGAATCGGATCTGCCGTTGGTGCCTCAATGCTGGGCTGCTCAGGTCATCAAGCACAAAATTAACAATATCAGGCCAGCCACCGGCATTCAAGAACATTAGAGGAACGCACTACGTCCCGACCGCCATGTACGTTGGCAGCCAGGTTTCGTTGGCGGCACGCAGGGCATCGAGCGAGAGCGCGGCCTCGCTCTTGAGGGTGAGCGCGTCGCCGCCGACACGTGCGACCACCCTCGCCGGGAGGGCCAGCAGACGGGCGCGCTCGATGATCTCCTCGGCAAGCTCGGGCGGGGCCTCGAGCACGTAGCGTCCCTGGTCCTCGCCGAACCAGGCGGCATGCGGCGGCAGCTTGCCCTCGTAGGGCCAAAGCTGGGCGCCGATGCGGCCTGCCAGCGCCATCTCGGCTATGGCGGTGAGGAGGCCGCCGTCGCTGATATCATGGACCGCGCGGACTTTGCCCTCGCGAATGAGTGAGCGGACAAGGTTGCCGGCTTTGATCTCATCGGCCAGATCGACGGGAGGCGGCGCGCCCTCGAGCTTGCCGGTGTGAACGAGTTGGTAGAGCGATTGGCCGAGGTGCCCCTCTTCGCGGCCGACGACGACCAGGAGATTGCCCTCGGCCTTGAGCGCCAGGCTGGCGAGATGGGAGACGTCCGGAACGAGGCCGACGCCGCCGATGGCCGGCGTGGGCGGGATAGCGATGCCGTTCGTCTCGTTGTAGAGCGAGACGTTGCCGGAGACGACCGGATATTTCAGGGCTTCGCAGGCTTCGCGCATGCCCTGGATCGCGCCGACGAACTGGCCCATCACTTCCGGCCGCTCCGGGTTGCCGAAATTCATGTTGTCCGTGATGGCAAGGGGATCGGCGCCGACGGCGATGAGATTGCGCCAGGTCTCGACCACGGCCTGCTTGGTGCCCATCGCCGGGTCGGCAGCCACGTAGCGGGGAGTAACGTCGCACGTGGCGGCGATGGCCTTTCTGGTACCGTGCACCCGCACAACGCCCGCGTCGCCGCCTGGCCGCTGCACGGTATCGCCCATGACCATGTGGTCGTATTGCTCCCAGATCCAGCGTCGCGAGGCGAGGTGGGGACTTTCCATCATGGTCTTGAGCGCGCCGAGGATGCTGTTGGGCGCGACCACCCATTCGGGCAGGATAGCCTTGGGCGGGACAGTGGCGACCCACGGCCGCTCGTACAGGGGCGCGGAATTGGCGAGCGTGGCGACTGGCAAATCAGCCTCGACCTTACCGCGGTGCCTGACGACCATGCGGCCCGTGTCGGTGGTCGTGCCGATGACGGCGAAGTCAAGGTCCCATTTCCTGAAGATGGCTTCGGCCTCAGCCTCCCGGCCGGGCTTGAGGATCATCAGCATGCGCTCCTGCGACTCCGAGAGCATCATCTCGTAGGCGGTCATGCCGGGCTCGCGCTGGGGCACGTGGTCGAGAACGAGCTCGATGCCGACGCCGCCCTTGTCGGCCATCTCCGAGGTCGATGACGTAAGTCCCGCTGCGCCCATGTCCTGGATGGCGACGATGGCGTCACTTGCCATCAGCTCAAGGCAGGCCTCGATCAGCAGCTTCTCGGTAAACGGGTCGCCGACCTGGACGGTCGGGCGTTTCTCGTCGGATTTGTCGTCGAACTCCGCCGACGCCATGGTGGCGCCATGGATGCCGTCGCGGCCGGTCTTGGAGCCGACGTAGACGACAGGCAGGCCCACGCCCTTGGCGGCGGAGTAGAAGATCTTGTCGGTCCTGGCCAGGCCGACGCACATGGCGTTGACGAGGATGTTGCCGTTGTAGCCGGCGTCGAAGTTGGTCTCGCCGCCGATGGTGGGCACGCCCGTGCAATTGCCGTAGCCGCCGATGCCAGCCACCACGCCTGCCACGAGGTGGCGCGTTTTTGCATGCTCTGGGTCGCCGAAGCGCAGCGCATTGAGGTTGGCGACGGGGCGCGCGCCCATGGTGAAAACGTCGCGCATGATGCCGCCGACGCCGGTGGCTGCGCCCTGGTAGGGCTCGATGTAGGAGGGGTGGTTGTGGCTCTCCATCTTGAAGACGGCCGCATCCCCATCGCCGAGGTCGACGACGCCGGCGTTCTCCCCCGGGCCCTGGATGACCTGCGGACCCCTGGTCGGCAGCGTCTTCAGCCAGACGCGCGAAGATTTGTAGGAGCAGTGCTCGCTCCACATGACGGAGAAGATGCCGAGCTCGGTGAGGGAGGGCTCGCGGCCGAGGATTTTCAGCAGCCGCTGGTATTCATCGGGCTTGAGGCCATGCTCGGCAACGATCTCAGGCGTGATGGCGGGGTTGGCTTTTGCGTCCATGCTCAAGTTGTGCGCTCGGGGCGATTCGCGTCGATGTTTCAGGCCTGCTTATAGCGGCCCCTGCCGCGTGAGTCCCGGTCTGCCGCGCCGCAACCCCCGGTTGAATGGCGTGGCATCCATAGCCGCAGCCCTAGCGGCGGGGCAAGCGCCCGAGGTGATTGACAAAATAGCGGAGCATGCTCCGTACATGCCAAGCCATGTAGCGGAGATTGCGCCGGCTGGTGCGCCGTGCGGCGTGGATGGCGCGTGCGCGCGGGCAGGCGACGACGCTGCGGCCGGTGCGCCACAGCCGTGCGCAGATGTCGACATCCTCGTAGTAGAGGAAGAAGCTCTCGTCGAAGCCGTTGACCGCGCGAAACTCCGCGGCGCCGAACAGCATGAACATGCCGGCCACCCAATCAGCTTTGAACGGCTGGCCGTGCACCGGAGTGGCGTACCGCCCATCCGCTCCGCCGACCGTCTTTTGCAGCAGCGCGAGGGGCGTTGGGAAGTGGCGGATGCTGTCCTCGATCTCTCCGGAAGGTGCGACCACGAGGGGTGCTGCCAGCGCGGCATCACTCCGCTTGAGGCAGTCGAGCAAGGCGGGGAAGGGGTTTTCCGGCAGCGCGATGTCGGGGTTGAGCACGCAGAAGTAGGGCGTTTCGCAGAAGCGGAACGCGGCATTATGGTTCGCGCCGAAGCCCATCGGCCGTGCGTTGTCGCGGAGCATGAGGGCCGGATGTGGGGCTAGATCGAGGGGCTCGGGGATGTTGCGCGTCAGGATGATGCGGCTCACCTGGGCAAATCCGGCGAGCTGCGCCACCAACGGCTTCAGCATGGCGCCGTGACCGTGGCTGACGATCGAAACCGTGATCATCCCCCGTCAGCCTCCGAGCAGAAAGCTGGCGACGCCAACCGCCTCGTCGATCCCCCGGACGTTGTGCCCGAGAGCGGAAAGGGCAAACCGCGCGCGCTTCAGAGGGTGGCCCTCGCAGGCAATCAAACGGTCCAGATACAGCAGCCGCTGAGCCGAAAGGGATGCGCCGTGGATGCGGCGAAACTCGCGCGCCTGCGTCAGCCGGTGCGGTCTGGATGGCCGCTTGAGGTATTTCAGGCCTCGATCGGCAAACGCCCGCAGGCCGAGGCCCCGGCCCACCTGGTTGGCGCCATGCTGTCGGTAAAGGATGCGCGCCTCCTTGTCGTAGATGACCGTGCCGAACGCTGCGGCCGCGAGGTAGAGCCACCAGTCGTGCATGAGAATCTCGGCCGGGCGCGGCATCTCCTCGAGCAGGGTTAATGCAGCGCGATTGACGACGCAGGTGCAGCCGGTGACGCAGTTCGTGAGGAAGGCGCCTTCAAAGCTGGGTGTGCCCGGAAAGCCGTACGCGCCCACCGGGCGCAGATGCGCATCCACCAACGCGAGGGCAGAGCAGTAGAGGGCGGGGCCCGTCATCGGCAGCAGACGGTCGGCGGCACGTTGCAGCTTGCCGGGCAGCCACACGTCATCTTGGTCGGCAAGCGCGGTCAGATCCGGGCGCCGCTCTCGCGCCATCGCGAGAAGGGTGAGGTAGCTCTGCTTGGCGCCGACATTGCTGCCGCGCACGATCTCGATGCGAGGGTCATGCATGTGCTCAAGGATCGCGACCGTGTCGTCGTGCGAACCGTCGTCACGAACCAGCAGGTGCAGCGCGCCCCCTTCGATGGTCTGACTGAGGATGGAATCCACCTGCTCGCGCACGAATCCGGCGCCGTTCCAGGTCGAAAGAAGTACCAGGGCGCTGACGCAGGAAGGGGGCATGTTCAGTCCGCCGCCGGAGGCTCGGTCGCAGGAAGGCCATGGGTCGAGGAGCTGAATGGCAAGGCGGAGGTCCTGCGAAGCTTGTTGGCACAATCGCACGCCTGAGGCGCGTCGCGGGGTATTTCCAGCAGTGATCACACGCGCTTGCAGGATGCAAGCCGCGACGTGCTGCGGGCGCGCATATGCGCTGGGGCGCAATGGTGATGCGCCGCGTGCGGGTCTCAGGCGGGGGGCGGGGTGATGGCCTTGGCGAAGTTGTTGAAGAACTCGGCGGCGAGCTTGCGGGCGGTGGAATCGATGAGGCGGCTGCCGAGCTGGGCGATCTTGCCGCCGACGTGGGCGTCGACGTCGTAGACGAGGCGGGTGCCG
>WBUN01000080.1 GCA_008933705.1 Hyphomicrobiaceae bacterium
GGTTAGGGGTGGGGGGAGCCCCGAGCGCAGATGTTCTGCAATCCCCCCCTCCCTGTCCCTCCCCCACAAGGGGGGAGGAGACGTTGTGGCCCGCGCCTCGCTCCATTTCGAAGCTCCGCTTCTTTGCTGGCATTGGCGCCCCCCTCACCGCGTCGCGCTGTGGGTGAAGAGGGACTGCAACGCGACCATCAGCCGATCGAGCAGGAAGCCGATCAGCCCGATGGTCAGCACGGCGACCATGATGCGGCTCAGCGACTCCTGGCTGCCGTTCTGGAACTCGTCCCACACGAACTTCCCGAGCCCAGGGTTCTGCGCCAGCATCTCGGCGGCGATCAGCACCATCCAGCCCACGCCGAGCGAGAGCCGCATGCCGGTAAAGATGAGCGGCAGCGCGGAGGGCAGTACGACCTTGAACACCTTGGTGTACCAGGAGAGCTTCAAGACGCGCCCGACGTTGACGAGATCGCGGTCGATGGAGGCGACGCCGAGACCCGTGTTGATCAGCGTCGGCCACAGGGAGCACAGGGTGACCGTGATCGCCGAGACGAGGAATGACTTCTCGAACCAGGCGTTGTCCGTCGTAACGTAGACGGCGCTGACGATCAGCGTCACGATCGGCAGCCACGCCAGCGGCGACACCGGCCGGAACACCTGGATCATCGGGTTGAGCGCCGCCTGCACGATGCGGCTCGAGCCGCACAGGATGCCGAGCGGCACGGCGACGAGCGTTGCCAGCAGGAAGCCGGTGAAGACCGTCTTGAGGCTGGTCAGGATCTGGTCGATGAAGGTCGGCTTGCCCGTCCACTTGTGGATCTTCACCTCGGCCTTCGGATCCTGTGCGAGCCGCTTGGCGTTGCGCTCCTCCTGACGCTGGTAGAACGCGGCCTGCTTCGCGCGCTCGGCCGCGTGGTCCTTGAGCAGGTTCTGCGCCTGCGCCAGAACCTCGACGGGACCCGGCACCGCGCCGAGGCTCGTCTGCACGCGCGAGGCGCTCTCCGCCCACACCCACAGGAACAGCGCGATGGCAACCACCGGCACACCGACGGCGAACCACAGCGCCCGCAGGCGCTCGCGCGGATCGCCGATCGCGATGCTACCGAACACGCTCAGCACCTTTTCCATGTCGCATCCTCCTTGGCTCGCCGGCTCGCAGACGATCTGCGCTAGTTGACCGTCTCGTTGTCCTTGAGCCCGATCTTGAACCTGCTGAGGTAGGCGTTCGGCTGCTTTGCATCGAATGTGATGCCGTCGATGAAACCGCCCTGCGCCGCGTGGAAGCCGTCGGTGGTCGGGAAATCGCCTTCCTTGGCCTTGCCCTCGGCGATCAGCGCCTTCGCCGCCTGCATGTAGATGCCGGGCTGGTAGACCTTCTTGGCGACGTCCAGATACCAGGCATCGGGCTTGGCTTCCGCGATCTGGCCCCAGCGCCGCATCTGCGTCAGATACCAGACCGCATCGCCGTAGTAGGGATAGCTGGCGTTGTCCTTGAAGTAGATGTTGAACTCGGGCAACGGCCGGGTATCGCCCTTCTCGTACTGATAGACGCCCGTGATGGGCCCGACGATGACATCGTAGTCGGCGCCGATGTACTCGCGCTTTGAGAAGATCTTGGCAGCCTCCTGGCGGTTCTTGCCGTTGCCCTCGTCGAGCCACATCGCCGCCCGCAGCAGCGCCTTGGTGATGGCCAGCGTCGTCTGCGGATACTTCTCGGTGAAGTCCTTGCGCATGCCGAAGATCTTCTCGGGCGTGCGGTTCCAGATGTGATAGGCCGTGACGACTGGAACGCCGATGCCCTTGAACACGGCCTGCTGGTTCCAGGGCTCGCCGACCGAGTAGCCGTAGATCGTGCCCGACTCGAGGGTGGCCGGCATCTGCGGCGGCGGCGTCACCGAGATCAGCACGTCGGCACTGATCTGGCCGGAGATATCGCTTGTCGAATAGAACCCGGGGTGGATGCCGCCGGCGGCCAGCCAGTAGCGCAGCTCGTAGTTATGGGTCGAGGTCGGAAACACCATGCCCATGTTGAACTTCTTGCCTGCGGCCTTGTAGCGCTCGACCACACCCTTGAGCGCGTCGGCCTTGATCGGGTGCACCGGCTTTCCGTCCTTCAACGGAAGGCTCTTCTTCATTTCGGCCCAGATCTCGTTGGAGACCGTCACGGCGAGCGTGTTGAGCCCCATGGCGAAGGGCGCGACGACGTCGGCCTGAGTGCCGAAGCCGATCGTGGCCCCGATGGCCTGGCCGGGAAGCATGTGCGCACCGTCGAGCTCACCGCTGATGACGCGATCGAGCAGGACCTTCCAGTTCGCCTGCGCCTCGACGGTAACGAAGAGGCCTTCGTCCTCGAAGAATCCCTTGTCCTGGGCGATCAGCACCGGCGCGCAGTCGGTGAGCTTGATGAATCCGAACTTGAGCTGCTCCTTCTCGAGCTTGGCGGCGCGAGCGACGTGGCTGCCGGCGAAGAGTCCGGCGCCGGAGGTCGCGATCATCGCGGCGGCGCCGGCCGTCGTCTCGAGGAACTTGCGCCGTGTGAGCGTCTGCCGCGTCGGCTTTCCGCCGTTGCTCGTGTTGGTCATCGGTATGGCTGTCCTTTCGCAGTTCCCGTGGCCGGAGATCGATCCCGCCCCGTCGCGCTTCCTCTTGCCGAAACAAAAAAACCGCTATCCGAGGTCGCATGGGCGTTCCCCGAGAAAGCGGCGTTGCTTATTCGTTGGCCCGTCATTGGGCCGGCCGGTCAAGCACCCAAAGCAGCACCGGCCATCTGCCTAGTTCAACCTTCGTGCCAAGTCTTGGAGCTTACATTTTATCATTTTGATTCAGTGTGTTATCCGGCCGCAACTTGATCGGCATCAATTGCCCTGCCATTTTTTTGTGCGGTGCGGCACAGCGTATGCTGAATGCGATGGCACTATTCGCCGCCAACGCCGCACCGCACCGGCCTCCTCAGCCGAACATGCGCGCGAGCAAGCCCTTCCTGGCCGGCTTCACGCTTGCTGCTGCCTCGGTCATGACGCCGGCGAGCGTGGTGTAGGCGGCGACCCAGGCATCCTTGACCGGCTGGGTGAAGGCGCTGCCCAGACCCTTGTCGAGGGTCCAGATCAGCGCCTCGCCGACCGGCTTGTAGTGCGTATCCTTGACGCCATAGGTGGCGTGCCGGCGCCCGAGGTCCTGCACGGCCGGAACGATCTTCTCGACCTGATGGAGGTTGGCGACCGCCGTGCCGATCATGCTCATGAGCTTTGCCTTCTGCGAGGTCAGATCGGCGGGAAACAGCGGACACACCTCGGGTGCGATCTCGAACAGCCGGCCGTAGAAAAGGTCGGCCGCCTGCGCTGCGATGGGCTCGACGCTCTTGAAGCTTTCTTGAACCAGCTTGATTTGCTCGGGGGTCATATTGCCTCTCGGGATTGCTGATGAACTGCAGTTGTCAATGGCTGCCGGGCAGGCTGTCCCTGCCCGGCGATCGGCTATTCGGTGATGGGGATGCGGATGACGACACCGCCCAGCACGTCATTCATCTTGAAGTCGCGGCGCGGGCTGTCCTTGTGGTCGTTGTGGCAGGTCACGCACGCCTGGGCCACGGCGGTGTCCGCGTAGACGGCCGTGAAGTACCTCTGATTGCCGAGCTTCTCCTCGGTGTAGAAGTTCTGCCCCTTGTTGGCAGCGACGAACTCGAGGCCCTTCTTCTCCGCATCGGTGCGCGGTGCGTTCTGCTTGTTTACCGGCCAGAGCGACAGCAGGGAGTAGGAGAACTTCTTGCTCTGCTCGGCGGCCAGCTCCGCGCCGAAGCGGAACATCTGCGCGGGCAGGGGCAACGCCTTGTTGTCCTCGAAATGCTCGCTCGCCGTGATGACCTTCTCCTTCAGGGTGAGGCGGTTGACGACCTGCTTGGTGTAGACGGTGCGATCCGCCGACATCACCGCATGCAGCATGTCGGCAACGTCCTTGGGCTCAAGGCCCTTGGCGCCGGTGAGAAGGACCATGGCGCCCGCAGCGCACGCGAGCGTCAGGGGTTTGGCAGGCTTGCTGGACAGACTTGGCATGCTTGGCATGTGCTTCTCCTTCGCTTGAATGGATCCGTTACTGGGTGGCCCTGCGCTGCGCCTGCAGGCGCTTGAGCGCCCAATCGATGCTCTGGACGCGGACGGTCGCGCGGCCGGAAAAGCTGCGCCGGACGAGCGCGGCATCAGCCAGAGAATCCAGCGTGAAACCGAGCCCGTGGCAGTCGGCGCATACCGAGCGGATCATCTTCTCGCTCGGGCGGAGATTGTCGTTCTGATTGTGGTTGGCGAGCACGCGATCCAATCCGTTCTCGTCCTCGATGGGCTGGCGCGGCATGTGGCAGGTGGCGCAGCTCACGCCTGAGCCCTGCGGGCCGCTGCCCGCACGCTCGGCCTGCCACAGCTTGTGGTGGGGCGAGCCCAGATACGCTTTCGAGTGCTCGTCGGCGTGGCAGCCGAGGCAACCGTCGACCTGCGCGGTGACGGCATCGAACTTGTGCGCACCATGGCAGCTCGTGCAGCCAAGGTCGTGGCCGTGTGCCGCCTTCGACATCGGCAGCCGCGCAAGCTCCGGTCGCATCGGCGCCAGCGGCTGTTCCTTGAACAGGCCCAGCAGACCGGCGCGGCTGCTGGCGAGGTTGGCCGCGAGCCGCATGCCGTGCTTGCCCTGCGCAAAGGTCTTGACCTCATGCGCGTGGCACGTGGCGCAGACGGCCGGGCCGGGCTTCTCGATCCAGATCGGCTCCGGCGATGCCGCTTCCGCTTTCTTCGGCGCATGGCAGCCCGAGCAATTGACGCCAGCCTTGGCATGCTCCGTCGCCAGCCACGCCTCGACGGCAGCGGCATCCCCCAGCTTGGCGGGAGGCGCGTCGGCATCGGCGCGGCCGAGGGGCTTGCGCTTCTCTGCAGGCTCGTTGACCGCGACGCGAAGCTTGGCGATCGCCTTGGGCTTCAGGTCGGGATCGTGCGTGTGCTTGGTGAGGAAGTCCTCATAGAGCGCGCGGTTGTCGTGATAGTTGTGGCACCCTGCGCTGGCGCACGTGTCGAATGCCAGTCCCGCGTGGCTGGGTCGCTCGGTGCCTATGTCGCTGTGGCAGAGCGCACAATAGTCGGTGGGCAGCGTGACGCCCATGGCATGAGTGATCTCGGGCTTGTGCTCGCGATGGCAGGTGACGCACTGCGTGGCGTCCAGCTTCGCCAGGCGATCGGCGTTGCGCGGATCGGTGAATTTCTTGGCCGGGTGCGTGTCCTTGGCCTGCTTCAGCTCCTCGGCGTGGCAGCGCAGGCAGGCGGCCTGCAGCACTCCCCCTCCGCCGAACGGCTTGCTGTGACAGGCCTCGCAGGCAAGCTCGATCTGGTGATGGCCGCTGGTGGTCTTGCCGATCAGAAGATGAGCACGAACGCCACCGCCGCAGACCATGCCGGCAAGCAGCACCGCGGCGCCCGCCGCCGTGGAGACTGCCCAGAGGAGCCAGAGCGTTGACGTAGTGCTCACCGGCGGGGCCCTAATAGAAGTAGACCGTGAGGATGTGGGCGCCGAGCAGCAGCGGCAGCGGCCACAGCACCAGCACGTGCAGCCAGAACGCGACCGATCGTGCCCTCACCGCCTGGCCCGAGGTCGCAAACAACCGATGCTCCACGGCAGCGGTGAGCCCGGCCGCACCGCCTGCCAAGGCTGCGCCCAGAAAGGCGAGCATCAGCCACATGTTGAGGTTGGTGCCGAGGCGGAAGCCTGTGTGCAGAAAGAGAACAAGGAGCGTGACGGCGCCGATGAGCACATGCACGAGGCGCCAGATCGCGAAATCCCCGATCCGCAGCACCTCGACGCGCTTCCTGAGTGATAGCGCGGCAACGATGGCCGACAGGGCGAGCAGCGCGTAGCCGCTCGCCTGCTTCCAGCCGCCGTCGAGCCAGAGGCGATCGGCAATGCCGCGCGCATCGATCTGTCTTGCCAGCGGCCAGACCGGAACGAGGAGCGTTGCGAGCGCAAACAGCGCGGCGGCGATCGACAGCATGGCCATCGGCTTGAACGCCCGGGCCGGTTCGCGCTTGGGTGCCGCGCCAAGCAGCTCCGCGAGCAGCGGGCCGCAGCCGCCGCATACGGTGGAGGCGCCGGTGTCGCGCCTGATGTCGGCGACGGTGGCGCAACCGACCGCAACGGCATCGCCGATCCGGCCGCGCGTCACGCCCGTGCAGTTGCAGACGGTCGCTGTGCGGGGCCATTCGCGCACGGAGACCGGCGCGCGCTCGGCCCACAACCGGCCGATGAGCGCGAAGCGCAGCCTCTGCCACGGCCAGACCCTGGCGCGCCGGCGGATCGCTTCCTGCAGCCGATTGATCTCCGGCCAGTCGCCGAGAGCCATGGCGCCGACGACGCGACCACGCTGGAGGACGAGTTTGCGATATGTCCTGCCGCCATTTGCCTCGAAGCTCGGCGTATCGATGTCGCTGCGCTGCTCGAGCTGCTCGACATCGCCCATGCTGAACAGGTCGGTGCCAACGACCTTGAGCTTCGTCGCCGGCACCGAGCCGGCGTACGCGACAGCCTCGCCGGCGATATGGGCCGCCGCTGCCGCTGCCTGCTCGAAGCCCGGACCGACCAGGCCGTAGACGTGGCCTTCGAATTCCGCGCATTCGCCCACCGCATAGATGTCGGGGTCGCTGGTCTGCATCGAGCTCGACACCTTGATGCCGCGCCCGACCGCCAACCCAATGTCGCGTGCCAGCTCGACGTTCGGCCTGATGCCCGTGCACAGGATGACCGTGTCGCAGGCGACCACCTCGCCATCGGAGAGCTCGATGCCTTCGACCCGGTCGGTGCCGATGATGCGGCCGACCGATCGGCCGGTGCGCACCACGAGCCCAAGCGCGGCAATGTCTCGCGCCAGCAGCTCGCCGGCCCTGGCATCGATCTGTCGCGCCATCAGGTGGCGCTCGTGCTCGACGACCCAGGTTTCGGCGCCGCGGCCGGCCATGCCGCGCGCGGCTTCGAGGCCGAGGAGACCGCCGCCGATCACGACGGTGCGCCGGGACCGAAATGATCGCGCGACAAGCCTTTCGACGTCGTCGAAACTGCGAAAGGTGAAAACGCCTGCGAGGTCCCTGCCCGCAATGGGCGGCACATGCGCGCGCGAGCCCATGCAGACGACAAGCTTTGAATAGGCCCACGTGCGGCCGAACCTGCCCGTCACCGACTTCTGCTGCCGGTCGATGTCGATGATGCTGTGGTTGGAATAGAGCATCACCCGGCCCGGCCCGGGAAAAACCAAAGGCTGCGTCACCTGACCGAGCTGAACGTCGCCCGAGAGAAGCGGGGTGAGCTTCACCCTGTTGTAGGGGAGCCAGCGCTCTGCGTTGAACAGCGTGGCATCGACGCCGCGCCGCGACAGCTCCTGGCAAACGCGAATGCCGGAGGGGCCGCCGCCGATCACAATGACGGGCTCGTCAAGCTCTTGGCCGGACTCTTGGCCGGACTCTTGGCCGGAGTGTGCGGGCGGGACGGCGGCCAAGTTGCCGGTCTTGAACGCCGACGAGGCAGGCGGGGCGTTCATGGCGCCAAGGCTCGCCGAGCGGCACCGACGTTGTGCCCGCGTCTGCTGGCATTGGAAGGCGCTCTTACTGCGGTCGCCATGAGCCGGTGCCCTCTGCGGTCCAAGTCCGCACCCGAAGCACAAAAAAGCGCCGCTCAAGATCGACCCCGCTTGCACGGGTCATCCCTGAGGCAGCGCTGCCGGATGCTGGGCCCGCCATTGGGCCCAATGGTCGCGCGGCGATGCTCACATTCCGCGCTTGCGAAGAAGCGTCACAAGAATTGTGCCACCTCGCGAAATCCCTATATTATCGCTATATCTCAGGATGTTACGGCAAATGCCCAAGAGTTGAGCGGCGATAAGAATGCGTGTGCTTTGTGCATCGCACACACGCGTCTTGCCGGTTCCCTCGGCATCGCCGAGCTGTTGGCAAAGAAGCTGAGACGAACGGCGCTGGCGCCAGACCGCGCAGCGGCATCGCGGCGGCCGAGCGCGAGTTCGTCCGGGAGAGGATCAAGGAGATCCTCGCTCTGGGCTCTGCCGGCAGCGCCGAGGATGCCACCGGCGCCGCATAGGCGTCGACGATCGCCGTCGCCCGCCGTGAAGGGCTGAAATCAGCCCTCCGCCTTGAACGGCCGCGACAGCAGACCCTCGATGGCCGCATCGATGGTCATCTTGCCCTGCACGATGCCGTGCACGGCCTGGCAGATCGGCATCTCGATGCCCTTCGCGGCCGCGACGCGAACGACGGCGGCCGCCGTGTAGACGCCTTCGGCCACCGAGCGGCGGCTGCCGAGCACGGATTGGAGCGTCTCTCCCTGCCCCAGCGCGCGGCCGAGACTCATGTTGCGCGACTGCGGGCTGCCGCACGTGAGCAGCAGATCCCCCAGGCCGGACAGACCCATCATCGTCTCGGCGCGCGCCCCCAGCGCCTCGCCGAAGCGCCTGAGCTCGGCGAAGCCGCGCGTGACCAGCGCGGCGTGCGCGCTGGCGCCGAGCCCGCGGCCCGCGACAATTCCGGCGGCGATGGCCAGCACGTTCTTCACTGCGCCGCCGAGCTGCACGCCGACGAGGTCGCTCGACCAGTAGATGCGCAAGTGCCGGTAGCCGAGCGCAGTCGCCAGCGCCTGCCCGAGCGCCTCCTCGGCCGTGGCGACCGTGAGCGCTGCCGGGAGGCCGCGCGCCACGTCGGCGGCGAAGCTTGGGCCGGACAGGACGGCCTGCGTGGCGTGCGGCAGGGTCTCGGCGAGCACCTCGCCCAAGAGCTTGCCCGTCGCCTGCTCCAGACCCTTCGAGCAGATGACCACCGGCTTGGCCTTGGGCAGATGCGGCGCCAGCGCGGTGGCAACCGCACGCACGTGCTGGGTCGGCGCCACCATCAGCACGACGTCGCGCGCGGCGATATCCGCCAGATCGGCGGTGGCCCGCAACCCGGCGTCGAGCGCAACTCCCGAAAGGAAGGGCGTGTTGGTGTGGCTGGTGTTGATCTCAGCCACGACTTCGGCCTCGCGCGCCCACAGCAGCACGTTGCGACCGGCGAGCCGCGCGGTCTGGGCCAGCGCGGTGCCCCACGCACCACCACCAACGATGCCGACGCTGTTGAAGGTCACGCTGGGTCTCCCACCGGCGTACTGCCATCCCCCCGGTCTCTACGAGGCCGGGGATGACAATTGCGAAATGCTACGACGACGACGCCGTCTTCATGATGAAGGGATTGCCGCCGCCGGGCCCGTTGTTGATCCACACGCTCTTGGACTGCAGATAGGCGTCGATGGCCTCCGCACCGTTCTCGCGCCCGAGGCCGGACGCCTTGTAGCCGCCGAAGGGCATCGTCATGCTGACCGCGCGGTAGGTGTTGACCCACACCGTGCCGGCCCGCAGCCGCGCCGCCATGGTGTGCGCACGCTTGACCGATTGCGTCCATACCCCGGCGGCGAGGCCATAGGCGATGTCGTTGGCGATCTCGATCGCGTGCTCCTCGTCCCTGAACTTGATGATGGAAAGAACGGGGCCGAACACCTCCTCCTGAGCGATGCGCATCTTGTTGTCCACGCCGGTGAAGATGGTCGGCTTGACGAAGTATTTGCCGCCGCCCTCGTCCTTGGTAGCCGGGCCGCCGCCCAGCACGCACTTGGCGCCCTCGCCCTTGGCGATGTCGATGTAGCTCAACACCTTCTGATACTGCGGCGGCGTCGTTACGGGGCCGACCTGGGTTTCGGGCTTGCTGGGATCGCCGAGCCTGGCCGTCTTGGCCATGGCAACGAGCTTCTCGACGAAGCGGTCGTGGATGCTCTCCTGCAGCAGGAGGCGCGAGCCGGCGATGCAGGTCTGGCCCGTGGCCGCGAAGATGCCCGAGACGGCGCCGCTGACGGCATCATCCAGGATGCAGTCGTCGAACACGATGTTGGGCGACTTGCCGCCGAGCTCAAGCGACACCTTCTTGAAGGTCCTGGCCGCCAGCTCGTTGACGCGCGCACCGGTGGCCGTGCCGCCGGTGAAGGCGACCTTGGCAACCCTGGGGTGCGTGACGAGCGGCTCGCCTGTGACGGCGCCGTAGCCGGTGACGACGTTGACGACGCCGGGCGGTATGCCCGCCTTGTCGATGACGAGCTCCATGAACTCGAGCAGCGACGCGGAGGTGAATTCGGACGGCTTGATAACGACCGTGCAGCCCGCGGCCAGGGCCGGCGCGAGCTTCCAACTGGTGAGCATGAGCGGGGAGTTCCACGGCGTGATGAAGGCGCATACGCCGACCGGTTCGCGCAGGATGTAGTTGAAGTGATCGGGACGGTCGACCGGCACGACGGCGCCCTGGATCTTATCTGCCAGCCCGCTGTAGTAGTAGAACCACTCGGGCATGTACTTGGTCTGGGCGGCCATCTCGGAGATGAGCTTGCCGTTGTCGCGCACCTCGATCTGCGCCAAGTGCTCGGCGTGCTGCTCGATGAGAGCTGCAATCCTGCGCAGGACCTTGCCGCGAGCGGTCTGCGTCATGGCCGGCCACTGCCCCTTGTCGAAGGCGCGCCAGGCTGCCTCGCAGGCGCGATCCACGTCGGCCTTGTCGCATTCGGGGATCAGCGCCCACGGCTCGCCGGTATAGGGATCGAAGGTCTGGAACTTCTTGCCGGAAGCGGCATCGCACCACTTGCCGTCGATATAGGTCTTGTACTCTTTGAGCTTGGTCGGGCGGTCTTGCATGGCGGGCCTCCTCGGCGAGGATCTTTGGCGTGCAGGCTAGTGCCTCGCTACACGGGGTTCAAGCCGAGCCGAGGCTGGAACGCATGCGGATCGGCAAATACCTCTTTCTCGGCCAACATCTCGACACACCGCTGATGTCCGCTTTCGCGCTGCCGCGAGCATGCCATCCTTGCGGACAGCCCGGCAGGACTTGGCCTGCCAGGTTCCAGGACGGAGAGATCGCATGAAGAGCCTCCCCTGCCTCGCGGTGCTCCTGCTCGCAGCCGGCCTGTCCGGCCCCGCCGATGCCCAGCTCCCCTTCGGCTTCCCGCGGCCGGAGCCCGGCAAGATGCCCCAGTGCACCAAAGGCTACGTGAAGTCGGTCGAGCAACAGATCCAGGGTCTCGAGAAGTTGCGCGCGGCCGGACCCGAACTCGTCGGCCAGGTGTGCACGCTGATCGAAACCGGCAGCGCACTGATCGGCGATGAGCTGCCTGACAACGTGCGCCAGCAGATCAAGGGGCTGATCGGCGTCGACGTCGATTTGCGTTTCATCAAGACGCAATGCAGAGTGAGCCAGGGCAATCTCGATCGCGAGGTCATGACCGAGATCGGCTATCTGAAATCCGAGCTGCAGCGCTGCAACGACACCGTCTAGTGTGGTGATTCCGAAGTCCGCCACCACCGTGCGACCAGCCTCCGAAGCGGACTTCGGAATCTGAACCACACTAGAATCATAGACTTGCTAGTGTCCTTTCGATCGCGAAGTTCGTTCGGAGCGTGCCGCAGATGGTGACGAACTTCGCGATCGGGACACTAGCGATGAGCGCAGCCGACGCGGCCGGTATCCGGGCGGGCGGAGGACGCACGATGCGGCGGCGGATGGCCGGCCTCCTCGTTGCGCTGCTTGTGGCGGCGGGGCTTTGCATGCTCGGCCGCGATGCGCGCGCCGACGACAAGGTCGATCTTCTGCTGGTGCTGGCCGCGGACATCTCCCGCAGCGTGGACGAGCGCAAATTCAGGTTGCAGCGCAACGGCTATGCCGCCGCCATCGCCGATCCGCGCGTCATCCGCGCCATGACCGGCGGACCCAGCGGCCGCATCGCGCTGTGCCTGGTCGAATGGGCCGGAGAGAGCGATCAGATCGTCGTCATCGACTGGACGTCCATCGCCAGCGAGGCGGATGCGCAGGCCTTCGCCAAGCGCGTCGTCGAGGCGCCGCGGGCCTTCATGGGACGGACGTCGATCAGCGCGGCAATCGATTTCGGCCTCAGGCAGCTTGCGCGCAGCCCCTATCAGGCCGACCGCCGGGTGATCGACGTCTCCGGCGACGGAACCAGCAACTCGGGACGACCCGTGACGCAGGCGCGCGATGCCGCCGTTGCGCAGGGCGTGACGGTCAACGGCCTCGTCATACTGAGCGAGGTGCCGTTGCCCACCAACCCCATGCACACCCACCCGCCCGAAGGGCTGACGGCCTACTACGAGAACAACGTGGTTGGCGGCCCGGGCGCGTTCGTCGTCGAGGCGCAGAGCTTCGAGGCTTTCGGCCAGTCCATCATATCCAAGCTGATCAAGGAGATCGCCGAGGTGCCGCGCCATCGCGGATGAAGCGCGCCATGCAACCGGAGCTGACAGAGCGGGCCATAAGGCGCTCGGCGCCTCCGTCGCGACCGAATCGCGACCTATCGGAGGCCGAATCGGCGCAATCTGGCGCGTCTCGGCTGCGCATTTCCTTGGGGGAAGGGCCGGTCTCAAGCACGAAACGCTGCATTTGACGGTATACTTCCGCTCTGCATGGCTACGACCTCCCGCATTCCGACCCGGCGCGACGCACTCGCCTTCTTGCTCGCGATCGGCGCATCGCAGTGGCCGGCGCGCGCCGTGGCCGAAGAGATCCCTGCCGAGCTGGCAGCGCGACTGACGCCGGCCCAGCGGCGGACCTACGAGGCCTACCGCAAGGTCCGCAGCGCGTTCGAGAAGCGACTGCAGGCCTACTGGCGCGCTGTCGATGCCAAGCGTGACGCACGCAGGGCACGGCGCCTGCTCGGGCAGGCCTACACGGTGGACGATTACATTGCGGAGCATCCGCCCAAATACCAGGGACCGGAGCTGCCGCCCGACATCGCCAAGATCGTGGCGGAGATCAAGCCGCCGGTGCCTGAGCAGCCGCTCCCCTCTGTCAGCGATTTTCTGGAGAACGCCAAGTCCCAATACGGCTTCGTGCCGACACCGACCACCGAGAGGGAGTTCAAGCGCAGGTACGCGCAGGAGGCCCTGACCGTTGGCCTGAGGAAGGACCAGATCGTGCGCATCTACGCCTTGGAGACCGGCGGACTGGGCACCTACGACATGCAGTCCGGCATCAATCCGGTCACCAGGAACGGCAAGCCGATCTCATCGGCGCTGGGCTATGCGCAACTTCTCCACGCCAATTCCGTGAGCGAGTTGGTCAAGCACGGCGAAAGCTTCGCCCGGCGGCTGCTCGACATGGCCGCGGCGCGGAGCACGCCGGCGCCGCGCGCGAAGGCCCTCAGGGACAAGGCATCCGTCCTGCGCCGCATGCTCCGCGCCGCGCGCTCGGTCCCGAACGAATGGAGCCATCACGTGAGGTTCGGCGGCACGCCCAACGGTCTCGGCATCCACGCGCTGAACCTCGATGCGGATGTCGGGCCGTGGCTGCAGGTGCTGAAGCTTCGGGGCCTCAAGGATGACGCGGCGCGGGCCGGCCTCGCCGACCTGAGCGGAATGGAAATGGAACTGATGAACCTGGCCGGTCCGCGCACGGGGCTCGAGATGATGACGCCGGTGGCACGGGGCATGCCGACCGCGAACTTCTTCAGCCAGGGCGGCTACTACCGCAACACCATCGTGCGCGAGAAGACCGCCGAGGAGCTGATGAAAGCTCTCGACGGGCGCATGGAGGTCAACATCAAGAAGCCTGGCGCGATCGAGTTCGCCCAGGTGTTTGATGAGGTTGGCGGCAGATGAGGCGGGGCAAGCCGCACACACCCGCACGCAGAGACCTTAGTTGAACGCCGCCACGGCGACGGTTGCGCCGAGGAAGAGAAGGTGGGCTGCAAGGAAAACAAGCGAGGCGGGAAGAAAACGTCTCATGGCACGAGATACCTATAGCCGAGCGCGCACAGTCATCGCATGGCGCGAGTAAAGCTCGGCTTAAGCCTGCGCAGCATTTTGCTGCGAAGGCGGAAGAATCGATTGACCCGCGTCCGATTGGATGGAGGGCAGGCTACTCCCAGTGCCCGGCGCGATACCTTCGGAGCATGCACAACTGGTCTGCCCGGGCACGAACAAGCGGTTGTTGGCAAGCGCTGGTGCTTCCGCGTCAATCGCGGTCTAATCGGTTAATTCCGAATCACTACCGTGCCTGCCGAGGAGCAATGCTCATGGACACGTGCGATGATCCTGGGAAGCAGGTTGAACTGACCCGCCGCAAGCTCATTGCCTCCGGAGCTGCCACCGGCTTCGTTGCGGGCTTCGCCCTGTCGGTGCAGCCCGTCGTTGCCCAATCGCCGATCGTGACCGACAGCGCGGGCCTCGATGCCGGCGCCGTGCAGATCCCGACCCCGACCGGCCCCATTCCCGGCTACCGTGCCGTCCCGGCAGGCGGCAGGAACCGCCCGCTGATGCTGGTGGCGCATGAGATCTTCGGCGTTCACGAGCAGATCAGGGATGTGTGCCGGCGGCTCGCCAAGCTCGGCTACTGCGCGGTGGCGCCGTATCTCTATCATCGCCAGGGCGACGTGACAGGCCTCAAGACCCTCGCCGAGCTTCTCCCCCTTCTCGCCAAGGTGCCCGACAGTCAGGTCATGTCCGACCTGGATGCCACCGTCGCCTGGGCCGTGGCCTCCGGGGCGGCGGACCAGCGCCGGCTCGGCATCACGGGGTTCAGCTGGGGCGGGATCATTGTGTGGCTCTATGCGGTCCACAACCCTTCGGTAAAGGCAGGCGTGGCATGGTACGGCCGGCTGGCCGGCCCGAAGAACGAAAACAACCCGGCCCACCCCGTCGATGTAGCCCCCAGGATCAAGGTGCCGGTGCTCGGTCTTTACGGCGGTGCCGATGCCGGCGTCCCTCTGGCGACCGTTGAGCAGATGCGGCAGGCGCTGGGGCCGGGCAGCAGGTCCATGATCCATGTGTACCCGGATATGCCGCATGGCTTCTTCGCCGACTATCGACCCTCCTACCGAGAGGCAGCCGCCAAGGATGGCTGGCAGAGACTTATCGATTGGTTCAAGAAGGCCGGAGTGGCCTGAGGCGTATACTGATCTACAACTTGGCTCCGTGTTGCAGCGCGCTTGCGAAAACCCCATCTCTTTGCCAAAAGTGAGGGCTTGTGCTGTTGGACGGACCATATGCCCCCTGTGCCCGGACGCTACATCCTCGGTTGGGAAGAGTGGGTCTCTCTTCCCGAGCTCGGTCTGCCGGCCATCAAGGCCAAGGTGGATACGGGCGCGCGCACGTCGGCTTTGCATGCCCATTTCGTCGAGCCCGTGCGGTCGAAGGGCGTGGCATTGGTGCGCTTCGGCGTCCACCCCATCCCCCGCCGCGACGATGTCGAGATCGTGTGCACGGCACGGGTGGTCGACCGGCGCGTTGTGACGAGCTCCAATGGCGAGCGCGAAAACCGTTACGTCATCGAGACGCCCATACGCATCGGCGAGCGGGAGTGGCCGATCGAGGTCACGCTGACCAACCGCAACAGCATGGCCTATCGCATGCTGCTCGGCCGGCAGGCAATCTCGGAGGACGTGCTCGTCGATCCTGCCTCGTCGTTCCGGCAGCCGCGCCTGCGCTACAAGCTCTACAACGACGTTGCGCGGCGCTGATCGTCGCGCGAGTTCGTCACCCGCACACGGGTGACCGTTTGGGTGGGAGGGCTCCAGTTTGCTGACGCTGTACTATGCACCGGGCGCCTGCTCCCTGGCGGCCCACATCGTGCTCGAGGAAAGCCGAGAGAGGTACGGGCTCGAGCGGGTCGATCTGGCCAAGGGCGAGCAGCGTTCCGAAAGTTTCCTCAAGATCAACCCGCACGGGCGCGTGCCGGTGCTCCGCCTCGATGGCGGCGAGGCCATCAGCGAGAACACCGCCATCCTGCCCTACCTCGGCAAGCGCTTCGGCTTGTGGCCAAAGGATCCCACCGCCGAGCTGAGGGCGCTTTCGCTCATCGGCTTCTTCGCTGCCACCGTGCATCCGGCCCACGCGCACATCTCGCGGCCCGAGCGGTACGCGACCGACCCCGCGCTGTTTGCGCACATCCAGGAAACGGGGCGTACCGCCTTCCACGGCTATCTCAAGCAGATCGACCAGCGGCTCGCCGGCCGGCAGTGGCTGGGCGAGCAGTATTCCGTGCTCGATCCCTACGCGTTCACCTGGACCCTCCTACATTGGTTGCATGCGGTGCGTTAGCGCAACCCGCGGATAAATCTTGTAGGTAAACGCCTGTGCCTGATACGTTTGGTATTGGGAATTCCGAAGGTGAGGGGTAAAAACCGTACCGACTTAAGGAGTGCTTGAGTCTAGCTATAGGTGGTGAGACTTGAACTAAGATCGCCGATGGGGCGGCATAGCCCTGGTGTCCACGGGCTTGCCACCCTGATATCAACCTAGTACCCGGTATCTGAAGTGCCTGAGTCACTCTTGCACAGTCGCCGCGTCCGGCCTGCCGATTCAACATTGGATACCCGATATGGCCACGTCAGAGGGCACCGTGTCAGCCACTTATGATTCCGGGTACTAGCCCAGGCGGAACGGGCTCGGAAGGCACCCGTAGATGGGCGCGCCAACTCGATGTCCGATACGCGAACTGGCGGGGCGGGATACCTTAGAGGGGACCGCCCCTCCGCCTATCGAGTACTTTCCCGTTTGGACCGCGATGCCGGGTTTGCAAGAGCCTCATTCCTCGAATCTGGGGGAAAATCCCAAAATTTCTTTGGCGTTATTGGGCTTGACTTAGTGCGAGTCGCTTTGGCGATTCCGTCATCCCTGATCGAACGATGGACCAGAACCATGATCAACCCAACAAGTATACGCTCGCCAAGCCTTCGAAGTGCCCGGAGGACGCGTCCAATCGCGCTCTGAGAGCGCCGCCGCCGCGGAGGAAGGCCTTGCACAAGAAAGCCCGCAATGAGAAGCGACGGCGATCGGGAGATCCCTTATGAGAGATGTCCTTCAAGATAGGACGATAGTCCTCCTCGGTAGCTGGAATATGGCAATCCTCAACCCAGGATGGATTGCTAAGGAGCTATTCGAGGCCGACGGTATTGAAGCGGAAATTGCGATCGCTGAAGGGCGGACGCGACTGAAGTACAGGCATGAGGATGTTTCCGTCAATCCGCAACCGAGTCGGGTAGTCGTCTCTGCCCTCTCCGTCTCGGACGAGTGCCTGCAACGCACTGAGGCCGCTGCTGCTCGGCTTTTGGAACTGTTGCCTATAACTCCAGTTTCTGCGATTGGGATAAACTTTGGTTATTCACAGGAGCAACTGCCTGAGAATATCGCCAAGATATTTAATACCGCAGATGTAGCTCTCATCGGTCAGCATGGCTTGGCAATAAAACAATCAAATCTAGTGCGACACCTCACCTTCGAGGACCGAGAACTAAGGCTCCGATTGACAATTACTGAGGATCTCTCTTTGAGAGTACACCTTAACTACCACAAAGCGGTTGCTCATGCGAATGAGGCGAGGGATGCGATCCTGGAAAAAGCAATAGTATATCGCCGGAAAGGCGAAGAATTGCTTAGGGCAATCTATGGGCTAGAACGGGAGAACGACGAATGATAAGCAGTGGGGAAACCGCTGATAGAGAGAATGGCACCAGCAGCGCCGATCCGGGAGAGGGCCAGCCAGCCAAAGTCACCCGCTCGGAGACTGAATTGTCATCTGCAGCACGTTCACCAATCCATGCGCCCGACGAGGTGCGCGTCACCACAGGCAGGACTGATAAGGTCACCATCTATTATGATGCCGAGATCGTCGAGAGGCGAAGATCTATATACCGGACAAATCGTGGTCAACTGTTCAGGGATACTTCAGAGAGCGATTAACTGAGGTTATTAAGTGCATTTTACTTATGCAGAAGACCCCGGAAGTGAGGATCTACAGCAAGGCGACGTTCTTAAACGAACGCCTGACCTGGACGCAATTGTAAGGCAATATCATCCATACTACGGGGAAAAGAAGGATTACACGCACTTTCTGGTTATCACTCAATCATGCGATCTTGTGCGACGTAATGGCAAGCCATGCGACTGCCCCTATATCAACCTTAGCGTTGTGCGACCCTTGCATGCTGTCTTGGAACGCGAAGCGGCGATGTACCAGCGCAACCCTCTCCTGAGGCGCGCTGGCGCTGTGAGCAAGAAAAACCGGGGCCGCATTCACTCGTTTGTGGAGAGGCTCTTG
Organism: Hyphomicrobiaceae bacterium; assembly: GCA_008933705.1. Classification (GTDB taxonomy): domain Bacteria; phylum Pseudomonadota; class Alphaproteobacteria; order Rhizobiales; family Hyphomicrobiaceae; genus AWTP1-13. Next base: position 18,138 of record WBUN01000080.1, read on the forward strand.
AATAACAACGAGAAGGAGTATTTCTACTTGCATGAGGAGCCCCAAGTTGGCCTGTATTCTTCTTGCGCGTTCCTTCGGCTTTCCATTGCGATACGATCGAATGAGCATTACGAAGTTTGTCATGCCGCGCGGGTGGCCACTCTTTCTTCGGAATTTAGACCTAAGCTGGGCTGGCTTCTTGGAAATATTTATTCGCGAGTTGGAACTGAGGATTGGGAATCGTCCGCTTTGGAGAAAGAGATCTCAACAATCTTGGACGGGACCTTGCGATGGTTTGATGAGGAAAAGATTAAGGCAACAAAATTGACAGAGGAAGAAATAGACTCCCTGACCCCGGAAGAAATAGCCACGGCCGTACAGTCGGCTGAGGTGGTTCGACGTAAGGATCAAGTGATCTCTGCCATATTGACTGAATTGCAAGCTGGGAATTTCATTAACCCTGGAGATTTGGACGCAGTGAAGCATAGGTTAGGACAGGCCACAACTGTCGCTGCTTTCTTTAAGAGCTGAACCACCATGTGTCGTCCATGATTTCCATCACGGTTGGGATTTGGAGCGTTGCTGTCTAAGCCGGCGCCTCGACGTCTGTCCCGATACAGGCACTGTCCGTCCGATCACGCGCAATTGACGCGTTCACCTTCTACACCTGGGGCGTGCGCCGCGAGCTGCCGATGGCGGAGCTGCAGAGCTTCACCGCGTTCCGCGGGCGCATGCTGCTGCGCCCCGCCGTGCGGCGCGTGCTGGAGGATGAGAAGGTCAAGGCGTGAATCCGCGCGTGCTGCGCTGAAGGCGAGGGCGCTCAGGGTTCTATGCGCTTGCGCATGAGCAGCTCGTCGTCTCCCTCCCGTATCAATCCGTCCAGCGTGGCAGCGCATTCGAAGCCGTGGGCGCGGTAGAAGCGCTGCGCGTCGGTATTGAAGCCGCTGACGCACAGCCACAGATTGCGGAAGTGTCCGCGAGCCTCGGTCTCGTACCAGGCAAGGACCCTGGCGCCGATGCCCTGGCCTTGGTGCGGCGGGATGACAGCCAGCAACTGCAGGTAAGGGCCCGACAGCCAGGGGCAGAAGATGACGACGGCGCCGGCGAGCGCGCCGCCGCATTCGATCTGGTAGCGGACGGCGGCATCGCTCGTGCTCTTGAGCCCCGCCGCCATGCGAGCGGCATCGAAGCCGTAGTGTGCCCACGGGCCGATGGCGACCGTCGCCGCACCCAGGACATCGGCGGCGGAGGTCGTCATCGGGGCGAGCGCCACGGCGCGTCCGTCGCGCGCCGCGCCGATCTCGTAGCGCTCAACGCGGAAGGGTCGGGGCGGCTCGGGCATGGTCTGGACTGGGCTCCCTCGGCAACGACGATGACAACCTGCGGCCGAGCAGAAAGTCGTATTTGTCGGTGTCGCCGGGACGCGAGTCGTAGCACGTGTCGGTGACGACGGGCTTGCCGGCCGCAAGCAGCTCGGAAACGGTCACGAACTCGAAGCCTTTCGCCTTCAGCGCAGGTATGGCGAGCGGCAGCGCCGCAGCGGTGTGGTAGCCGCGCCCGTTGGCGTGAGCGATGATGATGGAGCCCGGCCGCGCGTTGCGGATCATCAGGTCGGCGATGGCACGCGCCGACTGGCCGGGCGACGGATCGCCGGTCGATACATCCCACTGGATGGCAACGAGGCCGTGATCGGCCGCCGCCTGCAGACCGGCCGCGTTGCAGGCGCCGAACGGAAAGCGAAACAGCGCCGGCCGAGCGGGAATGGCGGAGAACGACGCCGCGTGCGGCGCCGCGCATTGCGCCTGGCCGAGCTCGGTGCGGATCGCCGCATAGACCAGCGACGGCGCGAGAATTTCGCGCTTCAGCTCCGCACCACCGAGCAGCCGCGTGTTGCGATGCGCCCATCCATGCGTGCCGATCTCGAACAGGGGATCGCTCAGCAATTGCCCGGTGCGCGCCTTGTGCGAGGCCATCCATTGTCCGCCGGCGAAGAACGTCGCTTTGATCCGCTGCGATCTGAGATAGTCGACGATGGCACCGTCATAGCCGGCGGTCTCGCCCGGCGTTTCGCAGAGATCGAAGGTGAGAGCGACGAGCTTCCTGCCGGGCGGCAGCGCCACCCTGCGGACGGCGCCGGCAATGGCCGCACGGGTCGGTGCCTCCTGCACGCCGGCAACATTCGGCACGCGCATGGACGCTGGCCGGCTCAGGCGCACGGGAGTGCGCTCGCCTGGCCTTGCGGCGAGCGCCGAGGGTGCCCAGCAGGCGGCTTGCAGCGCTGCGCGCCCGTCGGCGCGGGCTGCCTGGGGCGCCGCGAGGGCTCCTGCCAGGGCAGCCGCGCAGCAAATCAGATGGCGGTTGCTCATGTCCGCGCCTTAGCGGATCGGCGCTGCCGGGTCCAGTCTTTCACCATGCGCGCAGCCGGCTCGAGGCCGCTCAGCTTTGCCCTGCCGCCGCCTGCCGCGCCTTCATGGCGCTGATGTAGCCGCGATTGTGCGAGGGGCTGATGACCACCTCGTTGATGCAGACGTGGGGCGGCTGCTTGGCGATGAACGCAATGAGGTTTCCCATGTCCTCGGGCTGGATCATGCGTGCCAGCGCCTCGGGCGGCTCCGGCGGCGAGCGCAGCGCCATGATCGGCGTCGCCACCTCGCCGGGGCAGATCACCGACGAGCGGATGCCGTTCATGCACTCCTCGAGGTTGATGCTGTAGCTCATGGCCACCATGCCGTGCTTGGCGGCGATATAGGCGGGACCGGGCACGGGGCCGACAAACCGCCCCGCCCACGAGGCCGTGTGGATCATCAGCCCCTGCTTCTGAGCCCGCATGATCGGCAGCACCGCCTGCACCACGTAGAACGCGCTGGTCAGGTTGCCCTGGATGAGCGTGTCGATGCCCTCCGGCGTGAGCCGCTGCCAGCTCCGGTCCGGGATATTGATGCCGGCGTTGTTGACGAGGATGTCGATGCGGCCGAACTCGCTGCCGATCGAGCGCGCGAGCGTGCCGACGGCGTTCGACTTGGTGAGATCGCAGGGGCGCACATGGGCGGCGGCGCCGGTCGCCGCGATGCGGCTGTCGGAGACGGCCATGGTCAGTCCCTCGCTCCCAGGATGGAGGCCTTGAGGATGTCGTCGCGGCTGTACACCCGGCCTGGCTCGCGCGCCAGCAGCATCAGCGAGCCCAGCTCGACGCCGTGGGGATGCGGCTTGATCTCGATCGCCTCCTTGGGCAGCTCGCTCGCGGCGCGGGGGAAGGACAGTGTCTCGTTGCCGGGCCGGTT
>WBUN01000081.1 GCA_008933705.1 Hyphomicrobiaceae bacterium
GCTTGACGCTGTCGCGGGCCGACCCGCCGCGGCGGAGCCGCCGCCGCCGCGGGCACACAGCGCCGGCTCGCACGTCGTGCTTTGGGCCTACACGGCGACGACATTCCTGTCCGCCCTGCTGCTGTTCTCGGTGCAGCCGATGTTCGCCAAGATGGTGCTGCCCGTGCTCGGCGGCTCGCCCTCGGTGTGGGCGGTGGCTATCTGCTTCTTCCAGGCCGCGTTGCTGGCCGGCTACTGCTATGCGCATCTGCTGATCGCCAAGGCCACCGCCCCATTGACGGGCGCCATCCATCTCGGCGTCTGCCTGCTGGCATACCTCGCGCTGCCGATCGGACTGCCGTCGGGCTGGGGCGAGCCGCCGCCGGGCGAGCCCTATCTGTGGCAGCTCGGCCTATTCACCGTCGCCATCGGCCTCCCCTTTCTCGCGGTCTCCGCCAACGCGCCGCTCCTGCAGGCCTGGTTTGCCCGCACGGGCCACCCGCACAGCCACGATCCCTATTTCCTTTATGCGGCGAGCAACCTCGGTAGCCTCATCGCGCTCCTGGGCTATCCTTTCCTTCTCGAACCTGCTTTCGGGCTGAAGGCGCTGAGCCGTTTCTGGGCCATCGGCTACCTGCTGCTCGTGCTCGCGCTGGTGATGGCATTCGTGCTGATGCGCAGCCGCTCGGCCGCTCTTCCCTCAACCGAAGCCGCCGCGACCCCGGGCGAGGGCGCCGATGTGCCGCCCTCGTGGTCGGACCGGCTCGGCTGGATCGGCCTCGCGCTCGTGCCGTCGGCGCTGCTGACGGCCTTCACCACGCACGTGACCACCGACATCGCGTCCGCGCCGCTGCTGTGGGTGCTGCCGCTGTCGCTCTATCTGCTGACGTTCGTGCTGGTGTTCCGCGACCGCTCGCTGATCCCGCGCCAGATCCTGCTGGCATTGCATCTCGCGGCCGTGGTGGTCGCTCTGCCGGCGCTGTCACAGACCAAGCACGAGAACTGGTTCCTGACGGCCACGACGGGCGTTGCCGTGTTCTTCGCCTCCGCCATGGTCGCCCACCGCACGCTCTACGAGGCGAGGCCGGCCGCCCGCTACCTCACCGAGTTCTATCTATGGATGTCGGTCGGCGGCGCGCTCGGCGGACTGTCTGCCGCGCTGATCGCGCCGAAAATCTTCAGCGAGGTGTTCGAGTATCCCCTGCTGCTGGCGCTTTCCATGGCCTGCAGGCCCGGTGTGTTCGACGGCGCGCTGCTGCGGCGTCTCGGCGGCAGCATGGCGTCGCTGCTTGGCCGCTCGCGCACGCAAGCCGCATCGACAGGTGCCGCGGGGCTTACCGAGGGAGATAAGCAGGAAGGGCTCGTGCTCTGGCTCATCCTCGCCGGCGGCATGCTCGCCATCTACTGGGTGCCCTGGGCGGTGACCAAGTTCGGCCTGCACACCGGCGAGTGGGGCAGCACGCCGATCGTCGTTGCTATCCTCACGGTGGTTCTGGTGGCCGACGTGCGCCATCCTCCGCGCCAGCTGCTGGCGGCGATGCTCATATTCGTCGCCCTCGCCGGGCTGCCGTCGGGCGTGAAGCGCGGCGACGCCCAGCGCAGCTACTTCGGCGTCTATCGCGTCATGACCTCGTCCGACGGCGGCTATCACACCCTGATCCACGGCACGACGCTGCACGGCGCCCAGCGCGTGCGGGACGACGACGGCAACCCCGTGGACGATACCAAGCCCGCGACCTACTACTACGATGGCAGCCCGATCGCGCAGACCATTGCGCGGGTGCGCGAGCGGCTCGGCGAGACGAAGGGGCGCTACGGAGTGACGGGCCTGGGGGCCGGCTCGCTCGCCTGCCATTCGCGGGAGGGCGAGGCCTGGCGCTTCTTCGAGATCGATCCCGTCATCATCGGCATCGCCAGCGATCGGCGCTACTTCACCTTCCTGACCACCTGCCAGCCCAATCCCGATATCGTCCTCGGAGACGCGCGGCTGACGATGGCCAAGGAGGCCGACGGGAGCTTCGACCTGCTCATCGTCGATGCCTTCTCCTCCGACGCCGTCCCGGTGCACCTGATGACGGCGGAGTCGCTCAAGCTCTATCTCGACAAGGTGAAGCCCGACGGCATCGCCCTGTTGCACATCTCCAACCGCTATCTCGATCTCGACTCCGTGCTCGGCGCCACCGTGAAGCTCCTGCCCGGCGTCCACGGCATCCTCGTCTCGGACGATGCGGCCGACGGCAGCTACGCCCAGTCCACCTCGACCGTGGTGCTGTTCGCCAAGAGCGAGAAGGCACTCGAGCCGTTCCGCACCATGGAGACCGTCAGCGAGCTGGATGCGGGCGGCCTCAGGCCCTGGACCGACGATTACTCGGACATCCTGGGCCCCTTCCTGAACAAGCTGGGCTACAGGCGCGAGTGAGCCATCGGCCCCGTTGCGCCACCTCTGCGGCAGGGCTATGAGAGGCCAGGGTTGGACCGGACAGGAAGGTAGGGCATGCAGGTCGACGAGGCGACCGTGCGCCGCATCGCGCGCCTCGCGCGCATCAAGGTGACGGACCAGGAGGCCAGGGCGCTCGAGAAGGAGCTTTCCGGCATCCTCGATTGGGTCAAGCAACTCGACGAGGTCGACACCGGGAGCGTCGAGCCGATGACGCGCGTGGTGGCCATGACCCTGAGGAAGCGCGCGGACGTCGTGACCGACGGCGACATGGCCGATCAGATCATCAAGAACGCACCGGCCAGCGAGGGTACGTTCTTCGTCGTGCCGAAGGTGGTGGAGTGAGTGAGCGGTGCCGTCGTCCGGGAATTCGCGCCAGTGAATCTCCGAGACCCGGAGCGACGCTGCGCGACAGCCCTGGTTCCGGCTCTCCGCGCTCGCGCGCTGCGGCAGGGATGACAAGGGTGCGGGATTTGTGAAGTGACCGAACTCATCAAGTTGACGCTGGCCGAGGCGCGCGAAGGGCTGCGGCAGAAGCGGTTCTCCGCCACCGAGCTGGCGAGGGCGTTCCTCGACGCGATCGAGGCCGGCAACAAGGCGCTCAACGCCTACGTGCTGGCGACGCCCGAGATCGCGCTTCGCCAGGCGGCGGAGGCCGACGCGCGCTTTGCCAGGGGTGAGCCGCGCCCGCTCGAAGGGCTGCCGCTCGGCATCAAGGATCTCTACTGCACCAAGGGCGTGCGCACGACGGCCTGCTCCAGCATCCTCGACGCGTTCACACCGACGTACGAGTCGACCGTCACGCAGAACCTGTGGGATGCCGGTGCCGTCATGCTCGGCAAGCTCAACAACGACGAGTTCGCCATGGGCTCGTCGAACGAGACGAGCTGCTTCGGGCCGGTGGTGAGCCCCTGGCGCCGCACCGGCTCCAACGTCGCGCTCGTGCCCGGCGGCTCGTCGGGCGGATCCTCGTCGGCGGTTGCCGCAGATCTGTGCCTCGGCGCGACTGCCACCGACACCGGCGGATCGATCCGCCAGCCCGCCGCCATCACCGGCACCGTCGGCATCAAGCCGACGTACGGGCGCTGCTCGCGCTGGGGCATTGTCGCTTTTGCCTCCTCGCTCGACCAGGCCGGCCCCATCGCCAAAACCGTGCGGGATGCGGCCATCCTGCTGCGCCACATGGCAAGCACCGACCCGAAGGACTCAACGTCGGTCGATGCGCCGGTGCCCGACTACGAGGCCGCGCTCGGCGCAGGCGTGAAGGGTTTGCGCGTGGGCGTGCCGAAGGAATACCGCGTCGACGGCATGCCGAGGGAGATCGAGGATCTCTGGCAGCAGGGCATCGACTGGCTCAGGAGTGCCGGCGCCACGATCCACGACATCTCCCTGCCGCACACCAAGTACGCGCTGCCGGCCTATTACATCGTGGCGCCGGCCGAGTGCTCGTCCAACCTCGCGCGCTACGACGGCGTGCGCTACGGCATGCGCAAGCCAGGCAAGGACCTGATCGACACCTACGAGGCGACGCGCGCCGCAGGCTTCGGCGCGGAGGTGCGCCGGCGCGTGCTGATCGGCACCTATGTGCTCTCGGCCGGCTACTACGACGCCTACTATCTCAAGGCCCAGAAGGTGCGCACGCTCATCAAGCGCGACTTCGACGAGGCCTTCGGCAAGGTCGACGTGGTGCTCACCCCGACCACGCCGGGCCCGGCCTTCGGCATCGGCGAGGTCGGCGGCGATCCGGTGCAGATGTACCTCAACGACATCTTCACCGTGACGGTCAACATGGCGGGATTGCCCGGCATCTCCGTGCCGGCGGGGCTGTCGTCGGAGGGCACGCCGCTCGGGCTGCAGTTGATCGGCAAGCCGTTCGACGAGGCAACCCTGTTCCGAGCCGCCCAGGCGATCGAGAATGCGGCCGGGCGCTTCACCGTGGCCGAGCGATGGTGGGACGCGCGCCTCGCGCCGGCCAAGACAGCTCCCGCCAGGAAACCGGCGTCCAAACCCAAGTCGGGAGGCAAGAAGAAATGAGCTCGCGTGCGCCCAAGGACTGCGCCGATCTCGCCCAGGTCCGTACCGAGATCGACCGCGTCGACAACGCTCTCGTCGATCTCATCGCCGAGCGCTTCGGCTACGTGGAGCGCGCGTGGCAGATCAAGCTCGGCCTCAGGCAGGAGGCAAGCGTTCCCTGGCGCAACCAGCAGGTGATCGACAAGGTGCGTGCGCGCGCCGCCGAGATGGGCGTGCCGCCGGATCTGTGCGAGGCGCTGTGGCGGCAGATGATCGGCTGGTTCATCCAATACGAGGAAGAGAAGCTGCGCGATCAGCTCGAAGGCAAGTCGCGCTGAGGCGCGCCCACCCCGGAGGCTCAAGCCCATTCCTGTCGTGGCCCCTGTCGAGCTCAAGACGGTCCTGCTCGTTGCCGCCCTCAATCCGGTGGTCGTGCTCGTTGCCGTCTTGATGGGTCGCAGCGCGAGCCAATGGCAGAAGCTTCCCGTGGCGGCGTTCGCGGCGGCGCTGGCCGGCTCTGCGCTGATCTGGCTTGCCGTGTGGGCTGGCGTGAGCAGCGTGGCAGGCGTCGGACGCGCAGCGGCCGGCGTGTTCGTCGCCGAATTCGTGTTCGGTCTGCTGTGGGCCGCGATCGGATACCAGTGGGGGCAGCGTCGCCGGTGACCGCTCTTCGGATCTGGCTGATCGGCTCGGCGGTCCTTCTGACGGTCATTGCCCTGTGGGCGCTGGCGCCGGTCGTGTTCTTCCTGCTGCTGTTGGCCGCCGCGCTCGGCCTCGTGTCCGCGCTCATGATTGCCCTCGCCCGCTTCCTGCAGGCGTGGCGCGAGCGCGGGCAACCGTCAGCGGACCGCGATGCCCGCGATTGAGCACTACGCGGCGAGCGTCCCACGCTCCTGCATGCCGCTGCAGATGCGCCCCGGCCGGGGCGGCTCGATCACCTTCTCGAGCAGCATCAGCCCACGAATGTCCGGGCTCGGCCGGGCGGTGAATCCGGCCTTGCCCGCCAGCCGCAGCATCTTCTCGTTGCTGGCGAGTGTCTCGCCATGCATGCGCGTGATGCCGGCAGTCGCCGCGCGGCAGGTGAGCTTGCCAAGCATCATGCTTGCCAGCCCCTTGCCCTGCCACTCCGCTGAGATTGAAACGGCGAACTCAGCCGCCGCTTCGCCCGAGCGCACATAGCGGGCCTCGCCAATGACCACCTCGCGCCCGCCCTCGAACACTTCCGCCACCAGCGCCAGGTGGTCCGCGTAGTCGACCTGCGTGAAGCGCCGCAGCAGGCCCGGGGGAAGCTCGCGCATCTGCGTGAGAAAGCGGTCATAGCGGGCGGGCGCCGGCAGGCTTCGAAAGAATGCGCCGGTCAGTGCCTCGTCCTGCGGCAGCACCGGACGGATGACCACCCGCCGGCCCCCGGCGACGTGCACGACGTCGATCAGGTCGGCGGGATAGCGATGGATCTGATAGAGCATACCGCGCTCCATGACCTTGGTTTCCCGATCGGGCTTCAAGCGCACAAGCGCTCGGGCTCGGCGGGAACGGGCACGCTTGCCCCGGCCGGGATCCGCCAGCCTGGGCCGAGGATGACGGCGCTGTCCGCGATGGCGAACACCAGCGCCAGGCCGGGGCGGTCGAGCACGAAGCTTTCCCCGGCCTCCAGCACGACATCGCGTGCGTCGTTGGCCTGTGTGATCCAGATCGCGCCCTTGCAGCAGGTAACGGCGACACCCTCGCCCTCCTCGATGCGGGTTACGGAGCGGGCGCGGACGATGATGCGCTCGATGTCTGGGGACTGATTCATGGCTGATCTCCACTTGCATGCACGGCACGCATTGCTGAAAACGCCAATCCATGCTCAGATTGCTACGTTGAGTTTGAAATACAGACGCTTTGTGCGGAGCACAAACGATCATTTCTCATTGGCAGCATGAGGGATCGTCATGCAAAGACGGCGTTTCAATCTGCCCCCGCTGGACCTCATTCAGGGCTTTGAGGCGGCGGCACGCCACCTGAGCTTCACCAAGGCTGCGAGCGAGCTTTTCATCACCCAGTCGGCGGTCAGTCGCCAGATCCGCGGGCTGGAGGACCACCTCGGCGTCACGCTGTTCGAGCGGCAGCACCGCGCGCTGGCGCTCACGCCCCAGGGCCGCGAGCTCTATCGGGCCGCCACCGATCTGCTCGAGCGGCTGCAGAATGTCACCGACCGCCTGCGCATGGACCGGGATGCGCCGCACCTGACGGTGACCACCACCAGCGGCTTCGCCTCGCTGTGGCTGATCCCGCGGCTCGGGCGCTTCACAGCGCTCTATCCGGACGTCGATGTGCGCATCTCGGCGTCGTACAAGGCGGTCAACCTGGAACGCAGCCTGGTCGACGTCGCCGTGCGCTATTGCCGCGAGGATGCGCCGCCGGAGGGCGCGATCCGGTTGTTCGGCGAGGAGTTGCTTCCGGTGTGCAGCCCGGCGCTGCAGCGCGAGGGCGCAGCGCCGCTGCGCTCCTTGAGCGATCTGGAGCGCCACACGCTGCTGCACCTGAGCGAGGCGGCCGGCCACCTCGATTGGGGCACGTGGCTTGCCGCCGAGGGCTGCACCGACCTGAAGCCCGCCGCCTCCATGCGCTTCGACAGCTACGAGCAGATGATCCAGGCCGCGCTCAGCGGCCAGGGTGTTGCTCTCGGCATCCGCCGCCTGGTGCAGCACCTGATCGATGGAGGGCAGCTCGTTGCGCCGTTCGACAAGAGCATCTTCAGCACGCGCGCCTACTACGTCATCCCGTCGGCGACCACCGGCGCACGCCCGCACGTGAAGGCCTTCGTCGACTGGCTCGTGGCCGAGGCGAGCGCCGCCTTTCCCAAGGCCGCACGCGTCGGGCTCAGCTCCCCACCACCAGCGGCGCGGTCAGCCGGCGCAAGGCGGCCAGCACGCTCAAAGCCGTGATCTTGCCCGTGCGCGGGTTCTCCTCGGACGGGATGTTCTCGATGGTCATGGTGAGATCGGAGGAATCCGACTTGAGCGCGATGGTGTGTGTATTGCGCGTGACCGTGGGATCGGCCCACACCTCCACCCGCGTCCGGTCCGGCCCGATGCCGGCGAGCGAGAGGGCGACGGCCACGTTCACGTTGGCCGGGAACCCGGCGATGGCCTCGCGTGCGCTGCCGGCAAACACCTTGAGCGGTTCCTTCAGGCCGTCGACCGACACCCCGCGCGCCACCAGCAGCGGCGCGCCTGCGAGGCCCGCCGGCGGCTTGCGGGTGATGATCGTCACCGAAGCGATGTTGCCCTCGGCGGCGGCGCGCACGGCGTCGAGACCAAGCAGGGCCCCGGTCGGGACAATGATGCGGGCGCCCGTCGTGCGCGCCTGCTCGACGAGATCCATGTGATCGAGGAGCGCGCCGACCGAGAGCGGCATGAAGATGCGCCCTTTGCGCACCGCCGGCCCCGCGACCGCGGCAAACTGCGACGAGGGCAGGCTCTCGACCACCACGTCGGCGATATCCGCAAGATCCGCCAGGCCGACGACGGCAGGGGGAGCACGGAAGGTCTCGACCGTTCTTGCCGCCTTGTTGCGGTCGCGCGCGGAGATGGCGGCCAATGAAATGCCCGCGATCGCTCCGGCATCGATGCGCCGTGCCACATCCGACCCGATGGCACCCAGTCCCGCAATCGCCAGCTTCAAGGACTTCATGTCTTGGGAGTTCTCAGTTGAGTTGCCGAACGGCTTCTCGATACCCCACCCGAAGCTCGGGCGCCACCGGTTGCCGGCTCCTCACCCGATCGGGCAGGTGGCCGTGAGCAGGCGCATGCCACTGCGGTGCAGCAATGGAGTTGTGGAAGGCTTCGACAATGCACTGCACGTCCGAGAGGAGACCATGGCCGCGCACGGCGTAATCGAACGCATGCGCCGTTTGCGGCGAGACGGCTGTCGAGGGCTGACCGCGCAGAGCGGTGCTGGACATGAATCCCGTGGGCGCGCCTGGCTCGTCTGCATTGCCTTCGGACAGCTTCGACGCGTAATGTAAGGGCAAAACGAAATCGAGGAAACCGAACAAGGAGGGTTGTCCGTGAGGAAGCTCGTTCTCACACTGACTGCGGCTGCGATTGCCGTAGGCTTCGCCGCGCCTGCAGGCGCCCAGTTTCCGGATCGCCCCGTCAAGATGATCGTGCCGTGGGCCGCCGGCGGCGACACCGACAACATCTTCCGCCCGCTGGCGCCCTTGCTGCAGAAGCAGCTCGGGCAGCCCATAGTGATCGCCAACGTCACCGGTGCCTCAGGCACCGTCGGCGCGCGAGAGGCCAAAGGATCTCCCGCCGACGGCTACACCATTTACGCCATGCACGACTACATCCACCTCGTGCACTACGCCGGGCTGACCGACGTCACGTACAAGGACTTCGAGCCGATCTGCCTGGTCTCGGCCACGCCCTCCGTCCTGACGGCGAGTCCGAAGACACCGTGGTCGGACTGGAAGGGGCTGGTGGCGGACGCCAAGAAGCGGCCGGGCGAGATCAGCGTTGGTGCGACGCTCGGCTCGACCAGCCACATCTTCCCCGCCTCCGTCGAGAAGGCAGCCGGCATCAAGTTCAAGTACGTCTCCTATGACGGGCTTGCGCCGCGCATGAACGCGATCCTGGGCGGCCATATCGACCTCACCGACTCGAACTTGACGCAGAAGGGCAAGGTCGACGCCGGCCAGCTCAAGTTCATCGCCATCGCCAGCGAGAAGCGCGATCCCGAGATGCCCAACGTGCCGACGCTGAAGGAGCTGGGCATCAACATCGTCTTCGAAGTGGTGCGCGGGCTGGTGGTGCCGAAGGGCACGCCGCCGGCCGTGCGCGCTAAGCTCGGCGACGCCTGCGCCAAGGCGACGGCGGAGCCCGAGTTCAAGGAGGCGATGAGGAAGCAGGGCACGCGCGTCGCCTTCCTCAACCAGCAGGACTACGCCAAGTTCCTCGACAAGATCGACGGCGAGAACAAGGCGATCATGACCGACCTCGGGCTGATCAAGAAATGAGGCTCGGACGGGATGGGATCGCGGGGCTGATCGGCCTCGCGGTCAGCCTCTCACTGTTGCCGCAAGCGTTTGGCCTGCCAAAGCTGCCGATCGTGCCGGTGGGGCCTGGCTTCTACCCTGTCATCGTGCTCGTCTTTCTGGCGGTGACGAGCGCGGTGCTCGTCGTGCAGGACGTCGTGGCGCAGCGGCAGGCGGCGGAGCGGGCCGGCCGCGAGGAGGCGCCCGCAGCGTCGGGACGCGCCTATGGGCTCGTCGGCGGGGCCTTCGTGGTGGTCGGGGCCTACGTCGGCCTTCTGCCCTACCTCGGCTACCGCATCGCCACCACCTTGTTCGTCGCTGCCTTCCAGCTCCTGCTCGAGCGGCCGTCGACGCTGCGCCAATGGATCATCTTTGCGGTGATCGCCTTCGGCACGACCGCGGTCACCTATGTCCTATTCGAGCAATACCTGTCCGTGCTTCTCCCGCGCGGCCGATGGACGGACTGGTGAGTCATGCTGGAGCTGCTCGGCAACGCTCTCCTCACCGTCCTGCACTGGAAGTACCTGTTGCCTCTGTTTGCCGGCACGTTTGCCGGCGTCGTAGGCGGCGCGCTGCCCGGCGTGACCATCACGATGACCATCATCGTGCTGCTGCCCTTCACGTATGGGCTCGACCCGCTGGCCGGACTTGCGGCGATGACGGGCGTGTACGTCGGCGGCTCGGCCGGCGGTCTGATCACGGCCTGCCTGCTCGGCATTCCCGGCACGCCGTCGGCCATCGCCACCACGTTCGACGGCTTTCCCATGGCCCGCAAGGGTCAGCCGGGCAGGGCCGTGTGGCTTGGCGTGTGGTCGTCGTTCTTCGGCGGCCTCGTCGGCGGCCTCTTCCTGATCCTGGTGACGGGGCCGCTGGCGGCGATCGCGCTGGCCTTCGGGCCCTGGGAGTATTTCTCGCTGTTCATCCTGGCCATGGCGATGGTGGCGGGGCTGGCCGAGTCGTCGCTCATCAAGAGCCTGATCTCGACCGCCATCGGCCTGCTCATCACCATCATCGGCACCGATCCAATCGGCGCCGTGCCGCGCTTCACCTTCGGCTCGGCGTTCATCGGCGGCGGCTTTCCCTTCCTGCCCGTGCTGATCGGCATCTTCGCCTTCGCGCAGATCATGGGCGACATCGAGAAGATGCGTCAGCCGAGTGCGGCCGGTGAGGCGGCTGTGAAGCGCCCGAGCCTGTCGGTTGCGCACCTGAAGGTGATCGGCGAGATCCTGGCGCGGCCGTTTCTCTTCCTCTGGTCGGTGCTGGTCGGCATTCTGATCGGCGTGCTGCCGGCGATCGGCGGCAGCGCCGCCAGCGTGCTGGCCTACGACCAGGCCAAGAAGATCTCGCGCACGCCCGAGCTGTTCGGCACCGGCCACCCGGAGGGTGTCATCGCCTCGGAGGCCTCCAACAATGCCAACGTCGGCGGCTCGCTGGTCACCATCATGGCGTTCGGCATTCCGGGCGATGCCGTCACCGCCGTCATGCTCGGAGCCATGACCATTCACGGCATCCAGTCGGGCCCGCTGTTCGTGTCGCAGAACCCGGGCCTCGCCTACGGCATCTACGCCGCCTACATCCTGGCGCATCTGCTCATGGTGGTGATCATCTGGTCCAGCACGTTCTTCGTGCTGCGGCTGACGAGCGTGCGGCTGGCGGTGCTGGCGCCAATCGTGCTCGTGCTTTGCGTGATCGGCGCCTACGCGCTCAACAACACCATGGACAGCGTCTACGTGCTGCTGATCTTCGGCGTGTTCGGCTATGCGCTGGTGAAGGCCGGCTTCCCGCTGGCGCCGCTCATCCTCGGCCTCATCCTCGGCGACCAGATCGAGGTCAACCTGATCCGCGCCGTCATGAGCGACGCCAATCCCTGGCTGTTCCTGACGCGCCCGATCTCAGGCGGGCTGCTGATCGCCGCGGCTCTGTCCGTCGTCCTCGCCGTCTGGCAGCACCTGCGCCACCAGAAGCGCACGGCCGGCGAGGATGAGGCTGATTTCTAGCCGCGCACGGCGGGCGAAATCCACTGTCGATGCTCGTGTGACGCAAACGGCTTGACGCGCGAGCGCATCGCCTGTATCTAACCGAATGGTTATTTAACTACTCGGTTACGCAATGGTGACGGATACGCTCAGCACCACGTTCGCAGCGCTTGCCGACCCGACCCGGCGGGCCATCCTCGCGCGTCTTGCCCTGGGCGAGACGACGGTCAGCGAGCTGGCGAAGCCCTTCAAGATGAGCGGTCCCGCCGTCTCCAAGCATCTCAAGGTATTGGAGCGCGCCGGGCTGATCGCACGCGGCCGCGAAGCGCAGTGGAGGCCGTGCCGGCTCGAGGCAAGCCCACTCAGGGACGTCGCCTCCTGGGTGGAGCACTACCGCCGCTTCTGGGAGCACAGCTTCGACCGACTGGATGACTATCTCGCCAGGCTGCAAGCAAAGGAGAGGAGGCGTGCTCGCAAGAAATAGTGGCCTCAAGTCGGGCATGGAGACCCGCGCCGCCGCAACCTTCGACCGGTTCGAGGCGTTGTTGCTCACGATGGCGTGAGCAAGTCCGCGCAACATCATGCTGCGCTGATTTCCGCCCCCGAGATCCGAGAGCCTGAAATCCTGACAGCAAAGAGGACAAGCAAGATGCAGCCCATCAACCCCTACCTGACCGTCAAAGGCGCTGCCGAGGCCATCGCATTCTACCAGAGGGCGTTCGGCGCCAAGGAGAACCAGCGCCTGCAGGCGCCGGACGGCAAGCGCATCATGCATGCCGATCTCACCATCAACGGCGGCACAGTCATGCTGTCGGACGAATTCGCCGAGCACCCCGAGCACGGCGCCGTGTTCGCGCCGAGCCAGGACAAACCAGCGCCGGTGGCGACCGTGATCCAGTACGCCAAGCCGGCCGAGGTCGACGCCACGTTCCGCCGCGCCGTCGAGGCGGGCTGCAGGGCCACGTTGGAGCCGCATGACACGTTCTGGGAGGCGCGCTTTGCCATGCTCGCCGATCCGTTCGGCCACCGCTGGATGCTGAACGCGCCGCTGCCCAAGAACAAGAAGAAGTGAGCGAAGCCCGGCGCGAGCAGGAGTGGGAGACAAGTCATGGCTAGTACCGCGACCGAAGCGGAATTCGTCATCACGCGGGTGTTCGATGCGCCGCGCGAGCTGGTGTGGAAGGCGTGGACCGAGCCCGAGCGCCTGGCGCAATGGTGGGGTCCCAAGGGCTGCACCATCCGCGTCGCCAAGCTGGAAATGCGGCCCGGCGGCATCTTCCACTATGCGATGCAGTTCCAGCCCGGCCACGACATGTGGGGCCGTTTCGTCTATCGCGAGATCGTCGCGCCGGAACGGCTCGTGTTCGTCAACTCCTTCTCCGACGCGGATGGCGGCATCACCCGCGCGCCCTTCAGCCAGCTCAAGCAGATGTGGCCGCTGGAGGTTCTGAACGAGGTGACGCTGAGCGAGCAGAAGGGAAAGACGACGCTGACGCTGCGTGGCCGGCCGATCAACGCCACGGAGGAGGAGCGCAAGATGTTTGCCAGCATGCACGAGTCCATGCGGCAGGGCTTTGGCGGCACGTTCGACAAGCTCGTCGATTGCCTGGCGAAAGCCGGCTGACCAGCGTCCGCCTCGCTGCAACGCCGAGCGACAAGTGCAACTTCGCAGGAGGGAGTCATGTTCGAGATCATCTTCGCCGTTCTTGCCGTCATCGCAATGGCGATCATTGCCGTCCTCGCCGTCGCGGCCACCAAGCCCGGCACATTCATAGTCGAGCGCGCCGTCACCGTCGATGCGCCGCCGGAGAGGATTTTTCCGCTCGTCAGCGACCTTCGCCGTTTCGCAACCTGGTCGCCCTACGAAGAAAAGGATCCCGACATGAAGCGAACGTACAGTGGCGCGGCGAGCGGCAAGGGCGCGTCGTACGAGTGGGACGGCAACAAGCAGATCGGCAAGGGGCGCCTCGAGATTGCCGATGCGTCTGCACCGTCCAGGGTGACGATGAAACTGGATTTCATCAGGCCATTCGAGTGCCACAACGTCGTCGATTTCACGCTGGAGCCCAAGGGCGAATCCACCATCGTCACCTGGGCGATGCACGGGCCCGTTCCCTATATGGCGAAGATCATGCACGTGATCTTCAATATGGACCGCATGGTCGGAAAGGACTTCGAGGCCGGTCTTTCCAGGCTGAAGGCCATCGCGGAACGCCAGCCGGCGGAGAGGACAGTGGCTGCGACGTAAGCATGGGATCGCGGGAGGGAGGCCCGAGGCAAGCCGCTTTGCACGAAAGGAGAGACAGGGATGAAGGCCGAGCCGCAGAACGAACATCAATGGCTGCAGAAGCTGGTGGGCGAATGGAGCTTCGAAGGCGAGTGCCTGATGGGAGCAGGACAGCCGCCGGTGAAATCAACCGGGGCTGAGACCGTGCGATCGACCGGCGGGCTGTGGACGCTCGGCGAAGGGCGCTGGGAGATGCCGGGCTGCGGCCCCATGACCAGTGTCATGACGCTCGGCTACGATCCCCGCAAGAAGCGCTTTGTTGGCACCTTCATCGCATCGATGATGACGCACCTGTGGGTGTACGAGGGAGCGCTCGACGCTTCCGGCACAACGCTGACGCTTGATACCGAGGGGCCCGGCATGTCCGGTCCCGACAAGATGGCGAAATACCAGGATGTCATCACGTTCGAGGGCGACAGTCACCGGATACTGACTTCGCGCGTGCTGGGGGACGACGGTGCGTGGCATCAGTTCATGACGGCGCACTATCGGCGCAAGGCGTCGCGCTCGATGTTGCGTGCGTCGGTGGCCTGACCCGTCGTCGGACGCGCGGGCGGGACCGGTTCTTGTCTGTTCTTGCTGGGGGTTTTCCCAGAATAGCGCGCGTTGAGACGTCGCGGCGGCCGAGCGCGACTGCAGCCACGCGGGCTACTCCACGTCGACCCTGAGCCGCATGGTCGGATGGATGCCGCAGAAGGCCTCGAACGTCCCCGCCCGCGGGAACGGGATGGTCACGGTCTCCTTCGGCTCCTGCGCGCCGGAATTGAAATCCATCCTCGGGTCGAAGATGCGCACATTGTGCGTGCGCGTATCGTCGTTGAGGACGGTCAGCGTCTGTCCGGCCTTCAGGCGCACGTACGCCGGCGCGAAGCGCTTGTCGGCCTGGCTGACGACGGTGGAATCCTCGGGGCGCGGCGGTGCCGCCGCCGGCCGGGGGGCACCTACCCACGGCTCGGCCGAGGGCTGCGGCGGGCTTTCGCTCGACAGCGCCAGCAGGAAGGCGATCAGATCCTCACGCTCCTCGTCGGCGAGCGTCAGCCCCTCCGGCAGATCGCGGCTGCGCGTCGGCCGCCGCACGCCGCCGCTCTCGTAGTGGCGCACGACGTCGTCGAGCGTTGCCAGCGAGCCGTCGTGCATGTAGGGCGCCGTCCAGGCCAGCTCGCGCAGCGTCGGGGTCTTGAAGGCGTGATCGGCCGCCGGAAGGTTGACAATCGGGCCGCGGCCGCGGTCGCCCCCCGGCAGACCGATGTCGTAGAAGCCGTGATCGGTGAAGGCGAAGCCCGAGTGGCAATTGATGCAGCGCCCCTTGCCGGTGAAGATCGTGAAGCCGTTCCTCTCGGAGGGTGAAAGCGCGTCGCTGTCGCCGCCGATCCAGCGGTCGAAGCGTGTGGGCGGGGAGACCAGCGTACGCTCATAGGCGGCCAGCGCCTTCTCCAGATTTGCGGGCGTCATGACCGGGTCGTGCGGAAATGCCTCGGCGAAGTCCCTCACGTAGCTTTCGTGCCGGCGCAGGCGCTGGATCGCCGCGGCAAAGCTCGATCCCATCTCGTCGGGATGCTCGGTGGGAAAGCGCGCCTGGTCCTCGAGGCTGACGGCGCGGCCATCCCAGAACAGCAACGGGCTCCAGGCCGCATTCCACAGCGTCGGCGTGTGGCGCACCAGGCGGCGCCCGCTTACGCCGCGGCCGGTCGGCTCGCCGTCCGTGAAGGCCAGCCTGGCGTCGTGGCAGGAGGCGCACGAGATCGTCCCGGTCGAGGAAAGCGCCGTGTCCTCGAACAGCCGCCGCCCGAGGGCGATCTTGGCCGCTGTCGACGGATTGTCCTCGGGGCTCGGCACGAACGTCGGCCGGGCGAACGTCTTCTTCAACGCTTGAAGGGAGGGAGGCCGCTGCTGCGCCTCAGCCTGAGGCCGGCTGGCGATCCACGTGAGGCCCGCGAGCGCGGCAAAGCCCAGCAGCGCGCCGGCTGCGACGGCCGCGAGCGGGCGGTGGCGCATGGCGAGGCCTGAGCGGACGTGCACCATCAGTATCTCGAGGCGTGCAGCTCGATATCGGAGATCAGCGCGGAAAGCTTGCCGGGCTCGATCACGGGGGCGGCCGGCGGCATCGGCGCGGGCCAGGCCGTCTTGAGCTGTGCCAGTGCCGCGCGGATTTTCGCCAGCGAGACGGCGTCGGTCCTGGCAAGCTCCGGCGCCGCCTCCTCGACCATGCGCTCGGCCTCCCAGACGAAGCCGCGGCTGTCCTGATACTCGACGGGCTTGGCGACCCTGCCGTCCTCCAGGGAGCCTTCGTATTCGCTGAGCGCCACCTTGAGCATCTCGGCGGCAGTGCGGGCGGTGTAGCCGGCAAAGCCCGGCGTCATGAACCTTCTGGCCGTGTCCAACGCGCCCTTCAGTCGCTGGTCCACGACCTTGAGCGCCTGCTCGTAGGCACCCTTGCGCCTGGCCTTGACGGCCTGGGCGAGGGCCTGCAGCTCCAGCCGGAAGGGGCGGATCTTGTGCGCCTTGATGTACTTTTCCAGCAGGCCGTACAGCTCCTCGGTGGGGTGCAGGAAGTGCGGCAGCGCCTCGTCCCACATGTCGAGCGCGATGAGCTCGCTCCCGATCAGGAGATGGCCGCGGATGAGGGCGATGTCGCGGTAGAAGCGGATGCGCGTATCTCTGGGGCCGCCGTCGGTCAGATAGGCTTCTCCGCCCTCCGCGGCAGTGCCGACCGCGCCCCGGCCGGCGGGCGGCGCCTGACCGGCGCCGTGGCTCTTGTGGGCCGGGGCTTGTGCGGATGCGCTGCCGGCGACGGACGCGCCGACGAGGGTGGCCGCACCAATGCCCACCCACATTTTGCGCGTCAGTCTCGCCATAGGGCTTACTCCTTCACGAGGGCGGCAGGGACGAATCCGCGCCTCGATTTCCCAAATCAGGCTGCTAAATTCCGGAGAGGCTTCCGCCAACGGTAGGGCGCATGATCCTGTCGATCGCCGATGTTCTTTGCGCTGCCGATGTGGAGGCCGTGTGCGACGGGCTCGCCACGGCGACGTTCGTCGACGGCAGGGCGACGGCCGGCTGGTCGGCGAAGCTCGTCAAAGCCAACCTGCAGGCCAGCCGCGGGCCCGATCTGGAGCGCGTGCGCGATCTCGTCGAGACACGGCTCGTCGAGCACCCGGTGTTCGCGCTGGCCGTGCGGCCGAAGACCATCCTCGGGCCGCTGTTCTCGCGCTACGAGGCGGGCCATGTCTACGGCACGCATGTCGACGACGCGCTGATGGGCGGGGTACGCTCGGACGTGTCGTTCACGCTCTTCCTGTCCGCGCCCGAGACCTACGAGGGCGGCGAGCTGATCATCGATACGTCGGGAGGGGAGGAGGCAATCAAGCTGCCCGCGGGCAGCGTCGTGACCTATCCGGCCTCCACGCTGCACCGGGTCGCGCCCGTGGCGGCCGGCGTGCGGCTGGCGGCGGTCGGATGGGTGCGCAGCTTCATCCGCGATCCCGCGCGCCGCGAGCTGCTGTTCGACCTCGAGACGGCGCGGCGGGAGCTGTTCGACCGGAACGGCAAGTCCGCGGAAGGCGATCTGCTGGCCAAATGCGCGGCCAATCTCGTGCGCATGTGGTGCGACGATTGACGGCCGCGCCCGCTGATCTTTCGTATCAGCTCCCGACCTCATTGGCCGCGTCAGCCTGCAGCTGCCCGTAGTTCTGCGCCCCGATCTTGTCGAGGAGATCGAGCTGGGTTTCGAGGAAGTCGATATGGCCTTCCTCATCCTTCAGCAGCTCCTCGAACAGTCCCATCGTCACGTAGTCCTCGTGCGTGCGGCAGATGTCGCGCCCCTTCATGTACAGATCGCGCGCGATATGCTCGCCCTTGAGGTCGCACTCCAGCACCTCCTTGACGTTCTGCCCGATCATCAGCGGGGCGATGTACTGGAGGTTGGGGAAGCCCTCCAGGAACACGATGCGCACCACGATCTTGTCGGCGTGATGCATCTCCTCGATGGACTCGGCGCGCTCCTTCTTGGCGAGCTTGGTGTAGCCCCAGTTCTCCAGCAGACGGTAGTGCAGCCAGTATTGGTTTACGGCGCCCAGCTCGAGCTTCAATGCCTCGTTGAGAATGTCGATGACCTCTTTCTTTCCCTTCATGGCGCCTCTCCGTGCCTGGCTTTTCGACTGGGTGCGGGTAGTGCAGCGACAATGCGTGCGCAAAGCCGTTTCCTGAGCGGAAAGGTCTTGCGCCGGTCACCTGCTTCCTACGACACCTGCGCCACATGGGCCAGCACGTACGCGTCGGGAGCGCAAAAAAGGCGTTAGTTCAAGCGGTCTCCAGCTCCTGCGGGACGGGTTCGGGTGCCGGCCTCTGGAAATGGCGGCGCCGCAAGGGGCGCTGCGCCATGAGGCGCCGGGCGGTCGGCCGTGCGCCCTTGAGCAGACGACCCTGCGCGGACGCGCAGGCGTAGGGGCACACCACGCCCTTCTCCGCGAGGCGGTCGATCCTCTCGTAGATGGTGCTGACGGCCAGCGGCGCGCAGCCGCAGCACACCATCTTCTTCGACAAGTGCTGATAAACGACGCCGGGGGTCGGCAGCGGCGCGTCGGGCAGGCTCAGGATCTCGACGAGGGCAGCCTCGATGTCCTCGTCCGAGATGACGGCGCAGGAGCAAACGATCATGTCGGCATCGTCCCTGCGCGTGTCACTGTCTTGTCGGCGTTGCGGGCGCCATCGCCAGCAGCGGTGCGCCGTGCGCGAAGGAGGGCAGGAGAACCTGGTCCGCGCCGCGCATGGTTGCGGCGAAATTCTCCGCGCCCTGCACGACCTCGTCGATCATCGAGCAGCCGAGCAGCGAGAATGCGCAGGCGCGCATGGCGGGACAGGCATTGTGCTGGCAGGCGGCGATCATGGCGATGGCCACGCACTCGTCGCGGCAGAAGCGGTCGCAATCCACCGCCGCCGTCTCGAGATCGCGCTGGGCATGGCGGTTGATGGCGCGCACCCAGCAGGAGAGGTCGGTCAGCGCGCCCTTGGCAGCCGCCGCGCCGAGTGCGTTGGAGTAGGCGCACCACGCCCTCTCCCAGCAGGAGATGTCTCCGGTGCGGAAGCCTGCGAGCCAGTAGCGGAAGCCGAGACCGACCAGCCGCTCAGGGCCGGCGAAATCCGGTGCGGGGTGCAATGGGCTGTAGGGATCGCGGCTCATGCCGGAACTCCCCGGCGCCGCACAAGGGGGTGGCGAGAAAACGCGTGCGCGATCATCACTCGGATCTCCAATCGCAGGGGTTCAAGGCCCCGACATCGGAACAGCGCCGTCTTTGTTGAGGCGCTTCGTCAACAATCCCCGTTGCCATGCGGGTCTGTCAAGCCTCTGTTGCTACTTTAGAATCCATCCAAAAAAGTGCGACAGAATCCGCACGTGCATCGCAACGCGCACTGTGCGCGGCACCGCGTGCGTCGTCTTTGATTTATGTCAGCCGTTGTCGTGCAGCGACCGGCGCAGGCGCGACTGAGGAGCCGATGCGTTCTTCATGATCGCGCCGGGCTTGCGCCGCGCGGCTGGGCGCGCACCGCGCTGGATCTTCGCCATGTCGGCCAGCGTGTGCTGATCGAGAACGTCGATGAAGGCGCCGAGCGCGTCGTCGAGGATCTGGTTGACGCCGCGGCCGCTGCCGGGCGCCTTGGCCGGCACGCCGCCGTCCTCGATCTCCACGTGCGTGACCTCGGTTGCCCGCACCACGTCGCCGATGCGGATCTCATGCGCGGGGCGCGCCAGCCTGACGCCGCCGTTGCGCCCACGCAGAGCCTCGATCAGTCCGGCCCTGGCCAGCAGGTTCACGATCTTGAACACGTTCTGCTGGGTGATCTGCAGGTTCTCGGACAGCACCGCCACCTTGAGGAGCTGGTCGCCCGCGCGCGCGCAGTCGATGAGGATGCGGATCGCGTGGCTTGTGGATTTCGTCAGGCGCATCGGCGCAAGTGCTCCAATGGTGTGCTGCTCAGATTGTCATCCCACATTAGAATTCCTCCAATGTAAATGATCTTCGGCGTCGCGTACCCTGAATTGCGCGTGATGAAGAGCTTGTGCGGGCCGGCGTCCCGGCTGCATGGCCGGAGGCAGTGCCGTGGAGCACGCCGGCCGCGTCATTTGGTGAGGATCAGCTTGCCGTTGGCGGTGATGCGCAGGCGATAGTCCTGGCCGTCGTGCTCCAGAAGCACCTCGCGCTCGCCCTCCAGCAGGTCGCTGACCTTCAGCCGGCGTGGTCCGGCAACGCTCTGGGGCTGGGGCCTGGGCCTTGGGTTTCCGGCCTCGTCGCGGCTGATCATGTGCAAGGGGCTTTCCCGTCTGCTGCTGCCCTGACGCCAGCCACCCGTGGCCGTGCGCCGTCCATTCTTGACCAAATAAGTCAAGAATGACACTGTGCGCA
>WBUN01000137.1 GCA_008933705.1 Hyphomicrobiaceae bacterium
GCCCATCGGGTGGAGCGGTACTTCAGGACGCGGCGGGCGGGTGCAGGAGCCGGTGCTCTTGGGCGCCTTACAAATACGGTCCGGCGGCTCTTGCCCCGCTCCTTCGACGTCTCGCGCTGACGCCGGTCCAGGGCCGGTGGCAGATCATCGTCCATGGCCGCGTGGATGGCCGGCGACCCAAGCAACAAGGTCCGAGGGCGGGCACGCGTCGCCGAAGGGATGAGGCGCAGTCGGTGGAGTCCCCCGCGCACCTCGGAAAGGTATGTGGGAGCCGGGATCGCGTGCAGTTGTTGCGCACGCCGGGGCGGGCAGCGCAAGACTGCCATGACGATTGTGCGCTCAGTGCAGCGTGGCGGGCAGCGGGACGCGTGTGGCACATTTGAGGTTGCTGTCGCGCCCACACACATACGCTCCATCCTGCAAAGGCAGTCGATGTCCGTCATAGCCACCGTCGCTGAGCTGGAGGCCCTTTACGGTGCCCCGGCGGAGACCTCCCTTGCCAAAGAGGTCGACTACATCACGCCGCAGTATCACGCGGTCATCGCCGCATCGCCCTTTGCAGCGCTGGCAACCTGCGGGCCCGAGGGGCTCGACTGCTCGCCGCGCGGCGACATCGCCGGCTTTGTGCGCGTGCACGACGACAAGACCCTGATGATCCCGGACCGGCGCGGCAACAACCGCATCGACTCGCTGCGCAACGTTATTCGTGATCCGCGCGTAGCGCTGCTGTTCCTGGTACCGGGCGCCGGCATGACGTTGAGGGTCAACGGCCGCGCGTACATCACGACGGATGCCGATCTGCTGGCCTCCTTCGAGATCGAGAAGAAAGTGCCCCGCTCGGTTCTCGTCGTCGCCGTGGATGCGGTCTACTTCCAGTGCGCCCGGGCGATCATCCGCTCGGACCTCTGGAACGCGGCCAGGCACGTCGACCCCAAGAGCCTGCCAACGCCCGGGCAGATCCTAGCCGAACTCACGGCAGATCGTATCGGCGGCGAGGCTTACGACAAGGCCTGGCCCGAGCGGGCGAAGCAGACGATGTGGTAGTGACCCGAGGTTCGGACCCCCCTTCTCAGACCAGCGTCCGGCCGGCAAGGTAGGCGCCGAGCAGCAACACGCCCACGAAGAATGTCCGTCGGAACAGGTCCTCCGAGAGGCGGAGCCGTGCGAGCTGGCCCAATCCCATCCCGGCAAGCGCGGGAAGAAGCGCGGCAAGCGAGGTCGCGGCAACCGACGGACTGAGCACGCCGGCGTGGACGAGATTGCCAGCGAGAGCGAACGTCGAGACCAGGAAGTAGATGCCCATCGCCTGCACGAAATCATCCTTGGCGAGTCCGAGCGCCTGCAGATACGGCAGCCCCGGTATGACGAAGGTGCCGGTAGCGGCGGTGACGAGACCCGCCGCCATCCCGACCGGCGGCGACAGCCAGGGCTCCGACGAGCCCCCCACGGACCAGCGCTTGGCCGAGAGGCCCAACAGCGCGTAGAGCACCAGGCAGGCGCCGAGCGCGGATGAGACCAGGCGCGCGTTGGTTCCGGTCAGCAGTCCCGCGCCGGTCCAGGTGCCGAGACAGACGCAGAGCATCATCGGCCACAGGCGGCGCAGGAGCCGGCTCAATCCCGGGCCGGCGATCGCCTGCCAGACGTTGGTGGCGATCGATGGCACCACGAGCAGTGCCGCGGCCTCGGCTGGCGCGACGATGAGCGCGAGCAGGCCCATGGAGACGGTGGGCAGGCCGAGGCCCATCACGCCTTTCACGAATCCGGCAAGCAGGAAGATGACGGCGGTGAGCAGGGCGACTTGATCGAGCATGGGGTCCATGTAGACGGGACGGGCGCCTGCGCACAATATGGAGGTTGTGGACTCTGCCTTCGTCACTTGCGAAGGCACATGCGGCCAATGCCATGCGCTTCGACATCACCGACCTCAAGCTGTTCCTCAGCGTCGTCGAGACCGGCAGCATCACGCAAGGCGCCGGACGCGCGCATCTGGCGCTCGCGTCCGCCAGCGCGCGTGTGCGCGGCATGGAGGCGGCGCTCGGCGTGGACCTGCTGGTGCGCGGGCGGCGTGGCGTCGTGCCGACGGCGGCGGGCCGGACGCTGGCGCAGCACGCCCGCATCGTGCTTGCGCAAATCGAGCACTTGCGCGGCGAGCTCGGCGGCTATGCCCGCGGCCTCAAGGGCGAGGTGCGGATGCTGTCGAATACCGCGGCTCTGACCGAGTTCCTGCCCGAGACACTGGCGCGGTTTCTGGCCGCCAACAGGCACGTCGACATCGATCTGGAGGAGCGCGAAAGCACCGACATAGTGCAGGCCGTCGCCGACGGACGGGCAGACATCGGCGTTGTCGCGGAAGGCGTGGACATGTCCGGGCTCGAATGCTTCCCCTTCCGCACCGATCGACTGGTGCTGGTGGTGCCGCGGGGGCACGCCTTGGCCAAGCGCCGCCAGGTCGCCTTCGCCGAAGCGTTGAGTGAGGAATTCGTCGGCCTGAGTGAAGCGAGCGCGCTGCAGCATCATCTGGGTCGGCACGCGGCCAAGGCCGGGCGGCCGCTCAAGCTGCGCGTGCGCCTGCGGGGGTTCGACGCCATTTGCCGCATGGTCGAGCAGGGCGTCGGCGTGGCCGCGATGCCCGCGACGGCTGCGGCGCGCTTCCGGCGCTCCATGCGCATCTCCACCGTCCGGCTGACGGATGCCTGGGCGTTGCGCAAGCTCCACGCATGCGTGCGCAGCTACAAGGATCTGACGCCTCATGCCAAACGCTTGGTGGATGCATTGAGGAGCGGCGGGGAGCGTGCAGGTTGACGCCGGTCCCCGGAGCCGGACGCGACAGCAGGAGGGCTATGCTGCAGTGCGAAGCGCCAAAGCTGCCACAATGGATGGACGTTATGGCGCGGACCTGCAATAGGACGACCCGGCGCCGGCCGCTACGCCAGCATGTTGCACCCGTGCCAGACCCGCCCGCCCTCCGCGGCCGGGCGCGCGCATGC
>WBUN01000138.1 GCA_008933705.1 Hyphomicrobiaceae bacterium
GTCAGGCGGCGGCGCGCTCCTCCGTTTCGATCAATCGCCCGTCGCGCAACTTGTAGATGCGGTCCAGCCGGTCGTAGATCTTCTCGTCATGGGTGACGGCGATGATCGCCGCCTCCTGCTCGCGCGCGAGCTTGCGCAGGAGGTCCATGACGATGCCGGCGCGCGCCGAGTCGAGGGCGGCCGTCGGCTCGTCGGCCAGGATGATACGGGGCTTGTTGGCGAGCGCGCGCGCGATGGCCACGCGCTGCGCCTCGCCGCCCGAGAGTTGCGACGGCATGGCGTGCTTGCGATGCCCGACCTGCAAGTAGTCGAGCAGGTCGACGGAGCGCCGGATCGCCTCATCGCGCGGCACGCCGGCCAGATGGTACACCAGCGCCACGTTGTCGGTGGCATCGAGAAACGGCAGCAGGTTGTGGAACTGGAAGATGAAGCCGATCTTCTCCAGGCGCATGCGACGCAGATCACGCCGCAGCCAGCGATTGTCGTAGACCACCTCGCCGTCGAGCCGCATCCAGCCCTCGTTGGGGTCGATGATGGCGCCGATGACGTTCAAGAGCGTGCTCTTGCCCGAGCCCGACGGCCCGAGCAGACCGACCACCTCGCCGGAAGACACCGTCAACGTGATGTCGCGCAGGGCGTCGACGCGGGTTTCGCCTTCGCCGAAGTGCTTTGAGATGCCCTTCAGCTCGACCAGGGCATGGGGTTTGAGGCGCTCCTGCATGGCCGTCATCCTGTCAGCGCACGGGCGGCATCGATACGCACGGCGGCCCGCACGCCGAGCAGGCTTCCCAACAGGCAGACCACCACAACAACGCCGAACAGCGCGGCGATGTCTTCAGGCAGCATGGCAATGCGGCGCGGGAAGTAGCCCTTGAACACGTAGACCAGCACGGTGCCGGCAACGAAGCTGACGATGCCCATGAGCAGCGACTGCTGCAGGATGAGGCCGACGATGGTGCGGTCGGGCGCGCCGATCAGCTTGAGCGTCGCAATCTCCCGAATCTTGTCCATCGTCAGGGTGTAGATGATGAGGGCAATGATCACGACCGAGACGACCGTGAGAATCGCCATGAACGTGCCGAGCTGCTTTCTCGCCCGCTCGATGACGTTCACGGTGAGGAAGTCCTGCTGCTGCTTGTCGGTGAGCACGGACAGATGCTTCCAGCGCCGGATCACCTCGGCCACCTCGTCGGTGGGAACATCGGGTGCCAGCCGCGCCACCACGGCATTGACGAGATCGGTTTGGGCGCGCTGGGCCCCGCGAGCTGTTTCGCGCCGCGCCGCCGACGGAGACAGCTCGAATTGCAGCTGCTGTGCGTCCCTCAGCGAAATGTAGACGATCGAGTCGCCCGACAGGGTGACGATCCCCCTGGTCTCGCCGACCACCGTATAGTCGTTGCGGCCAAGGTGCACCGTATCGCCGACCTTGAGTCCCGTCTGGCGGTCGGCGATCAGCTCGTAGTGGCTGCGCGTGATCTCGCGCCCGACTGCGATATTGACGGGCCCGCCGGGACGGCCCGGCTCATAGCCCACCACCTGCAACCGCAGCTTGCGGCCATTGCGATCGAGCTGAACGTTCTGGAGGGTGATGGAGCCGGCGTCGGCCACCCCGTTGATGCGCGCCACGATCTCGCGCGTGTCGCCCGGAATGCGCGAGGACTCAGCGAAGGGCCCCACCGTGTCGGCCTCCACCACCCAAAGGTCTGCCCCGATGGCCTTGACGAGCGCGGTGGCGTCCTCGATCTGCCCCCGATTCATGGCTGCCATGGTGATCACGACGGCGAGCAGCAGGCTCAGTCCCAGGCACGTCAGGACGAAGCGCCCGAGTTTGTGCCGGATATCGCGCCAGGCAAGGTTCATTTTTTCTTCTCGCCGGCCGGCTTCACATTCTGCGCAATGATGACAGGGCGACCTATAGTGAGCCCGGTAGTCGGCGACGTGACGAGCTCCGCCCCCTCGGGCAGGCCGCTCACGATCTCGACGCGGCCATCGATGGTGCGCTGGCCCAGCGTCACCCGCCGCTGCTGCAGCTTGCCGTCCTCGACCGTCCAGGCGGTTGCCTGACGGCCCTGCATCTTCTGTAGTGCGGTGTGCTTGACCAGCCGCGCTTGAGGCAAGCGCCCGACCGTGATGAGCATCTCCGCCTGCTCGCCCAAGTGGAAGGCCAAGGGACACCCGCTGCAACGTGCGTAGATGCGCCGCTCCTCGTTCACCCGGTCGCTCTCGATGTCGATGCGTACGACCTTGGCCTTCATGTGCAGATCCGGAGCCGAGCGCCGCGTCACCTCCGCCGCTTGCCCGACCTCGATCTGGCCGGCACGACCCTCGTCGATGTAGGCCAGCGCCCAGATCGTCGCCGGGTCGACCAGCGTGAACACCGCCTCGTTGGCGTTGAGCGCGGCGCCAAGCTCCTTGTGGCGCGTCATTACCAAGGCATCGAACGGGGCGTACAGGCTGTACTTGGCGAGACGCGCCTCTTCGAGAGCGAGCACCGCCTTGGCCTGCTCGAGGTTGGCGCGTGCCACGCTCACCGCGCTGTGCGCCTGGCTCAGATCGGCCTTGGCCACGTCGGCCGCTGCCTGCGTGTCCCCCGCCGTCTCGCGGGAGACGACGCCACGTTGCACCAGCTCCTGGCGGCGCTGATTGGTTTCAGCCTTCTGTTTCAGGACGGCATCGGTTTTTTCGACCGCTGCCTCGGCCTGCTCCACACCCGCCTGCGCCTGCGTCACGGCCGCACGCGCCTGCGCGACCCGAGCCTCCTGCTCGCGGCTCTGCAACCGGCCGAGCAAGGCTCCCGCCTTGACGCTTTCGCCCTGGTCGGCGTTCAGCTCAACCAGCGTTCCCGCGGTTTCGAAGCCGATGCGTGATACGGTCTGAGCCTCGACCGTCCCGAGGCCGAACACCTGGATCGGCACGTCCTTCTCAATCGCCGCCACGGTCACGGTGAGTGGGCGGCTCCACGTGTAGGCGGC
>WBUN01000082.1:5000-19100 GCA_008933705.1 Hyphomicrobiaceae bacterium
GATTTCCGCCAGCGTGTCCGGGCTGGGGACGGCTTCGAGTTCTTCTTCGACGTCAAGGACGAGGACAAGGGCATCGACAGCGGCGTTGGCGAACTGCTGGCGACGGCCATCACGGCCAGCGGCGAGACCCACAAGTTCTATCGCTTTCGCACTCCGGACGGGATGGTGGACTACTACGACGAGCAGGGCAACACGTCGCGCAAGTTCCTCATGCGCCGCCCCGTGCGCGGGGATGACGTGCGTATCACGTCGGGCTTTGGCGTGCGCCGCCACCCGATCCTGCAAACGCCGAAGATGCACACCGGCGTCGACTGGGCTTGCGCCACGGGTACGCCCATCATGGCCGCCGGCAGCGGCGTTATCGAGGAGGCCGGGCGCAAGGGCGAATACGGGAACTATGTGCGCATTCGCCATGCCAACGGCTACAAGACCGCCTACGGCCACATGTCGCGCTTCGGCAACGGCGTCAGCGAAGGCGTAAAGGTTCGCCAGGGCCAGATCATCGGCTATGTCGGCACGACCGGCCTGTCGTCCGGCCCTCACGTGCACTTCGAGGTGCTGGTCAACAACAGCTTCGTTGACCCGATGTCCATCCAAGTGCCACGTGAGCGCCAGCTTGCCGGCAAGCAGCTTGCCGACTTCCAGAAAGAGCGCACGCGCATCGACAGCCTCATGCAACGCCACCCCGTCTCCACCCGGGTGGCGACAATGGGCGGCGTGCAGTAGCAACCTCCCGAAGCCGCCGCGCGGCCCCACCGAAGCACGCCCGAGTTCGTCAAGCGACCTTGAGCTACGCTGCTGCTTTGACCGGCTGGCCGTTGACGACCAACGCGCCGTCCCGAACCGTCAGTCGCACCATCTCGCCGTCCTTAATCCGGCCGGCCAGGATCTGCTCCGCCAGCGGATCCTGCACCGACTTCTGGATTACGCGCTTCAACGGACGGGCGCCGTAGGCGGGATCGTAGCCCTTGTTGGCGAGCCACGTGCGGGCCTTGTCGTCCAGCTCGATCTTGAGCTTGCGGTCGGCAAGCAGCTTCTGCAGGCGGCCGATCTGGATGTCGACGATGGTCGCCATGTGCTCGCGCTGCAGGCGATGGAAGAGGATGATCTCATCGATCCGGTTCAGGAACTCGGGCCGGAACTTGAGCTTCACCTCGGCCATCACGTAGTGCCGCACCGCCTCGGTGTCCTCGCCCTCCTTCTGGTTGACGAGATACTCGGAGCCGATATTCGAGGTCATAATGATGAGCGTGTTCTTGAAGTCGACGGTGCGGCCCTGACCATCCGTAAGCCGCCCGTCATCAAGGACCTGCAGCAGGACGTTGAACACGTCCGGATGCGCTTTCTCGATCTCGTCGAACAGCACGACCTGGTAGGGGCGCCGGCGCACGGCCTCCGTGAGCGCGCCGCCCTCCTCGTAGCCCACATAGCCCGGAGGCGCCCCTATCAGGCGAGCCACGGAATGCTTTTCCATGAACTCGCTCATATCGATGCGCACCATCGCGGTCTCGTTGTCGAACAGGAAGGCCGCAAGCGCCTTGGTGAGCTCCGTCTTGCCGACGCCGGTGGGGCCCAAGAAAATGAATGAGCCGATCGGCCGGTTCGGATCCTGCAAGCCGGCACGCGCGCGCCTGACTGCGGTCGACACCGCCTCCACGGCCTCACGCTGGCCGACCACACGCTTGGCCAGCTCCGTCTCCATGCGCAGCAGCTTCTCCCGCTCGCCTTCGAGCATGCGATCGATGGGAATACCGGTCCAACGGGAGACGACCTGTGCAATATGATCGGGGGTAACCGCCTCCTCGACCATCTGCCCACCCTTGCCGTCGCCGGCTTCCAATGCCTTGAGCTTCTTCTCGAGCTCCGGAATCAGGCCGTAGGCAAGCTCGCCCGCACGCGCGAGGTCACCCTTGCGCTGGGCCCGCTCCAGCTCGATCCGCTTGGCGTCGAGCTCCTCCTTTAGCTTCTGCGCATCGCCCAGCTTGCTCTTCTCCGCGCTCCAGCGCTCGGAAAGGCTGCGAGACTGCTCGTCGAGATCGGCGATCTCCTTCTCGAGGCGGGCCAGGCGGTCGCGAGAAGCGGCGTCCTGCTCCTTCTTCAACGCCTCGCGCTCGATCTTAAGCTGGATCAGTCGTCGGTCTATCTCGTCCAGCTCCTCAGGCTTGGAGTCCACCTGCATCCTGAGCCTGGATGCGGCCTCATCGACAAGGTCGATGGCCTTGTCCGGCAGGAAGCGGTCCGAGATGTAGCGGTTGGACAACGTCGCCGCGGCGACCAGCGCCGCATCGGCAATTCGCACGCCGTGGTGCAGCTCGTACTTCTCCTTGAGGCCGCGGAGGATCGATATGGTGTCCTCCACCGTCGGCTCCGATATGAAGATCGGCTGGAAGCGCCGCGCCAGGGCGGCGTCTTTTTCGATGTGCTTGCGGTACTCGTCGAGCGTGGTGGCACCGACGCAATGCAGCTCGCCCCGCGCCAGGGCCGGCTTGAGCAGATTGCCCGCATCCATCGCACCCTCGGACTTGCCGGCACCCACGATGGTGTGCAGCTCGTCGATGAAGAGGATGATACGCCCGCCCTCGGCCTGCACCTCGGACAGCACGGCTTTGAGGCGCTCCTCGAACTCGCCGCGATACTTGGCTCCCGCGATGAGTGCACCCATGTCGAGCGCCAGGAGCTTCTTGTCCTTCAAGCTCTCGGGCACGTCGCCCTTGATGATGCGCTGCGCCAAGCCCTCGGCGATGGCCGTCTTGCCGACGCCAGGGTCGCCGATCAGCACGGGATTGTTCTTGGTTCTCCGCGACAGCACCTGGATGGTGCGCCGGATCTCCTCGTCGCGGCCGATAACAGGGTCGAGCTTGCCTTCGGAGGCCGCCGCCGTCAGGTCGCGCGCATAGCGCTTGAGAGCGTCGTAGCTCTGCTCGGCCGAAGCGCTGTCGGCTGTTCTGCCCTTGCGAATGTCATTGATCGCCGCGTTGAGCGCTACCGGCGTGACACCCGCACTCTTGAGAAGCTTGCCGGCCTCACTCGAGGACTCCATGGCGAGCGCCAGAAGCAGACGCTCGACGGTGACAAACTTGTCGCCGGCTTTCTCGGCAACCTTCTGGGCCGTCTCGAATACGCGCGCCAGTTCCGGTGCCAGATAGAGCTGGCCCGCGCCGCCCCCCGATACCTTGGGCCGCTTGGCCAGCACCCGCTCGGTTGCTTCCAGGACATCCCTGGAACGGCCCCCCGCGCGCTCAATGAGTCCTGCCGCTAAGCCCTCCTCATCATCGAGGAGGACCTTGAGCAGATGCTCGGAGCTGAACTGCTGGTGACCCTCGCGAAGCGCAAGGCTTTGCGCCGACTGGACGAAGCCCTTTGCGCGATCGGTGTACTTCTCGAAATCCATCCATCCCTCCTCGGCACGGGGACCGCCCCGATCCGGGCGCGGGGGCCACCGTCTTCTGTGCAGGATCTAAAGTGAGGCTGGCCTGGACCCGCACGCGGCATCCACGGCCTAAGCCTCCCGCACAGATATAGGATGGCCGTTCAGGCCCCAAAAGGGCATGATGCGCATCAATCCGAACGAAATATGCCAGCCGAAAAGACGCTTCAGAGATGTCCGAGATCGATGGCCCGCGACTCAGTGCGTTGTATCGCTACCCCGTCAAAGGCCTGACGCCGGAGCGACTGGAGCGGGCATTGCTCGCCGCCGGCGCCACGATGCCGTTCGATCGCGCTTATGCCATCGAGAACGGCCAGGGACGGTTCGATCCCGAGGCACCGCGGCATCTGCCCAAGATCAACTTCCTGATGCTGATGCGGGACGAGCGGCTGGCAACGCTGCGCAGCAAGTTCGATGATGCGACCGAAACACTCACTATCTTCCGTGGCGGCAGGCAGGTGGCTCGCGGCCAGCTCACAACCAGGCTCGGGCGCCAACTGATCGAGCAGTTCATCGCCGGCTACATGAAATCAGAACTGCGGGGGGCGCCCAAGATCGTCAGCGCGCCGGGGCATAGCTTTTCCGACGTGGCGGCAAAGTGCGTGCACGTCGTCAATCTGGCAAGCGCGCGTGAGTTGGAGCGGGTGCTTGGCCGGGCCGTGGACCCGTTGCGTTTTCGCGCCAACCTCTACCTTGAGGGATTGGCGCCGTGGGCCGAGCTTGCGTGGTTGGACAAGGAGATTGGTATCGGACCGGTCAAGCTCGCCGTGTTCGCACGTACGGTCCGGTGCGAAGCAACCAACGTCGACCCCAGCACCGGGGTACGCGACATGGCAATCCCTGCAGCGCTGTTGCGGACGCTGGGACACTCCGACTTCGGCATCTATGCCAGGATTGTCGAGGGCGGGGAGCTGACGGAAGGCGCACCGGTGACGGTTTAGCGCAACCGCCTCCAATCCACAGCGTCACCTGCGCTGAAGCGCGGATCTTCAATCCCGCGAGGGCTCTTCCTTGGAGGGTGCCGCCGGCGTTTCGGCGTCACTGCGCGCACGCCGAACGGGGCGTCGCAGAAACTCCGGTTGCTCGTGGCCTCCAGCCTGGAAGCGATCGCGGCGCCGCGGCTGCTCGCTGGCCACTTCCCCTGCCGGCTCCGGCTGGCGCTCGGGCTGCGGCGTGGACGGCTGGCGGCTTTCGGCGGGGGGCCTATGCTCCTGCGGCTGAACAGGACGACCTTCGCGATCCCCATGCCGGTCGCGGTCGCGGTCGCCGTGACGGTCGCGGTCGCGGAAGCGGCCCTGATCACGGTCCCGGCGGAAGGGCCGATCATGGCGGCTGCTGTCATAGCCCTGCTGGCGCGGCGGCTGGTGGCTCTGCATCTGATGCGGCATCGGCGGCTGCGGGAAGCCTTCGTCGAAGGCTTCATCGCCGCCTTCGTCCCCGAACTCCTCGCCCTCCCCTCCCTCGCTCCGCATGCGCTGGCCGTTGCCGTTCATGCCTTCGCCATGCTGCTGAAGCTGCTCGCGATAGGCCATGAT
The DNA here is from genome assembly GCA_008933705.1 of Hyphomicrobiaceae bacterium. Taxonomy (GTDB): domain Bacteria; phylum Pseudomonadota; class Alphaproteobacteria; order Rhizobiales; family Hyphomicrobiaceae; genus AWTP1-13. The sequence goes on from WBUN01000082.1 coordinate 9,963, forward strand.
GATGCGGCTGTAATGCTCGGCATGCTGGAGATAATTCTCCGCGAGCACCGGGTCGCCTGACGACTGCGCGTCACGAGCCAGGGAAATATACTTCTCGGCGATGTGTGCCGGCGTACCGCGGATTTTGACGTCCGGGCCGTTGGATTCGAAGCTACGCGAAAGCGGATTCTGGCTCTTCCGGTTCCGACCGCGACCGCGGCGATTCTGCTGACCTTGCCTCACTGCCTCTAAGGCTCCCGTCTCTACATGGACCAACTCATCGAGGTCCTGCCCACAAGCACGGGCATGGGCCTCCTTCACGCCAGGGCTCGGCTACGACCGAGAAATCCGTGAGTCGCTCGTTCACGGCCCGAGCATTGCAGCCACATTCGAATGCGATGGCCTCGCCCTCTTCGGTGCCGCAGCCCGCGCACGCGGACTCGGCGCTCCACCACGGCGTCACGCCATCAATTCTTCTCTTGGGCGGTCAGTGGTGCTGACGATACGTCGCCTTGTTGCGAGCAATCCAACCTGCTTCGCATCGGTCCAGGCCTCCCGCCTCCTCACCGCTTGTACGGCCGCGGCCACGGGATGCTCAGACGATTCCACTTGGCGCAACACTATCGCGGACGCTGAGGGAATCCAAGGGGTTTGTGGCCTTATGCTCAATTCCGTGTTCTGCCGGCAACACAGCGTCTCTTGCCGGCGACATCCCTGAAATAGCGGATGTCGTCTGGCGCCATGCGCGTGGGGGACGACATGAGCAGACCCGCGACCGCGTCGGCCTGGTCGTACCCCACCTCAAGGATGATCCAACCGTCTGGAATCACTGAAGAAATAGCGTCCGCCAGGCGCCGATATACTCGCAGTCCGTCACTGCCGCCGTCGAGCGCTGCGATTGGATCGAAGTCACGCACTTCCCGCTCGAGATCGGCAATATCGCCCGAGCGAATGTACGGCGGATTGGAAATCAGGATATCGAAAGGTCCCACGACGCCGTCCAGAGCATCCGCGATGCGCCAATCGGCCCGATCGGCCACACCAAGGCGCTGTGCATTTTCCGATGCGGTGTCGAGTGCGACCGGGCTGATGTCAGTACCGAGGCCGGTAGCTTTCGGCAGCTCCGAAAGCAGGGTCAATAGCAAGCACCCGGTGCCTGTGCCAACGTCGAGGATGCGCAGCGGGGTATCCAGCCATCCCTCCTCGCGCGCCAGCCCCAGCGCAGCGGTAATGAGCGTCTCGCTGTCAGGCCGCGGATCCAGCGTGGCAGGAGACAGCTTGAAGGGACGGCCATAGAATTCCCGCACGCCGAGAATGCGCGACAGCGGCGCACGCTGCGCACGCCTCTCGACGTAGGCAAGGAAAGTACGCGATTGCTCCAGCGTGAGTGGCTCCTCCGGGCGGGCCAACACCTGGGCGCTCGACAACCCGGTCGCCTCGACGAGCAGCCGGCGCGCGTCGTTGCCCGCCCCCTCAATGCCAGCGCGGCTCAGCGCTGCTGTCGCCTGCCGCAATGCTACAGCCACGGTCGGCAGCGCGGCTTCATGCTCGGGCGTGTTCATCGAGAGCCGCCAACTGGTTGGCCTGATGCTCAGTGATCAGTGCATCGATCAGCTCGTCGAGCGCCGTGCCGTTCAGCACCTCTTCCAACTTGTGCAGTGTCAGGCCGATGCGATGGTCGGTCACCCGACCCTGAGGAAAATTGTAGGTTCTGATGCGCTGTGACCGATCGCCTGAGCCGACCTGGTCGCGTCGTTGCGCCGCACGCGCGTCGTCGGCCTTCTGGCGCTCCATCTCGTAGATGCGTGAGCGCAGAACCTGCATGGCGAGACGCCGGTTCTGGTGCTGCGACTTCTCGGCCGAGACGACGACAATGCCGGTCGGCAGATGCGTGATGCGCACGGCGGAGTCGGTCTTGTTGACGTGCTGGCCGCCTGCACCGCCGGCACGCATGGTGTCGATGCGGATATCCTCGGGTTTTATATCCAGCTCGACGTCCTCCGCCTCGGGAAGGACGGCAACGGTCGCCGCCGAAGTATGGATGCGGCCGCCAGCCTCGGTGACGGGAATGCGCTGCACGCGATGCACGCCCGATTCGTACTTCAGGCGCGCGAACACACCTCTGCCGGAAATGGACGCGACGATCTCCTTGTAGCCGCCGAGGTCGTTCTCCGACACGCTGATTATGTCCATCTTCCAGCCGCGCAAATCGGCGTAGCGACTGTACATGCGATAGAGATCGGCCGCGAACAGGGCTGCCTCGTCGCCGCCCGTCCCAGCCCGCACCTCCAGGATCGCGCTCTTCTCGTCGGCGGCATCCTTCGGCAGCAGGTGTAGCCTCACCTGCTGCTCGAGATCGGCAATGCGGGGCTCGAGCCCGGCCAACTCCTCCTTCGCCAGCGCTGCGAAATCCCGCTCGGCCTTGGGGTCGGACAGGAGCGATCTTAGGTCCTCTCGCTCGGCTTCCGCCTTGCGCAGGGCCTGGATGGTGGCAATGACGGGATTGAGCTCGGCGAACTCCTTGGAGAGTTGCACAAAGGTCGCTTGGTTGGCGCCGCGGTTGAGCTCCGACTGAATGAACTCCCAGCGCTGCACCAGCTTGTCGAGCTTTTCTGCGGGTAGGGCGGTCATCTGAAAACAGTGCCTGAAGGAAGCTGTGAAAGCACGCACCCTCCTCCGCGCGCTCGGGGCGCGAAAGAGCCGGTGGGGGGGGACGCCGCTAACGCGTGCTTGTCTGCAATTTATCTGCTTTGCGCAACTGCGGATCACTGACTTCGATCCACCTCAGCCCATCACGGCGAGGAGCGGTCAGCAACACCAGGTACTCGAGACCGGCACGTACAGGAACTTCCACCTGATCCGGCAGCAAGGCAAGGGGCGGATATACCAACCTCGGCGCCGTCTGTGCCAGATATACGACGCCGGCAACGAACAGAATGGGCGCACTGATCGCAAACAGCGCGCGCACGCTGCGGCGGCGACGCGGCCTTGCTCGCTGGCTGACCGTGCGTTCGGTGCGCATAGCGGGCTGAGGCCCCGCCGGCGACCACGAACTCGCACCGGTCTGCGGGTGTCCAAGACGCGCCGGACCCGGAGATGCTGCAGCGTATCCGGCGACCGCATCAAGATGGCTGCGGATGCGCCACAAGATTGGCTGGGGATCGAGGCGCAGCAACTCACAATAGCTGCGCACGATTCGCGACGTCTCCTTCCAATGCGGCAGCGCCGTTATGGCACCGGCCTCGAAATCATCGATGGTCAACGGGCTGGTGGCGAGCCGCCGGGCGATGGTCTCGCGCGAGACCTTCATCGCCAACCGCATATTCCGGAAGATCTGACCGAGCTGCTCGTCCCGCCCTGCAGAAAGCTCGGTGATCGCGCTGATACGCATGCGCGACGGGGCATGCCCGTACTGCTGGGCTGCACGCCCATCCCCGGTTCCCTGTCTCATACGCATGACCAACGTACGTACAAATGCCACCCACGTTATGTTTCAGCAAAATCAGGCTATTGTCAAAGTGCGACGATGCAATGGCAGGCGCCGGCCTCAAATCTCGACGCCGTGCTCCTCCGCAAAGCGTTTGAGCTGGGCGCGCAAGCTCCCTTCACCGGCAGGGAGCACCCCTGACAACCAGCGCTGCAGCGCGCCCACATCCAGGCTCAAAATCATCGACTTCACGGGGCCGACGGAGGCTGGAGCCATGGATATCGAGCGGTATCCGAGGCCAAGCAGCGCCATCGCCTCGAGCGGCTTGCCGGCCATCTCGCCGCACAGGCTTAATGGCTTTCCGTGGCGTTTGGCCGCGTCCACGATGGCCGCGAGCGCTCTCATCGCCGCCGCGGACAGGGAATCATAGCGGCCGGCGACGCGCGTGTTGTTGCGGTCCGCGGCATACAGGTACTGCAGCAGATCGTTGCTGCCGACTGAAGCGAAATCAACGCGCGGCAACAGTACATCGAGCTCATAGAGCAGCGACGGCACCTCGATCATGGCTCCGAGCAGCACGCGCGTCGGATCGGTGCTGCCGCGCCGCCGCAGCAAATCGATCTCACGGTCGATCAAGGCGCGGGCCATGTCGACCTCCCCGACAGCAGAAACCATCGGCAGCAGCAGCCTGAGCTCGAGTCCAGCCGCTGCCCGGAGCAACGCGCGCACCTGCGTGCGCAGCAGGCCGGGCCGGTCGAGCGAGAGGCGGATGGCCCGCCAGCCGAGCGCGGGGTTCTCTTCCTCCGGCTGGCGTAGGTAGGGCAGCGCCTTGTCGCCACCGACATCCAGCGTGCGGAAGACCACGGGCTTCTGGCCCGCCTCTGCGACGATCGCGCGATACATCTGCACCTGCTGGTCGAGCCGCGGCAGCGTCTCCGACACCATGAATTGCAGCTCGGTGCGGAAAAGGCCGATGCCGTCCGCACCCGATTCAGCCAGATGCGGAAGGTCCATCATCAGCCCGGCATTGATATGCAGCTCGATCTTTTGGCCGTCCTTGGTGACTGCTGGCTTGTTCCTCAACGCACGGTACTTGCGTTGCCGCCGGGCACGAAAGCGGGCCTTGTCGCCATAGGCCGAGATGACATCGCTGGTTGGGCGGATATGCACCTCGCCCGTCTCGGCATCGACAATGATCGGATTGCCGTCGTCGACGCGCTCGATGACGCCGCGCGCCTGTCCGACAGCGGCGATGCCCAATGCCTTGGCCACGATAGCGACATGGCTCTGTCCGCTCGAATCCTCGATCACCAGCCCGCGCAGGCGCGACCGGTCGTAGTCGAGCAGCACAGCGGGGCCCATGGTACGCGCGATGAGGATCGTGTCGTGCGGCAGCTGGACCTTGCCGGCCCGCGGCCGCGGATGCCCCGACAGGATGCGCAGAAGGCGGTCAGACAACTCGTCGAGATCCTTGTGGCGCTCGTGCCAATAGGCGTCTGCATGGCGCAGCATGCGGGCACGCGTGTCGTTCTGCACGCGCTCGACGGCCGCCTCGGCCGTCATGCCGCGCTTGATCGCGTCCTTCATGCGGCGCAGCCAGCCGCGGTCGTGCGCCAGCATGCGGTAGGCCTCGAGCACCTCGCGATGCTCCCCGGTCGTTGCCACCTCGCCCAGCTCCAGCATCTCGTCGATATGGCTCTTGAGCTCCTCGACGGCAGTCTCAAGCCGGCGGTTCTCCTCCTCCGGGTCCTTCGCCTCCAGCTCGGTGACGACCACACGCGAGTCGTGCAGCACCACATGCCCGAGCGCCAATCCTTCGGAGAGAGGCTGCCCGCGCACCACGTGGCTGGCGGTGCGACTGAACTCCGTGCCCGCATTGACGCCTGCTACCGCGCCCGAGACAAGATGCTCGGCCAGGACCATCGCGGTGGTCTGGAGCACCTCCACGTCCTCGTCGGAGTACTCCTTTTGCATCTTGTTCTGGACGGTCAGGACGCCCAACACCTCACCCCCGCGCAGGACCGGCACGGCAAGGAGGGAATGATAGATCTCCTCACCCGTCTCGGGCCGATAGGAGAAAGCGGGATGATTCTGGGCATCGGGCTCGTTGATGGGTACGGCCAGCTCGGCGCAGCGTCCGACCAGACCTTCGCCGCGCTTCATGAATGTGTTGTGCACCGCAGCAGGGTTCAGGCCCTCAGTGGCGAACAGCTCCAGCGAGCCGTCCTGCCGCTTGAGGTAGATTGAGCAAACCTCGGCAACCATCAGACCGGCGATCTGGCGCACGATCTTGTCGAGCCGGGACTGGCCATCCGCCGGCTCCGCCATGATCTCCCTGAGGCGGCGCATGATGATGCGGAGCGCCGGCTCCGAGGGAGAAATCCTCGGTGTATCTCCGCCTCTGTTCTGCATCAGCGACCGCCGCAACTCCGCAAGTCAACACCGGCTTCATCAGCCTCGAAACGCCTACCCGCCCGAACGCCCATGCAAGACAAGTGCAAGACGGACGCCAGATAGCCGTGCGTCACGATGCCCGAAGGCCGATTCCGTCCCCACAAGGGGGGTCTTATGAAATCAGTCTTTGCCCAGCTCGTACAGGGCATGCAGCGTGCGCACGGCCAGCTCGGCATAGGCCGCATCGATCAGCACGCTAATTTTGATCTCCGACGTCGTGATGGCGAGTATATTGATGCCTTTTTCAGCAAGTGCCTTGAACATTTGTGCCGCCACGCCGGCGTGGCTGCGCATCCCAACGCCGATTACGGAAACCTTGGCGACGTCAGATGAACTCTTCACGTCGAAATAGCCGATCTCCTTCCGGGCGGTCTTGAGGACCTCCAGCGTCCGCTCCAGATCGGATTCCTGGACGGTGAACGTCATGTCGGTGCGCTTTCCGTCCGACGACAGGTTCTGGACGATCATATCGACGTTGATACTGGCCTCGGCGAGGGGGCCGAAAATACGCGCGGCCACACCGGGCTTATCTTCGATTTGGAGGAGAGTGACCTTCGCCTCGTCCTTGGCATAGGCGATGCCGCTGACGACCCGTTGCTCCACGATCTCATCCTCGCTGCAAATGATGGTGCCGATTTCGTTCCACGTGTCGGGCCGAGCCGGCTTCAGTTGATCCGGCGCGACGAAGCTCGAAAGCACGCGCACGCGCATCCTGTGTACCATGGCGAGCTCGACCGAGCGCGTCTGCAATACCTTGGAGCCGAGCGAGGCCATTTCCAGCATCTCCTCGTAGGAGACCTTGGGGAGACGCCTAGCCTTCGGCACGATGCGCGGATCGGTCGTGTAAACACCGTCCACGTCCGTATAGATGTCGCAAAGGTCGGCCTTGACGGCGACAGCCACGGCCACGGCACTGGTATCCGAGCCGCCGCGGCCGAGCGTTGTGACCCGGTTTCGGGTCGGCTCGATGCCCTGGAAACCGGTAATCACGGCCACCTCGCCCTGTTCGAGGCGGGCGCGAATCTTGTCGCCCGGGACGTCCTTGATGCGTGCAACGCCATGCGCATCGTCGGTAATGATGGGGATCTGCCAGCCCTGCCAGGAGCGCGCCTGGATGCCCATCGACTGCAGCACGATGGCAAGCAGGCCAGCAGTGACCTGTTCACCGGTGGCGACGACGGCATCGTACTCGCGCGCATCGTGCAGCGAAGAGGCCTCCCGCACCCATGCGACGAGCTGATTGGTGGTTCCGGCCATGGCCGAGACCACGACCGCCACTTTGTTGCCGGCATCGACCTCGCGCTTGACGTGACGGGCGACATTACGGATGCGCTCGACGTTGGCAACGGAGGTGCCGCCGAATTTCATGACCACGAATGACATGACGACCCGCTCGGCGCCCCTGCGCTTCCTGCCCGCTCATAACCGCATGCGCGGCTGCCAAGGCCCGTTGTTCGCGCCATTTGGCAGCTTACGGCGCGTACTCTTAGCCACAAGCCCCGGCCTCCGCAACAATAAGGGACGGGCAGACCCGCAGCTTTGCACCGGCCTTGACAGCAGGGCGGTCGCCCGCGCCAATGCCCCATGACCCAGCCTCCCGCCGACCACCCCGGCCGCACGCTCGACCCCAGCGAGATCGACCGCTTTGCGCGCATCGCCTCGGAATGGTGGGACCCGAAAGGCAAATTCCGCCCATTGCATCAGATCGGCCCCGCACGGCTGAGCTTCCTGCGCGAGGAGTTGGTCCGGCATTTTGCCTTGAGCGGGACGAGCTTGCGGCCACTGGAAGGCCTCACGCTCCTCGATATCGGCTGCGGCGGAGGGCTCATTTGCGAGCCCTTGGCGCGGCTCGGAGGCCGCATGACAGGCCTCGACCCTGCGACCGAGAACATCGAAGCCGCCCGCCGGCACGCGACCGGCCAGGGGCTCGACATCGACTACCGCGCCGGCCGAGTCGAGGATCTGGCGGCCGAGGGGCGCACATTCGACGCCGTCGTCTGCCTGGAGGTGGTCGAGCACGTACCGGATGTCGGGGCCTTCCTGAAGACCTGCGCGGCGCTGGTACGCCCCGGCGGCCTCATGCTGCTGTCGACCATCAACCGCACCACGAAGGCCTATCTGCTGGCCATCGTCGGCGCGGAATACGTGCTGCGCTGGCTCCCCGTAGGCACGCATCAGTGGGACCGCTTCGTCACGCCCGGCGAGCTTGCCCGCCACTTCGAGGCCGCGGGCCTCGGAAAGCCTGTATTCCGCGGCCTCGTCTGCAACCCCTTGTCGGACACGTGGTCCATATCAAGCGACACCGACGTCAACTACCTCGCCTCCGCCCCCAAGCCGGCCTGACACACTGCCTTTACCGAACTTGCGCTCGGCCCTCGCGCTGGGCGGGGAATTCTGGTCTGTGTCGCCGCCATGGCGATCACAGCAAGCACACATGACGGCCCCGCCAGGGTCATGATCGTGACCGGCGCCGCCCGGGGCATCGGCGCCGGCATCGCCCGCCATATGGCCGGCCAGAGGTGGCGCGTGGCGTGCGCCGACATCGACGGCGCGGGGGCTGAGGCCATTGCCGGGCAAACCGGCGGCATCGCCGTGCAGTGCGACGTCGCCGCCGAGACCGACGTCGAGCGGCTGATCGCGGTCGCCCGCTCCCGCCTCGGCCGCATCGACGCCATCGTCTCCAACGCCGGCATCGCCGCATTCGCCCCCTTGCAGCAAACCACACTCGAGACCTGGGACCGCGTGCTCGCCACCAACCTGACCGCAACCTTCCTGCTCGCCAAAGCCGCCGCGGCCGATCTGAAGCAGGCGCGCGGGGCCATCGTCACCATCGCCTCGACCCGCGCGCACATGTCCGAGCCCGACACGCTCGCCTATTCGGCCAGCAAGGGCGGCGTGGTTGCGCTCACGCATGCGCTGGCCATGACCTTGGCGCCGGATGTGCGCGTCAACTGCATCTCGCCCGGCTGGATCGCCACCGAAAAGCACGGCCCGCTCAAGCCGGGCGATCACGCCCAGCACCCCGTCGGCCGCGTCGGCCGCCCCGACGACATCGCCGCAGCCGTCGCCTTCCTGCTGTCGGAGCAGGCCGGCTTCATCACCGGCGCGGAGTTCATCATCGACGGCGGCATGACGCGCAAGATGATCTACACCTAGGTCCAATCGACATTCAGGATTCCCATCGAGAATCGGTTCTGATTCATTGCGCTTCGGATCAACTGATTCGGAGCGCAGCGCATGGCGAAACGATACGAGCTCAGTGACAAGCAGTGGGCGCG
>WBUN01000008.1 GCA_008933705.1 Hyphomicrobiaceae bacterium
GTCCTGGGCGGTATCGCTGGCCTCTCCGGTGCACTGCCGACGATATGGGCTTCGATCAAAGGTTGGCCCAAGACGGAGCGGCGCGTCGTGTTCCAGGCCTTCAACATGACGATCCTGTCGGCGATGCTGGCAGCGAGCCTGGTGCAGGGCCTTGTCGGGTGGGCCTTCCTGCTCGCTCTCGCAGTGTCGCTGCCGGCTACGATTGCCGCTTCCTGGTTCGGCTCCTGGCTCTATCACCGGCTTGACGATCATCGCTTCGATCGCGTTGTGCTATTTTTCCTGATGCTGTCCGGCCTGATGCTGGTGTGGTCGAACCGGTGACGCTTGTCATATTTCCGTTCGCTTGCCGCGCGAGAACGGTCTCAAGTCGGGAAAGAGGGGCCCGACGTCGCCAGGCCAGAGCCGGGGGAGGATACCGATGGCCAAAGCCTTAGCTCGCTGCCTGCTGCTCGTGGCGGCCGTGTTGCCGATGCTTGCGTGGCCGTCGGCGCCGTCTGCTGCCGAGGAGCCCAAGGCGGCCGTCCCTGCGCCCGAGACCGAGGAAGAGAAGAAGGAGCGCGCAACGAGGAGGGTGTGCGCCGTCGCTCTGTGCGCGACCTTGCACAATCACAAGCCGGCAACCGGCGACGTAGCCTGCAGCGTGCAGAAGACGTGGCGTAAGGAGCTGATGACGGCAATCCTGGCAAAAGGGGGCTTATCGTGGCCCTGGGGCAACGCACGCTGTGCCACGGATCTCAAGTTCGACCGCGCGACCCTCATCAAGGCCATGACGGAGTCGGATTTCGAGGCCCAGTTCGACACGCATGACGTCCGCTGCGAGCTGCAGCGCGAAAGCGAGAAGTACGAGATCAAGCTGCAAATTCGGCCAAGAGTCACCTTCAAGCAGGGAAAGGCTGTGAAGGCGAGCCTGAACTGGGGCAAGATAGAAGCGCCCACTCTCGCCAAGAGCGCGCTCTGGTCGGCGACCGCTGCCGACAACTCGTTCGGCGTGCTGCAGAGTACGGTGGTCGAGGACATCAACGAATTCATTCAAGCCAAGTGCACGGAGGTCAAGGAGGAGTGGCAGGGCAAGTAGCGCGACGGTTTGCCCCTGCACGGCGCATTCGCTGCATGCCTTGTTGCGAGCGCATGACCGCCTCTCCGTGGTCGCGCGGCGTCCGAGTAAGAGGGCGGCCGACATCATGACGACGACTTTGATGCTCATTGCCAGCGGCATTCTGATCGGTGCCGGCATCACCGTGTTCTGGCGCGACATCCAGAGGAGCCGGCGCAAGGCGTTCGTGGTGCCGCGCGACGCAGCCGCCGCCACGGACGCCGAGGTCGAGATCACGATCGCCCGGGGCGATGATGGGACGGCGCGCAAGGCCGCCCGTGCCAAGGCCCCTGTCCTTTCAGCTTCCGCACCGGCGCCGCTGGCCGAGGCCGAGCCGGACCGCACAGCGGAAGAGGAAGCGCGGCGCGCGCGTGAGCGTCAGCGGCAGGCGGCCATCGAGGAGCGCTGGGTGGACCTGCAGCCGACGCTGGCGGCCGGTGTCGCCAACGTCAATGCGGTGCTCAACCCTGGGCAGCTTGCCGTGGGTTCTCCGGGCGATGCCGCGTGGAGCTACAAGAACGAGGGCTTTGGGCACTACCGCCGACTCCTCGTCGGGGATGTCAGCGTGGCATGGCTGAGGGTGGAGCTTTGCGACGACGACCGGCTGCACGCGCGCGTGAAGGCTCATAAGGACAATCTGCAGAACATCAATGCGGCCGCTGACGCGCCGGCGGGCGGCTTGAGCCCTGTGGGGGTCGCCGATCTCTTGTCCGTCTGCCTCAAGCCCGCGGCTGCCATCGCCGCGCATGGGGCCTTGATGCCCGATGCCCAGTATGCAGCGAGCGAAAGAGCGTGGAACGAGGTGGACGGCATCGCCGCGGCGGCGCTCAAGGCCACCAATGGCGCGTTCGTGCAGGCGGGCGCATGGATCGTGCCGCGGGGACCGCCGATGTGGGAGGAGGATGTGCGCCGCCATCGCCTGACGCTTGCGGTCATGGTGTACGAGGCCGATGTCGCACGCATGCACATCGAGCGTATCGGCAGCGAGATGGAGGTTGCGGTCGGAGTCCGGGATGCCGGCCTCATCGATCTCGGCCGCCGGCGTCGCATCGCCATTGCGGGCATGTCCGTCCATTCTCTTGCCGAGCTGATCGCAAGCTGTGCATGGCCGGTCATCGGCCGCTACCGTGACACTCGCATGCCGTGATAGGCGGCAAGAGCAATGCACGCCATCTACTACGAGCTGATCCTGGCCGGCGTCGCCGCAGTGTTGAGTTGGTCTCTGATCGGCTTGTACACGCGTGCGATGACGGCCTCTCGCCGGCTCGAGGCGCCGAACGAGCGCAGCATGCACAGCGTGCCGGTGCCGGTGGGCGCAGGCTTGGCGATCGTGGCCACGGCGCTGTTCCTGTGGCCGCTCTGGCATGGGGGCGTGCTCAGCAACCTGCAGCTCCTCCTGCTTGCAAGCTTTGCCGCGCTCGCTGCCCTTTCCTGGCTCGACGACCGGCGCTCGTTGTCGCCGATGGTGCGTCTCGCCCTGCAAGGGATGGCGGTTGCCCTGTGCCTGGCCTTCGTCGCGCCGGATGCCCGCGTGGCGCCATTCCTGCCGTTGGCCGCGGAGCGCGTCCTGCTGGGGATCGCCTGGCTGTGGTTCATCAATCTGTTCAACTTCATGGACGGCATCGATGGCCTTGCGGGCGCTGAAACCGTCGCGATTGCGCTCGGCTACATCGCCGTGTTGTCGTTCGCCGGCCTCGACGACCCGCAGTGGCGGCTTGCGCTCATCATCGCCGCGGCAGCCGGCGGCTATCTGGCCTGGAATTGGCATCCGGCCAAGGTCTTCATGGGCGATGCCGGATCGGTACCGCTGGGCTTTCTGCTGGGCTGGCTGATGATCGATCTGTCGCTCAAGGGGCACTGGCCTGCGGCCGTGATCCTGCCTCTGTATTTCGCGGCGGACGCAACGCTCACGCTCGGGCGGCGCATGGTGCGGCGGCAGATGCCCTGGAAGGCGCATCGCGAGCACTTCTATCAGCGCGCCGTGCTGGGCGGCACAAAGCCGTCGAATGTCGTGGCGCGGATCATCGTTGCCGATGTCGTGCTGGTGGCGGCGGCGCTGATTTCGGTCAACCGTCCGATACTGGCTGTCCTGGCGGCCGCTGGCACCGTGGTGGCCCTGCTGCTGCATCTTGACGGGCTCGGCAGGCGGCGCCCGTCACCCGTGGGCACCGCCAAGCAGCGATAGATAGGCCGCCTTCAGTGATCGCCCAACGTGTGCTTGGGTGAACCCCTGAAGCACGCGCAGGCGGGCCGCCTCGCCCATGCGCTCGCGCCCCTCCGGATCTCGCACCATGCGCTGCAGCGCGTCGGCCAGCGCTGCGCTGCTTCCGGAAGGCACGACAAAGCCTTCCACTCCGTCGCGCACGAATTTCCTGCAACCGGGGGCATCCGCCACGACGAGGGGGCGCGAGCAAGCGGCCGCCTCGAGCAGCGCGCGCGGCATGCCCTCGCCGAGGGAGGGCAGGACGAAGAAATCAGCCTGGCGCCAGACCTCGCGGACGTCGTTGATGGACGCCTGCCAGCGCGCGCTTCGGTGCGCGCACCAGGCACTGATCTCGCTCGCGGGGATGGCGTCGGGGTCGGCGTCGCTGCTCTCTCCATACAGGTCGAGCTGCAATCGCTCGCCACGTGCCGCGAGGCGATCGCAGGCCTGCATGAGAACCCCGAGGCCCTTGCGCCGCAGCATACGGCCGACAAAGGCGGCGACGGGGATGTCGTTGCCGGGCGGCGGCAGGGCCGTAAAAGCCTGCGGGTCGACGCCGACCCCGCCCAATATGGCAAATCGCGGTCCCGGATCGGCGCCCACCTTGCGCAAGAGATCGAGGCTGTCCGCGCTCTCGACCAGGACGTAGGACGTCGGCTTGGCCAGAGTCGAGCCGACAATGCGAAGCGCAGCCCTTTGGTAGAGGCGCAGAAGCTGTCCGCTGGCCTTCCCAAGCAGCCCCAACCCCGTCATGTGCAGCATCACCCTGATTGGCGGCACGAGCTTCAGGGCCAGGCACCCCAATACGATGGGATCCGCGGACACGAGATGAACGGCGTCCGGGCTCTCGGCTTCGAAGAGCCGGGCCAATGCCCAAGCAGAGGCAAGCTGCCGCGATGCGCTGATCGAGGATTGGCAGCTGAAGTCGATGACCCGCGTTCCCAGCGCCTCGATTTCGGCCTCCTGGCCTGAGGCGTGTGTGACCACGACCACCTCGCCGGCGCATTCCCTCAAGACCGCAATCAGCGGCTTGAAGTGCGACAAGACGAACCGGCCGTCAGGCACCAGCAATAGAACCTTGCGGCACAGCGCGGATGGAGCTTGCTGGCGACGGGCTTGATTTTCCTCCGCGTTCTGCAAATCCGGGGGGCCCATGCGCTGGTTCCGAGAACTCCTGGTCGAGCATGAGCGTAGCGGCCGCCGCTCAGCCTGTCGAACCTGCGTACCCACAGGACTGGCCGGCCGCCCAAAGGGGCAGGGCGGGCGTCGCTGTCCCTTACGCGGTGGTGCAGGACCCGGCTGGATTTGTCGTTGAACCGGCTGGATTTGTCGTTGAATTAGAATGATTCAAATGGAGCGGCGATTATTCGCACAAGGAGTGCGCGTAGTTTCTTGACATCCCTATTCCAGATTCCCACTAAAGAGATTCCATTGCGGCTCGAGGGGCCGTCCATTCCGATACGGGGCCTTGAACCCCGATGATGGGAGGTCTGTATGTATGCAGTCTCATTGAGCGGTTCTCTGCGTGTGCTGTCGGCCATTGGGCTTGCTGCGCTTGGCCTGCCGCTGACAGGTGCCCCCCGGGCGATGGCACAGGGCGAGGTCAATGTCTACTCATATCGGGAACCGCAGCTGATCAATCCGCTGCTGAAAGCCTTCACCGACAAGACAGGCATCAAGACGAACGTCGTGTATGCGTCGGCAGGCCTCAACGAGCGTTTGGCGGCTGAAGGGCAGAACAGCCCGGCAGATCTGCTTTTCACGGTCGATGCCGGCCGGCTTTCGGAAGCCAAGGATGCGGGGCTGACGCAACCGGTAGACAACGCGGCGCTCAAACAGGCCATTCCGGCCCAGCTCCGCGATCCCGGCAATCACTGGTTTGGCCTGACTATGCGCGCACGCGTCGTCTACGCGTCCAAGGATCGCGTGAAGCAGGGTGACATCACCTACGAGGAGCTGGCCGATCCGAAATGGAAGCGCAAGATCTGCGTCCGATCCGGTCAGCACGTCTACAATACATCTTTGATCGCAACCATCATTGCCCACAAGGGCGAAGCGTTTGCCGAGCAGTGGCTGAAGGGGCTGAAAGCCAACCTCGCGCACAAGCCTGCCGGCGGCGACCGCGAGCAGGCCCGCGATATCTATTCGGGCAAGTGCGACATCGCGCTCGGCAACACCTACTACATGGCGCTGATGGCGAAAAACGAGAAGAACCCCGAGCAGAAGGAGTGGGGCAAAGCCATCAAGCCGCTGTTCCCCAATGCGAAGGACCGCGGCAGTCACGTGAATGTTTCCGGCATGGCGCTCGCCAAGCATGCCCCCAACAAGGCCAATGCGATCAAGCTGATGGAGTTCCTGGCTTCCGACGAGGCGCAGAAGATCTACGCGACGGCCAACAACGAGTACCCGGTCAATCCGAAGGTGGAGCCCTCCGACATCGTCAAGAGTTGGGGGGCGCTGAAGCCCGACTCGCTTCCGCTCGAGAACATCGCCAAGTATCGCAAGAAGGCCTCCGAGCTCGTCGACAAGGTCAACTTCGACGCCGGCCCGAGCTCTTGAGCAGACAAACCGATGGCGGCCGCTCAGTCCATGATGTGGCCGCCGTCGTAGGCGCAGGCGATGCGGCCAAGCGCGGCACGCAATTCATCGGTGTCGAGAAGATCGCGTAGCGTCGCCGCGGGCGTCGATGGACGGGGGAACTCGGCAGCGCCGACGAGCGCGCCTGCCGTATCGGGCGCAAAGGGGCCCGCGTTGGTTGCCTCGAGCCCCCGCTCGATGAGCCGATGCAGCAGCGCCGGCTCCAGCGCGGGCAGCATCGCAAATAGCCCGCGCTGAATAGTTTGGGCGAGCACGTGGTCTGGATGGTCCTGCCGGTCGGGAGCCCGCCCGAAATCCCACAGATGCTGTACCCGGTCCCACGGCGCCGGCTCCTGCGGGAAGCGCGTGAGGAGGTCCGCCTCTTCATCCGCCACATAGTAGCGATTGAGCCTGTCGAAGAAGGCAAACCGGTAGCCGGAGCGCAGCAGGTCGGCCTCCCAGCCGCTCCAGGCCTCGGCCATGCTGCCAGGCACCACGGCCTCCACGACGACCACGCGCGGGCGCAGTCGCCCGAAATCCATGCCCGCCAGGACGTCCGCTTCCGCGCCTTCCACGTCGATCTTGAGGAAATCGATACGGTCGAGCCCGGCCTCGGCGCACAGCGCTGTCAACGCCCGCACTGGCTTGCGCACGGTCTCAAATGCGGCGCCGAACTGGCTTGCAGCCGCCGCGTGCTCTTTGACGGTGGTGGAAAACCCATGCAGCTTGTCGACGACGTGGAACTCGGTCTCTCCTTGGGCGCGCCCGGCGAGGCAGCAGACCGTGTGGTCGCGGGGGCGCACATGGGCGTAGATGTCCGCCAGCGCCTGCTGCGGCTCGACGATCAGGCCGTGCCACCCCTTGAGGTAGAACCAGAACGAGACATTGTCGGCGACCGGATGGCCGCCGCCGACGTCCACGTAGGTGCCGGCCGTCTGTCCGGCGAAGACCTGATCGAGGTGGTAATCCTCGAGATTCTGGGCATAGGAGAGTTGCATCATTTCGCCTGTTGTGTTCGCGCCCGCGTCCGCTACTAGTGGAGCCGCATGCGTAGCTCGAGAAAGCCGTACCACTCCGCCAATTCCATGACGCCCGAAATCCTGACCAGCGCCGGCAGCCTGTTGACCAGGTACGACGCCCTCTTCTGCGATGTCTGGGGGGTCATGCACAATGGCCGCGAGGCCTATGCCGAGGCGGGTGCCGCGCTGGCGCGCTTTCGCGCCGGGGGAGGCACCGTGATCCTTGTCTCGAATGCACCCGTGCCGGCGGAGGGCGTGGAGTACGTGCTCAAGAAGACGGGTGTGCGCCGGGATTCATGGGATGCGATCGTATCCTCGGGGGATATCGCGCTCGACCACATCGCCGAGAAGCGATACCGGCGTTTGCACCGCGTCGGTCCGCCCGGTCGCGACCGCAGCCTGTTCTCGCGCCTTCCCGGACCGCACGCGCCACTCGACGAGGCCGAGGCCATCGTATGCACCGGTCCGAAGAACGGTGTGACCGAGACGGTGGAGACCTACCGCGAGCTGATCGAGACGGGGGTGGCCAACGCCCTGCCGTTCATCTGCGCCAACCCGGATTTGGTGGTCGATGTCGGCGACAAGCGGCACATGTGCGCGGGCAGCCTGGCGGCCGAATACGAGCGTCTGGGTGGCGCGGTGTTCTGGGCCGGCAAGCCGCACCCCTCGGCCTACAACACCGCATTGGAGCGCGCAGGCGCGCTGCGCGGGGGTGTGCCGGCCTTGAAACGCATCCTTGCGATCGGCGATGCCGTGCGCACCGACCTTGCCGCTGCACAAGGCCTGGGTATCGACGGCGTCTTCATCACGTCGGGCATTCACAGCGAAGCAACGATGGCCGACGGCGAGATCGACGCAGAGAAGCTCGCCGCGCTCTTCGCGCTGGCCGACACGCCCCCCGCCGTGGCCGCGATGGCGGTCCTCAGGTGGTGAGCTAGGTCGAGGCGGCGTTGCGTTGTGCGTCGTAGTGCTTGGCCGCCGCGACAATGCCTTCGATCAAATCGGTCCGCGATGCCTTGGCCTTCGACGCGCTTTCGGGAAGCACGAGCCCTGAAGCCTTGGCGACCGCCTTCAGATCCTCCAGCGCCTTGACCTGCTCAAGCTTGCCGCGCAGCACGCGCTCGCCGTGCAGACGCAGGATATTGGTGGCGTGGAACTGCGACGGATCGAAGGATCTGCGCGACCGCGTCTTGGGCTTGTCGATCTTCTCGGGGGCGATCCCGGCAAGAGCCTCGCCAAGCCGGCGCGCGAAGGCTTCGTTCGTCTCGGCTTCCTTGACGATGGCGCTGAAGAGGCGAGCGAGAGCCTCCGGGGCTGCAGTGCGCTTCATTCGGCGGCCGCCACCATTGGACGGTTGACCACGTCGAGAACGGCATCGGTGAGCGCGGAGACATGTTGCGCCGCTGCACCGAATTTCGACGCGAGCGTGCCCGGCTGGTCGCGATAGTCGAGCGCCGTCGCCAGCGGTTGTGTGGCCGGAATCTGCGTGCCCAGTGCGGGATATTTCGCGCTGATGGCGGCGATGATGCCCTGCGCGCGGCTGTCCTGGCCCGATACGCGATTGGGCACGGTGCGATAGTTTCGGCCAGTGAGGTCCATCAATCGGCGGGCGAACCACCCGACATTGTCTTCCGCGGTGCGATCGGGAATGTAAGGGATGAGGACCAGATCGGCAGCGCGCAATGCACCCCAGACCAACTGGGACAGGCCCGGCGCACAGTCGATGATGACCTGGTCGTATGCGCCTTCCGCCGATCGGATGATCGTCGCCATGCGGTCCTGCATGTGATCGAACACGTTGCTGATGTTGTGAAAGCGCGCCTGCTGCGCGATCATCATCATCAGCTCCTTGTCGTCGAGGTCGTGTGAGCTCGGAATGATGTCCAGCGTCGGCCGCTCGCCCTTGGGGAGCAGCACGTCGCCGATGCCCTGCGTGACATACTCCTTCCAGTTGATCGGATCGTTGCCGGGTACCTGCATGAGAAGACCTGCGGTGGTGCGGTTGGTATCCCGCGCCGACCGCCACTGCTCATGGCCCATGATGACGAGCGAACTGCTCGCCTGCGCATCGAGATCGATCAAGAGCACGCGCTGGCGGCCGGTCACAGCCAGACCGTAGGCCAGCATCATTGTCACGGTAGTCTTGCCGACGCCGCCGCGGCGGTTCGAGACGGCGATGAACTTAGCCACTTTATGCTCCTCGAGGTGCCTGCCTCCCCACACAAGGTATCCGCCGCACTGTGCAACCTACAGTACGTCCGCGGCCGCATTTTGGAGAACGTGGCACCGACGCCATCCCTGCCCCCTGGTCCGGCAAAGACTCAGGATCCCGCGTAGGCGGAAGGTTAACGGAGCGCGGCGTCCAAGCCGTTGATATTCTGGAAGAAAGGTTAAGCGCCGCGTGTGGGCAACCGCAAGCCATGAGGCAAGCCGGCAAAATGGCACCGCAGGCAAGAAAATTCCGACAGCCGTGCAGCCGGCTGTCATTTCCTGGCGGGTTGTACGGGCTCTTTGCCGTCGGCGAAGGTGCTGAAGACCATATCGGGCGAGCTCGTATTGTGTCGCGACGGGGAGACGCGTCCGGCCCAGGTATCGGTCGCCGTTGCCCGCTTGAAGGCCATGATGCCCTCCTCGCGCCAGCCTTTGGCGCCACTCTCGCGCACCGCGATGCGTGCCACGTCATTGTTGAAGTCGGTGACGTACATCGAGCGCAGCGCCGCGAAGGGGCGCCCTTCGACCGGCTTGTCGAAGGCGACCTCCAGCGTGTGCCGGTTTTGATCGACGGCCGTCATGCGAACCGTCGCCGACCCCCCGCGCTCGAAATCGAGCTTGAAGCTGCGCGCCTTCGGATCGAAGGCGATCTCCCTGATGCGGACGATCGGGCGCTGATCAACCTCCACGGGGCCAACCAGGAAAGAGGAGCCGAACGCGGTCGGTGCCATGCCGGCAGGCGCCCGGGGGCGCAGGCGCCAGTAACCGTCCTGCGGATAGAGGACGAGCACCTCCTCGCCTCCCATGGGGCGGATCATCCAGACCTGGAGCAGGTGCAGGCCCTTCTCGACACGGTCGCCTATGCGCACGGTCGCCGCGGCCGGACGCCAGAAGGTGGGGAAGGTCAAACCGACCACCCACATGTCGATGTCCTCGTAGATCGTCTTGCGCTTCGGCGGCTGCGGCGGGCCCGGCGTCGGGTCGCCCTTGGCGGTGCAGCCGGTCCAATCCGCCTCGAAGCTGTCGCGCTGCAGGGTGCCGATGTAGGCCGGGTGCGCCGCCTCTATGCGGAAACGACGCACGTCCCTGGAGGTGAAATTGAGGGTGACGTTGTCCTTCTCGGCGCACAGCACCGGCTCGCTGGCGTTCGTCACCTCGACGGCGAGGGTGCTGGGCGTTTGGGCGTGGGCGGGAACTGAGCAGACGGCAAGGAGGAAGCACACCATTGCCGCGAGCACGGCAGGGACTCCCCTCTCCCCTCTGGGGAGGGAATATGGCCAGCGCATCTGCCTAGCGTTGCAGAACACAATAAACGTCCCCGGAGTTGGCCGCATGGGGGAGGGCCGTGATATGGGCCGCCATCTCTGACGTGGAGATCCAGCGATCAAACGTCAGCATCTGGCTTTCGCCCAGGGCCACGTCGAAACCGTACGCCCCGAGCGAGGCTAGCCGATCGAGGCATTGCAGGGCCACCTCGCGCTGGATCGTGGTGAACTCGAAGGAAAGCGCCGGCAGGGGAACGGACAGCCCTGCGAGAACCTCGTTCTCGAAGCCCTCGACGTCGATCTTGGCGAACGCCGGCGTGCCATGCTCGGCGATCAGCCGGTCGAGCGTCGTGACGGGAACCTCGATGGTCTCATCCCAGACCTGGCCTTCCCACCCGCCAGCGCCGTCGGCGGCCTTGATGAAGTCGGCGGATGCGGTCGTGACGGTTGGGTTGCGGGAGTTGACCTGCAGCGCAAGCGTGCCCGGCCGCGGGCCGCACGCGGCCTCGATCAGCGTCACAGCCGCATCGCCGGCGTAGATCGCGCGAATGGCGCGCGCGCACAAGGGTTGCGGCTCCAGCGCCACGACGCGTGCGCCCGCACGGCGGAAGCTGCCGATGCGATCGCCGACGTGGCTCCCGATGTCGAAAGCGAGATCACCGGCGCGAACGAAGCGCGCGTACAGGGCATCCATCGCCGCGTCGCGCTTCGCATCCCCATAATACACGTCGAGCGAGCGCTTCAGGCCGGCGAAGGCCGGATCGCGCTTCAGCCCGTCTACGCGCGCCGCGTACATGATCAATCTCGCGTCGAAGGCAAAGCGAGAACCGCCGTCACCTCGCGCGGGGGCGCGAAGTCCTCCGGAATGCCACATACGCCGAGCCAGCGCAGAGCGCGCCCGAAGTGAGGATCCGCCGTCAGCACGGCGAAGGGAACGGCGAGCAGATAGCCGGCGGTCAGCGGCAGGCTCCACCAGAACACCGCCGGCGCGATGATGAGCAGGGCACCGCAGACGACGATGCCGAACAGGGTCTGCGGCCACAGATGCTCGGCGGCCTCGCTCCAGGACAGCCGCTGCGCATCACGGGATTGACCGCCCCATGTCACCGATTTTCCGAACAGCAATCCGACCATGAAGATGGTGGTGCGGATGGTGGAGACGGCACCCTGCAGGAACGAGAAGACGAGTTCGATGGCCGCACCTGCCGCGAAGCGCAGCCAGCCACCATAGCGCGCGACGCCCCCGCGCGTCAGCATCGCATCGAGCAGGCCGGCGATCTTGGGCATCAGGTACATTGTGAAGAACGTGACGTAGAGGCCGATCGCCAGACCGGCGGGGAAATCCGGGATGCCGCGCGCCTGCCAGGCGGTGATGGGCAGCAGCGCGATCATCAGCGTCCAGGCGGGGATGCCGACGAACATCAGGATCGCCCACACGAGCTGGAAGCGGCTCATGGGGTAGAGGCCCGGCAGATCGAGCAGCTTCAGGTACTGCATGTTGCCCTGACACCAGCGCACGTCGCGACGCGCGAACTCGAGCATGGTCGGCGGGTTTTCCTCCCAGCTTCCGCGCTCCTCGGGCAGCACGCGCACCTCGTAGCCGGCACGGCGCATCAAGGTGGCCTCGACCTGATCGTGCGAGAGCACGTGGCCGCCAAGCGGCGGCTTGCCGGGCAGGAGGGGCAGGTCGCATTGCTCGTGGAACGGCTTGATGCGCACCACGGCGTTGTGACCCCAGAACGGGCCGCAGTCACCCACCCACCACGCCTGGCCGACGGTGTAGGAGCGCATGCCGTGGCGCATGCCGAACTGGAAGATGCGGGCAAAGCCGCTCGACGACGGCATGCCGACGACCAGGCTCTGCAGGATGCCGATCTTTGGGTGGGCCTGCATCATGCGCACGAGACGCACGATCTGCTCGCCCGACATCAGACTGTCGGCATCAAGCGGCAGCATGAGTGCGAAGTCCTTGCCCCACCTGTCGCAGAAGTCGCGCACGTTGCCGGCCTTGTAGCCGGCGTTGTCGGTGCGGCGGCGATAGACGATGCGATCGCGGTCGGGATCGGCGGCTTTCCAGGCCTCGAGGGCGGCCTCCTCGGCGGCACCGACGGTCGCATCGTTGGTGTCGCTCAGCACGAAGTAGCTGAAGGCGGCACCCTCGCCGGTGGCGTCGACGCTGGCTTTGACGGTCCTGAGGCGAAGGATCGCGCGGGCAGGATCCTCGTTGCGCACCGTCATGAAGATTGCTGTCTTGATGCGCAGCGGCGTCTCCTCGTCGCCGGCGGCGGCATAGGGGGCGACCTCTGCCGTGACGTCCTTGCGGACATGCAGGACCCAGAGGCCGATCAGCGCGTTCCAGAAGCCGAGCACGGTCCAAGGTGTGCCGAAGGCGAAGCAAACGAACAGGATGGCGTCGACCCAGGTCCAGCCTCCCGTGCCCAGGATGCGTGCGGCTGCCCAGAGCAGCAGCAGATAGGTGACGACGTTCAACGTGAAGACGAGGCGGCGGCGGCGCGTCAGCTCGGCGATGGACTGGAGCCCCGTTGGTGTCGTAAGGCTCAGATGCCCCGGAGGCATGGCCATCGGCGCGGAGGTATTGAGACTGTCGCTCATGCAAGCATCATCCGAAGCTGAAGAGGCAGACGGGAACCATGCCCGCCCGGCGCGGTAACATGATGACGCGGCGATCCGTCGGCAAGACCCGCATTGCCCGCGCCATCTGGTATGCCAAGAAAGGTGTGGTGGAGCTGCGTGCCGCCCATCTGCCCATGCCAAAGCCGGGGGAAGCACGCGTGCGCACCCTCTTCAGCGGTGTCAGCCGAGGGACGGAGCGCCTCGTCTTCAGTGGGGCGGTCGGCCAAAGTGAATGGGAGCGCATGCGGGGGCCAATGCAGGAAGGCGCGTTTCCTTTCCCCGTGAAATACGGCTATTGCGCGACCGGAGTTGTAGAGGAAGGTCCTGCGGACCTGGTTGGACGAGCGGTCTTTTGCCTCCATCCGCATCAAGACTACTTTGTAGCGCCGGCTGCGGCATTAGCGCCCATACCGGACGGCATTCCCGCCCGCAGGGCGACGCTTGCCGCCAATACGGAGACGGCTCTCAATGCCCTGTGGGATGGCGGCGCTGGGCCTGGAGACCGCATCGTCATCATCGGTGCGGGCGTGGTCGGCCTGCTGGTCGCGTCTGTGGCCGCGCGGCTGCCGGGTGCGGTCGTGACGGCCGTAGACGTCGATGAAGCGCGTCGCCCCATCGTCGAAGCGTTGGGTGCCCGATTTGCGCGGCCCGAGCATGCCCCCGCCGATGCCGATCTCGTATTCCACGCCAGCGCCACAGCCGAGGGCTTGAACGCCGCCATGAAATGCGCGGGGTTCGAAGGCACCATTGTGGAAATGAGCTGGTATGGCGACCGCGCTGTTTCCGTGGAGCTCGGCGGCGCTTTCCACAGCCGCCGGCTGAAGCTCATTTCCTCACAGGTAGGCCACGTCTCGTCAGGTCGCAGGGCGCGGTGGAGCCATCGACGCCGGCTGGAGACTGCACTTGGCTTGCTGGCCAGCCCCGCGCTTGATGCTCTGGTCGCCGAGGAGGTCGCGTTCGAGGACGCGCCGCGAGAGCTTCCCCGCATTCTTGCACAGGGAGCAGGCGGTCTCGCTCCCGTCATCCGCTACGCCGAAGCCTGATCATCTGGAGATTCAACGAATGTACGCCGTCGAGGTCCGTGACCGGATCATGATTGCCCACAGCCTTCCCGATCCGTTCTTCGGACCGGCGCAGACAATGCATGGTGCAACTTTCGTGGTCGACGTCGCCTTCTTCCGCGAGACGCTCACCGGGCAGAACGTGGTGGTGGACATCGGCGCGGCGCTCGACGTGCTCGGCAAGACCCTCAAGCCGCTGGCCTATCAGAACCTTGATGCGCTGCCGCAGTTCAAAGGCAAGCTGACGACCACGGAGTTTCTGTGTCGCTACGTGTTCGACGCCATGGTCAAGGCGGCCAAGGAGGGCGCACTCGGCGAGGACGGCAAGGGCCTATCGAAAATCCGTGTCATCCTGCACGAGACGGATCTTGCGCGGGCATCGTTCGAGGGGCCGGTATAGGCATGTTTGCGTCAAGCGCGCCGAATGCCAGTGCTGTCAACCTGGTGCTCGTCACCGGGATGCGTCGTGCCTCCGGCTCCCAAGCTTGCGGTTGGCTGGATACCGGGGACGAGCCCCGGTATGACATCGCATCATGATTCCCGCCGCATTCGCCATCCCCGGCGACATCGACCTGCCGACCGGCGGCTATACGTACGACCGCCGGGTGTTGGCGCTGCTGCCGTCTTTCGGCGTCGCAGCCCGGCATGTCGCGTTGCCCGGCTCGTTCCCGGAGCCGACGCCGGGCGATCTCGCGGTAACCGCAGGTATCCTGTCCGCCGTGGCGCCGGGCGAGCCGCTGATCATCGATGGGCTGGCCTACGGCGCGATGCCGGCAGATCTGATCAAGGATCTGCGCGCTCCGATCATCGCGCTTGTCCATCACCCGCTGTGCCTGGAGGCTGGGCTTGCGGAGCCGCGGCGGCGGCAGCTCTACGCGTCTGAAAAGGCGGCGCTTGCGCTGGCGAGGCGCATCGTCACCGTCAGTCGGGCGACTGCCGAAACGCTGGCGTCCGATTTCGGAGTTCCCGCGAGCCAGATGACAGTGGCAGAGCCCGGAACCGACCGCGCGGATCGCGCGGCCGGCGGCAACCGTCCGCTCCGCCTGCTGGCGGTCGGCTCCGTGGTGCCGCGCAAGGCCTACGACATTCTGGTATGCGCTCTGGCTCCGCTGAAGGATCACGACTGGCGCCTGTCGATCGTCGGCGCCACGGACCGCAGCACGGAAGCGCTCGCCGCTCTGCACGCAGCCATGCGCGACACAGGGCTTGCGGACCGCGTCACCATTGCGGGCCCCGTCAATCAGGATGCACTTGCAGAGCATTACGCTGCTGCTGACGCATTCCTGATGCCATCGCTCTACGAGGGCTACGGCATGGTGCTCGCCGAAGCCATGGCGCGCGGCCTGCCGATCGTGTGTACAACCGGCGGTGCGGCGGCCGATACTGCGCCCGACGATGCCGCCATCAAGGTGCCGCCGGGCGATGCCGGTGCGCTGAGCGCGGCCATCGGGCGCGTGCTGAGCGACGCGAGCTTGCGCCGCAGCATGTCCGATGCGTCGTGGGCGGCTGGACAGAAGCTGCCCGGCTGGGGTGATACCGCCGGCAAGATCGCCGCCGTCATCAAGGAGGTCGCCGGATGAGCGGCTTCAGTCCGCAATGGCTCGACCTGCGCGAGCCTGTCGACCACCGCTCGCGCAACAAGGGGCTCGGCCGTGCCCTCGCCAAGCACTTCGAAGGCTGGCGCCCAATGACCGTGGTCGACATCGGCTGCGGCACCGGCTCCAATCTGCGCGCGACGGCCCCGCTCCTCGGGCCGGATCAGCATTGGACACTGGTGGACTACGACCAGGCGCTGCTGGATGCTGCCGTCGAGCGGCTCTCCGCCTGGGCCGATGGCGCCGACCGGCAGGACGGCAAGCTTGCCCTGTTCAAGGGCGCCAAACGCATCAATGTGGAGTTCAGGCGTGCCGATTTGGCGGGCGATCTCGAAGGCGCCCTCGGCCCAGGCGCCAACCTTGTGACGGCATCGGCGTTCTTCGATTTGGTGTCGGCCGACTTCATCTCGGCTTTGGTGACCGCCGTGGCGCGGCGCAAGGCCGCCTTCTTCACGGTTCTGACCTACGACGGCGATCAGCGCTGGACGCCCGAGCATGACGCGGATGCGGCCATGGCGGACGCCTTCCACGCACATCAGGCGACCGACAAGGGCTTCGGGGCCGCAGCCGGGCCGAATGCGCCGGATCTGCTGGGCGAGGCACTCGCCGCGGCCGGCTACACCGTGACGGAGGCCGACAGCGCGTGGCGGCTCGGCGAGGGCGACGGGGCCCTGATTGCCGATCTGGCGCGCGGCTTCGCCGAAGCTGTGCGCGAGACGGGCAAGGTCGAGGCATCCGTCATTGCCGACTGGGTGGCCGTGCTGCGCACCGGCGCGGTTGTCGGCCACACCGACACGCTGGCCTTGCCGCCCGCTTGAGCGGCATCGGCGGCGTCACATCCCATCAGATGTCAGCCGCGCTTTCCCGCCGATGGCAGCATGCGCGCCAGCACGCCATCCTTGCGGATGAAATAATGGAACAGCGCGGCCGCCACGTGAATGCCGACCAGCAGCACGATCGCAAGCGCCCCGAGCCAGTGCAGGTAGAACACGCGGCTCGCCGCTTCCTGGTTGGCGTCCACAATGCTGGGCAGCGAGAAGAGGCCGAAGATGTCGAGGGCCGGATAGAGCGACACGCCGATCCAGCCGACGATCGGCATGAGGATCAGGAGGAGATAAAGCGCCCAATGCGTGGCATGGGAAGCGCCCTTCTGCCAGGCCTCCAAGGTCGGCTCATCGGCGGGCGCGCCATGGACGGCGCGGTAAAGGAGACGCGCGAGCACCAGCACGAAAATGGTAAGGCCGAGGAGCTTGTGCGTGCTGTAGAGACTGTTGGTCGTCGCGTCCCACAGGTCCAGAACGTTGCCGCGATAGGCCATGTAGATGCCGAGCGGGATCTGCACCGCGACGAGCAACACGGTCCACCAGTGGAAGCGGCGTGCGGTCGGGGTGTAGGTGAGCTCCGTGCCAGCGGATCGTTGGATGTCCGTCTCCTGCATGGTTCACCCCCTCGATTTGTCAGAGCGTAGGTCGCAATCGAATAGCACATCGCCATCGGCCAGCACATGCACCCGGGTTACGGGCCGGAGTGCATCGCTCAACTTCGCGATCGGCGGCAGCACCACTCCCGGCTTGCCCGAGCCCAGGATGACTGGTGCGACGAGCATGTGCAGACGATCGACAGCCCGGGCGGCAATGAACGAGGAAACGGTCATCGCACCGCCCTCGATGAGAAGGCGCCTCAAGCCGCGTGCGAACAGGGCGTCGACGATCGTCTGCGGCGAGAAGTGATCGGTACCGCGCGGCACATGGATGGTCTCCACCCCATCGGGTGCCGGAATCTCGCAGGCCCGCACCACGAAGCGTGCCACGCCATCGTCATTCAGGCACTTGGCGCCTGGGGGCAGCCGGCCCGATGGGTCGATCACCACGCGCGCAGGAGAGCGCCCGGGCACCCTGCGCACGTTGAGCCGCGGGTCATCCGCCAGAACGGTGCCGACACCGACCACGACCGCATCCACGTGCGCCCTCAATCCGTGCAGGTGATCGAGCGCGCAGTTGTGGTTGATCCACTGGCTCTCGCCGGTTGCGGTCGCGATGCGCCCGTCTAGTGATTGCCCAAGCTGTGCCACCACGAAGGGCCGGTTCGGCGGCGCGTGACGCAGCGGCGCAAAAACGTCGTCCTCCGCTTGCGCGGTGACCACCTTTGGGGACGACATCGATCTGCAATCCTTTATCGTGCGCCGGCGAGGCCAAGAGCATGAGGCCTGCCCTTTGCCCAAGTCGAGCGTTATACACATTCTGCGGCGAGCTTGCGGCATGCTCGTGGATCCGCCGCTCCACAACCCCAACCGGCCGGGTGCATGGCGTCTCACACATCATCAGCTAACGCCGTGCGCGGCCCTGTGATGCCTAAGCATCCTCTTGGGGCAGAACGCATTTCCGGTCGTCGGGTGCCATCGCCGATATTGCCGGCACTGGCTCTGTTCCTGCTTGCGAGCCTCGTCATCGGCTGGCCCTGGCTGTCCGGCCGATTCACCATTCCCTGGGACGCAAAGGCGCATTTCCAGCCGCAAATCCAGTTCCTGGCCCAGAGCCTGGCCAGGGGCGAATCGCCATTCTGGGCGCCCTTCGTCTTCGGCGGCCAGCCCCAGATCGCCGATCCGCAGTCGATGATCTTCTCTCCGCCGTTCCTGGTGCTTGCCCTGTTCGACGGGTCGCCGAGCCTGTGGGCGGTCGATACGACCGTCCGCGCCGCGCTTGTCCTGGGCGGCGCGGCTCTGATGCTGTGGTTCCGCGACCAGGGATGGCATTGGGCAGGCGGGCTGATCGCAGCGCTGGCCTTCAGCTACGGCGCCTCGATGGCCTGGCGCATCCAGCACACGGGCCAGGTGCTGAGCCTTGCCTATCTGCCGATGGCCATGCTCAGCCTCGACCGCGCGATCGCGCGCGCATCCATCCTCTACGGCATCGCGACAGGCCTTGTGTTGGCCTTGATTGTGCTCGGACGCGATCAGGTCGCGCTGATGGCCATCTACTTCCTGGTGGGTTTCGGACTGTGGCGGCTTCTGTCGGCGGAAAGGCCGACTGCGATGCTGCGTACTTGTGCGGTGCCGCTGGGAGCTGGGGCGGTTTGCGCCTTGGCGGTGATGGTCGTTCCGGTGATCCTGACGGCGTTGCTGGCCGCCGAGTCGAACCGGCCGTCGATCGACTATATCGGCGCCGGGCGCGGCTCGCTGCATCCTGCGCTGCTGCTGACGTTCATTGCCCCGGACGTGTTCGGCGCCTCGGGCCGCATGGAGGACTACTGGGGGCCGCCTAGCTTTGCCTGGAGCACGACCGGCCTCTTCATCGCCCAGAACGTGGGTCAGCTCTATATCGGGGCGATCCCGCTGCTGCTTGCCCTCATCGCTGCCTTGCGCGGCCAGCTCTGGGAGCGGGAGATCCGCCTCATCACCGTCGCTGCCGCCGTGGCGCTGCTCTATGGCCTGGGCTGGTACACGCCGGTCTTCCGCGTGCTGTATGAGGTTGTCCCGGGTGTGAGCCTCTATCGCCGCCCGGCCGACGCCACATTCATGATCGGTGCGCTAGGCGCCATCCTGGCTGGCTACGGCGCACACCGGCTGTTCCGCGATCCGCTGGCGGCGGTCGCACGTACGCATGCAGTGATCGCCGCGGCCGTCGTTGTCGTTGCCCTGCTGCTGGCGGCAGGGCTGGCGGTCTGGCTGGACCGGCTGCCTCGTGTGTCGCAGCCCGTCGGCATTGCTGCCCTCTCCTTCCTCGTTGCCGCTCTGGCTCTGGCGGTGGCGATGCGGCGCATGGTGCTGCAGCCTCTGCTGGCTGCGGCGATCCTGGCAGGCGTCACGACCGTTGATCTCGCCTACAACAATGGCCCGAGCTCGTCTTCGGCACTGCCGCCGTCGGTCTATGATGTCCTCGAGCCCGACACACGGAATGCCACCATCGCCATCCTCAAGGGCCGTGCGGTCGCCACCGATACGCGGCGTGATCGCATCGAGCTGGCTGGTCTCGGGTTTCACTGGCCCAACGCCAGCCTGACGCATAGGCTCGAGAACACGCTGGGCTACAACCCGATCAGACTGGCCCTCTACAGCCAGGCGACGGGTGCGGAGGATCATGTTGGCCTCCCCGACCAGCGCAAGTTCTCTCCGCTGTTTCCGTCCTACCGATCGACGCTTGCCGACCTGCTGGGTCTGCGTTTCATTGCCACGGGCGTGCCCATCGAGACTATCGACCCCAGGCTCAAGCCAGGTGACCTGCCGCTCGTCGCCCGCACATCGGATGGCTACATCTACGAGAACCCGACTGCTACGGATCGGGTTCTGTTCGCCACCGCGGCGGGCGAGGCCGACTTTGCACGTCTGCTGGCCGACGGGGTATGGCCGAAGGTTGACTTGCGCTCGACCGTGCTCCTCGAGCGCGTGCCCAAGGACGCAGGCGCACGCGGGCCGGGGCAGGTGCGCATCCTCAGCTACCGCAACACCGAGGTGATCGTTGAATCGGACAGTCCAGACGGCGGCTGGGTCGTTTTGAACGACATTTGGCATCCCTGGTGGTTCGCCGAGGTGGACGGTGCCCCGGCGGATATTCTGCGGGCCAACGTTCTGTTTCGGGCTGTCGCGGTGCCGGCCGGCCGGCATAAGGTGCGGTTCGTGTTCCGCCCCTTGGCCGGTGCGCTCGGAGCGTTCAGGCCGCAGCCGGCAGCCGCTCGCCCCGGACCCTAGGCCGTGCCATGCTCGTGACGCTTGTTCATGCTGCCTTCAGGCCCAACGTGAGATGGGCAGAGCCGGGGGCTAACTCGGCGGCAAGCCCGCCCGGAGCATCGGCTGTCGCATTGCTTTGCCAACCCAACCCGTACGCGTGACCCACCCATGACTGCTGCTCATTTCCAGGCCCCGGATGCGCCGGGTTTCAAGCTCGACCCGCGGGTCGTGGGCGCCTTCAGCCGTTTCGCCGGTGGCTATTGGCACGGGTCCACCAGGACGCAGGCCTGGGCGCTCACGCTGGGGCTTGCTCTCTGCCTCATCCTGTCTACGGCTGCCACGGTTGCGCTCAACCACTGGAACCGCTGGTTCTTCGACGGATTGGAGCGCCGCGATGTGGAGACCGTGACGCAGGCGGTGTTTGTGTTCGGTCTCATTATCGTCGCCATGGCCGCGGTCGGCGTCGGCATCGTGCTGACACGGGAGACGCTGCAGGTGCGCTGGCGGGCCTGGATTGTCGAACGTCTTGTGGATCGCTGGCTCGGCCAGCAGCGCTTCTACCACCTCAACATCAGCGGCAAGGAGCCGCCCAATCCCGAATACCGCATCTCGGACGACACGCGCTGGGCCACCGAGCCGCTGGTTGACCTCGGTATCGGCCTGCTGCTGGCGGTGGTGGGTGCTGCGGCGTTTATCAGCATCCTGTGGACCGTGGGCGGCTCGATCACGCTTGACCTCGGCGCTTCGGGCGCCATCACCATCCCGGCCTACATGGTGCTGGTTGCCCTTGCCTACGGCGCCATCGCATCGGGACTGATGCTGTGGGTGGGCGCCCCTCTTGTCGGCTTCGTCGGCCGCAAGAACGAAGCTGAGGGCTACTTCCGCTTCGCCATGATGCGCATCCGCGACAATGCCGAGAGCGTGGCGCTCATGAATGGCGCCCGCTACGAGCAGGCCATCCTGGGGCGCTTCTACGACACCGTAGTGGCGCGCTGGCTCGCCATCGTGCGCCAGCACGGGCATCTCACCTGGATCACCAATTCCTCCGGGCCGATGATCCCGATCGTCCCGCTGCTGTTTGCGGCACCGAAATACATCTCCGGCGACCTGACGCTTGGGCAGGTCACGCAGCTCGCGGCGGCGTTCGTGCAGGTGCAGATCGCCATCTCATGGGTGGTCGATAACTACAGCCGCGTCGCCGAATGGTACGCGTCCGCGCGCCGCGTCATGGATATCGTGGATGCGTGTGACGCGATCGATGCCGACACCGAGGATGCCGGGTCGTTGGCCGATGGTGGGCAGAAACCCGCGGCCAGCAACGCCGTGCGCCTTGCCGATTTCGAGATTGCCGACGGCAGCGGACGGCCCCTGCTTTGGGGCGCCGAGCTTTCGGCGGCGCCGGGCGAGACCGTGCACGTGTCGGGGGAATCGAGCACCGGCAAGTCCACGCTGGTGAGGGTGCTGTCCGGCCTGTGGCCGAGCGTGCGCGGCGCCCTGACGATGCCGGACAGCAGCCAGGTCATGATCACACCGCAAAAGAGCTACCTGCCGCTCGGCTCGCTGAAGGGTGCGCTGTACTATCCCGATCCTTCGCTGGGGATCTCGGACGATCGCCTGCGTTCCTCGCTTCAGCAAGTGGGCCTCGGCGCCCTGGGCTCCCGTCTCGAGGAGGTCGCCCGCTGGGACCAGGTGTTGTCCAACGGTGAGCGTCAGAGATTGGCCATCGCCCGCCTGCTCATTCACAGGCCGCAGGTCGTTATCCTGGACGATGCACTCTCGGCACTGGATGAGCCTGCGCAACAGGCGCTCCTGGCGCGCCTTCGCAGCGAGCTGCCGGCGGCGACGATCATCAGCCTCGGCCAGCGGCAGGCAGCTTCAGGGTTTCATGACCGCCAGCTCGTGCTAGAGCGGAGCGCAGACGGAGCGGCACTCAAACCGCTTGGCGCGGCGGCGATGGCCGGTGCGAAATAGCGCGTAGAAGGGAGGCCCCAAGCCGGGCAACACGCATGACCAAGCTCAACTTCTGGAACGAAACGTGGAGCCTTGACGAGGCGCAGTGTCCCTGTGATCTGCATTTCGTCGACTATCTGGAGGAGAAGGGGGTC
Source organism: Hyphomicrobiaceae bacterium (assembly GCA_008933705.1). Taxonomy (GTDB): domain Bacteria; phylum Pseudomonadota; class Alphaproteobacteria; order Rhizobiales; family Hyphomicrobiaceae; genus AWTP1-13. The sequence continues at coordinate 22,427 of WBUN01000008.1, forward strand.
AAGGGTGCCGCCATCTTTCATTTCGGTACCGGCAACCACCACATCGTCGGGCTGAAGATGGCGCAGAACGGCTCCAACAACGCCGTGCTGGGCATTACGGCCTCGCCCCAGGAATATGACGACTACGTCGAGCTGCTGATCAAGAACCCGCGGCTCGGGCACACATACAAGGCCTATTTCGGCGACATCTATCAGATCGATGCGCGGCTCCTGCCCGAGTTCGACTATGTTGCCCTGTTCCACGTCGGCGAGTTCCGCACGCCCGAGAACGATGCGTACGGCGCTCTGACCGATCTCGATATGACACTGGTGCTGGCCGACAAGGTCAAGCCGGGCGGCGAGGTGCTGTTTTACAAGGGTTCGTTCGCCTATGACAAAGCCGAGGCTGTCGCGAAGGAGCTGGTCAAGCTGCGACCCTTCGACGATGCCGGCGAGTTCAAATCGCTCAAGATCTATCGCAAGCGGGCACGCTGACTGCGGCAATGTCGATTTGGCAAATCTACAAGCGCGCTCTGGCGTTGCTGCTCGTAGAGCGCGCCCAGACCTTCTGGCTCGTGCTGGCCGGCATCGCGCTCGGTATCGTGCCGATCGCCGAAGGGGTGCTGCTCGGGCGCGTGGTCGACGCGCTGGCTCTCGGGCAGGGTGCCTTTCCCATCATCGGGTTGTGGGCTGTGTTCGGCCTCGTCGGCATACTTGCAGGCGTTATCGTGGCGGTGATGGCCGACCGGCTTGCGCACCGGCGCCGTCTCGCCGCCTTGGGTCAGGCGTTCGAGCATGCCATCATCCTTCCCATCAGTTACCACGCCGAGAAGGGCTCGGGCGCGGTGGTGCGCACAATACTCGCCGGCACCGACGCGCTGTTCTGGAACTGGCTGTCCTTCCTGCGCGAACAATTCGTCGCTTTGGTCGGCATCCTCGTGCTGGTCCCGACCGCCGTCTACATGAATCTCACGCTGGCCGCGATCCTGGCGGTTCTCGCCGTCATCTACGTGCTCGCCAACGTGCTGGTGGCGCAAAAGACGAGCACCGGCCAGGCGGCCGTCGAGCAGTATCACAACAACGTCTACGGCCGTGTCGGCGACGTGCTTGGCAACGTCACGGTGGTTCAAAGCTATGGCCGCTTCACCTTCGAGATGCAGGCCATGCGTACGATCATGGCCGAGCTTCTCAGTGCCCAGTATCCCGTCCTCACATGGTGGGGGCTCCTGACCGTTCTGACGCGCACGGCCGCGACCATTGCTTTCGTCGCCATCTATGCGGTTGGCGCCGTGCTGGTCGGGCGCGGGCAGACCTCGGTCGGCGAGATCGTAGCGTTTGTGACCTTTGCCGGTCTGATGATCGGCAAGCTCGATCTGCTGTCCGGCTTTGCTGTGCGCATCTTCCAGTACGCCCCCACCCTGCGCAGCTTCTTCGACCTGCTCGATGCCACGGAAGGCGTGCGCGAGAAGCCGGACGCCAAGCCGCTCGAAGGTGTGCTGGGCCACGTTGCTTATGAGGGCGTTACGTTCCGCTTCAAGAACAGCGAGCAGGGCGTATTCGACGCCTCGTTCGTGGCCGAGGCCGGCAAGACCGTTGCCCTGGTAGGTCCGACGGGCGCCGGCAAGACCACGACGCTTGCATTGCTGCAGCGCCTGCGTGCGCCCGATCATGGCCGCATAGCCGTTGACGGCCACGACATCGCCGATGTGACGCTCGCCTCCCTGCGCCACCACATCGCCGTGGTCTTTCAGGATGCGGGCTTGTTCAACCGCACCATCGCCGAGAATATCCGCATCGGCCGGCCGGAAGCCTCCGACGAGGAAGTGGAGCGCGCCGCCAGGCTCGCCGAGGCGCACGGCTTCATCTCCCGCAAGCCGGACGGCTATCAATTCGTCATAGGCGAGCGCGGCGCTTCGCTGTCGGGCGGTGAACGCCAGCGTATCGCCATTGCGCGTGCCATTCTCAAGGACGCGCCGATCCTTATCCTCGACGAGGCCACCAGTGCCCTCGACGTTGAGACCGAAGGCAAGATCAAGCGCGCGCTTGACCGCCTGAGGCGCGGTCGCACAACGTTCATCATCGCCCACCGCCTTTCCACCGTCGCTGACGCGGACACCATCCTGGTGTTGGATGGCGGCCGCATCGTCGAACGCGGCAGTTTCCGCGAACTCGTCGCCAAAAGGGGTCTGTTCGCGCGCCTTGTAGCCGAAGGCGGCTTCACCGAGCCCGATCAGAAGCAGCCGGCCGAAGAAGTCGTGGCCTCCTGAGCCTCTCCGCACAGTTCCGGCAGGTAGCCCTTGCTCGCCGCCCGGCGGGTGCCGCGTTGCCATGCTATGGGCGGCACGCGCAAGAAAAATCATACCATTCTTGGCGAGTAATTAGGGGAGTCTTTGCTTATTTCAGCGCGTCTCTTGCTGGATGCGAGAAGAATATTCTATTTCCTTGGGGCGCCCGCGCGATTCTTCCGGTCGACGCCTGCACGGCCGATCGGAACCGCAGCGGACAGCTTTTCATGAGCACGAGAAACGAGAATGGGCTTCATCAAGGTCAGCGATCCGGACGGCAATACCCACCTCCTCGAGGCCGTGGCGGGCTGGCGCGTCATGGAACTGATCCGCGACCACGGCCTCCCTATCGATGCCCTGTGCGGTGGAGCCTGCGCGTGTGCGACCTGCCATGTGCACGTGGCGCCCGACTGGGCCGACCGCCTCCATCCCGCCCGCGATGATGAGGAGGCGATGCTCGACTCCGTGCCGAGCGTCGCCCCGACCTCGCGGCTGAGCTGCCAGATCATCTGGGACGAGCACCTCGACGGTCTTGAGCTGACACTCCCCGGAGCCTGACACCCATGAAGTACTTTCCGATCTTCGCCGATCTGCAGCGGGCCGACGTTCTCGTTGTCGGTGGCGGCGAACAGGCAGCGCAGAAGATCCGCCTGCTGCGCAAGACCGGCGCCAGCATAACCGTCGTCGCCCAGACAGTGACGCACGAGATCGGCGGCCTTGGCGAGCATGGCAGCCTCTGGATCATCCGCCGCCCCTTCGAAGCCAGAGACGTCGAAGGCCAGCGCCTCGTCTATGCCGCAACCGGTGATCGTGTGCTCGATGCACTCGTGTCGAGCGCCGCGCGCCGGCGCGGCATCCCGGTCAATGTCGTGGACGCGCCGGAGCTCTCCACCTTCATCACACCGGCGATCGTCGACCGAGATCCCGTCACAGTCGCCATCGGCACGGAAGGCAGCGCTCCCGTGTTGGCGCGCGAGATCAAGTCGAAGCTTGAGGCCTGGCTGCCGGCCAATCTGGGCGTTCTCGCGCGTCGCGCGCAGGCCCTGCGCTCGCTGGTCGCCGCGCGCCTTGCCGATCCCCGCGCCCGCCGGCGCTTCTGGGAGCGTCTGCTGCAGGGGCCGTTCCGCCGCGCTGTCCTGGCCGGCTCGGAGGCCGAAGCCAGCCGCATCGTCCAAGCGGAGCTGCAGGGAGCCTCACCGCGCGAAGGCCGTGTCGCGCTGATCGGCTGCGGCCCTGGTGATCCCGACCTGCTCACGCTCAAAGCACTGCAGCGCCTGCAGGAGGCCGACGTCCTGGTTGTCGATCGCCTGGTCGATCCCAGGATTCTCGAGTACGCCCGCCGCGATGCCGAGCGCATCGAGGTCGGCAAGACCCCGCGCGGTGTCTCCATTTCGCAGGCCGAGATCAATCGCATCCTGGTGCGGGAGGCGTCTGCCGGCAAGGTCGTTGCGCGTCTCAAGGGCGGCGATCCCTTCATCTTCGGGCGTGCCGCCGAGGAGATGGCGGCCCTGCAGGCGGCCGGCATTCCTGTCGAGGTCGTTCCAGGCGTCACCGCGGCGCATGCGTGCGCCGCCCGCATCGGCCTGCCCGTGACGCTGCGCGAGCGGGTACGTCAATTCTCCGTCGTTACAGGCGCCACCGCCGATGGCGAGCCCGATCTCGATTGGCCGGCGCTTGCTGCGCGCGGCAGTGCCTTCGCCGTCTACATGGGGGTCGGCAACGCGCCGCTGCTGCGGCGTAATCTGCTTGCTGCCGGCGCCGCCGGCGACACACCAGTCGTCATTGTCGAGAATGGCACGCGCGAGGACGAGCGCGCGATTGCCACGACGCTGCATGATCTGTCGGATTGCGCTGTGCACTTCGCCATCGCCGGCCCCGCGGTGATCTTCGTCGGCCTCGACTGGCTCGACGCGGGTCTGGCCCGTCCCGAGACCGTCACGCACTACCGGCGTCAGCGCCAAGGCGCGCGCGCCGAGGCTTCAAGACAGACTGCGGAGGTGTTGTCATGAGCAAGGCTGCATCGAGCACTTCAGTTCTGACGGCCAATCGCCTTGGCGACGGCGCGGTCGTCTTCCTCGACTACGATGGTGTCTGGGTCGAGCAGGTGCGCGGCGCCGCCATCGCCCGCTCGCCCGACGAGATGCGCGCGCTGCAGGACCGCGGCGCCCACGACGCCGCACGCAACCTGGTGGTCGAGCCCTATCTCATTGAGATGCAGGAGATCGGAGGCAGCTTCGTTCCGGTCCGCTTCCGCGAGCGTGTGCGCGTGGCGGGGCCCAGTATCCTCGCATATGTGCCGGGCTACACACCAACCGTTCCCGTGGTTCGACAGGCTCACCACCAAGGCGAGGCGAGCGTGGCCCCTCCTGAGCTGGTCGACGCACGCCCCCAATCGGTTGCCCAAGCAGAGGCAGCCTGAGGCGCATCCATGTACCGCTACGATGAATTCGACGCGGAGTTCGTGCGCCAGCGCGTCGCGCAGTTCCGCGACCAGGTCCACCGCCGCCTCGCCGGCGAGTTGACCGAGGACGAGTTCCGCCCGCTCCGGCTCATGAACGGGGTTTATCTGCAGCTGCATGCCTACATGCTGCGCATCGCCGTGCCTTACGGGACGCTGTCGTCGCGGCAGATGCGCAAGCTCGCCCACATCGCCCGAACGTACGACAAGGGCTATGGCCACTTCACCACGCGGCAGAATCTGCAGTTCAACTGGCCGAGGCTTGAGGATATTCCCGACATCCTCGCGGAGCTGGCTGAGATTGAGATGCACGCCATCCAGACCTCCGGCAACTGCATCCGCAATGTCACGGCCGATCATTTCGCCGGCGCCACGGCCGACGAGGTCGCCGACCCGCGCCCCTACGCCGAGATCATCCGGCAGTGGTCCTCGCTGCATCCCGAGTTCAGCTTCCTGCCGCGCAAGTTCAAGGTTGCCGTGACGGCAGCCGAGCACGACCGTGCCGCCATCCAGGTGCATGACATCGGGTTGCACCTGAAGCGCATCGCCGGCGGCGGACTAGGCTTTGCCGTGTGGGTGGGCGGCGGCCAGGGCCGCACGCCGCTGCTCGCCAAGAAGATCCGCGACGACCTGCCTGAGGCCGATCTCCTGAGCTATCTGGAGGCTGTGCTGCGGGTCTACAATCTGCACGGCCGGCGTGACAACAAGTACAAGGCGCGCATAAAGATTCTGGTGCACGAGGTCGGCGCTGAGCCCTTTGCGGCGGAGGTCGAGGCGGAATGGCGGCGCATCCGCGACGGTGCGCTCAAGTTGCCCGCCGAGGAGATCGGCCGCATCGACGCCTATTTCGCACCGCCTGCCTTCGATCCGCGTCCGGCCAGGGCAGAGCTGCGTTTGCCGGATCGCGCCTTCGAGCGCTGGGCGGCGCGCAACACGCATACCCACAAGCAGCCGGGCTACGCCGTCGTCACAATCTCGCTGAAGCCTGTCGGCGGCATCCCGGGCGACGCCTCGGCTGCGCAGATGGACGTGGTCGCCGATCTGGCCGAACGCCACTCGTTCGACGAGGTACGCGTCTCACACGAGCAGAATCTGGTTCTGCCGCATGTGCGCATCGAGGATCTGCATGCGGTCTACGCAGCGCTGAAGGCTGCCGGTCTCGCCGAAGGCAACGCCGGTCTTGCCACCGATATCATCGCCTGCCCCGGACTCGACTACTGCGCGCTTGCAAACGCCCGGTCGATCCCCATCTCGCAGCGCATCTCGGAGCGGCTCGCCCCGCGCCAGGACGAGATCGGCGATTTGAAGATCAAGATCTCGGGTTGTATCAATGCCTGCGGCCATCACCATGTCGGCCACATCGGCATTCTCGGGGTCGAAAAGCGCGGCGAGGAGCACTATCAGCTTCTGCTGGGTGGCTCGGGCAGCGAAGATGCCTCGCTTGCCGCCATTACCGGTCCGGGTTTCGGTCCCGAAGGTATCGTTGATGCTGTCGAGAAGGTGGTCGACACGTATCTGAGACTTCGCACGGACCCCGGAGAGCCTTTCCTCGCCGCCTATGGCCGCCTCGGCCCGGCACCGTTCAAGGAGGCGCTCTATGTCGCTGCTTGATGCTGAGGCCACAGTACAGATCATGGCCGGTCCTCAGGTTGCCGCGAGCGATGCCTCTGGTGCGAGCGACGCCGAAGGCCTCATCTGGCGGGACGGCGCCTTCCACGGCGATGTGTGGGTGCGCGCCGCGGATGGAGAGGCTCTGACAGAAAGGCCCGTGGTGCTGTCGAAGAAGCGCTGGCTGGCCGAGCGCGATGCGCTCGATGGCCGCAATACGCCGATCGCCCTGCGCCTTGAGCCCGGCGAGGGCATCGACGACCTGTCTGCGGATCTCCCGCGTTTTGCGCTCATCGCGTTGAGCTTCCCCAAGTTCAACGACGGCCGTGCATTCTCCGCGGCGACGCTGCTGCGCCAGAAGCACGGCTACGCGGGTGAACTCCGGGCCGTCGGCAACGTGCTCACCGACCAGATCCCGCTCATGCGCCGTGTCGGCTTCGACACGTTCGAGGTCGTGCACGCTCCTACCCGCCGTGCCCTCCTCGAGGGTCGCATCCCTGAGGTCAAACTCCATTACCAGCCCGCCGTGGCCCATGAGCCCCCAGCGGGCACGCGTCCATGGCTCAGGCGCAGCGGCGGCTGACCAATGTGGGACGACTTCCTCCTGTTCGTCGCCGTCGGGTTTGCCGCCCAGATCATCGACGGTGCCATCGGCATGGCCTACGGCGTCACCTCGACATCCGTGCTGCTCAGCCTCGGGGTACCGCCGGCGACAGCGAGTGCCTGCGTGCACGCTGCGGAGACGTTCACCACCGGCGCTTCTGGGGTCGCCCATTGGCGGTTCGGCAACGTCGACCGCGGCCTGATCTGGCGGCTGGCCCTGCCGGGCATGGCCGGCGGCGCAGTGGGTGCCTACATTCTGACAAACCTGCCGGGCGAGGCGGTGCGTCCCTATGTGAGCGCCTACCTGCTGGTGCTCGGGGGCTTCATCCTGTGGAAGGCGGTGGAGACCGCGCCCCGGGCCTCACCGCCGCCCCGGGCTGTTGCCCCGTTGGCTCTTGTCGGCGGCTTCCTCGATTCAATCGGCGGCGGTGGTTGGGGTCCAATCGTCACGTCCACCCTGCTCGGGCAGGGCACTCAGCCGCGCTATGCGATCGGCTCCGTCAACCTCGCCGAGTTCTTCGTGACCGCGACGATCTCGGTCACCTTTGTCTTCACCATCGGCCTGACGCTGTGGCCGATCATTGCAGGGCTTGTGCTCGGCGGCATAATTGCGGCCCCCCTTGCAGCACTCGCAACCAAGCACATCCCGGACCGGGTGCTCATGCTTCTGGTGGGCTCCGTTGTCGTCATCCTCAGCCTGCGCGGCATCGTGAGGGCGTTGGCCTGACGGCGGCTTGCGGTCGGCAAAGCGGCGTCGGTCTGTCAGCTCGCTACCCGCATCTCCACCGGTGAATGCGCTGCCGCCCTGTTGCGGCCGCGGCGCTTGGCATCGTAGAGCCCCGCATCAGCCGTTCCGATCAAGCCGGTGGCGCTTGTCGCCTCGGTCGGCAGCCCAGAGGCAACGCCGATGCTCACCGTCACATGGCCCCGCCGTTAGTGGTCTTCTCGAGGGGCCTGGCTGCTCGCTCCATCCGTGCCGGCCTGGGAGGGCTTCCGCGTTCTCCCCAACTGGATGTGCGGCTACGTTTGACGCAGCCACAAATTCGCCTACGCTCGGACACGGTTGAGCACGCACTTTCGGCGCACGGATCTGCTTGCATTGCCTCTCTTTGAGGGCCCCTGTCCTTTCGTGAGGAGCAGCTAGTCGCGAGGGCACCGTCATGTCTGACAATTTGGAGAACCTCAGGGTTGCACGGCGGCTTGCCAGCGCCGATGCGTCCAAGAGCGATCTGGCCGCGCATTTCGAGCTCGACCCCACCAAGTCGAGGCCGTTCAGTCCGCGCTTTCGCCTCAAGGAAGAGGCAAGCGCGCGTCTCAACGCCGAAGACGAGATGATCGTCGGCTCGCTCTCGCTCGGGGATTTGTTCACTCAGCAGCGTCAGCGCGCCTACCGCGAGAAGATTGCCGGCGGCTGGACCGGCCTGCGCCTCGTCTCGGAGGGCGATTCGTGGTTTCAGTACCCGATCGTGCTCGAGGACATCATCGACGATCTGTTCGACGACTACGCCATCTGCGACATGAGTGCGGCCGGCGATACGCTCTTCAACATCCGGCGCGGCACAACACAGATCATCGATGTGCTCAGGGCGGAGCGATCACACGGGCTCATGCTCAGCGGCGGCGGCAACGATTTCCTGGAACGCGATGTCTTCGCCCGCGTGCTTCGCGGCTACGACGCCTCCTTCACCAGTGCCAGCCAGTATGTCATCGCGCACCGCCTGGATGAGGTAATGCGCGGCATTGCTGCGGACTACGCGGCCATCTTCCGGGCAATCACGCAGGGCATCAGCGGCATCAAGATCTTCTGCCACGGTTACGACTGGGCGATCCCGCGCTTCGGTGGGCAGTACCTGTGGCCCGTCATGGAGGAAAAGGAGATCCCCGAGACGTTGCGCGCCGACATTACCCGGATCCTGGGCGATGCCTTCAACGACGTGCTGAAGAGCCTTGCTTCCGAGACCGAGTTCGCGAAACGGATCAGCTATATCGACTGCCGCGGTGCCGTAGGCGGGGCCGGGCAATGGTACGACGAGATTCACCCCTTCAATCAGGGGTTCAGCCGCGTCGCGGACAGGTTTCGCCAGGTGCTGAATCGAGATCTTGTAGCTTGAGCGTGGCCTGAGCAGGTCCGCGGGAACGCTGGCGTCCCGGCGCCCGACGCTGCAATCAAATTGCGCATTGCCGCGGAATGGCCTTCCTTTGGCCCAAACTGTCCTTATTGCTAGGCACGGGACTGGTGCTGCGCAAATCGCAGCAGGGGCCGAACATGACCCGAGCTTTCGTCGACCTCCTCGTTCTGGCAGGCGCCGGCATAGCCATCTATGCCGTGTCCCTGACGCTTCAGCCCTCCGACGGCACCTCTTCCGCTCCCATTGTCGTCACCGTGCCGCAGCGCCAGGTCGAGCCTCCTGCGCCCGTGCCGGCAGTGCGGCCCCAGCCGGCGACAGCTACGCCTGCCAATCGTGCGTCGCTTGCCCGAGAGCTGCAGCGCGAGCTGCAGCGCGTCGGTTGCTATGACGGCGAGATCAACGGTGTGTGGACCACATCGACCCGCATGGCCATGAAGACCTTCACGGATCGGGTCAACGCCAAGCTGCCCATTGATGCCCCCGACTATATTCTCCTCAGCCTTGTGCAGGGGCAGAAAGACACTGTGTGCGGCCCGTCTTGCCCTGCAGGCCAGGTCGCCGCGAGGGACGGTCGGTGCACGCCGAGTGCGACCCTCGCCGAGGCCGGCCGGAAGGCGCCGGTTGAGCCGTCTGCCGCGGAAACGCCGCGGACTGCACCACCTGCTGTCGAGAAGGCCGAGCCCGCGATCACCCGCTGGGCGCCGACCGCTGCGGCCCTGGCGCCGGCTCCGACTGCGCCGCCGATCAGGGGCAACGCTGCGCTGACGCCTCCGACCAGGGCAGAGCTGCCGCCGGTTCCTGACAATCGCAACCGTCCGACCGCTGCCTCGGCACAGCCCGAGGCGCAGGCTCCGTCAGAGCCGGCCCAGCGCGCCGACCGCCAGCGTCGCAGTGCCGAGCGCGACAGCGCCCGCGACCATGGCGGGCCTGTTCCTCCCGAGGGAGTCTATCGGCGCCGTCATCGCCGCTCAGCGAATCGCGTGCAGTCCAAGCCGCCCAAGTTCGTGCGCTCCTTTTTGCGGAGCGTGCAGCGCTCACTGGCACCGTTCGGCATTCGCTAGTCCCGGTTCCGAAGTTCGCTCCCGGCTCCTGCAGCAGACATCGGCGAATTTGTCGGTGAGCCGGCAGTTGTGTTGGATAGGCCCGGTCCGCTTTCGACTGAGGCTTGCATCGCCGCGAGACACGTGCCACTGCGCGAGATCCTTCCCGGGAGCTGCTAGGCCGTGCCTCACCGTTCTTCGCCCAAAGCCGCCGTGATCGGCGGCGGCCCCGCCGGCTTGATGGCGGCCGAGGTTCTCGCTCGCAGCGGAGCACCGGTCACCGTGTATGAGCGCAAGGCCTCCGTCGGTCGCAAGTTCCTGCTCGCCGGGCGCGGCGGGCTCAATCTGACCCACAGCGAGGATCTTGCGCGCCTGCTTGCCCGCTACGGCGCCGCCGAGCCGCGCCTGCGCGAGGCGATCGAGGCCTTTCCACCGTCGGCTCTGCGCGCCTGGTGCGAAGAGCTCGGCCAGCCGACTTTCGTCGGCTCCAGCGGCCGCGTCTTTCCCAAAGCCATGAAAGCATCGCCGCTGTTGCGCGCCTGGCTGCGGCGACTTGTTGCCTCCGGCGTCGCATTCAAGCTCCGTCATCGCTGGATTGGCTGGGACGGCCGTGGCCAGCTGCTCTTCGCCACGCCTGCAGGCGACGTGATCGTCGAAGCCGACGCCGTGGTCCTTGCGCTCGGCGGCGCAAGCTGGCCGCACCTCGGCTCAGATGGGGCCTGGGTCGAGCAGATGAGCGGCGCAGGCATTGCGGTGGCGACGCTTCGGCCGGCCAACTGCGGCTTCCTCGCGTCGTGGTCGGAAGTCTTTCGCGAGCGCTTCGCCGGCCAGCCGCTGAAACGGCTGGAGCTTGCTTTCGGCAGTCACAAGGTGCGCGGCGAGGCCGTCATCACAGGCACAGGGCTTGAGGGCGGGGCGGTCTATGCCTTGTCCGCGCCGCTGCGCGAGGCGATCGCCGCTGACGGTGCCGCGACGCTCCTGATTGACCTGCGACCCGACCTCCCGCGTCCCGACCTTGAAAAGCGTCTTGCCGCGCCGCGCGCCAGGCAATCGCTTTCCACCTTCCTGCGCAAGGCCGCCAGTCTCTCTCCCGCAGCGATCGGCTTGGTGCAGGAGGCCGCGCTCGCCTCCTCCCGGCGCCCCTCGGATCTGACGCCTGCCGATCTTGCACGCCTTATCAAGGGGCTGCCCGTGCGCCTCACAGGCGCCGCTCCGATGGCCCGCGCCATCTCCACCGCCGGCGGCATCTCTTTCGACGAGATCGACGCGCATCTCATGCTGCGCCGCCGGCCCGGTGTCTTCGTCGCCGGCGAGATGCTTGATTGGGAGGCGCCGACCGGCGGCTACCTGCTGCAGGCTTGCTTCGCCACCGGCGCCGCGGCCGGCAAGGGCGCGCTCGCCTGGTTGGGAGGAGATGAGGGATAGCTTCCCCGATTCAGGGTCTCTCCCGCAGGAAGAGCCGAAGGCCCGACCTCTGGTCACAACTGCCCACCCTCGATCTCCTCGCGCAGGATCTCGAGTTCCAGCCACTTCTCCTCCGCCGCGACCAGCTCCGCCTGGACCGCGCCCAAGGCCTCGGTCGCCTCCGTGAAAGCCTTACGGTCGCGGGCGTACAGGCTCGGGTCAGCAAGCTTTTCCTGCAGGCTGCGGATACGCGCGTGCAGCGCGGCCATTTGCTTGGGCAGGGTCTCCAGAGCGTGTTTCTCGTGAAACTTGAGTCGCCGCTTGGCGGGAGCGGGCTCCGGCAAGGGCCTGTCGGCCTTGGTGGCGCCTGGCATCGGCACGGCTTTCTCCTTCGAGGCCCGCCGCCCCGCAAGATCGGCGCCGCGCTGGGCCAGCATGTCGCCGTAGCCGCCCGCATATTCCACCCATCGGCCGTCTCCCTCCGGCACCAGTACCGCGTTGACGACCCGGTCGAGGAAATCGCGATCGTGGCTGATGAGGATGACCGTGCCGGCGTAATTGCCGAGCATCTCCTCCAGAACGTCGAGCATCTCCAGATCGAGATCGTTGGTCGGCTCATCGAGCACCAGCAGGTTGGAGGCCTTGGCCAGCGCCCGCGCCAGCATCAGCCGCCCCCGCTCGCCGCCGGAAAGCACGCGCAGGGGCGAGCGCGCCTGCTGCGGCGAGAAGAGAAAATCACGCATGTAGCCGACCACGTGCTTTCTTTCGCCACCGACCGTCACCGTGTCGCCGCGGCCGCCGGTCAGCGCCTCGCTCAGCGTCCACTCGGGGTTGAGGCTTTCGCGGCCCTGCTCGAGCGCTGCCATCTGCAGGTTGGCGCCGAGCCGTACCTCACCCTTGTCGGGAGCGAGTGCGCCGGTGAGCAGGCCGACGAGCGTGGTCTTGCCGCTGCCGTTTGGGCCGACGATGCCGATGCGGTCGCCGCGCATGATGCGGGTGGAGAAATCCTCCACGATCTTGCGGGCACCGAAGGCCTTGCCTATGCCCTTGGCCTCGATGACGAGCGCGCCCGACGCCTCCGCCTCGCCCGCACTGACGACGGCCTTGCCGGCCGCCCTGCGATACTCCCGCCGCGCCTGCCTCAGCGCCCGCAGATGCGCCACGCGGCGGATGTTGCGCTTGCGGCGTGCGGTGACGCCGTAGCGCAGCCAGTGCTCCTCGCGCATGATTTTGCGGTCGAGCTTGTGCTGAGCGACCTCTTCCTCCTCGAGTCGCTCATCGCGCCAAGCCTCGAAGGCACCGAAGCCAAGCTCCACCCGCCGGGCCTTGCCGCGATCGAGCCACACCGTGGTGCGCGACAGGTTCTCCAGAAAGCGCCGGTCGTGGCTGATCAGCACCAATGCGCCCTTCTGCTCGGCGAGCGTGCGCTCGAGCCATTCGATGGCCGGCAGATCGAGGTGGTTGGTCGGCTCGTCGAGCAGCAGGATGTCGGGCGATGGCGCAAGCACGTGGGCGAGGGCGGCGCGCCGCACCTCTCCACCCGACAGGGCTGCGGGGTCCTCATGCCCGGTGAGGCCGAGCTGTTCCAGCAGATAGCGGGCCTGATGCGGATCGTTGGTTGGGCCAAGGCCAGCCTCAACATACGCCAGCGTCGTCGCGTAGCCGGAGAGATCCGGCTCCTGCGGCAGGTAGCGGATCACCGCGCCCGGCTGCACGAACCGCCCGCCATGATCCGGTTCGATCAAGCCTGCCGCGATCTTGAGCAGCGTCGACTTGCCTGAGCCATTGCGCCCGACCAGGCACACGCGCTCTCTGGCCGAGACACTGAGCTCCACGCCCTCGAGCAGGGGCTCGCCGCCGAATGTAAGCGCAATATCGCTGAGCTGGAGGAGGGGCGGTGCGGCGGCCATGGCGTAAGGACGAACGAGTTTGCAGTGGCGGCTCTATAGCCTGCGGGTGAGCTGCTGTCTGCCCGCGGCTTGCCGCGGTATCCATAGCGCGAGGGGCACATTGCGCTCTGCGGACCGTTCTGCGAGAAGTGCGGCCAATTGGGACCTTGCGCATGCCGACCGACGTACAATCACTGGCCATACCGGACGTGAAGCTCATCACGCCCCAGATCTTCAGGGACGAGCGCGGCTTCTTTTCGGAGACCTACAGCCGCGAAATGCTGGCCGGCGCTGGCATCGCAGTCGATTTCGTGCAGGACAATCACTCTCTCTCGCACAGAAGAGGCGTCGTACGCGGATTGCACTTCCAGGTGCCGCCGCGCGCTCAGGGAAAGCTGGTGCGCGTTATCCGCGGAGCGATCTTCGACGTTGCCGTCGACATACGGCAGGGCTCACCGACTTTCGGCCGGCATGTCTCGGCCGTCCTTTCGGCCGACAACTGGTCGCAGCTCTGGGTTCCGGTGGGCTTTGCGCACGGCTTCTGCACGATCGAGCCCGACACCGAGGTGATCTACAAAGTCACCGATTTCTACGCTACGGACTGTGACCGCGGCATTGCCTTCGATGATCCCGATCTTGCCATCGCCTGGCCTGTCGGTGCCGCAGAGGCCGTCCTGTCTGCAAAGGATCGCCAGCATCCGCGCCTGCGCGATCTGCCGCCGCAGTTCACATTTCCGGCGGCTTAGCGCACCCATGTCCCGCGGCAGCCGCTCCCTGCAAGACCCCGCGACGTTGGTTGCCCTGCTCGTGCTTGGCCAGATCGTCGTCTGGACTCTGGCCCCGGCACTCAGCCATACCGCCCCGCCGCTCGATGTCATCGAGAGCTACATGTGGGGCCGCGAGTGGCAGGTCGCGACCTTCAAGCACCCCGCGCTGCCGAGCTGGGTGCTGGAGGCGAGCTATCTCCTCACCGGTGCGTACGGATGGCCGGCCTATCTTGCCTCGCAGTTCTTCGTCGCCGCTACATTTCTGCTGGTGTTTCTGCTTGGGCGCGACATGATGGGCTCCGAGCGCGCGGCCGCCGGCACCCTCCTGCTCACGGGCATCGCCTACTACGCTTGGCCCACGCCCGAGTTCAATCACAACGTCGCCGAGACCCCGTTCTGGGCGGCCCTACCCTTCGCGCTGTGGCGCGCCGTGGAGCGGCGCTCGATCCTGTGGTGGGCGATCGCGGGTGCCGCTGCCGCCGGTGGCATGTATGCCAAATTCACCACGGCGCTGCTGCTGGCGACTGCCGCCGCGTGGATCGTCCTCGATGCCCGCGCACGCCAGGCTCTGATGACGCCGGGGCCCTGGCTCGGGCTTGCGGTATTCGCGGTGCTGATCGCGCCTCTCATGCTTTGGCTCGTCACGCACGATTTCGCGCCCCTCAAGTATGCCGCCCACCGTACGGTGCAAGACAGTACCGGCGGCGTTTTCGGATTCCTCCTCAATTTGCTGCTGAACATTGCGGGGATGCTGGTCATGCTTGCTGTTGCCGGTCTCTTCCGGCGCGGCGCGCCGATTCCCCAGGCAGCGCCGGAGCAGCAGGTTGACGCGCGGGCCCGCCGTTGTCTGCTTCTGTTCACGGCCGGGCCGCTTGTGCTTGCCATAGTCGGCGCTGTCATCAGCCGCACCGGCCTGAAATCGGCCTGGGGCAGCTCGATGTTCAATCTCATTGGCCTGCTGGCGCTGGCCCTGGTGCCCGGCCGCATAGACGCTCGCGGCCTCAGGCGCATTGCTGCTTGTGCGGTTGTGGCGCTGACCGTGGTGCCGATAGGCTACGGCCTCGTCATCGGCCTCGGTCCCCGCTTCTCGAGCATGGCGACCCGCGTGCAGTGGCCGCAGGCGGAAATCTCCGATCGCATCGTCAAAGTCTGGGCCCGCGAGACCGGCCGGCCGCTGCGCATCGTTGCTGGCGACGACTGGATAGCCGCCCTCGTCGGTCTCACGGCAAAAGACCGCCCGTCCATCCTGTCGCGGGGCGAGACGTCGCTTTCACCGTGGATCACCCCTGACCGCATGGCCGCCGAGGGCATGCTGGTGGTCTGGGATGTCCGCTCCAAGCGCATCCCCGCTTCCCTTGTACCGATTGTTGCGTCAAGCCGCATGGGCGAGGAAAAATTTGCCTGGCCGCGCCCCGGAAAGCAGCCTCCTCTTGTCCTCGGTTATGCCATCGTCCCGCCAGTCCGCTGACCGACCCGTGATTGCGAACTTGCATTTGCCCCCCGGGCGGCCCTAACAATCGTCGGCAGTCCAAACTATCCTGGAATCCATAGCGCTTATGGCTAGGTTTCTTCCCCTGTCCGCTGCCGTCGAGGAAGTCGTTCGCGACGGCGACACGACCGCCTTCGAAGGCTTCACCCACCTCATCCCCTACGCCGCCGGCCATGAGACCATCCGCCAGTCGCGCAAGGATCTCACCCTCGTGCGCATGACGCCGGACATCCTCTACGACCAGCTCATCGGCATGGGTGCTGCGAAGAAGATGGTATTCTCCTGGGGCGGCAATCCGGGCGTCGGCTCCCTGCACCGCTTCCGTGACGCCTACGAGCGCGGCTGGCCGCGGCCACTCGAGATCGAGGAGCACAGCCACGCCGCCATGGCCAACGCCTACGAGGCCGGCGCGGCGGGACTGCCCTTCGCCGTCTTCCGCGGCTATCGCGGTGCCGAGCTTGCACGCGTCAACCCCAACATCAAGTCGGTCACATGCCCCTATACGGGCGAGGTGCTGGCAACTGTGCCGGCGGTACGGCTCGACAGCGCCGTCATACACGCGCAGAAGGCTGACCGCGCCGGCAACGTGCTGCTCGAAGGCATCGTCGGCGTGCAGAAGGAGGCGGTGCTGTCCTCGAAGCGCGCGCTGGTGACGGTCGAGGAGATCGTCGACGATCTGGGCCCGCGCTCATTCAACGCCTGCATCCTGCCGCATTGGACCATCACGGCGATAACGGCTGTTCCCGGCGGCGCCCATCCCTCCTACACGCAGGGCTACTACAAGCGCGATAACGCCTTCTACGAGGCCTGGGACGCCATCTCCCGCGACCGCGACAGCTTCGCTGCCTGGATTGATGCGAACGTCATGCAGAAGGGGCCCGGGGCCTTCACCCGCTACGCCCGCAAATGACCGAGCTTGACCACCTGGCCGTCATCGCTCCCGACCTCGCCACGGGCGTGGCGTGGGTGCGCGACGTGCTGGGTGTGGAGCCGCCGCGCGGGGGATCCCACCCGCAGATGGGAACGCACAACCACCTGCTGCGCCTCGGCGATGGCGTCTTCCTCGAGGTGATCGCCGTCGACCCCGATGCGCCCCAGCCGGCCCATCGCCGCTGGTTCGGGCTCGATGACCGCGCCGCCGTCGAGCGCCACTGGCATGCAGGCCGCCATCTCAGGGCCTACGTGGCGCGCTGCACGGGCGTAGCCGATACCATCGGTGCGCGCGGCAGTACCTTCGGCGCACCGATGCGGCTGACACGCGGCGACCGCGGCTGGACGTTCGGCGTCCGCCCTGACGGCGAGCTGCCGGCGGGCGGGGCCCTGCCGCACCTGATGGACTGGGGTGAGCGCGGCACGCCCGCACCGACCATGCAGGATTTCGGCCTGACGCTGCGCGAGCTGGTGGTCGAGACGCCCGATCCCGACGCCGTCCACGCCGCGCTCGATGCCATCGGCCTGGCGGCTAAGCCGGCCATCCGCCGCGCCGACGCCGTCCGACTGTCCGCCGCAATCGACACGCCGCAGGGCGTGCGTACGCTCACCTGACGAGGTGCCCATGACCGCGCCAGCCGCCTACACGCCAACCGAGATGATGACCGTCGTCGCCGCACGCGCACTCGGCAACAGCGACGTGTGCTTCGTCGGCATCGGCGCACCGTCCGCCGCCTGCAACCTCGCGCGCCTGACGCACGCCCCGGACATCACGCTGATCTACGAGAGCGGCACCATCGCCACCAAGCCCAACGTGCTGCCGCTGTCGATCGGCGACGGCGAGCTGTGCGAGACGGCACTGACCACTGTGTCGGTGCCTGAGATGTTCCGCTACTGGCTGCAGGGCGGGCGCATCACCGTCGGCTTCCTCGGCGGTGCCCAAGTGGACCGCTTCGCCAACCTCAACACCACCGTGGTAGGTCCCTACGACAAGCCCAAGGTGCGGCTGCCCGGCGGCGGCGGCGCACCGGAGATCGCCACTTCCTGCGGCGAGGTCTGCATCATCATGGCGCAGGGCAAGCGCTCGTTCGTCGACAAGGTCGACTTCGTCACCTCGCTCGGCCACGGTGAGGGCGGCGACCATCGCGCCCGCCTCGGCGTCAAGACCAAGGGACCGACACGTGTGATCACCGATCTGTGCGTCATGGAGCCAGATCCCGTTTCCAGGGAGCTCACGGTGGTGGCGATGCACCCTGGCGTGACGCGCGAGCAGATCGTGGAGAATACGGGGTGGGACGTGAAGTTCGCCGCAAAGATTGCCGAGACTCCGCCCCCGTCTGCGCAGGAGTTGTCCGTGCTGCGCGATCTGCAGGCGCGCACGAAGGCTGCCATTCGAGGCGGAAGGTGAATGGGTGGCGAGGCCGGCGCGGGGCAAGGCCCGGTTGGACTGTCCCGGGGACCGCGCAAGGCAAACCCGGTGGTTGAAAGGCCGGTCACGGCACGCGATGATCAGGAGGCTGACGCCATGGAAGATGCATATTCGCGCACGGGCAACGCGGTAGATCCGCCGCATCTCTTTCCCGACTACAAGGGCACCGCGCGGCGTGCGCCTTCGCGCCCGCTGATCATGATTCCGCAGACGCTGTCGGAAATCACCGGGCCGGTCTACGGCCACTCCGACGTCGGGCCGGAGGAAGCCGATCTCACCAAGCAGCATGCGGGCGAGCCCCAGGGTGAGCGCATCATCGTCAAGGGCCGGCTGCTCGACGAGCGCGGCCGGCCGGTGCCGAACTCGCTGGTCGAGATCTGGCAGTGCAACGCCGCCGGCCGCTATATTCACAAGGTCGATCAGCACCCCGCACCGCTCGATCCCAACTTCACCGGCGCAGGCCGCTGCGTCACGGACGAGAACGGTACCTATCAGTTCACCACCATCAAGCCCGGCGCCTATCCCTGGCGCAACCATGCCAACGCGTGGCGCCCTGCGCACATTCACTTCTCGCTGCTCGGGCCCTCGTTCCTGACCCGACTCGTCACGCAGATGTACTTCCCGGGCGACCCACTGTTCCCCTTCGATCCCATCTTCAACTCGGTCCCGGACCCCAAGGCGCGCGAGCGCATGATCGCCAAGTTCGATCTCGACACGACCAAGCCCGAATGGGCGCTGGGCTTTGTGTATGACATCGTGCTTCGCGGCAGCAACGCAACGCCGACGGAGGACTGAGCCATGCCGGAACGCACTCCATCGCAAACCGTCGGCCCATATCTGCACATCGGCCTGACGCCCGGTCGTTACGGCGTGCGCGAGATATTCGGCCCCGTTGTGGCCGATGCCGCCATGCCGGGAACGCACATCCGCATCGAGGGTCGGCTCGTCGACGGTGACGGCAACGTCGTGCCGGATGCGCTGATCGAGATCTGGCAGGCCGATTCCCAGGGTCGCTACGCGCACCCGGCGGATGGACGCCCTGTCGCGTCGAACTCGTTCCGCGGCTTCGGCCGTGCACCGACCGACGACGACGGGGCCTTCTTCTTCGAGACCGTCAAGCCCGGTGCGGTCGTCAGCCCCAACGGGGTCATGCAGGCGCCCCATATCAACGTGGGAATTTTTGCGCGCGGTTTGCTGAAGCGCCTGTTTACGCGCATCTATTTCCCGGGTGAGCCGGCCAATGCAAGCGATCCGATCCTGTCGCTCGTTCCGGCCGACCGGCGCGATACGCTGATAGCCAAGCCCGATGCGAAGAACCCCTCGCTCCTGCGCTTCGATATCAAGCTGCAGGGCGACGGCGAGACGGTGTTCTTTGACGCATGAGGGCAGGGCCTTACCGCAAGGGAGGACGGACGCGTGCAGGGCCCTGCACGCCAGGGCGAGAGTGGGGTTGGGCGCGGGGGGTGATCCCCGGGCGACGCTCGTTTGTGCCTGTTTCGGCGACGGCCGGCCGGCAATGTGCTAGATTGAGCCGGACAGATGTTTGCGTCCCTCGTTGAGAGGCTGATTAACGATGCGATTCACCGTCGGGCTCAAGCTGAAAGGCAAAGCGGACCATCTCGTGGTGGATGCCGAAGACGCGCTCATCGCCGCCCTGAAGATCAAGACAGGTCGGCCTGAGGCGCAGATCACGTACGTCCGCCCCGCAAATCGCCGGGGCGACACGCGCCATCCTCCCCACGACACCGCTGGCAATACCTGAGGCGCAGCGCTGCCGGCCGAGCCTTGCGACGGCGGAGGCTTGCGCATGCCCCCTCGGCAGGTGCCGGCCCGCTCTATCTGCGCAACATCTTCTCAGCACCGATATTGAACAGCGCGGAGCCGGAGAGACCGCTTCCGCCGTCGACGATAAGCTGCTCGCCGGTTACGTAGGCTGCCATCGGCGAGGCGAGGAACACGGCCGCAAAGCCGATCTCATCGGCGGTGCCCATGCGTTGCATGGGAATGTGACGCAACCGCTCCTGCATCTCTTTGGGATCGGCCAGTCGCTTCATGCCCTCCGTACCCTCGATTGGTCCCGGTACGATCGAGCACGAGCGGATGCCGTATGGCCCCCATTCGAGCGCCAGGTTCTTCATCATGCTCTCGATGCCGGCCTTGGCCGCACCCACGTGCAACTGGAAGGCATAGGGCATATAGGCCATGCCGGCCGAGACGAAGAGGATGGTGCCGCGGGTCTCCTTGAGCTGGGTGAAGGCGGCACGCGAGGCATGGAACGAGCCGATCAAGTCGATATCGACCACGGTCCTGAAGCCGTTGGGGCTCAGATCCTCGGCCCGGCAAACGAAGTTGCCGGCGGCCCCGCATACGAGCACATCGATCGGCCCCAGCACCTGCTTGGTCTCGTCAATCGCGGCCTGCAGAGCCGGCATCTGGCGCACATCCGCCACCTTGGCGAACGTCTTGGCGCCGAGTGCTGCAAGCTCCTTCGTGGCGCCGTCGAGCCGCTCCTGCGTGCGCCCGCAGATCGCGACGCTGGCGCCGACGGCGGCGAAACTCTTGGCGATGCCGAGGTTGATGCCGCTGCCGCCGCCCGTGACGAACACGGTCTTGCCCTTGAAGAGGTCCTTGGCAAAGTACTTGGTGATTTGCATCGATGTCCCTCATTCCGAATGTGCAGCCCTCATGCTGCGACGGGCTGTAGTCCTACTTGAACGTCTTGTTCAGCTCGGCGCCAGGCGCTGCGTCGGCGAAGCCCTTGAAGCTGCCGGCATCGGCGATCAGCTTGGCCGTGCGGATGAAGCCGCCCCACGCCGCCCGCGCCAGCGCCCCGCCGACGCTGATGCGCCGTCCTCCCAGAGCTTCGATGTCGGCGACGGTGAGATCGCTCGGGCCTCCCATCAGCACGTTGACGGGCCTGGGCGCTACGGCTTTGACGACGGCTGCGATCTGCTCGCGCGTGGACAGCCCCGGCGCATATAGGCAGTCGGCCCCGGCGTCCGCGTAGGCCTTGAGCCGTGCGATCGCCTCGTCCAGGTCAGGCCTGCCGCGAATGAAGCCCTCGCTGCGTCCCGTTAGCAGCACCTCCCCGCCGGCCCTGTCGATCGCGCCTCGCGCAGCCCTGATGCGCGCGACGGCGAGATCGAGATCATACAGGGGTCTGGCCATGTCGCCGGTATAGTCTTCGATCGACAACCCGGCGACACCCGTCTCGCAGCACAGGCGCACGCTTTCGGCCACGTCCTCCGGTGCGTCGGCGTAGCCGCCCTCGAAGTCGGCATTGACCGGCACGTCGACGGCTGCCGATATTTCGGCGACATGCGCCAGCATCGTCTCACGCGTAACGCTGCCGTCGCCGAGGCCGCGCGACCACGCGAAACCGGCGCTCGTCGTCGCCAGGGTCTTGAAGCCCATCTGCTGCAGGAAGCGTGCGGTGCCTACATCCCAGGGATTGGGAATGACGAAGCAGCCGCTCTCGTGCAGGCGGCGGAATGTGCGTCGCTTCTCCAGGACGGTGGGCATGGAAACCTCCCCTGCGTGCGTTGGCGTCTTTGCGGCGATGATCGTTCACATCCTGCCCAGCGGCAAGGGCACCCGCGCTACGGCTGTACGAGGGGCGTCCACACCACCTGCTCGATGTCCGTGGCGCCCGTGCAGAGCATGACCAGCCGCTCGAGGCCGAGGGCCGCGCCGCTGGCCGGCGGCATCTGCGCCAGCGCCGAGAGGAAATCCTCATCGACCGGATAGCGCTCGCCGTAGATGCGCTGCTTCTCGTCCATCTCCGCCTCGAAGCGCCGGCGCTGCTCCTGGGCATCGGTCAGCTCGCCGAATGCATTGCACAGCTCGACGCCGCACGCATAGAGCTCGAAACGCTCGGCCACGCGTGCGTCCGATGGTTTGCGTCGTGCCAGGGCCGCGGCGCACGCGGGGTACTCGGTGAGAATGGTCGCCGTGCCGTCGCCGAGCCGGGGCTCGATACGCTCGACGAGCACCAGGCTGAAGATGTCGGCCCATGTGTGGTCCTCGCTGACGCGAATGCCTGCAGCCGCTGCCGATGCGGCCAGCGCATGCCGGTTGGGCCTGCCGTCATCCGCGAGCGTGGCGAGCAGATCGATGCCCGCAAAGCAGGCAAAAGCTTCGGCCACGGTCATGCGCGTGGGCGCTTTGAACGGATCGGCCGCACGCCCCCGCCAGTGCAGCTCGCTCGCGCCCCCTGCCGTCGCAGCGATGGAGAGTATGTGCGCGCAGTCCTGCATCAGCGTCTCGTAGGATTCCTCAGCGCGGTACCATTCGAGCATGGTAAAGGCCGGGTGGTGCAGCGCCCCGCGCTCCCGGTTGCGGAAGGCCGGCGCGAACGTGAAGATCCTGCGCTCGCCCGCCGCCACCAGCTTTTTGCAGGCAAATTCCGGCGAGGTGTGCAGATAGACGGGCCTCCTTGCTCCGTCCGGCCCGCTGAGCTCGGTGGCGAAGGCGTGAAGGTGTGTCTCATTGCCGGGCGACACCTGCAGGATCGCCGGCTCGACCTCGATGAAGCCCTCGCTCTCGAACCACCCCCGCAATGACGCCACGATGCGGTTCCGCGCCAGGAGGAACGGCCGGCGGTCGGCATGATTGGCGGGGTGCCACCAGGGGCTTGGCTGGGCGCGCGTCTGCAAGAGCCGAGTTGCTCCTTGGCGATGCGGAAAAAGGCCTGTAGAAAGCGCCAAACCGATTTGGCGAGCCTGCTGCCCTGCGGCGCATGAGGCTCATGACAGCCCCTTGAGATGCGGCGGAGGACGACGGTGGTAAAGGTTATTGCAAGCTCGGTGCGCAAAGGCAACGTGCTGGAGGTGGACGGTAAGCTGTGCGTGGTGCTGAAGGCCGAGAATATTCATCCCGGCAAGGGCACGCCCGTCACCCACCTCGATATGCGGCGCATCCAGGACGGTGTGAAGATCACTGAGCGCTACCGTACGACCGACCAGGTTGAGCGCGCCTACCTTGAGGATAAGACCTACAATTATCTTTACGAAGACGACATGGGCTACAACTTCATGGAGCCCGAGACTTTCGACCAGATCTCCGTGCCAAAGGATGTGATCGGCGACCAGGCCGTCTATCTGCAGGAGAACATGCCGGTCAGCATCAGTCTGCACGAGGGCGTCCCGATCGCCGTCGAGCTGCCGCAGCGCGCCACGTTCGAGGTCGTCGAGGCGGACCCGGTTGTGAAGGGCCAGACGGCATCGTCGTCCTATAAGCCGGCCGTGCTTTCCAACGGCCTGCGCATCATGGTGCCGCCGCACATCTCGGCCGGCACGCGCGTCGTCATCATGACCGAGGACGGCTCGTACGTGGAACGCGCGAAGGATTGACGCCGCCAAGCTAGGCAAAATCAACGGGCGGCATCGGCGCACGCCTTACTTCCAGGCGGAAGATGTCTGGACGCGCATAGTGCCCGGTCACATCGAGCGAACGGCGTGCCCGCGCAGCCTTGGTTCGGTCGATGTCGCCGTACAGGACGCCCTTCTCGCGATGCAGAGGGCCGGCAAGGATACGCCCCGACGGCTCCACGATGACGGCGTCGCCATCGCATAGCCAGTCATCGGGCTTGAAGAGCTCGTCACGAGCCGGGAAGGAAGGGGGCACGTCCTTGCCCTGGATCGCCGTGGCCAGCCCGATCACCCAGCAGCCACCCTCGCGTGCAATGTGGCGCATGGTGGCAAGCCAGCTCTCGCCGCAATCCCAGGTCGGCGCGATGTAGATCTCGATGTTCTGGGCGTAGAGCGCATAGCGTGCGAGCGGCATGTAGCTCTCCCAGCAGATCAGCGTGCCGACGCGCCCGGCCGGGGTGCTGACGACCTTGAGTCCGGTGGCGTCGCCCGGTCCCCACACCATGCGTTCGGGATTGGTCGGCATCAGCTTGCGGTGGCGGTTGAGAATTGCGCCGTCGGGGCCGATGGTCACGACCGTGTTGTAGAGCGTCGTGCCGCTGAAGCGCGCATCAATCTCGCTCATGCCGCAGACGAGGGTCACGCCGTATTCGCGTGCCGCCGCGCACAGGGGCTGCAGGCCGCCGGCATCGATGTCGACAGCGTTGTCGCGCAAGCGCGCATGAATCTCGCTGCTGAGCGCCATGTCGTTGCCGGGACGCAAGCGCCAGATCCACGTCGGGTAGCCCGGCAGATAGGCCTCGGGAAAGACCACGAGCTTGGCGCCTTGCGCGGCGGCCTCGGCGAGGCTCTCCAGCGCGCTCTCCATTGTCGCCTTGAGATCGAGCAGAACCGGCGGCCTTTGCACAACGGCAGCCTTCAGGCCCATGTCCGCCTCCTCAACGCTGCGGCCACTCCTACGTGTCTTGGCTTCCCCTGTGAGTCGGCTGGCGGGGATGTACGTAGCCTTTGAAATCATCGAAGCCCTTCCATGCCGGCTCCGCAGGATCACGGCCGGGCTGAGGCGTGTATTCCGATGCCTCCACGAGCTGCAGCTTGGGAATGTAGCGCGGGCAGTTCGGGAAGATCGCTCGCGCCTTCACGCGCACGATGAGTTGCGCGCCGATGGTGTTGGCCAGCAGCGGATCTTGGCGCGATATGCTTGCCTCGCCGTTGACCCGCAAGCGGCGCGGCCTGACGTGCATGTCGATGAACAGAAGGCCCACGCTCGGATTGACCTGGAGATTGCCCAGGCTCTTGAACATGCCGTTGCCGTCATAGTCGGGAAAGGCCAGCTCGTCGGGTGCCGTCACGCGCACGAAGCCGGGTGCGCCCCCCTTGAACGAGCAATCGGGACGGCCGTCGGCGTTGGCGGTAGCCAGGAAGAAGTAGATGGCGCTCTCAATGAAGGACTTGTCGTCGGCGGTGAAGGTTCTGCGGGCCAGCTTCTCCTCCAGCCTGTCGGAGATTCGCCGGCTGTCGAAAGCGTCCTGCAGGCGGCGATTGCCTTCATGGTAAAGGAGGCTGTCGGGCACCGCGGAAGTCTCCCAGCAACATGGCAGGAAGCCTTTCCTGCTGCGCCCCGAACAATAGCGCAATCGCGTTCCAGGGTCATGCCTCGGTCAGAAAAGCCGCGTACAGGGGAGGTGAATCGGCAACCAATTGTCTGGTAAGCCAAAAGTCGAGGCTGCCCGGAATGTGTTCCTGTTATTCCCTTGCCCAGGCTTGCCCTTGTAGGCTAGCTAAGGACCCGGGCGCGCGAGTTTTGTGGGCCGTTGCCTGCGAAGCAAAAAAGACAGGCGCGGGGGAGGAGTGAGCGAGTGAATAACGAGGTTGTCTCGAGCCTCGGTGACAAGGCATACACCCAGCCGGCGGCCACGGCGGCCGTACGTGCCCGCGTGTCCAGGCCCGTCTTGGAAATCGACAATCTCTCCGTTCAGTTCGTGACCTCGCACGGCACGGTCAGGGCGGTTGAGGGGCTGAGCTACTCGGTCTACCCCGGCGAGATGGTCGCAATCGTCGGAGAATCGGGATCGGGAAAGTCGGTCTCTGCGCTGGCGGTCATGCGCCTTCTTCCGCCCGGCACGGCTCGCATACAGGGCAGTGTCCGGTTCGACGGGCGCGAGCTTCTCAACCTCGATGAGGAAGAGATGCGCAAGATTCGCGGCCGTGACGTTGCGATGATCTTCCAGGAGCCGATGACCTCGCTCAACCCGGTCTTGAAGATCGGGCTGCAGATCACGGAGCCGCTGACAATCCATCTCGACATGGACGAGAAGGCTGCGCGGGCCCGGGCCGTCGAGCTACTGACGCTGGTCGGCGTCACTGATCCGGAGACGCGCCTCGACCAATACCCTCACCAGCTCTCGGGCGGCATGCGTCAGCGCGTGATGATCGCAATCGGTCTCGCCTGCAACCCCAAGCTCCTGATTGCCGACGAGCCGACCACGGCGCTGGACGTGACCATCCAGGCACAGATCCTCGAGCTGATGAAGGATCTCTCGCGGCGCCTCGGCGTGGCGGTGGTCATCATCACCCACAACCTGGGCATCGTCGCGCGCTACGCCGACCGCGTGAACGTCATGTATGCCGCGCGCCTGGTCGAAAGCGGCACGGCCGAGAAGGTGTTCGGCCACGCCTTTCACCCTTATGCCCGCGGGCTTCTTTCGGCTGTCCCGAGGCTCGACCGTGGACGCAGTGCCAAGCTTGCCACTATCGAAGGTGCGCCGCCGAACCTGCTGGCTCCGCCGTCCGGTTGCCGCTTCCGCCCTCGCTGTCGTTTCGCCATCGATCGGTGCCAGGAGGTCCCGCCTCTGGAGCCGGCAGAGCCCGAGCATCTTGCCGCCTGCTTCCGCAAGCATGAGATGGAGATGCTCGACGTGGCCGGGCAGGACGCCGAGACGGCGGTCAAGGTCGGCGCCAACGGTGGTGCGGCCCCTATTCTCGACATCAAGGGTGTGAGTAAGTTCTTCCCCGTACGGGGCGGCATGTTCAGCAAGACCAGGCACGTGCGCGCGGTCAACGACGTTACGCTCGACGTCAAGCGCGGCGAGACGCTGGGCCTCGTCGGCGAGTCGGGCTGCGGGAAGTCGACGCTCGGCCGGCTGGTCTTGCGTCTCGACGACCCGACGGCCGGCGAGATCCGCTTCGAGGGCATCGATATTGCTCACCTGAAACGCGGCGAGATGGTCGCCGTGCGCAAGAAGATGCAGGTCATCTTCCAGGACCCCTATTCGTCGCTCAATCCGCGCATGACCGTCGGGCAGATCATCGCCGAGCCGATGCGCGTGCACGACATTCTGCCCAAGCCGCAGATCGCGGGCCGTGTCGCTGAGCTGCTGCAGCTCGTAGGGCTGTATCCCTATATGGCGTTGCGCTATCCGCATGAGCTGTCGGGTGGGCAGCGCCAGCGCGTCGGCATCGCCCGGGCTCTCTCGGTCAATCCGCGCGTCATCATCTGCGATGAGGCCGTATCGGCGCTCGACGTCTCGATTCAGGGCCAGGTCATCAACCTGCTCGAGGATTTGCAGCACAAGCTGGGGCTGACTTACCTCTTCATCGCGCACGACCTTGCCGTGGTGCGCCACATCTCGACCAAGGTGGCGGTCATGTATCTCGGCCGCATCGTCGAGTACGCGCCCTCCGACGAGCTGTTTGCCAACCCGAAGCACCCCTACACCAAGGCCCTGCTGGCGGCAGCACCGATCCCCGATCCGGTGATCGAGCGCACGCGGCCGCGCACCATCATCAAGGGCGAGCTGCCGAGCCCGCTCAATCCCCCATCCGGCTGCGTCTTCCATCCCCGCTGTCCGCTGGCGACCGAAGACTGCAAGAAGGCCGTGCCGCCTTTGCGCGAGCTCGGACCCGGCCATCCCGTAGCCTGCATCCATGCTTGAGCAACTGATCGAGTTGGACTGGGAAGTAGAAACTGAAGGGAGGTAATGATGCTGAGGACTGTCTTGCGAACGGTGATTGCGAGCACCGCCGCGTTGCTCGTGGGTGCGGGGATTGCGGGCGCGCAGACGCCGAAGAAGGGCGGCACGCTCAACTTCGGGGTGGTCGCCGAGCCGCCGAACTACGATTGCCACGGCAGCACCACCTTCGCGCTCGTCCATCCGATCGCGCCGCACTACTCGCTGCTCGTCAAGTTCGACGGCAAGGAATACCCCAAGGTGATCCCGGATCTGGCTGAGAGCTGGACGGTGTCGCCTGATCGGATGACCTACACGTTCAAGATCCGCACCGGGGTCAAGTTCCACGACGGCTCGCCGCTGACATCAGAAGACATCAAGGCGACGTACGATCGCATCATCAATCCGCCGCAAGGGGTGGTGTCGATCCGCAAGGCCTATTATGCCGATCTGGTGGTCGAGGCGCCCGATCCGACGACGGTGGTGTTCAAGCTGAAGAACCCCATGGCAGGCGTGCTCGAGGCTTTGGCCTCGCCCTTCAACTGCGTCTACAGTGCCGCCAAGCTCAAGGAGAATCCGCGCTATCCCGAGACGCAGATCATGGGATCCGGTCCCTTCGCCTTCGTGCAGCATGTCAAGGGCTCGACCTGGGAAGGCAAGCGCTTCGACGGCTATTTCCGGAAGGGGCAGCCTTATCTTGATGGCTACAAGATCTTCTTCGTGAAGTCGGGTGGCGTCGTCCCCGGCATCCTGGGTGGTCAGTTCGACGCCGAGTTCCGCGGCCGCAATCCGTCGGAAAAGGCGCAGCTGCTCGAGAAGATGAAGGACAAGCTGACGGTGCACGAGGGCACCTGGGTGAACAACCTGATGCTCGTCTTCAACACGACGCGCAAGCCCTTCGATGACGTCAAGGTCCGCCAGGCCCTCAGCATGGCGATCGACCGCTGGGGCGGCTCGGATGCGCTCTCGAAGATCTCCATCCTGAAGTTCGTCGGCGGCGTGATGCGGCCGGGCTATTCGATGTCCTTGCCCGAGGCCGAGCTCGTCAAGCTGCCCGGCTACTCCAAGAACATCAACAAGTCGCGCGAGGAAGCCAAGAAGATCCTCGAGCAGGCCGGCTTGAAGGATCTGAAATTCAAGCTGCTGAACCGCAACATCCCCGAGCCCTATACGCCGGCCGGCGTCTACTCGATCGACCAGTGGCGCCGTATCGGCGTGACGGTCGAGCACGAGCAGCTCGAGACCAAGCTCTATCAGGAGCGGGTCGCCAAGGGTGACTTCGACGTGGCCGTCGAGTTCCAGGCCGACTTCATGGACGATCCCACGGCGCAGTTCTCGAAGTTCCTGACCAAGAAGCTGTCGCCGAGCGGCTACTCGGGCCACACCGACACCAAGATCGATGAGATGTATACCAAGCAGCGTCAGACCATGGACGTGGCCGAGCGCACCAAGATCGTTCGCGAGATGGAGCGCTATGCCCTGACGCAAGCCTACAACGTGCCGATCCTGTGGTGGCAGCGGATCATCATGTACAACAAGAAGATCAAGGGCTGGTACATGACGCCGAGCCACTACCTCTGGCAGGACCTCTCAACGGTCTGGCTCGACCAGTAGAAACGACCAGCGCTGGCGGCGCCGTGTGCGTGCCGCCAGCGCCCTCCTAAGACGCGGTAGCAAAGAAATGCTCTGGTATCTGATCCGCCGCCTGTTTCTCGTGATCCCGACCCTGATCGGGGTGGCGATTGCGGTCTTCTTCCTGATCCGCGTGATGCCCGGCGATGTCGTGGTCGTGAAGCTCAGGGCCGACGGCGCCGACGTGTCGGAGGAGATGATCCAGGCGGAGCGTAAGCGTCTCGGGTTGGACAAGCCCCTCTATATGCAGTTCACCGACTACATGGTCGGCCTGGCCCACCTCGATCTTGGCAAGTCGCTGTGGACAGGTGATTCCGTCAACAAGGAGATCGCCATCCGCATCCCGGTCTCTCTCCAGATCGCGGTCATGGCCAGCATCATTGCGGTTCTGATCTCCATTCCGCTCGGCACCATTTCGGCGCTCTATCGCGACACCTGGATCGACCACAGTGTACGTGTCTTGGCGGTCTCGGGGCTTGCCGTGCCCTCGTTCTGGCTCGGCATGCTGATCATCCTGGCGCTGCTGGCGTTGTTCAACTGGCTGCCGAAGATCGGCTACGTCCCATTGTGGGAGGACCCGATCGCCAATCTGTCCGTGACGATCTGGCCGGCGATATCGGTCGGCTACCGCTACGCTGCGGTGGCGACCCGCATGATGCGCTCGGCGCTGCTTGAGGTCATGCGCGAGGACTATATCCGCACCGCTCGCGCCAAGGGGGTGTGGACACGGCTCATCATGCGCCGCCATGCCCTGCGCAATGCGCTGCTGCCTGTCGTAACCGTGATCGGCCTGGAGTTCGCCTTCCTGATCGGCGGCCTCGTCGTCACCGAGCAGGTGTTCAACATCAACGGCGTGGGCAAGCTGTTCGTGGATGCCACCACGCGCGGCGATTTCAACCTCATCCAGGGGCTCGTGCTGTTCATCGCCACGATGTTCATCTTCGTCAACCTGATCGTCGACCTGCTCTATGCGTGGCTCGATCCGCGTATTCGCCTGAGCTGAAGGGGCGCTCCCCATGGCAACCGTCGCCACGACACCGTCAGCCGATGCACTGCCGAAGCGGGCCAATCCACTTTGGCAGTTCATCAAGGTGCAGCCGCTCGGCGTGTTCGGCTTGCTGATCATTCTGCTTTACGTGGTGTGCGCACTGGGCGCCAAGTGGATCGCTCCCTACGATCCTGAGGCCATAGACTTCGCCGCCATGCTCGCCAAGCCTGGCGAGGAGCATTTGTTCGGCACCGATCAATATGGCCGGGACGTGTTCAGCCGCATCGTCTACGGCGCGCGCACCGCGCTGGCGGTCGGCATCCTGTCCTCGATGTTCGGATGCACGCTCGGGGCATTGCTGGGAGCTGCATCCGGCTACTTCGGTGGACGCATCGACAATGCCATCCAGCGGGTCGTCGACATCATGCTGTCGTTTCCGATCATCGTGCTGGCGATGGTCGTTGTGGCGGTGCTGGGCAAGCGCGCGGCGCTGGGCATCGATTGGAACCTGATCGCGGCGATTGCATTGCCGATCATTCCGAAGATGGCGCGCGTGGCCCGGTCGTCGACGCTGTCGATTGTGGCGATGCCGTTCATCGATGCGGCGCGCGCAGCCGGCTTCAGCCATAAGCGCATCATCCTGCGCCACATCCTGCCGAATATCGTCGCGCCGTACCTCATCATGGTAACGGCGTTCATGGCGCAAGCGATCCTGCTGGAGGCGAGCCTGTCGTTCCTGGGGCTCGGCGTCACGGAGCCGACGCCGGCGTGGGGGCTGATGCTGTCAGGCACCTCAGCCGACTTCTATCAGACGGCGCCTTGGATGATCCTCTTTCCCGGCGCCGCCATCACGCTGGCGGTCTTCGCCTTCAACCTGTTCGGCGACAGCCTGCGCGACTGGCTCGATCCCAAGCTGAAGAGCTAGCTACTCTGCAAAGAAGCTCTCGATGAACCTGCGGTAGATGGCCGTCAGGGTTGTGAGGTCGGATAGCGGCACGTGCTCGTCGACCTGGTGTGCGGTGGCGTTGCGCAGCCCCAGCTCGATGACGGGGCAATATGCGTAGATGAAGCGGGCATCCGACGTGCCGCCACTGGTGGTAAGCGCGGCATCCCGGCCAGTGACGGCACGCACGGCCGCGCTCATGGTCTCGACGAGGGGGCCGGGGGCGGTGAGGAACACATCGCCCGTACCCCAGAACCGCAGCGAATACTGCGCCCCCATTTCGTTGGCCACCGCATCGCAATGCGCTTTCACCCAGGCCTCGATCTTCGCGCGCGAGTGCAGGTTGTTGTAGCGCGCGTTTATGAGCGCCCGCGCCTGCGCCGGGATCACGTTGGCCGTGTCGTTCGGCACCGACAGAACGGTCGGCTGCAGGCTCGAGGGCTGGAAATTCGGCGTCCCGGCGTCGAGCGGCGTCGAGGACAGCCGGTCGATCATGCGCGCGAGCTTCGGCACCGGATTGTCGGCGAGCTGCGGATAGGCGGCGTGACCCTGCTTGCCCTGAACGATCAGCTCCGCGCTGACCGAGCCGCGCCGGCCGATCTTGATCTCGTCTCCCACCAGCGTCGTGCTGGTCGGCTCGCCAACCACGCACGCATCCGGCACCTGGCCGTGCGCCTTCATCCATTCCAGCACCTTCATGGTGCCGTTGATGGACGGACCTTCCTCGTCGCCGGTGATGAGGAACGAGATGGAGCCCCGTTTCAGGCCGCCATTGGCCTTGGCGTAATCGAGTGCGGCGGCCAGGAAGCAGGCAATGCCGCCCTTCATGTCGACTGCGCCGCGCCCGTAGAGCACGCCGCCGTCGATCGCGGCACCGAAGGGCGGTCTCGTCCATGCACTGGCCTCGCCGACCGGCACGACGTCCGTATGGCCGGCAAAGCACAGGTGCGGTGCGCCCTTGCCGAGGCGCGCGAACAGGTTCTCTACATCCGGCGTGCCGGCCTCCGTCATGGTCAATCGGTGGCAGGCGTACCCGGCCGGCCGCAGCACGCTCTCCAGGAAGGTCAGCGCTCCGCCCTCGTTCGGCGTCACGCTCTCGCAGCGAATGAGCGCCTGCAGCAGCGGTACGGGATCGGAAGGCTCGGCAGTCATTTCATCCTCCAGCGATCACGTGCGCGACGCAGCCGGCTTGGCGGCCAGCGCCGGATCGAGCGTCTGCAGGATCATGATCTTCTGCCAGATCTTCTGCGACAGGCCGGCGCCGATCCGCTCGATATCGCTTACGGCCTCGGTGACGATGGGGTCGGGGAAGCTCTGCGCGTAGAGAACCGCCACTTTCGATGTGAGCGAGAGCATCTCGGAGCAATAGTCGAGATAGCGCGTCAGCTCGAACGGGGAGAGCGTGCGCGTAGGCGAAGACGGCGTCTTCCCGGCCACGCTGACCATGGTGCTGGGATCTTTGGTGAGCTGGTGCATGTCGATCACGTGCACGATGGAGCGAAGCTCATGCAGCGCCCGCAGGGCCCGGCGGCGCTTCAGGCGCTCCTCCACCGTCACAAGAAAGAACAGCGCGGCGCCCATCAGAACGACAATATTCAATGCCGCCTCGATGCCCTGCAGCACCGAGTATACGCTGTCGGCGTTGGTCTTGGAGAAGTCGATCAGCATCAACACGCGTGTCAGCAGCCAGATGCACCCCGCGAGTGCGGCAAACACAAGAACACGAAGCGGAATGTTGCGCCGGCCGATGGCGGCGGCGCGCTGGGAGTTCTCGTGTGCGATCGCGTGCAGCTCTGCGCATACCTCGCCGAGACCGGTGCCAGGAAAGCGCTCCGCGATGCGCTGCTGCAGCGTCGAGATCGTCTCGACCACCTTGGCGGCGTCCAGCCCGCGATAGGTGCGCATGCGCGTCCTTCCGGAAGGCTAATCCCGAAGCAGATCGTTGATGCTGGTCTTGGATCGCGTCTTTTCGTCGACCGTCTTCACGATCACGGCGCAATAAAGACTGGGGCCCGGGGATCCGTCGGGCAGCGGCTTGCCCGGCATGTTGCCCGACACCACCACCGAGTACGGCGGCACGTAACCCACATGGGTCTTGCCGGTCGCGCGGTCGATGATCTTGGTCGATGCGCTGATGAAGGTGCCCATGGCCAGCACCGATCCCTCGCCGACGATCACGCCCTCGACCACCTCGGAGCGCGCGCCGATGAAGCAGTTGTCCTCGATGATGGTTGGGTTGGCCTGCAAGGGCTCGAGCACGCCGCCGATGCCGACACCGCCCGAGAGATGCACGTTCTTGCCGATCTGGGCGCAGGAGCCGACCGTTGCCCAAGTATCGACCATTGTTCCGCTGTCGACGTAGGCACCCAGGTTGACGAAGGACGGCATCAAGACCACGCCCGGCGCAATGTACGCGGATCGTCTGACGACGGCCCCGGGGACGGCACGGAAACCCGCCTTCCTGAAGCTGTCCGGCGTCATCCCTTCGAACTTGGAAGGCACCTTGTCCCACCAGTATGCCCCGCCAGGGGCACCGGCGATCAGACCCATGTCGCTAAGTCTGAACGACAGCAGGGCAGCCTTCTTAAGCCATTGATTAACAGCCCATTTCCCATCTGTCTTGGCCGCCACACGGGCTTGGCCGGCGTCGAGCAGATCAAGGGCAGCCTCGACGGCGTCGCGTACTTCGCCGCGGGTGTCGGGGCTGATCGTGTCCCGCTTCTCCCAGGCAGCCTCGATGGTGTCATGCAGTGCGGTGTTCGACATGCGGAGCGTTCTGGCGCGAGGCTGCCTCATCTGTCAACGGGTACAAGCTCTATTGGATGTCGGTTGTGTGCAATTCGCGTGAATGCTTTACGGATACGCAGGCGTAGCCTAGGTTTTGCTCACGGGGAGGTTGGGACGCGCATTGCATGCTTAGGCTTGTGCTTCTGGGGGCGCTTGCGAGCACGATCGTACTGACGCCGATAACAGCGGTTCCGCAGGAGCTTGCGCTTGCGGGGGCGCCCGCGATCGTCCTTCCGTCCGCGCCTCCAGCCCTGTCGACAGAGTGCCGCCCGAAACGTTCCGTCGCTGAGTTCATTCGCAGGCCGCTGCGAGCGCTGCATCGCGCCGTCTTCAGCGGTCGCCAGATCAGGGTGCTGGCGATCGGCTCATCATCGACCGTTGGCGTGGGGGCCTCCTCTCCGTCCGCGACCTACGTGGCGCGGCTCGAGACCACTCTCGAAGGCTCCTTGAAGGGCATGGATTTCGACGTGATCGGCCGCGGTATGTCGGGCGAGGTGGCGCAGGGCGCTGCGGACCGCATGAAGCGCGAAGTCGAGGATACCAAGCCCAACCTGGTCGTCTGGCAGGTCGGCACCAACGACGCTCTTCGCCATGTCGGTCTCGACCAGTTCAAGAGCTGTCTGAGGAAGACGCTGACCTGGCTTGCCGAGAACAAGATCGACGTCGTGCTGGTCAACCCGCAATACGGCGACCAGCTCGTCAAGGATGACTACTACGGCCAGGTCGTCGCCGCCGTCGCCGAGGTGGCGAAAGACATGCACGTCCTGCTGGTGGATCGCTTCCAGGAGATGCGAGAGCTGCAGCGGGAGCGCGGTGATACGTTCTATCTGACGGCCGACAACCTGCACCTGAACGATGTGGGCTATCGCTGCATGGCAGAGCAACTCGCGCGCTCGATCGTCGCCGCGCTGCTGCAGGCTGACGCCGATGGGGCTCAGCCGGTATTCCTGCCCTGATCGTCGAGTGTCTGCCAATCACCCAATGGCAGGGCAGCCGGTCCGTCTTGTCGCGCGGCGATCGCAGATGGATTATTCGAGGGCTGATCGGATCAGTCGCTTGGCGTCCTCGCTGTCCCACTCCGCCGGCCCCAACAGGCGGCCGATCTCGCGACCTTGGCGGTCGAGCAGCAGGGTGGCCGGCAAACCGACTGCGCGCAGCGTCGTGGCAAGGCGCGCCGTGGGGTCGACATATAGGGCGAGACTCTCGACCTTGGTTTCCTCGAGGAACTTTCTGGCACCCGGCAGACCTGTGCGATCGACACTGATCGCGACCACCTCGAAGCTGTCGGAGCCAAGTTCCTTCTGCAGCCGGTCGAGAGCCGGCATCTCCTTGCGGCAGGGCGCACACCATGTCGCCCACAGGTTCAGCAGCACCACCTTGCCGTGCCATTGCGCGAGCGTCCGCTCGGTTCCCGTGCCGTCCTGGAATTTGACCTCGCCCAGCTCCTCCGGCGTCTTCTTGAACACGAAAGCGGCCATCTGGCCACGGCTCAGCGGATGCGAGCCCTGGCCGGACGGCGGAGCAGCCGGCCGGGCCTGTTCCCCTTGGGCTGGCGAGGGCTGCCGCAGGGCGTTGTCAGGACGGCCGAGTGTCACGTATACCGCTGCGAACCCCACAACGGCGGCAATGACTGTCGCCCACATGACTGTGGGCATCATTCCGCGCGGACCATCATTCGGATTGCCGGCCGCCATCTCGTGAACTCACGCCTCTTTGCAACGATCGGAAGGCCAGCCCCGTGACCAAGACTCCAGCCAGCGACGCCAACAAGATGTGGGGCGGCCGCTTCTCCATGTCGCCAGCCGAGATCATGCAGGAGATAAACGCCTCGATCGGCTTCGACAAGGCTTTGGCACCGCAGGATGTCCGCGCCTCGAAGGCGCACGCTGCCATGCTGGCTGCGCAAGGCATCATCTCGAAGGACGACGCCCGCAAGATCACCGCCGGTCTCGACCGCATCCTTGGCGAGATCGAGGCGGGCACCTTCGAGTTTTCACGGGCGCTCGAGGACGTGCATATGAACGTCGAAAGCCGGCTGAAGCAGCTGGTCGGCGATCCGGCCGGCCGTCTGCATACGGCCCGCTCGCGCAATGACCAGGTTGCGACCGACTTCCGGCTTTTCGTGCGCGACTGGATCGATGGCGCGGAGGCCGCACTCGCCGATCTGCAGCTTGCCCTCGCCCGCAAGGCCGACGCGCACTGTGACCTCGTCATGCCGGGCTTCACGCACCTGCAGCCGGCGCAACCGGTGACGTTCGGCCATCACCTGCTGGCCTATGTCGAGATGCTGGGGCGCGACCGCGGCCGGCTGGCCGATGCGAGGAAGCGGCTCAACGAATGCCCGCTCGGTGCCGCTGCGTTGGCCGGCACCTCCTTTCCCATCGATCGGCACATGACCGCGGAGGCGCTAGGCTTCGACCGGCCTGCCGCCAACTCGCTCGACGCGGTCTCGGACCGCGACTTTGTGCTGGAAACGCTGGCGGCCGCGGCCATCACGGCGGTGCACCTTTCGCGCTTCGCCGAGGAGATCGTCATCTGGCTGACGCCCCAGTTCGCCTTCGTGCGCCTCTCGGACCGCTTCACCACCGGCTCCTCGATCATGCCGCAAAAGCGCAATCCGGATGCAGCCGAGCTTGTGCGCGCCAAGGTCGGGCGCATCGCCGCCGCTTTCCAGTCGCTGCTGGTCGTCATGAAGGGTCTGCCGCTGACCTATTCCAAGGACATGCAGGAGGACAAGGAGGTGACCTTCGATGCCCTGGCGAGCCTGCGGCTTGCCATCTCCGCCATGACGGGCATCGTGGAGGATCTTAAGCCCAATGCCGCGGCGATGGGGGAGGCCGCAGGCAGCGGTTTTTCCACCGCGACCGATCTCGCCGATTGGATCGTACGCAGCCTTGGCCTGCCTTTCCGCGACGCTCATCACATCACCGGCCGCATTGTCGCTGCCGCCGAATCCAGCGGCGTCGCCCTCGACAGGCTGCCCCTGGAAGTGATGCGGGAGATGCACCCCGGGATCACCGAGGACGTCTACTCGGTTCTTTCCGTCCGCAACTCGGTCAAGAGCCGTGCGAGCTATGGGGGAACCGCGCCACAGAACGTGCGCAAAATGGCCCGCGCCTGGATAAAGCGGTTGGAAAAGGCGCCGCGGAAGGGCTAGAAGTACGTTTGGCGGACCTTGAGACAGCGGCCTGTTTCAAGGGACGTGCTGTTTTGCGGTATCTGAACTAGGTTCAGCAAGGTTGATAATGCACAGCCGTCCGAAGCTTGGCGTAGTGGCCGCCCTTCTCGTGCTGGGTGCGCTCGGCCTGTCCGGCTGCGGCGTGCGCGGCTCGCTGGAAGCGCCGCCCGACGCCAAGGTGGAAACCGGCAATGCCAACCCAGGGCAGACCGGTCAGACGCCTGGGCAGCACAAACCGTCAATTCTCGACCCGATTCTCCGCTGACGCCTAACCCATGCACCACTTTGGTTACCGCGGCGGTGTCCTCCACGCGGAGGGCGTAAGCTTGGCCCGCATCGCGGATGAGGTCGGGACCCCGTTCTATTGTTATTCGACGGCGACGCTGGAGCGCCATTACCGGGTGCTTGCGGATGCGTTCGCCGGTCTCGACACGCTCATCTGCTACGCCCTCAAGGCCAACTCAAATCAAGCCGTGATCAGGACGCTGGCGAAGCTGGGCGCCGGCATGGACGTCGTCTCGGAAGGGGAGCTGCGCCGCGCCAGAGCGGCCGGCGTCGACGGCGCCAAGATCATCTTTGCCGGCGTCGGCAAGACGCGCGCCGAGATGGCCTATGCGCTCAAGGAAGGCATCCTCGGCTTCAATGTGGAGTCCGAGCCGGAGCTGGAAGCACTCAGCGAGGTAGCCAGTAACCTTGGTGCGACCGCGCGCATTGCGCTGCGCGTCAACCCCGACGTCGATGCCAAGACGCATGCCAAGATTTCCACCGGCAAGGCCGAGAACAAGTTCGGCATTCCCTATGATGACGCGCTACGCCTCTACGCCAAGGCCGCCACGCTGCCCGGCATCAAGGTTGCCGGCATCCATATGCACATCGGCAGCCAGATCACGGAGATGCAGCCCTTCCGCGATGCCTTCACCCTCATGCGTGAGCTGGCGCAGGCGCTGCGCGGTGCGGGCCATGCGCTCGAGCACCTTGACCTTGGCGGCGGACTCGGCGTGCCCTACACCAGCACTGCGCCGCCAGGCCCAGAAGTCTACGCGGCCGTTGTCCGCGAGACCGTGGGCGATCTCGGCCTCAAGCTCTGCCTCGAGCCGGGGCGCATGATCGTCGCCAACGCCGGCATCCTGGTCTCGCGCGTCATCTACTCAAAGGCCGGCCGCGACAAGACCTTCACCATTGTCGATGCGGCCATGAACGATTTGATCCGCCCGACCTTGTATGAAGCCCATCACGAGATCTGGCCGGTATGGGAAGCGCTCGGCGGCAAAGAGCTCGTGGCGCAGGACGTGGTCGGCCCCGTGTGCGAGACCGGCGACTACCTGGCGCTCGATCGCAGGCTGCCGCCTTTCGCCGCCGGCGATCTCCTCGCCTTCATGACGGCCGGCGCCTACGGTGCCACCATGTCCTCGACTTACAATACGCGCCTGCTGGTGCCCGAGGTGCTCGTAAAGGGCGACGAGTACGCCATCGTCCGCCCACGCACCACGTTCGACGACCTGATTGGGCAGGACAAGCTGCCGAAGTGGCTGACCTAGACGCCGGCGAATCGTGCCGCGCCGCCCCGGGTCGCCATCGCCGCGCCATTGCCGTGACAGGAGCCGCTGCGACGCGGCTGGCAAACGCAGCCGTGTGGCGCGCTCCGTCGGACTGTTGCTCCTCGCATGCGGGATGAACGCGAGCGCCTAAGCGCAGTAATTCGCCAGGGAAAACTCAACTTGAGTTTGACCGCGTGTATTCTTGGAAATATTTCAGTTGAATAGTCTAGCGGCGCGACCGCCAAGTTGAGTTTGGCCTATAATACTGCGCCTATTCTGCGTGTGTGGCCAACCAAAAACGAAGGGAACGAACATGGAACTGCAAGATCAGCGGATCGCCTGCCTGCGAATGGCTATCGAAATGGGGTGCAAGCCCGATGCCGTCGTCGGGATGGCCGGCGAGTTGATGGACTTCGTCATGAACGGTGCGCCGGCCCCAGCAAAGTCAATGCCTGCCGAGCCAGCCGCGAGCAGCATCGCCGCCTGCGGCACCGTCCTCCCGATTTCAGAGACAGCAGATCTGACGCTGGATCTGGCGCTGGCCCAGCCGCCGGCCGCGCCTGTGGCGGCCGACGAAGGCGAGGCCGGAGGGACTATCGCCACCGCCGACCCGGTGGGAACGGATGCGCCGGTTGAGGCTCTTTCCGAAGCCGCACAGTCGCCCGGTGAAGCCGTGGCTGCTGCTCAGATTGCCGAGGTGCCAGCGACGGAGCCCGCGCTCGCAGAGCTCGCAACGGTCGAGACATCGTCGCAGGCCGCGGTTTCGGGCAATCCGCCGACGGACGCACCGGGCGGCGAGGTACAAGCCACGCCTCAAGCGGCCACGGAAGTCCCGCAGGCCGAAGCGCTACCTGTGGCATCGGATCAGCCGTCGGCGGCCGAGCCGACAGCGGCAGAGCCCGCAGCGTCCGCGGCCGCTGCCGAACACTCCACCCCTCTTCCAGCGACGTCGGAATCCGCAAGCTCTGCTCAGCCAGAGGTGGCGGTGCCGTCCGCGGAGGCCGCGTCGGTGCAAGCGGGAGAGGGAGCGGTCGAGCAGCCCGCGGCTCCGGCAGCGAGAGGTACGGAGGCCGCATCCAGCGAAGGAGGATCGCCGATGCCCCCGCCGGTCGTGACCAACGGGGCAGGGCAGAGCAACGCTGCGGGTGCTGCCGGCTCAACGAACTGAAATTCCTTCCTCGAGCCCCCTCATCGCGAACCGAACTGGTCGTGAGTCGGCCAGTTCGGACCGGGCCATGCATGTGATCATCCGCGCCGGTACGGGTAGCAGCGGGTACGATCGAGCGTCAGCCCGAAGTGTTCTCCGAGAGTCTCTATCGCCTCGCCGTAATCGATGAAAGGATCACTGTTGCCGGCGCCGACAATGATCGGCCGGAACGACCTGTCATCCTTTCCCCCTGGCGGCAGCATGGCTGTCACCAGCGCCCTTCCTTCGCCATCGCGCAGCGTCAGGAACAGCGGCATCACCCGCTGGATGTGCGCCTTGAGGCCGATGTTCTGCTCGATAACGCGCCCGGGCGGCGGCACGTAGCTTGCTGCGGCTTCCTCGTACGCTTGCTTGAAATGCTTCTCGACGGCGTGGTTCATGTCCCGTGATTCGAATGCCGCTTCCGTCGCGGTCTCGATGCGAAACCAGGTGTTCGGCGGGGCGTCGCACACAAACTGCATCCATCGCGCCTCGGTGTTTCGTTGAAGCGATTAAAGGCGTTGCTCATGGCGGAAATCGAGGCCGCGCTTCCTCGATGAACCGTGCATGCCCGCCCGCCCTGAGCAAGCGGGCGAAACTCACCGATCGACATTGCGTCGCTGTCCGCTGCTACATGCAGCGGTCTTCGTAGCGTTCGCAGGACCAGCGATGGCCGTCTTCACAGCGGTACAGCAGCCTGCCGCAATAGGAGTCGCGGCTGTAGCGGCGCCGACCTTCAGCACGAGCGGCCTCGCTCAGGATAATCGCGGTGCCGAGGATGCCAAGGCCGATGCCGATGTTGCGGCCGGTGCGGTCTTTGATCCGCGTGACGTTGGTTTCGGGAGCGGTCGCCGTGGACGCGCCGGAGAATATGCCGAGACCGTGGGCCGAGGCGTTGGTGGTCGCGGCCAGGGACAGAGCGCATGCGAGCGCAACGACGGTACGCGATTGGAATTTCATGGGGTTCCTCCCTGATGATTGCCCGTCCGCCGACAGCGCGGCTGGGACGCTCGTACACATCGTGGCCCGATGATGATGGCGGTATTCAGTCTAACAGTGGACCGGACCGTCACAAGAGATATTGCGGTGGTGCCGGCACGGCGTGTGAGTGCCAGTCCGCACAACTTGCGAGGGTCGACCTATACGGCGATGTCATCCATGGGGATGGGCTTGTAGCCACAAACGGCATCCATGGGAGCTGGCACCGAAATCGCGTCGCTGTAGAGCGTTCCTTCGTGAAAAAAATACGTGATCGTCGTTTGATAGGCACCGATCAGGGGGTGCTCGACCGTCTGCAGGACGCTGCGCGTGGTCGTGACGACACTGGCGATCTCCTTGTTTGCAATGGCTCTCTGCAGAGGCTTGTCGTCGAGCATCTCCTGCAGCACGCCACACGCAATGCCGACGAGATCGCGCCCGACCCATTGCGTCACCGACGGCCTCTTGGCGATCGCCGGGCTCGACAGCGCCTGCAGCCGGAGGTTTTGGGTGCGCGAGAGAGCCCGCGGCGCGGGACAATGCCTGACGGATGAAGCGAGGCTGCGCAACAGCATTCCCGTCGGTTCCCACCCCAGGTCCCTCAGCCGCTTCTGCTGCTCGAGGCTGGGCTTGTCATCGCCGCGCTCCCATCGCGAAATCGTGCGCTGCGAGACGCCGAACATGGCGGCCAGCCGTTCTTGTGTCAGCCCATGCCGAACCCTGTAGAGCCTCACGAGCTCACGCCAGTTTTCGGGCATTTCCCCCACCCCTGAAGCTAGACGCCTTTAGACGTTGATACGTCCGCGAGGCCTTGCTTACAACCGGACCGTGACCGTTTTCGGACTGACGCGAGAGGGCGTCGACGCAAGACGGTCACGCGCCTGACCGGCGTGCCCACCTAAGGGTTGGGCAATCGTCCAAGCGCCGTGGAGCACCCCCCGGTTGCTTCGCGGCGTGCCATGCGGGGAAGGGACCATTGGGGGTGTTGCCTCCCAATGGTCCTTTTTCGGAGAACGACCTTGGATCCTTCCATCTGCAGGGCAAGCGCGGCGGTGGTCGGTCGCGCCGTTGTCTGCGCTCTCGCCTTCCACCTGCTGCGGCTCCGATGATCGACGAACAAGCTGCAAGGGCGGCAGCCTGGCACATCTTTGACCGGCATTTTCGCTCCGACGGCAAGCTCGACAAGGTCGGCATGCTCGGATCGGCATTGCCTCGGGATGCGGCGGTGCTGCGCAGCCTGCAGGCACTCTGCCTGGAGCAGGCGCGCCAGGCCCTGCAAGCTGGCCATCACACGGAGGGGCGCCGCCTCGGCGATCTTGCGCGACAGCTGCGCAAACTTGCCGACGGGCCGCGATAGGGGCCCAGGTGTGCCACCCCATCGAGGCTCTCGCGCGTCTGCCCAACCTCGCCTCCACCTGCTTGGCGCCCGCCGCCTTGAACTTCCCGCACAGCGATCGAACACGCGGGCGAACTCGCGGCGCTGATTGCGGCAAAGATCCCGAAATGGGTGGAGATCATCACTCCAGAGCGACGTTGCGAACCGGCAGTAGGGCGAATGCGCGCCGGCCCGAAAGTTCGCCAGGCAACCCTCCGTCATTCGACATGCTAGACTGAGACTTGGCCGCTGTTCACGGTCCTCCAGGTTGCGTCAGTCAGTTCAAGAGTTGAGTCCATGTCCTTGCGTCAGCGTGCCCGTGCGGGTCTGTCAGCGGTTCCGCGCGGGGGGGTGCCCGTCAATCGTGTCCTTGTCGGCGACTGTCTGGAAGAATTGGCCAAGCTGCCGGCTGCCAGCATTGATCTTGTTTTCGCCGACCCCCCCTACAATCTGCAGCTCGAGCGCGACCTGTTGCGGCCCAACAATACCAAGGTCGACGGGGTCGATGACGAGTGGGACAAGTTCTCCTCCTTCGCCGACTATGACCGCTTCTCGCGTGCGTGGCTCGGCGAGTGTCGCCGCGTCCTCAAGCCCGATGGCGCCTTGTGGGTGATCGGCTCGTATCACAACATCTTCCGCCTCGGCGTGGCACTGCAGGACTTGGGCTTCTGGATCCAGAACGACGTGATCTGGCGCAAGACCAATCCCATGCCAAACTTCCGCGGCAGGCGCTTCACCAATGCGCACGAAACGCTGATCTGGGCCGGCCGCGACCAGAAATCGCGCGTGACCTTCAACTACGAGGCGATGAAGGCGCTGAACGATGATCTGCAGATGCGCTCGGACTGGCTGTTCCCGATCTGCTCGGGACCGGAGCGCCTCAAGGATGGCAAGGGCCGCAAAGCACATCCGACGCAGAAACCGGAGGCTCTGCTGCACCGGCTGCTGCTCGCCACCACCAATCCAGGCGAGGTGGTTCTCGATCCCTTCTTCGGCACAGGCACCACCGGGACCGTTGCCAAGCGGTTGGGACGACGCTGGATCGGCATCGAGCGTGATCCGGGTTATGCGGCAGCGGCAGCGGAGCGCATCGGCAAAGTACGTCCCCTGTCGCCGTCATCGCTGGAGACAGCGAAGTCGAAGCGTCACGAGCCGCGTGTGCCGTTCGGCACCATTATCGAACTCGGCATCCTCGAGCCCGGCATCACGCTGACCGACGAGCGGGGAGAGTTCCGCGCCGAGGTGAGGGCCGATGGCACTCTCGCGATTGCCGGGCGACAGGGCTCGATCCACCGCCTCGGCGCGGAAATCCAGGGCAAGGCAGCCTGCAATGGCTGGACCTTTTGGCACATCGAGGTCGAAGGCCGACGCAAACCGATCGACGCCTTGCGGGAAGAAGCGCGGCGCCAGCTCGGACTCTCAGGAAACGCTGTCGGGCTTGTAGCCGCGGAGTAGATCGTTCAACACCGGATTGTGGAGCTCGATGAGGTCGCGCTCGACATCGACGCGGATGGGCTCCTGCTCAATGCGGAGGACCAGAACGGCATCAAAGCCGTGACCATCGAAGTGCCCGAGGCTCTGGTGCTCGGCGTCCTGCCGGCTCATGTTGTCGGTGCGGCCGACATAGCCGATCTCGTAGCCGGCGCCATTCGCGTCCTTTCCGGTCGAATCGGGAGACCCTGCGGGGACCGTGCGAGCGTAGCAGTAGACGGCGCCGGCCTCCCACAGGGCCGACACCACGTCACGTGGATAGACTTCAAAGGAGTAGGCGCGCTTGGAACGTCCGCGCAACATGGCGCGGCCGACCTTGGCCTTGCTGCCCCCCAGCAGCCGGCCTCCGCTCTTTCCTGGCTTGAGCTGCCCGAAGAGCCCGCTCCCCAGAATAGCCATTGTTCACCCCCGCCAATCTCCTAGCTTGCGCTCGACACGCCAATATCTCGATTCGTCGGCATCGGCCGTGTCGTGCCAGCCACTAACCCCAGCAAGGAGAGTGCAGCCTGCCGACCCAATCCCATACAAATCCCGTGCCGACGCTCGTGGCTGCGCTCGCCGTCTACCTGCGCCCGCGC
The DNA here is from genome assembly GCA_008933705.1 of Hyphomicrobiaceae bacterium. Classification (GTDB taxonomy): domain Bacteria; phylum Pseudomonadota; class Alphaproteobacteria; order Rhizobiales; family Hyphomicrobiaceae; genus AWTP1-13. The sequence goes on from WBUN01000008.1 coordinate 66,430, forward strand.
GTTCTCGTTGTCCTGCTGCTCGGCTTTTCTGCCGGGCTGCCGCTGGCGCTTTCCGGCGAGACGCTGCGCGTGTGGATGGCCGACCGGGGCGTCGACCTCGGCACGATAGGGCTGCTGTCGCTCGCAGGACTGCCCTACACGATCAAGTTCCTGTGGGCGCCGATCGTTGATGCGCTTGATGTGCCGTGGCTGACACAGCGGCTCGGGCGGCGTCGCGGCTGGCTGGTTGCCTCGCAGCTCTTCCTGATGGCGGCGATTGTCTTCCTCGGCACGCGCGATCCGGTGGGGGCACCGCTCCTTGTAGGCTTCGGTGCACTGCTGGTTGCCTTCGCCTCTGCCACCCAGGACATCGTCATCGATGCCTATCGCGTGGAAAGCCTCAAGGCCGAGGAGCAGGCGGCCGGCATGGCAAGCTATGTCGCCGCCTACCGCGTCGGCATGCTCGCGTCCGGTGCGGGCGTCATTGGCCTCACCGCGTGGCTCGAGACGCGCGCTCTCGACAAGCTCGCCGTCTGGCCAATCGCCTTTGGCGTGGCGGCGGCTCTCGTGCTCGTCGGGCTTGCCGCAGTGCTGCTCGGCCGCGAGCCCGAGAGCAGGAACGCCGAGCTGCAGCCTGCCGGCCAGGCCAATGCAATGGGTCGCGTATTCCACGCCGCCAAGGGTGCCTTCTCGGAGTTCCTTGCGCGCGATGCAGCGCTCGCCGTTCTGGCCTTCGTCATCCTCTATAAGCTGTGCGATGCCCTGGCCGGCGCCATGACGGCTCCGTTCGTGCTCTCGCTCGGCTACGACAAGGCGACATATGCCGCCATCGTCAAGGGTGTCGGGCTCGCCGCCCTGCTGATCGGCGGGTTTGCAGGTGGGGCAATGGCGAATGCGCTGTCGTTGTCGGCGGCGCTTTGGCTCGGCGCCGTCCTGCAGATGATGTCCAACCTGGCCTTCGTCTGGCTCGGGTTCCAGGCGGTGGGCCCGTGGGTGCTCGCCGTCGCTATCGTGTTCGAGAACTTCACCGGTGCCATCGGCACCGTGATCTTCGTCGCCTATCTCTCCGCGCTGTGCCGCAATCCCCTGCATACGGCAACGCAGTACGCGCTTCTGACCGCACTCGCCTCGACCGGGCGCACTCTGCTGTCATCGGGCACGGGTTTCATCGCCCAATCGATCGGTTGGTCCGCGTTCTTCATCTCTACGGCGCTGGCGGCCTTGCCTGCATTGGCTTTGATGGCCTGGTTGCAGCGATGCGGGCACTTTCGTGTGCTCGCTGCAGGGCGTGAAGGCTCGTAAGCCCGCTGCCATACTGGATTGGCGCAAAGGCAGCCGGCGCTCGGGCTGGCGTCACTGCTCCTTCAACCCATGGCCGATGATCTTGCGCATCACGGAGGGTAGGGCCTGCGCGCTGAGATCGTGGCGCGCGACCCACGAGCAGCGCTGAGGGTCGGCCCAGAACGTGAGCGAGCTTTCTGCCGGCACGACCGCGCGATAAACCATCATCTCCAGCCGGAAGTGCGTGAACGTGTGCGTAACGGTGCCGGGCACCGCCCACCATTCGGCCCGCACCGGCGCGGCGCGCAGGGCCTCCTCGATAGGAGGAAGGATGTCGTTCCACTCGGTGGACGGCACCTCCAGCATGCCGCCCAGCAGGCCGGCCTCGGCGCGCCGCCGCAACAGCACGCGCCCGTCCTCGCGCAGTGCCAGAAAGGCAATGCCGACGCGCAGTGGCCGCTCGGGCTTGGCGGCTTTCGCCGGCAGCAGGGCCTCGATGCCTTCGGCATGGGCAGCGCAGTCGCGCTCGAGGGGGCACATCAGGCAGGAGGGGCGCCTTGGCGTGCATACGGTTGCGCCGAGATCCATCATGGCCTGGGCGAAGTCGCCGGCCCGCTTGGCGGGTGTCAGCGACTGGGCAAGCCGCCTGATCTTCGCCTTCGCTCCCGGCAGCGCGTCCTTTGCCGCAAACAGCCGTGCGGTGACGCGCTCGATGTTGCCGTCGACGGGCATCGCCGCAGCGCCGAAGGCAATGGCGGCAATCGCCGCAGCCGTGTAGGGCCCGATGCCTGGCAGCTCGCCCAACGCCTCCGGCGTATCGGGAAATCGGCCGCCATGCTCCGTCGCAACAAGCTTGGCGCATTTGTGCAGATTGCGGGCGCGGCTGTAGTAGCCGAGCCCCGCCCAGGCCGCGAGAACGTCGTCCAGATCGGCTGCCGCCAGCGCGGCCACGTCCGGCCAGCGCCGCAGAAACCGCTCGTAGTAGGGAATAACCGCACCGACGGTGGTCTGCTGCAGCATGATCTCGGACAGCCAAACGCGATAGGCGTCGGGCCGGCGTCCGGGCGCCGCCCGCCAAGGCAGATCACGACGCTCGCGGTCGTACCATTCGAGCAGGGAGGCGACCGTTTCTGGTCCGGCCATCCGGAAGCGAAGTTGCTTTCTTGCCACAGCCCGCACGTGCTGGCTCCCCGCTCCGCACGAATCATTAACCCCATGTTAAGCGTCGTGGGGTGTGCTGGATACCGCCGGAGCTACGCGATTGACGCCCATGTCCTCTCGCCGCCCCATGCCGAACGTGCCGCCGCGCGAAGTCATCGCCTTTGCGCGCAGACGGCCAAGCAGCCTCTTCGGCGTCAAGACGGTCGGAAGCTTCGTCCCTGGCCTCACACGCAAGGCTTTTGAAAAATATGGATTTTCCGCCGCAACCTTGATTACGGACTGGGCCACCATCGTCGGCGGGGAGATGGCGGCCTTCACGGCGCCGGAGCGGCTCAAGTGGCCGCGCAACGTCGAGCGGTCCGGGGAAGGCGAGGAAGCAGAAAAGGGCCGGCCGGGCGCGACCCTGGTGCTGCGGGTGGATGGAGCGCGCGCGCTGGATGTCCAGTACGGATCCCGGCAGATCATCGAGCGCATCAATGCCTATTTCGGCTATGCGGCCGTTGCCGAGCTGCGCATCGTGCAAGGGCCGGTCGATGCCCGGTCGCGCCCCGCACCGGCCAAGCGCCCCGCACCGATGCCGCGGCCTGTGGCTCCTGAGATCGCCAGCGTTGCCGATGTGGATTTGCGGGAAGCCCTCGCCCGCCTCGGCGAAGGCATCAAGGGCAGGCTTCCCGGCTGAGCTGGCGCGAGACCGGCCGAAATGGCTGGTGCACGGCGACACCCGGCGAAGGCTGGTCGGCTCGCGCACTCTCCGGTTCAGCGGGTTCACGCCGATTTGCCTTATTCGCGCGAAAACCTATGTTATCAGCAGTACCGCTGCCGGGGATGGTAGCCGCACGCGACAGCTTCACGAGGAGCACCCTTTGAACGACCTATTGCCATTGAGCGGGCTCGGCCGGCACCCCTCTCGGCGCGCCGTCCTCAAGATGACAGCCGGAATGGCAGCCCTTTCCGCTGCCTCAGCCATGGGATTGGTGGCACCCGCCCTTGCGCAGCGGCGGGCCAAGAGCGGCCCGACCGAGGTCTCCGTCGAGGAGCTGATGAAGCCCGGGCCGCTGCCGGATCTGGTGCTCGGCAAGGCTGATGCGCCCATCACCGTTGTCGAGTACGCCTCGATGACCTGCGGCCACTGTGCCAATTTCCACAACAAGGTGTTTCCTGCTCTCAAGGAAAAATACGTCGAGACTGGCAAGGTGCGCTTCATCGTGCGCGAGTTTCCGCTCGACAACCTAGCCGCTGCCGCCTCGATGATGGCGCGCTGCGCCGGCGACGGCAAAGCCCTGCCGATGATCGGCGTGCTGTTCCAGAAGCAGGAGGAATGGGCGTTCGTGCGCGGCGACCCCAGGCCTGAGCTTTTCAAGTTTGCCAAGCAGGCCGGCTTCACGCAGGAGAGCTTCGAGAAATGCCTGACGGATCAGGCGCTTCTCGATAAGATTGTGGCAATCCGCGCCACTGCGGCCGAGAAGTTCGGGGTGAACGGCACACCAACCTTCTTCGTCAACGGCAAGCGGCTTCCCGACCCGCCGTCGCTGGACCAGTTCGACAAAGCCTTTGCCTCCGTCCTGAAGAGCTGAAGCCCGGGTTCCGTGTCAAAGCGCCTTGCCGCAGCGGCTCTTGCAGCCATCGGGGCCCTCGCCGGATGCACCGGCGAGATGCCGAAAATCGGCTCCGCGGCGACCGGAGACGTCGCGGCTGCGGCATTGCAGGGCGAGGCAACGCCCGATGCACCAGCTTTCAACCCCTTCGCGGACACGCCGGCCAGCACGGTCGGCCAGCGCGAGGTGATCCAGAACCCATCAATGGCGGAGATCATGAAGACGGGCGAGCTGCCGGAGATGTTCCTCGGCCGCAAGGATGCGCCCGTCACCATCGTGCAATACGCGTCGATGACGTGCCCCTATTGCCGCAAGTTCCAGGTCGAGACGTTTCCGGCTCTCAAGAAGGAGTACATCGACACCGGCAAGGTGAAGTACGTGCTGCGTGCTGAATTCCCGATCGGCAAGCAGTCCGGCCTCGCCACCATCGCGCTGCGCTGCGCGCCGCCGGAGAAGTATTTCATTCTCTACGACAAGCTGATGGCGCAACAGGCCACCTGGGTGAGCCAGGAGGTGCGGCCCGACCCGATCTTCAAGGTGGCCGCTCAGGTGGGGATGACCAGAGCGCAGTTTGACTCGTGCCGCGAGAATCGCGCCATGATCGCCAAGCTCAACTGGGTCAAGGAGCGTGGTCGGACGCTTGGCATCATCGGCACGCCGAACTTCTTCGTGCAAGGCAAGCTCGTGAAGTCGGTGCTGGGGATTGCCGAGATTCGTGCCATGGTGGATCCGATCCTGACCGGCCAAGTCGCCGCATCGGATCGCAATACCGCAGCCCGCTGAGTTGGCCTGCAGCCTTGCTCCCGCACACAGTCTGGAGGAGGCGCGTGCCGTGACGTTTGCGGCTCGAGATCGCGTGTAAGAGGGATTTCAGTCCCATGCATATCAACCGGCTCAGGCTTCTGGGCTTCAAGTCCTTCGTGGAGCCGACCGAGCTCGTGATCGAGAAGGGGCTGACCGGCGTCGTTGGCCCCAACGGCTGCGGCAAGTCGAACCTGCTCGAAGCGCTGCGCTGGGTGATGGGCGAGACCTCGCACAAGAGCATGCGCGCCGCTGCCATGGACGACGTCATCTTTTCCGGCACCAACACGCGGCCCGCGCGCAATTCCGCTGAAGTCACCATCTTCATCGACAATGGTGAGCGCAAGGCGCCGGCCGAGTTCAACGACAGCGAGACGCTGGAAGTGACGCGCCGCATCGAGCGCGAGGCGGGCTCGGCCTACCGGATCAACGGCAAGGACGTGCGCGCTCGCGATGTCAGGATCCTGTTCGAGGATGCGGCCACCGGCGCCCGGTCGCCGGCTCTGGTGCGCCAGGGGCAGATCAGCGAGCTCGTCAATGCCAAGCCTGAGCAGCGCCGGCGCATCCTCGAGGATGCGGCTGGTATCGCCGGCCTGCACAGCCGTCGCCACGAGGCCGAGCTGCGCCTGCGCGCCGCGGAAAGCAACTTGGCGCGCCTCAACGACATCCTGGGCCAGCTTGGCTCGCAGATCGAAAGTCTCAAGCGCCAGGCGCGTCAGGCACGGCGCTACAAGGAGCTTTCGGCCGAAATCCGCAAGGGCGAGGTGCTGGTGTCCCACTTGCGCTGGACGGAGGCGCAGGCGCAGGTTGACGCGGAGGAGGCTCATCTTGCTGCGGCGCTCGAGAACGTCGGCCGCGCCACCGAGGCCGAGGCCAAGGCGCTCGTGGCCGAGGCAGAGGCCGCCGAGAAGATCCAGCCGCTGCGCGATCAGGAGGCGGCCAAGGGCGCGGTGCTCCATCGGTTCAAGGTCGAGCAGGAGAACCTGGAGCGCGAGGCTGAGCGCATGGCCGCGCGCCAGCGGGAGCTGGAAGCGCGTGTCGAGCAGCTCAACCGCGACTTGGCGCGCGAAGAGTCGCTGATCACGGAGGCCAAAGAGACGCTGGCGCGCCTCGAGGCCGAGACCGAGTCGCTCGCCAACACCACACGTCTTGCCGCCGACTTCGAGCAGAAGGCGCTTGCCGCATTCGATGAGGCGGAGCAGGCCCTGAAGGCCTCCGAGGGGCGCCTCAGCCAGCTCACCACGGCAACAGCGGAAGCGCGTGCCCGCCGCCAGAGCATGGAACGCCAGCGCGGCGAGCGGCAGAACCAGGTGGCCAAGATCGAGCGCCAGCTGATTGCGCTCGATGCCCAGACGCGCGAGATCATCGGCCGCGCACCGGACGCGTCCAAGCTGAAGGCCGCCGCCGAGGCCGGTCAGCGGCTGATGGCGGAGATCGCGGAGATCGAGCTGCAGGCGGTCGCGGCCGAGGATGCCGTGCAGGCCTCTGCGGCAGAGGCGCACGCGCGCAGCGAAGCTGCCGCCGAGCTCGGCCTCGCCGCCGGCCAGCTGAAGACCGAGGTTGAGACGCTGGCAAAGCTATTGAAGTCGGTCGACGACAGCGGGCTGCCGCCCGTCCTCGATCAGATCAAGGTGGCGGCGGGCTACGAAATGGCGTTGGCGGCCGCACTCGGCGAGGACCTGGAGGTGCCGGCCTCGGAGGATGCGCCCGTGCACTGGCGCCTCAACGCGGCGAGCGGGCCCGACCCCGCCCTGCCGCCCGGCACGGAGCCGCTGACCGCGCACGTCGCCGGTCCAGTGGAGCTGACCCGCCGTCTGCATCAGATCGGCCTGGTACCCCGAGCCGAAGGGGCGCGCCTGCAGCGCCTGCTGACGCCGGGCCAGCGCCTCGTGTCGCGCGAAGGCGATCTGTGGCGGTGGGACGGCTTCGTCGCGGCCGCACAGGAAGCGACGGCCGCAGCGAGCCGGCTGGCCGAGCGCAGCCGCCTTGGCGTTCTCGCGAGCCAGGAAGCGGAATCGCGGTATGCTGCAGATGTCGCACGCGCGGCCGCGGAGGAGGCGGCAGCCCGGCATCGCGCGGCCCAGGCGCAGGAGCGGCAGCTGCGCCAGACGTGGCGGGAAACCCAAGCCAGGCTTGCTCAGACGCGCGACGTGCTGACCGAAATGGAAAGGCAGGCGCGCGAGACCGAGACCAAGATTGCCGCGGTCTCGGAGGCCAAGACGCAGCTTGGGGATGCCCTGGTCGAGGCGCAGCAGAGCCTTGGCGAGATCGAGTTGGCCTTGGACGATCTGGACGGCATCGAGACGCTGGAATCCGATCTCGCGGCTGCCCACAAGCAGACCTCGGAGTTGCGCACACGTGCCACCGAGAGTCGTACCGAGCTCATCACCTTGGAACGCGAGCATCGGTCCCGCCTCGAGCGCCAGACGGCGATCGCCGCGGAGCGCGATCGTTGGAAGACGCGCAGCGCCGGCGCAGAGCAGCAGATCGCCACCCTGGGAGAGCGCATCGCCGGCACCGCCGAGGAAATCGCCAAGGTTGCCGACCTGCCCGCCATGGTCGAGCAGCAGCGCCAGAAGCTGATGAGCGAGCTGGCGAAGGCCGAGCAGGAGCGGCAGGCTGCTGCCGACCAGCTTGCCGCGGCAGACACCGCGCACCGCCAGGCCGCTCAGGACCTGCGCGCTGCGCAGGCGGCCGTCTCCGATGAGCGCGAGGTGCGCGCCCGCATCGAGGCCAGGCTGGAGGGTGCCCGGAACCGCCGCGCCGAGGAAGCGCGCAAGATTCGAGACCAGCTCGCCTGCGCGCCGGACGGCTGTCTGGCCCTGGCCGAGATCGCGCCGGATGCAAAGCTGCCGGATCTCGCGGAGGCCGAGAGCCAGCTCAACCGCCTCAAAGCGGATCGCGAGCGTCTCGGCGGCGTCAATCTGCAGGCCGACGAGGACCTGACGAGCATGACGCAGCAGTTCGACAGCATGGACAAGGAGAAGTCGGACGTAGAGGCGGCGATCGCCAAGCTGCGCTCGGGCATCTCGCAGATCAATGACGAGGGCCTGAGCCGCCTGCAGACCGCCTTCGACACCGTCAACGGGCATTTCCAGCGCCTGTTCACGACGTTGTTCGGCGGCGGCGAGGCGCGCCTGGAAATGGTCGAGGGCGAGGACCCGCTGGAGAGCGGGCTGGAGATCATCGCCAAGCCGCCGGGCAAGAAGCCGGCGACGCTTTCTCTTCTCTCCGGCGGCGAGCAGTCGTTGACGGCGCTGGCCCTCATCTTTGCGGTATTCCTCACCAACCCATCGCCGATCTGCGTGCTGGACGAGGTCGATGCGCCGCTCGATGATGCCAACGTCGACCGCTTCTGCACGCTGATGGAGAAGATGGCGGCGGAGACGGCAACGCGCTTTCTCGTCATTACGCACCACCCGATGACCATGACGCGCATGAACCGCCTGTTTGGGGTGACGATGGGCGAGAAGGGCGTCAGCCAGCTCGTCTCCGTCGACCTCGAGACGGCGCAGAAGTTCACGGCCGCCGCCTGAGCCGTCCGATGGACGTCCTCGTTGACCTCGACGGCACGCTGATCGACCCCAAGCCCGGCATCATCGGCTCGATCCAGTACGCCTTGAGGAGACTGGGCGCGCCCGTCCCCCAGGCGGAAGAGCTGGGCTGGGCGATCGGTCCGCCGTTGCGCGCCACCTTCCCCAGGTTGCTCGACGATCCGCGGGCGACCGAGGATGCGGTTTCCCTCTATCGCGAGAGCTATCGCAACGGCGCCATGTTCGACGCGATCGTCTATGACGGCGTCGTCGAGGCCCTGGACGACCTTTCCGGCTCGGGATGCCGGCTGATCGTGGCCACGTCCAAGCCGCACGTGTTCGCCAGGCCGGTGCTGGAGCATTTCGGCCTCGCCGGCCGCTTCAGCGCCGTGCACGGTGCCGAGCTCGACGGCCGCAACGACTCCAAGATCGACCTGCTCGCTCATGTCGTTGCCTGCGAGGGCGTCGTCCCGTCCAGGGCCGTCATGATCGGCGACCGGGAATTCGACGTTGTCGCCGCGGCTCGTAACGGTATTCAGGCCGTGGGCGTGACATGGGGGTACGGTAGCGTTGCGGAGCTGCAGACCGCAGGCGCCGCGGCGATCTGCGAGGCTCCATCGAGCCTGGCCCGTACCGCGCTCTCCCTGCTGGTGTGACGATCGAGAAATTCGCCGGTGTTCGCAGCACTCCCCGGCTCGCCTGACGCGAGACAGCCGCGCGGCAGCGTCCCGCCGGTCCAATTGTCGCATGGCTGAACAATCCTGAATTGACCGTCCGCGGCAGTTGGTTTGTGCGCCCGCGCGTTCCTTGACACCCTGGGAGGCCGCCCCTATGGTGCCGCCGCGTTTGATGGGCCCCCCGGGGGAGTCGGGCCGCCTCCCGCCGAGGACGTATGTCCATGTCCGATCCAGCCGACAGTCGAGGTCCTGGCCAGCGCCAGATGAGCCCCGAAGAGAAGGCTGCGTTCGAGGGCAGGATCTCCGATCTCGGCGAGAAGCTCGGCAAGGTCAAGGCGCAACGGGCGACCGATGCGCAGGCCGAACTCGATGCCCAGATGCGCGGACGCGGAATGGCGTACGGCATGCGCATGGCCGCCGAGCTTGTTTCGGCGGTGATCGTCGGGGGCCTGATCGGTTACGCCCTGGATTGGTTGCTTGGCACCAAGCCTTGGCTGTTTCTGCTCTTCTTCGTGTTGGGGTTTGCTGCCGGCGTCCTCAACGTGATGAGGGCCTACGAGCGGATGCAGAAGGAATTCAAGGCCAAGACCGACGGCAGGATCGGCAATTCGGTGCCGGACGACGAGGACTGACGAGGGAACTGCAGTGGCAGCACCGCACACCGAGGGGCAAGGCGCAGGGATGCCCGACCCTATCCACCAGTTCGAGATCCATCCCATCGTGCCGATCAAGATCTTCGGCTGGGACGCCACCTTCACCAACTCCTCGCTGTTCATGCTGATCGCGATCTTTCTGGTCGCGACGTTCTTCATCCTCGCCATGCGCGGCCGATCGCTGGTGCCGACGCGCGTGCAATCGGTCGCCGAAGTCACCTACGAGTTCGTCGCCGGCATGCTGAGAGAAAGCACTGGCCAAAGCGGAATGAAGTATTTCCCGCTGGTCTTCACGCTGTTCGTCTTCATCTTCACCGCCAACATGCTCGGCATGATCCCGGGCTTCTTCACGGTTACGAGCCATATCATCGTGACGGCGGCGCTGGCGGGGCTCGTCTTCCTTACCGTGCTGCTCGTCGGCTTTGCCAAGAACGGCCTGCATTTCCTGAAGCTGTTCGTACCCTCGGGCGTGCCGATCTACGTGCTGCCGCTGGTCACCCTGATCGAGATCATCTCATTTCTGTCGCGCCCGATCAGTCACTCGGTGCGACTGTTCGCCAACATGCTGGCCGGACACATCACGCTGAAGGTGTTCGGCGGCTTCGTCGTCATGCTGCTCGGCGCCGGCACGTATTCGTTCCTTGCGCCGCTGCCGCTGTTCATGGCCATTGCGCTCACCGCGCTCGAGTTCCTCGTGGCGTTCCTGCAGGCCTACGTGTTCACCATGCTCACCTGCATGTACCTCAATGATGCGCTTCATCCGGGTCACTAGGTGGAAGCGATCGCGCCTTTCCAACCACATCAACCGCTCACCAATGGAGTAGAAATCAATGGATCCCGCCTCCGCGAAGCTCATCGGCGCCGGTCTCGCTGCCATCGGCACGGGAGCTGCCGCCATCGGCGTCGGCAACCTGTTCGGCCAGTTCCTGCAGGGCGCGCTGCGCAATCCGTCTGCCGCCGATGGCCAGTTCGGCCGCTTGATCTTCGGCTTCGCCGTGACGGAAGCTCTGGGCATCTTCGCCCTGCTGATCGCCTTCCTTCTGCTCTTCACCTGATCGGGATTAACCTCGCGAACAGGGGCTGACCATGGCTCAGAAAGTCACCGCCGGCACGGCCGTCCCCGATCAACCGGGGCACGCCAAGGTGTTCCCGCCGCTCGATCCCGGCACGTTCGCGCCGCAGCTCATCTGGCTCGCGCTGACTTTCGGCCTTCTCTACCTCATCCTGTCACGCGTGGCGCTGCCGCGCGTCGGCGAGGTGATCGAAGAGCGAAGCGACCGCATCAAGCGCGACCTTGGGCAGGCGGAGAAGCTCAAGGAGGAGACCGAGCAGGCGCTTGCTGCCTATGAGCAGGCGCTCGCGGAGGCTCGCGGCAAGGCCAATGCCATTGCCAAGAGCATGCGCGACAACCTTACGGCCGAGGTGGACAAGGAGCGCGCGAAGGTCGAGGCGCTGATCGCTCAGAAGCTCACCGAGGCGGAAGCGCGCATCGCGCAGACCAAGTCCAAGGCCCTGGCGAGCGTCAATGACATTGCTACCGACATTGCCGGTGCCATCGTCACAAAGCTGACCGGTGCCGAGGTGAGCAAGGAAGAAGTGCAGAAAGCGCTGATCCGGCGCGCTGCAGAGTAGGAGAGTAGGCCATGACGAGGATGGCGGAATTCTGGGTCGCGGTGTCGTTCATCGCGTTCCTGCTCATCCTGCTCTACTACAAAGTGCCGGGAATGATCGGCAAGATGCTCGACGAGCGCGCCGAAGGCATCCGCAAGGAGCTCGACGAGGCGCGCCGCCTGCGCGAGGAAGCGCAGAAGCTTCTGGCCGACTATCAGCAGAAGCACCGCAACGCCGGTCAGGAGGCCGAGGCGATCGTGGAGCAGGCGCGGCGCGAGGCCGAGTCTCTCGCGCATGAAACCCGCGCCGGCCTCAAGGATACGCTCGAGCGTCGCACCAGGCTCGCCGAGGACAAGATTGCCCGCGCCGAGGCGCAGGCGGTTGACGAGGTACGGGCCGCCGCCGTCGAGCTGGCGGTCGCCGCGGCCGAGAAGATCCTGCGCGAGAAGGCCGCCGGCGCCGGCGGCAAGGCCCTGATCGATCAGGGCATCCGTGACCTCAAGGGCCGGCTGAACTGAGGCGATCGCGCGTGCTGGTGCTGTGGGCGGGGCGCGGTCCCCGATGGCTGCGGCTGGGCCCTCTCAAATCATCCGCGCCAGACGCTTGATCCCTTCATCGATCTGCTCCTCGCCCGGCAGCGAGTAGCTGAGGCGGATGGTGTTGCGGCCGCGGCCGTCGAAGAAGAACGCTGCTCCCGGCACGAAGGCGACCTTTGCCTCTGCCACGGCGCGCTCCAGCAGCTTCGCCCCGTCACATCCCTCCGGCAGCCGCACCCATACGAACAGCCCGCCCTGCGGCTGCGTCCAGGTCGCGCCCTTCGGCATGTACCGCTCCAGCGCCGCCAGCATGGCGTCTCGACGCCGCCGGTAGTGTACGCGCGCGGCCGTCACCTGGCGCTCATAGGATGTTTCGGCGAGGCGCCGCATCACCATCTGGTTGATGGTTGCGCTGTTGAGATCGGACGCCTGCTTTACGAGCACCAGGCGACGGATCAGCGGCTTCGGTCCGGCGATCCAGCCGACGCGCAGCCCCGGCGACAGCGTCTTGGAGAACGTGCCGCAATAGATGGTGTGCGCCCGGTCGATGCTGCCGCATTGCGCAACGTTGAGGGCCTGGATGGCCGGCAGCGGCTCGCCGTCGAAGCGCAACGCCGCATATGCTGAATCCTCGATGATCGGGATATCGAGCTCAGTCGCCAGGTCGAGCAGTCGTTTGCGGGCAGCCACCGACAGCGTCTCGCCCGTGGGATTGGCGAAGTCCGGCACGATATAGGCGAACTTGACGGAGCCGCCTCCAGCCGCTGCCCGTTCTGTGTACGACGCCGGCGTGCGGTTGCCCTGCTCGGGGCGCAGCTCATCGTAGCGCGGCTCGTAGGCCGAGAAAGCCTGCAGCGCACCGAGATAGGTCGGCGTGGTGACGAGCGCCGTATCGCTCGGCGACAACAGCACCCGTCCCAGGAATTCCAGCGCCTGCTGCGATCCGCAGGTGATGACGATGTTGTCCTCGTCGCAAGGCACGCCGAGACGGTCCATATGGCGCACGATCCACTGCCTGAGCGGCTGGTAGCCCTCGCTGACGGAATACTGCAGCGCGGCGCCAGCGCCTGCCCCCGAGAGCACCTCGGCATAGGCCGTCCGAGCGGCCTCAAGAGGGAACAGCGCGGGATCGGGGATGCCGCCTGCAAAGGAGATGATGCCGGGCTCCTCCAGCAGTTTCAGCAGCTCACGGATCTCGGAGGCCCGCATATGCTCGGCACGGCCGGCATAGCGCGGCTCCCACTCGGCGGCTTGCGCGCGATTGGACATGGCCCAGGCTCCATTTCTCGTTGGACCAATTATGTCAGCATTGCTGACCTATTTGCAACCCGCGCCTTGTGGGCCGCTTGCGCTGAGGCCAATCCTGCCGAAAACCGTAGCGGCGCTTGACCACAGTGCCAGGACGGACCAGAGCGGCGATAGGAACGCGCTGACGCGCGCCGCAGGCGCAAACCAAGGGTCATGATGATGAGCACGGAGCTGTCGCGACCGAAGAACCAGATCCGCTTTCTTCTGCTCGAGGGCATTGCGCAATCGGCGGTCGCGGTGCTGCAGGCCGCCGGCTACTCCAATATCCAGCAGCTGCCGAGGGCGCTCGAGCAGGACGCCTTGATCGAGGCCTTGAGGGGTGTGCACGTCGTCGGCATCAGGTCGCGCACGCAACTCACCCGCCCCATCATCGAGACGGCGAAGACGTTGGTGGCAGTAGGCTGCTTCTCGGTCGGCACCAATCAGGTCGATCTGAACGCGGCCCGGCTGTGCGGCATTCCCGTCTTCAATGCCCCTTTCTCCAACACGCGCAGCGTCGCCGAGCTCACCATTGCAGAAATCGTCATGCTGTTCCGCGGCACCTTCACCAAATCCATGGCGGCGCATCAGGGACGGTGGATCAAGAGCGCGGCCGACAGCGTCGAGGTGCGCGGAAAGGCGCTTGGCATCGTCGGCTACGGCAATATTGGCACGCAGCTCGCCATCCTGGCCGAGGCCATGGGCATGCGTGTCATCTATTTCGATCGCTCAGACAAGCTGCGTCATGGCAACGTCGAGTCGGCCGACAGCCTTGCCGACCTGCTGTCGCGCTCCGACGTCGTCTCCCTGCACGTGCCGGATACGCCTGACACCCGAGGCATGATCGGGGCTGCAGAAATCCGCACGATGAAGCCCGGCAGCTTCCTCATCAACAACGCGCGCGGCACGCTTGTCGACATTGATGCCCTGGCGGCGGCATTGCGCGACGGGCATCTGCGGGGCGCAGCCATCGACGTGTTCCCGGCCGAGCCGAAGTCCAACGCCGAGGAGTTCAAGAGCCCGCTGCGGGGCCTCGACAACGTCATCCTCACACCCCACGTAGGGGGATCGACGGAGGAGGCGCAGGAACGCATCGGCGACGAGGTCGCGCGCAAGCTCGTCGAATACTCGGACGTGGGGTCGACCATCGGTGCGGTCAATTTCCCGCAGGTGCAACTATCGAAGCGAACCGGCGTGACGCGCTTCATCCAGGTGCAGTCCAACCTGCCGGGGGAGCTGCGCAAGCTCAACGACGTGTTCGCGAGCCGGCAGATCAACATCGCCGCGCAGCAATACCAGACCGACGGCGAGATCGGCTATGTCGTGCTCGATGCGGAGGGCGAGGTGCCCGGCGCAATCGACATGCTCACCGAGATCCGCGCGCTCTCCGGGACGATACGCGCGCGCCTGCTCAACCGGGCCTGACGGAAGCCTCGGCGCAACTCACCCGCGGCAACGCGCTGCGCGCTCGGCGCGAAGCTCGGCCTCCACCTCGGCATTGAGAGCGCGGACACGCGCCACCCGGTCCGGTGCAACACCGGGCACCGGCGCCCGGAACGTGCGTGCGGCAGCCGCAATGTCGTCCAATGCCCGGACCAGCTCGTCGCAGGTGAGCCGCGTGCGCAAGGCGCGATAGGCGAACAGGCGGGTGCCGTTCGCGTACTCCACGGGCGAATGCGGCTGCCCGATCCAGCTCCGTTTCGGATCTTCGACAAGAGCCTTCAGCCGCGCCAGGCACTCGCTGTTGCTGCCGCAGCCTGCAAGGTCCGGACCGCCAGCCGCATCGACTTTCGGCTTTGCTTGAGGCTTTGGCTGCGGCGAGGTGCGCGCCGTCTTGACGATCTTGGGGGCGGGCTGGCTCCTGGTGACCTGCACATCCCAGTCCTTGATCGATCCGCGCTCTGCGGAGACGTAGGTCGGCGGTTCTTGACGGCCGAAGAAGGTGCAGCCGGCCAGCAGCATCGCAGCCGATGCGAGGCAACTCATGGTAGCCAGGGCGCGCAGGCGGCGCTGCAATTGATGGAGCATTTTCAGGCCTTGCGGAGATGGCATGCAACGCCATCATCCGGGACAGTCGATAAGAAACTGCTAACCGAATTGGAAGGCCTGCTCGCGGCTGCAGCGCACCTGCCACGGTGTGGGCTGATTGTTGGACGTGAACCGGCCGTCGCGGACCGTGTACTCCGTGCCTTCGACGGTGCTGTTGGCCATGGCTCTGACCCGGCCGTCAGGCCCCTTCATCAGCACGAATTTCCGTGTTTGCGCCAACGCTGAGAAGTGGATGACGAGCTCGAGTGTGCCATCCCGGCCGATGGTCGCCTCCAGAACGTCGTTGCTGTCCCGCCGGGAGCCGAACTCGCGCCGGTGCACGACCTTGCCGCCGCTTGTGGCAAGGTAGGTCAGGTAGCCGTTGCCGCTGCTCGCCGGCTGGCTGCAATCCAACGCCCAGGTGCCGAGCAGTCCCCATTGGGCCAACGTCTCTGCGGTCGTCGCGGCGCGTGCCACACCGGATGGAGCTGCGAGGACCACCAGGACAAGACCCAGCGTGCGCGCTAATGCAAGCATGCAATTCACCTGTTGCTGTTGATCGCTGATCGGATGGTCGATCGCTGATAGGATGAATGCGATCATTTGCCATGAGGCGGGCCACTGCAAGCACTGGATGCCATTTCTTCTGCGTCGGAGATCACCTTGAGCTTCAATCGCCTTTTCCACCCGCGAGGTATTGCCATCATCGGCGCTTCCGCGGATCTGTCCCGCATCGGCGGCCATCCGATCAAGGCTCTGAAGGCATCCGGCTACAAGGGTGGCATATTCCCCATCAACCCCAAATATCCGGAGATGCACGGCCTCAAGTGCTTTCCGGACGTCATGTCGATCGGCTCGCCCTGCGATCTGGCGATCGTTGCCGTCCCCGCGCCCGCTGTCGCGCAGGCGATTTGTGATTGCGGCAAGGCCGGCGTGCCTTTCGCGGTTGTGCTCACGGCAGGGTTCCGCGAGACAGGCGGCGAGGGGCGCACTCTGGAAGCGGAGTTGAAGCGCGCCGTTGCAGAGAGCGGCGTGCGCATTATCGGGCCCAACTGCCAGGGCATGCTCGCAATCCAGGAGCGCGTCTGGGCCGTATTCGGCGGCGTGGCCGACGAGACCGGATTGCGCCCCGGCAGCGTCTCCTGCGCCTTCCAGTC
This sequence comes from Hyphomicrobiaceae bacterium, assembly GCA_008933705.1. Lineage (GTDB taxonomy): Bacteria > Pseudomonadota > Alphaproteobacteria > Rhizobiales > Hyphomicrobiaceae > AWTP1-13. Next base: position 82,729 of record WBUN01000008.1, read on the forward strand.
CGGCGGCTTCGGCTACGGTATCGTCAACCTGGCCGAGGCCCAGGGAGTAGGCTTCCGGTATTGCGTCTCCACGGGCAACGAGGCCGACATCACGACACCAGATCTGCTGTCTGCATTTCTGGATGATCCCGGCACGTCGCTCGCCTTCACCTATCTCGAGGGTACGCCGGATGCGCGTCGCTTCCTGGAGATCGGCCGCAAGTCGCTGGAGACCGGCAAACCCATCCTGGTCTGGAAGGCGGCGACCAGCGATACAGGTGCCAAGGCCGCCGCCTCGCATACCGCAAACATGACCGGCAGCTATGATCTCTATCGCGCCGCCATGCGCCAATCCGGCATCATCGAGGTCGATGATGTCGAGCCCATCGTCGACATTGCCAAGCTGTTTGCTCAGCAGCGTCTGCCCAGAGGCAATTCGGTTGGGGTGCTGTCGATCTCCGGCGGCTCCGGTGTCGTGTTCGCCGACCGCGCCGCGCGCGAGGGCCTGGCGCTGCCGCCCTTCTCCGAGCCAACGTTGGCGGCGCTGCGCAAGATCATCCCGTCGTTCGGCTCGGCACAGAATCCGGCTGACGTCACAGCGGGTGTCTTCAACGACATGTCGCTGTTCACCAGCACGCTGGAGATCGTGCTCGCCGATCCTGCGATCGATCAGCTGTCGGTTCTGCTGGCCTCGATCAGCGGCCGGCACGTCATGCGCGCAGCACAGGCCATCGCCGCGGCTGCGGCAAAGACGGACAAGCCGGTGCATGTGGCCTGGTCGGCGCGGCGCGAGAAGTCTCCCGAGGCCGCCGAAATCCTGGAAGCGGCCAAGGTGCCGTTCGTCACGACGCCTGTTCGGCTGGCACAGGCGGTCTCGGTCCTGGCACGCTTTGCCGGCGATCGCCGCCGGCTGCTGCCGCGCAAGGCGCCTCCGCCTGGCGCGCCGAAGGGGCTCGAGCTCCCGCCCGGCGAGACCACCTTGAGCGAAGCAGAGAGCAAGGCCGTGTTGCAGGCCTTCGGCATTGCGATTGTACGTGAGGTCTTCGTGGCCGCCGGCCACGATGTTGGCGCAGCGGCGAAAGACCTGAAAGGTCCGTTCGCGGTCAAGGTGGTCTCGCGGCAGGTTGCGCACAAGACAGAAGCCGGCGGGGTGAAGCTTGGAGTGCCTCCCGAGGGGCTGGCGGAGGCTGCCCGCACCGTCACGGACAACGCCGTGAAGGCCGTGCCGGCCGCGAAAATCGATGGTGTGCTGGTCAGCGAGATGGCACAGGGCCTGGAGACGCTGATTGGCGTGATTAACGACGCGGCCTTCGGTCCCGCGGTGGCGCTCGGTCTCGGTGGCGTCCTCACCGAGGTGCTCAAGGATGTGACCTACCGCATCGCCCCGTTCGACATCGAGACGGCGCACGACATGATCGCGGAGCTGCGAGCGGCCAAGCTGTTCGACGGCTATCGCGGCAAGCCAGCGGCCGACAAGGAGGCGCTGGCGCGGACTCTCGTCGCCGTATCGCAGATGGCCATGGCGCTCGCCCCGAGGCTCAAGGAGATGGATATCAATCCGATCTTCGTCGGACCCGCCGGGCAGGGCGTTGCCGCCGCCGATGCGCTCATTGCCCTGAAGGCGTAGCCGCGAGGGCTACTCCGCCGCCTTCAGGACCGTCGGCGGCGACGGATTGCGCAGCTCCGCCAGCAACGCGGCCTCGCGGGCCTTCGCCGCCTTGTAGTTGTGATCCTTGATGTGCCCGAAGCCTTTGACGTCGAGCGGGAGCACGGCAAGCGCCACTGCCGTCGCGTGCGTAGCCGGTCCCAGCCGCTCGATGATCTCGCCGACGAGCTTCTCGTAGTCGGCGATCATCTGCCGCTCACGCCTGCGCTCGGCCGAATACCCGAAGATATCCCACATGGAGCCGCGCAACGCCTTACCCTTGGCAAGCACGCGGAAGACCGGAAGCATCCAGGGGCCAAACCGCATCTTGCGCGGCTCGCCCGTGGTCTTGTCACGGCGGGCCAGCAGCGGCGGGGCAAGATGGAACTCGAGCTTGGCACGTGCTTCGAACTGGTCGGAGAGCGCCTTTTCAAAGGCAGGATCCGCGAACAGCCGTGCCACCTCGTATTCGTCCTTGTAGGAGAGGAGCTTGAAGTAGCCGCGCGCCACGGCATCGGCGAGCGCCGATCGGCCAGGCGTCTTCTTGCGCTCAGCCTCTGCCACACGCGCAACGAAGGCACGATAGCGCTCGGCCAGCGCCGCATCCTGGTAGCCTGTCAGATGGGTGGCGCGATAGGCGATGATGTCGTCGAGCGACTGCTGTTTGGGCAGGCTCGTTGCGGCCGGCCCGAGCATGCGATCGATCGCTGCCTTGTCATAGGCCGCCAGCCGCCCGAAGCGGAAAGCGCTCCGGCTCATCTCGACGGCTGCGCCGTTGAGCTCGATCGCCTGCTCGATTGCTTGCGAGCCGATCGGAACATGGCCGAGCTGATAGGCATAGCCGAGCATGAACATGTTGGCGGCAATGGAGTCGCCGAACAGCTTCACGGCGATGGTATGTGCATCGAACGAGTGCACCGGCGCTTTGCCGGCCCGCTCTTCGATGGCATGCCGCAACGCTGCGCCCGGCAGCTTGAGGTCGGCCTTGCGTGCGAAGTCGGCCGTCATCATCTCGTAGTCGGAGTACACGATGGCCGTGTGATCCGGTTTGACGGTTTCCAGCACCTTGTTGGAGGCGGTGACGACGAGATCACAGCCGAGCACCAGGTCCGTGCCGGCGACGCCGGCGCGGATGGCATGAATCTGGTCCGCCGACTTGGCAACGCGCATATGGCAGGCCACGGCGCCGCCTTTCTGAGCCAAGCCGGTCATGTCGATCGAGCCGAAGCCCAGACCGGCCAGATGCGCCGCTTGGCCGAGGACGGCCGAGACTGTCACGACGCCGGTCCCGCCGACGCCCGTGACCAGCATCGTGTAAGGCCGATCGAGTACGGGCAGCGCCGGTTCCGGAATGCCCGCCAGCGCATGGGCAACGCCGGCGTCGCCCGCGACCTTCCTTGTCTTGCGCACCTTGGCGCCGTGCACGGTGACAAAGCTCGGGCAGAAGCCATTGAGGCAGGAGAAGTCCTTATTGCAGGCCGACTGGTCGATCGTCCGCTTGGTGCCGAGCTCGGTCTCCAGCGGGCTCACGGCCACGCAGTTCGATTTCACGCCACAGTCGCCGCAGCCCTCGCAAACGGCCGGGTTGATGAACACCCGCCTGTCGGGGTCGGGAAACAGGCCCCGCTTGCGCCGCCGCCGCTTCTCGGCCGCGCAGGTCTGGTCGTAGACGAGCGCCGTTACACCCGGTATCTCGCGCAACTCTCGTTGCACCTTCTGCAGGTCGCGGCGATGGTAGATCGGAACGCCCTGCGGGATGACGCCGCGCGGATACTTGTGCGGCTCGTCGGTGACGATGACGACGTGCTCGACGCCTTCCGCGCGCACCTGGTTGACGATCATCGGCACGCTGATGCCACCGTCGAGGGTCTGCCCGCCGGTCATGGCGACGGCATCGTTATAGAGGATCTTGAACGTCATGTTGACGCCGGCCGCGTGCGCCGCCCGGATGGCTAGGCTGCCCGAATGGATGTATGTGCCATCGCCGAGGTTCTGGAACACGTGCCTGGTGTTGGAGAAGGGCGCCTCGCCGATCCAGTTGGTGCCTTCGCCGCCCATCTGGGTGAAGCCTTCGGTGTTGCGGTCCATCCAGTGGGCCATGAAATGGCAGCCGATGCCCGCATAGGCACGTGATCCTTCCGGCACGACGGTCGACGTGTTGTGGGGGCAGCCGGGGCAGAAATAGGGAATGCGGGTCGCTGCCTCTCCGGTCATCGGCCGGTTGCCCTTGAGGCGTTTCAGGTCGGCAATGCGCGCCTTCACGTCGTCGCCCGCGCCATAGCGGATCAGTCGCTCGCCGACGCAGATGGCGATGTCGGTCGGGTCGAGCGCGCCTTTGGCCGGAAACAGCCACTGCTCGTTCTCGTCCTTCTTGCCGAGAACGCGCGGGCGGACGGGAAGATCGTAAAGCTGCTCCTTGACTTGTGTCTCGATGAGCGATCGTTTCTCCTCAACCACCAGGATGAGATCGAGGCCTTCGGCGAACTTCAGGACGCCCTGCGGCTCGAGCGGCCAGGTCATGCCGACTTTGTAGATGCGGATGCCGAGCGCGTTGGCCTTCACCTCGTCGATGCCGAGCTCGTCGAGCGCCTGGCGCACATCGAGATAGCTCTTGCCGCAGGTGATGATGCCGATCTTCGGGTTGCTGCCGCCGCTGGTGATGATGCGGTCGAGCTTGTTGGCGCGTGCGAAGGCGAGGATGGCGGCGCGCTTGTGGTCGTGCAGCCGCGCCTCCTTGGCGAGCGCCTGATCGCCGAGGCGGATGTTCAGCCCTCCCGGCGGCATCACGAAATCGTCGGGGATCTTGATCTGGATGCGGTCGACGCGCCCGTCCACCGTTGCGGTTGCCTCGATGTTGTCCTTCACGCACTTGAGGCCGACCCAGACGCCGGCGAAGCGCGACAGGGCAAAACCATAGATGCCGTAGTCGAGGATCTCCTGCACGCCGCCGGGGTTCAGCACAGGGATCATGGCGTCGAGGAAGGCGAACTCCGACTGGTGCGCCGACGTCGAGCTTTCACAGGTGTGGTCGTCGCCCATCAGGGCCAGCACGCCGCCGTGCTTGGAGGTGCCCGCGTGGTTGGCATGGCGGAAGACGTCACCCGTGCGATCGACGCCGGGGCCCTTGCCGTACCAGACGCCGAATACGCCGTCGTACTTTCCCTCGCCGCGAAGCTCGGCCTGTTGCGAGCCCCACAGCGCAGTGGCGGCAAGGTCCTCATTGAGGCCGGCCATGAACTTGATGTGGTTCGGCTCGAGAATGTGCTTGGCGCGCAGGAAGGCTGATTCCAGCGTGGCGATCGGCGATCCGCGATAGCCCGTCACGTATCCGGCAGTGTTCAGCCCGGCCTTAACGTCACGGGCGCGCTGGGTCAGCATCAGGCGCACGATCGCCTGCGTTCCCGTCAGGAGCTGTCGGGTTTCGTCGAGCTCGAACTTGTCGTCGAGGCTGACCGCTGATTTTGGCATACCGGGCGCGACCTCCGCTTCCTCCACCGGCCGTTCACCGCTGGGCTGGCGGCCGTGCCGTCTCCTTCTATCAGAGATGCCAGAGTCCGGCTTCAATCGCAAACACGCAGTGGCCAGCCCAAGGTGTCCCAAGCGCTCTTGAGATAGGGAGCGCCCACTGCGTGTGCAATTCGCCGAACTAAAAAGGCTGCTGGCCTGCAAAAGCCTTTGCGGGGCCGATCGCTCCAGGCCTCGGCAAGAAAGAAAGTTGCGACGTATGCCGGCAGAGTAACCCCGGCATGCATTCCCCTTTTGGATGCAGTGCAACAGGTCCGAGCGACGCCGCTCGGACCCCCTGACCCATCCCCAAGCCCGATTGGGCTCAGTTGACTCGCGTGAAGGTGGTCGTCTTGCAGAACACGGCGGCCACGCATCCCGAAAGGTCGAGCTCCGTTTTGCTCTTGACCGTAACGGTGCCGGTATAGCTCTTGCCGTCCGCCCGGTTGTAAAGCGTGCCGGACCACTTGTTGGGACCCGTCTTTTTCGCACCCTGCATGATGACAAGCCCGACGATCGGGCGATTGCGCTTGGCCGGATCGGGGTTCTTGTCGTCCGTCTTCTGCCCGTCTACGACCTTGACGATCTTGGCACAGACCCCGTCACCGCATTTGTAGAACTGGGTGTGCGACTTGTTCTCGGGGTTCTGCCATACGCCGATAGCATCCTCGGCGGTCTGCGCATACGCGGCTGTGCCGAGCACCACAGCCGCGGCGGATGTGGCGGCGATCACCTTCTTCCTCATTGGTCTCGTCTCCCTATCAGTAGAGGTCTCTTGATCTTCTCATCTGCCGGCGCCGCGCAGACATTTCCAGGCAACTGCGGCGCCGACAGGGCATGAAAATGCTTGGAATGCTTGAATGCCGGTCTGCCTCAGCCCCGATTGCCGCCGAGCACCTTGCGCGAGATCACAACGCGCATGATCTCGTTGGTACCTTCCAGGATCTGGTGCACCCGCAGGTCGCGCACGAGCTTCTCAAGCCCGTAGTCCTTGAGGTAGCCGTAGCCGCCGTGGATCTGCAGCGCCTCGTTGCACACCTTGAAACCAAGGTCGGTAGCGAGCCGCTTGCCCATGGCCGAATACATGGAGGCCTGCGGGTCGGCGCGGTCCATGGCATCGGCCGCGCGGTAGATCATGAGGCGCGCGGCTTCGAGCTCGGTCGCCATGTCGGCGATCTTGAACTGCAGGGCCTGGAAATCTGAGATCTGCCGCCCGAACGCCTTGCGCTCGAACATGTACTGACGCGCCTTGTCGAGGGCGGACCACGCGGCGCCGAGCGAGCAGGCGCCGATGTTGATGCGTCCCCCGTCGAGGCCGCTCATGGCAAAGCGAAAGCCGCGCCCCTCCTCGCCGATGCGATTGGCGGCCGGCACCTTGCAGTTCTCGAAGATCACCTGCCGCGTCGGCTGTGCGTTCCAGCCCATTTTCTTCTCGTTGGGTCCGAACGACAGACCGGGCGTATCCTTCATTACGGCGAAGGCCGAGACGCCATTGGCACCCTCATCGCCCGTACGCGCGAACACGAAATAGAAATCGGTTGCGCCGGCGCCCGAAATGAACTGCTTGCTGCCGTTCAACACATAGTCGTCGCCCGAGCGCTTCGCCGTGGTGCTGAGTGCCGCTGCATCGGAACCGGCACCCGGCTCGGTCAGGCAGTAGCTCGACAGCCACTCCATGCTGGCGAGCTTCGGCATCCACTGCCCGATCTGCGCCTGCGAGGCATACTTGCCGACCATCCAGGCGACCATGTTGTGGATGGAGATGTAGCCGGAGATGGCTGGGCAGCCGTACGCCAGCGCTTCCATGATGAGTGCGCCGTCGAGCCGGGACAGGCCCGAGCCGCCAAGCTCCGCCGGCACATAGATGGTGGCCATGCCGAGGGCCGCCGTCTCACGGATGACATCGACGGGGAAGTGGCTCTTCTCGTCCCATTCGGCGGCGTGGGGGGCGATGCGCTCCTTGGCGAAGGTGAGCGCGGTTTCCTGGATGGCAGCCTGTTCTTCAGTCAGGGCGAAGTGCATGAGGCATTTCCTTGATGATCTTGCATGACGTTCGCCGACGCGTGCGGCAGCGTCAAGCGGGGTGGCGTCGGTCGACGGCCATTGCCAGGCTCGCGCTGACGAGCAGGGCTGCGACGGCAAGCATGGAGGGCAGAAAGAAGCTGCCGGCGAGATCGTAGCCGTAGCCCGCGATGATGGGTCCGACGATCTGGCCGAGCCCGAATGCGGCCGTCAGGATAGCCAGCCACCGGCGCGGGTTGGCAGGCGCCAGATCGCGCGCGGCCATGAGACCCAAGGCGGTGATCCCCATGAATGTACCGCCGAGCAGAAGAGATGCCAGCATCAGGCCGGAGATGCCGGGCCAGGCTACACTGGCAAAGACGCCGATGGCTTCGACGATGCATGCGACTGCAAAGGCCGGCAGCACGCGCATGCGCCGGCCGCGGCCTACCCAGAAGGCAACTGACGGGATCGCCGATAACCCAAAAGCGAGCCAGAACACCGGCTCGATCGCGAGTGCCTGTGGCGAGCCGCGCACGATGACGACGATGAAGGTTGCGGTGATGACATAGCCGAAGCCGAACAGGCCGTAGGCCAGCGTCAGCAGCATCAGCGGCAGGTTGGCGGCGCCATTGCCGCCCGCTTGCTGCGGCCGGCTCGGCTCCGCTTGGGGCACCAGCAGGGCGACCGCCGCGAGGCCGGCGATCGATGCCAGCCCGCCCGCCAGCCACATGGCCCGCCAGCCGAGGCCATGGGATGCCACCGCCCACGTCAGGAGGGCGGAGGCCGCGATGCCGCTGCCGACGCCCGAAAAGTGGATGGGGGAATAGGCGGAATTGCCCGTTACGGCGAGGCGCTCGAGGACGAGCGCGGAGGCGAGCACCAGCACATAGGCGGAGGCGGCGCCGCCGAGAAAGCGCAAGACCAGGAAGGCATCCATTCCTTCCGGCCAGGCCATCGCCGCCGTGGTCGCCGCACTCACGGCAAGCGTGGAGAGCAGCCAGAAGCGTTGGCGCCCGAGGCGCGGGGAGGCTGCCGCAACGGCGCCGATCAGGTAGCCGGCAAAGTTGGCGGAGGCGATCAGCCCGGCCTCGCCCTTCGTCAGTCCGAGGCCTTCCGCCATGGCGGGCAGGATCGGCGTGTAGATGAAGCGGCCGATGCCGATGGCGCTTGCCATGGCGATGAGCCCCCCGGTCGCGAGCAGCCGCGGGCTGACAGGACGCACGCTCACCTGAACAGCTTGATCCGGGTGCCCGGCATCAGCTCGTAGGGGTCCTTCCAGCCGGGCAGGGCGCGCATGCGCTCGATCCAGGCGTTGATATTCGGGTAGGTCTTGGCCCAGTCGTAGCCGCTCTCCTCGACCGGGTAGAACATGTATCCGGCGAATGAGAAATCGGCGACGGTCGGCTTGTCGCCGACGACGAAGCTCGACTTGGCCAGGTGCTTGTCGACGATCTTGGCCGCGCTGTCGAAGCGGCCCTTGAGGAAGGCCAGCACGTTGGCGTCGGCCGGCTGCGGCAGGAACGAGAGCATGAACCGGTAGGTCGCGAAATAGCTGGTGAACTTGTGGTTGTCGAACAGGATCCAGCGCAGCGCCTCGAAGCGTTCGTCTTCGTTCTGCGGCGCAAACTTGCCCGTCTTCTCGGCCAGGTGGAGCAGAATCGCTCCGGACTGGGTGAGCTTCCGCCCGTCCACGTCGAGGACCGGTGCCTCGCCCATCTCGTTGACGCCCTCGCGCCATTTCGCGTCCCGCGTCGCCCCGCTCATGAAGTCGACGAACACCGGCTCCCAGTCGAGACCGGCACAGTTGAGATAGAGCGCGACCTTGTAGGAGTTCCCGGACTGGCAGAAGCAGTGCAGCTTGTATTTGGCCATGGCGTCAGGCGCTCCCTGTTGTTCGGCGGGGGCGCACGCTAGCATGGCGGGCCTGCCGTGCGCATCCCGTCGTTGGGCCGAAGATGACAACCTTGCGATTGCCGCTCATTGCCGTGCTGGCCGCTGGTCTTGGAGCCGGCAGCGTCGTTGGCTACCAGGCATGGCTCGGCCGGCCCGGCGCCTCCGCCTGCCGCGCCGGCGCGGCCGCCATGGCGCGCCTCGATCTGCTGTTCGGCCTCGGGCTCAAGGACGGCAGCCGCGTCAGCGAGGGCGACTGGCAGGCCTTCGTCGATGGCGAGGTCACGCCGCGCTTTCCCGACGGCCTGACCATGCTCGACGGAAAGGGCCAATGGCGCAACAGCGCAGGCGTCGTGACCAGGGAGCCCTCACGGGTGCTCATGGTCTGGTATCGCCCGGCTGCCGGCAGCGAAGCCGCCATCGAGGCCATCCGTTCGGCCTACAAGGCGCGCTTCGGCCAGGAGAGCGTGATGCGGGTGGATGGGACGTCGTGCGTATCGTTCTAGCCTTCCGCTGTGCGGCAACGGCCGGCCAGGACATGAAACCACAGCCAGCGAAGCCGGTGTGCCCATGAACCCCCGCCTCTTCGTCTACGGCTCGCTCATGTCCTCCGCCCGGCACCCGATGGGCGACCGCTTGCGCAGCGAAGCCCGCCTGCTGGGGGAAGCCTCGGTGCAAGGCCGACTCTACCGGGTGAGCTGGTATCCAGGCCTGGTCGATGCCGACGAGCCCGACGCCCGCGTCTTCGGCGAGGTCTACCTGCTTGCCGATGCAGAGCGCTCCTTCGCGTGGCTTGACGCCTATGAGGGTATCGTGCCCGGAAATCCTGACTGCGACGAATATACGCGTGCGGAGCGTTGCGTCCGCCTCGCATCCGGCCCGGCCCTCACGGCCTGGCTCTATCTCTACAGGGGCAGCGTCGCCGGCCTGCCTATGGTCGCAGATGGGCGCTGGGTGCAGACCCTCCCGGCAAGACCGCGTTGACGAAAGCAGTGTTGCATTCGTCCGCGCGCTCGGCACTATTCCGGAAAACGGTTGTACTGGCCGTGGTGGAATGATCGGGAGGATGCATGTCGAGTCGCTATCACGAGGTCTATGACGCCTGGAGGAAGGATCCTGAATCGTTCTGGGCCGAGGCGGCACGCGAGATCGACTGGTACAAGCCTTGGGACAAGGTGTTCGATCCCTACGCCGGGGAATATGGCCGCTGGTTCGCAGGTGCGGAGTGCAACACCGCCTGGAACTGCCTCGACCGGCATGTCGAGCGCGGCCGCGCCAAGCAGAAGGCGCTGATCCACGACAGCCCGGTCACCAAGACGACGCGGGCCTTCACCTACGCCGAGCTGCGCGACGAGGTGGCAACGCTCGGCGGGGTTCTGCAGGATATCGGAATCGGCAAGGGCGACCGCGTCGTCATCTACATGCCCATGATTCCCGAGGCCGCGATAGCGATGCTCGCTTGTGCACGCATCGGGGCTATCCACTCTGTCGTGTTCGGCGGCTTTGCCGCGCCGGAGCTTGCCACGCGCATCGACGATGCCAAGCCGGTTGCCGTTCTGTCGGCCTCGTGCGGTCTGGAGCCCGGGCGCATCGTCGCCTACAAGCCTCTGCTCGACGGTGCCATCGAGCTTTCCAGGCACAAGCCGAGATCGGTGCTGATGCTGCAGCGGCCGCAGGCCGAGGCATCCATGATTGCAGGGCGCGACTACGACTGGGCGACCGCCGTCGCCGACGCCAAGGCGCGGGGCCGCAAGGCCGGCTGCGTATCGGTAGCCGCCACCGATCCGCTCTACATCCTCTACACCTCCGGCACCACCGGCCAGCCCAAGGGCGTCGTGCGCGACAACGGCGGGCACATGGTGGCGCTCAAGTGGACCATGAAGAATCACTACGGCGTCGATCCCGGGGAGGCGTTCTGGGCCGCCTCCGACGTCGGCTGGGTGGTCGGCCATTCCTACATCGTCTACGCGCCGCTGCTGCACGGGTGCACGTCGATCCTCTACGAAGGCAAGCCCGTCGGCACGCCCGACGCCGGCGCCTTCTGGCGCGTCATTGCCGAGCACGGCGTGTCGGCGATGTTCACCGCCCCCACGGCCTTCCGCGCCATCAAGAAGGAGGACCCCAAGGGCGAGTTCATCAAGCGCTACGACCTGCGCGCCTTCCGCACGCTCTTCCTTGCCGGTGAGCGGGCCGATCCCGAGACGATCAAGTGGGCCGAGGCCAACCTCTCGGTGCCGGTGTACGATCACTGGTGGCAGACGGAGACGGGCTGGCCGATCTGCGGCAACCCGGTCGGCCTCGGCGCCCTGCCCGTGAAGTACGGCTCGCCGACGGTGCCGATGCCGGGCTACGACCTGCAGGTGCTCGACGCCGCGGCCAAGCCGGTCAAGCAGGGCGAGACCGGCACGCTGGCCATCAAGCTGCCGCTGCCGCCGGCATGCCTGCCGACGCTGTGGAACAACGATGCGCGGTTCCGCTCCAGCTACTTGTCGGATTTCCCCGGCTACTACACCACCTCCGATGCCGGCTACATCGACGCCGACGGCTACGCCTACGTGATGGCGCGCACCGACGACGTCATCAACGTCGCCGGCCATCGTCTCTCCACCGGGCAGATGGAGGAGGTCGTCGCCAAGCACAAGGACGTGGCGGAGTGCGCTGTTGTCGGCGTGGCCGACGATATGAAGGGCCAGATCCCGGCGGGCTTCATCGTGCTGAACGCCGGCGTCAACCGTCCCGCGCAGGAGATCGAGACCGAAGTCGTCAAGCTGGTGCGCGAGGAGATCGGTCCCGTTGCCGCCTTCAAGACCGTGATGACGGTCAAGCGCCTGCCGAAGACGCGGTCGGGCAAGATCCTGCGCGGTACCATGCGCCAGATTGCCGACGGCGAGGAATGGAAGATGCCCGCCACCATCGACGATCCCGCGATCCTCGATGAGATCACCGGCGTCATGAAGGAGAAGGGAATTGTGAAAGGGATGGTGTGAGGCCCCAGCCTCACCGGGCAGGCCGAGGTTGCATCGGGCGGAGGCAGCCGTTCATCGTCGCGCAGATTGTCGTGCTGGCGCTGTTCATCGGGCTCGGCACATTGGCGGTGCAGGGATTTCACCCCGAGGCCAGGAAGTGAGCCTGCCGTCGTCGGCGCGGGGGCCTTATCGGCGCAGCAGCATGCGCACCCAGGGCTTGTCGGGCACACTCACGCTGTACCCCATGTACTTGAGGACATCGAGCGCCACGTCGACCAGCCAGAGCGCAATGATGAGGGCGCAGATCGACAGGATGTAGCGAAACACCGGCAGCATGTCGAAGGCGATGCGCGTCAGGCGCCAAAGTTTGGCGAGCTGGCTCTGCTCGCTGGCCTGCTCCTCGAAGGAGATCACTGAGCCCGGCGTTGCTCCTTCCGATTCCGACACGTGCTCCACGAAGTCGAGAATATTGGTCTGGAACGTCTTCCTGTTCTTGTCGTTGACGATTTCGGCATCGCCCTGCGGGCTCTCGCGACGGACAATGTGAGCATACGACTCGATGAAGCCCGCCAAGGCGCCGTCGACGACGCCGGCCGAATTGCCTTCTTGCATGCGGTGGCGGACGCTCTCGGGCGTCTTGAAGAAGCACTTGTAGGGTGTGGCACCCGGCGCAAGCAGCGCAAAGCCGCGCGATTCCCGCACGTTGCTGCACACCAGGTATTTCGTTCGCAGTTGCCGGCAGATCTCGTTGATGTTGAAGGCGCCGCTCTCCGTACCGGTCTCCACGTAGGCCCGAAACGCCTCGATCTCCTCCGCCGGCACTTTCAGGTTGGCGAGCATCGTGCGGATGACGAGCGATCGGCCGCTGAGGCAATCGGCCTCGTTGGCCACGTTGCTGAGCAGCCAGCTTCGCGTGCCCGCGAGTCCCGAGCCGACGCTCAGGAACAGTGGCTTCTTGTTGACGCGCGCGTGCTCGGCAATGTGATTGATGGTCGGGACGGCAAGATCTGAATCCAGGACCAGGAAGTCCGCCCAGCCGATCGCTTCCTCGAGGGCGGCGGCTTCCTCCTTGTGATTGAAGATGTCTGCATCGTGCATGGCGGCGTCCACGACCGCCCTGCGGATCAGGCGCTGCTCCTCGTCGAGCAGGCCGACGTATCCGCCGCCGCGAACTCTCTTCCTGTTGAACTCCTTGTAGAGCCTGAGGAATCGAGAGTTCACCCCGGCCGCGTTGACCTTGTACCTGATGATCTCGGTCAGGACCGAGTGCTGGGGCAGGATCGAATAGATGCCGACGTCGCTGATCGCGTCGCTTTTCGGGCGGTGCGTGGCCAGGTTGGCGGCGATGTTGTAGGCGCTGCCGCCGACGGAATGGATGATATTGCCGACTTCCGTCTCGCCCACGCTCGATTGCCCCGCAGACCGGCTGAGCGCGATGGTGTCGAGGTGCACCGACCCGATCGTGAGCACATGCTTTCCGTGCCGAAACCACCACACAGCATATCCCCTCCGCTAAACCTACGAAATGTAGGATAACAGACCAGGGGATGCTTTCGTCAATACGCGAGATGCTCGGCGGGGTGCGGGCAGCCTCGGGGAGCCGCAAGTCCAGGTTCTGTTGGGAAAATCGGGCGGAGTCTTCAGGTTACGAGGCGGTTGATCTCGCGCTCGACCTTGCCGACGCGCCACACGTTCTTCAGATGATAGATGCGCTGGCCGCCGCCCGGTGTGCTGAAACGTATGTCGAGATCGCCGGTGCCGAAGCCCAGGAACCAGAGACCCAGGACCCTGTGCACAAAGATGTCGTCGCTCTGGCGCATCGTCTCCACGTGCGGGGAGGTGAAGTTCTCGCTGCCCTCGCTGAACAGCACGCGTTTGCTGATGCCCCCGGGCGTGAATTCCCAGAAGACGAACCGGTCGGCGATGAAGACCGCAAACACCCAGGCGGCGAGCAGCAAGGTGGAGAACAGCACGTAGAACGCGAGGTTCATGTGCACCAGCAGCAGGGGCAGGAAGCTCAAGAGCTGATCCCAGCCGTAGGTGAGCTGGATGAGCAGGCCCAGCACGACGATAACCAGGAACAGAACCAGCGATTTCACGCCGCGCGCCCTGGCATTGGTGAATACCAGCACGAACATCACCAGAAAGACGAAGGAGATGCCGACCCAGGCCCGGGGATGAATGAGAACGGCCTTGTTGCCGTCGGCGAGCACCACCGACTTGCCCTGTATCCAGGTCAGCAAGGCGCAGAAATAGCCGTAGGCCCAGACGATCCACCAGTAAAGAAGGTCGGAATGCTGATAGACAACGAGGCGCACGCCGTCTTCCACAGGGCGCTTCGGCACGGGCTTCTGCTCGGCGACGGGTGCGGCCATGAAAGCATTCCCCTGGGAACGTTGCGAACGGGTTGCGAGATTGCCGTTTATTAGGCGGCTGTTCAAGGCAAAGTCGGGGCGGCCCGCCTTCCGCCGAACCGTCCCTCTGCCCGCCGCGCTCCAAACGCCGTACGCGGTGCAGCAGGCAGTGCTGCACCGCGTACGAGTGGAACGAGGCTCACTCGCCGCCGACTGTCACCAGCGGCGCCAACGCGCCTGCTGATCGTCGTGGCTCTCCCTGTAGATGTGGCGGCTGGCCTCGTCCTGTGCCCGCTCGATGCGGCGCGCCTCATCGCGGGTGATGACGCCGTCGGCCTTGGCCCGGCGCTCCATGCGATGGATGCGGGCCTGCTCGGACCGGAGCTTCAGGCTCTCGTACCAGGTGAGTTCGCCGGCACGGCGGGCCCGCTCGATGCGATTGGCCTGAGCGGCCTCGCGTGCATCGATCCTGCCTGAACGGGAGTAGGAGTAGTCGTAGTAGTCGTGGGCGCTCGCCGCGGTGGCGGTGGCGGCAAGCACGATGGCAACGAGGGCTGCACGTTTCATGGCTGCGGGTCCTTCTCAGAGGAATTCATGACGGGTGAGCGCGAAGATGCCGCTTGCGCCCTGAACTCACTCTGAACCCGGCGTTGGCCGGCGTTCATCTTGCCGCCGCCACTGTGTCGTCCCGGCCGAAGCGAAAAGCGGGGCGCCGGGGCTGAGAGCGTACCCGTATCCTCCGTGGTGAGCTTGTCGAACCACGCGGCCGCAACGGTGCCTCACAGCCGTCCTTCGACGAGCTCAGGACGGGGGTTCTCCTTCAGCTCTGGCTTCCGGATATTTCGCTGGCGCGACATTCCGGAATGACAACGGAAGGATCGGCGATTCCGTCTCGATCGGATGGGCTCTAGATCACGCGGCCGCTCGCCTCGTCGATCAGATGCATGTTGTTGAGGTCGGCGGCAAGGCGCAGCGGCGCCCCGTCGCGCGCGCCGGCATTCGGGTTGACGCGGCCGCACACCTGCGTGCCGTTGAGCGGGAAGTAGACCAGCGTCTCCATGCCCATCGGCTCGGTGACCTCGAGCCTGGCCTCGAAGGGGATCTCGCCGGGCGCCAGGTGGGCGTGCGCCTCGGTGATGTGCTCGGGCCTCAGCCCCAGCAGCAGCTTGCCGTTCTGGGTATGGCCGCGATAGCGCGCCACCCGTTCCGCCGGCACGGGAAACACTAGGCCGTCGTTGAGGCGCACGCTCAAGCTGTCGCCATTGGCTTCCATGCGGCAGGGGATGAAGTTCATGGCCGGCGAGCCGATGAAGCCGGCGACGAAGCGCGTCTTGGGCGAATGATACAGCTCCTGTGGGGTGCCCACCTGCTCGATGATGCCGTTGTTCATGACCACCACACGGTCGGCCAGCGTCATGGCCTCCACCTGGTCGTGCGTGACGTAGACGGTGGTGGTGCGCACCTGCTGGTGCACCTTCTTGATCTCGGTGCGCATCTGCACGCGCAGCTTGGCGTCCAGGTTGGAGAGCGGCTCGTCGAACAGGAACACCTTGGGGTTGCGTACGATGGCGCGGCCCATGGCCACGCGCTGGCGCTGGCCGCCGGACAAGGCCTTCGGCTTGCGGTCGAGCAGTTCCTTGATGTCGAGGATGCGCGCGGCCTCGTCGACGCGCTTCTTGATCTCGGCCTTGGGATAGCGCTTGAGGCGGAGCCCGAACGACATGTTCTGGAACACGGTCATGTGCGGATAGAGCGCGTAGTTCTGGAACACCATGGCGATGTCGCGGTCCTTCGGCGGCACATCGTTGACGACGTCGCCGCCGATCAGGATCTCGCCGCCCGAGATGTCCTCGAGCCCGGCAATCATCCTGAGCGTCGTGGATTTGCCGCAACCGGATGGACCGACGAGAACCACGAACTCGTGGTCGGCAATATCGAGATCGATGCCCCGTACCGCCTCCACCTCGTCGTAGCGCTTGATGATCTTGCGCAGTTTGACTTCCGCCATCGTTGCCTCAGCCCTTCGTCGCCCCGGCGGTCAGGCCGGAGATGTAGTAGTCCATGAGAAACGCGTAGATGATCAGCGGCGGGGCAGCCCCCAGAAGGGCGCCGGTCATGATCTGCCCCCAGTTGAACACGTCGCCCTTGATGAGCGAGGTGATGATACCGACCGGCAGCACGAGCTGCTCGGTCGACGTCGTGAATGCGAGCGGATAGAGGAACTGTGCCCAACTGACCGTGAAGGCGAAGATCGTCGCCGCGATGAGCCCGGGCAGCGCCACCGGGATGAAGATCTTGGTCAGCGTCTGCATCCAGCCGGCGCCGTCGATCAGCGCGGCCTCGTCAAGCTCCTTCGGGATCGAGGCGAAATAGCCGATCATGATCCACGTGCAGAATGGCACGGTCAGCGTCGGGTAGAGGATCAGCAGCACCCACCATCGGTTGATGAGCTGGATCCCGGTCCACTCGTTGAACAAGGCGAACATCTTGAACAGCGGCAGGAACAGCAGCGTCTCGGGGATCAGGTAGGTGAGGAACACGCCGGTGGCGAGCGTCGAGGAGCCCCAGAACTTCATGCGCGAGAGCGCGAAGGCCGCCGGCACGCTGATCAGCATGGTGATGACGACCACCACGACCGACACGATCGCCGAGTTGCGGAAGTAGCCCAGATACTGCGGCGAGGTCAGCAGCTCGCGATAGTTCTCGAGCGTCGGATTGAAGACCCACCACGGGTTCCTCGCCGCCGAGATCTCCGCGCTCGTCTTGAGAGATGTGATCAGCATGTAGATCGGCGGCAGCAGGAAGAAGATCGCAAAGAGGATGAGGAAGAAATACGACCAGCGCAGCGCCCACGTGCGGTCGCGGCTCATGCTCCCGTACCTGGGGTTGGCGGCATGCTTCTTCGGGGCTGTGAGGGCGGCGTCGGTCATCAGGATTCGTTGCCCCGGCGCGTGATGTCACGCAGGATGAAGACGGCCGCCACGGTCAGGATCGGCACCATGAACAGCGACACGGCGGCACCTAGGGGAATGTCGTTGCCCTGGATGCCCAGCGTGAAGGACCAGGTGGCGAAGACATGCGTGAGGTCGATGGGGCCGCCCTGCGTGAGGATCTGCACGATGTCGAAGTTGGCGAACGTGACGATCAGCGAGAACAGGGCCGTGATGGCGATGATGTTCCGCATCATCGGCAGCGTGATGTACCAGATGCGCTGCCACCAGTTGGCGCCGTCGATGGCCGCAGCCTCGTAGAGCTGGTCGGGCACCGATTTCAGCGCGGCCAGGTACATGATCATGAAGAACGGCGCGCCGATCCAGATATTGACCAGGATCACCGAGAAGCGCGCCCAGAACGCGTCCCCGGTCCACGGAACGGGACCGATGTTGAAGATGCCGAGCACCCAGTTGAAGGCGCTGTAGGAGGGATCGAACAACCAAAGCCACGCCAGGCAGCTCATGGCGGGCGGGATCACCCACGGCACCAGCAGCATGCCCCTCCACTTGCGCTGGCGATCGTTGGGCACGTTGTGCACGAAGTGGGCGACGGTGAAGCCGATGATGGCTTTGAAGAAGACTGCGGTGAGGGCGAAGATGCAGGATTGCTCCACCACCTTCCAGAAGGTCTCGCGCTTGAACAGGAACAGGAAGTTGCCGAAGCCGACGAAGCGCTCCATCGACTTGTTGAGAGTGGCAAGGTGCAGAGAGTACAAAGCCGGATAGATGACGAGGAAGGCGATCATCAGGATCAGCGGCAGCGCCATGAGGAAGGCAACCGTCGACTTGCGCTGCATCGTTCGGCGCAGGCTTGATCTCTTGCGCGTCGCGCCCGGCGTTTGGACTCCCTGCAAGACTGCATCAACCATCTCCGACCTCATGCGCTGTCCGTCCCGACTTTCTCGGTGTTGGCGGATGCGCATTCCGGGCGGGGCCGCGCATCCGCAGAAGTGCTGGCTCGGGTGCCCCGTCCGCCTTCTCCGGCGAAGGGGCGCCCGGGCTTGGCCTCACGTGCGCATGAAGCCTTCGCACTCGCTCTCGGCCCAGGCGAGCACCGCCTCCATCTTCTCGCCCTTCAGGACGCGCGCGATCATCTTGGTCTGCACGCCCTGCACGTAGATCTGATGGGCGATCCTGGCCGGGGCAGGGGCGGCCGCCACGGACAGGATCTGATGGTTGTGCGGGTTCGGGTAGTGGTAGAGCGTGCCCTTGGGCGGCCCTTCCTCGGCCCAGGTCTTGAAGTCGGTGAGCTTCTCGAACGACGGCAGATCGTAGCCGGCGCTCGCGGCCACCATCTTCTCCGCCGCCGCCCGCGACGACAGGTGCAGGAGCAGGCTCTTGGCCGCCGACTTGTTCTTGCCGAAATTCCAGATGCCCCAGAAGTAGGGCAGGAACGGCGCGTAGCGGCCGGCCGGGCCGCTCGGGAAGCCGTGCGTCCAGCATTGCGCGGCGATCTGGGGCGCATCGCGCTTGGCGACTGCCCAGGCGCTCGGCGGGTTCATGATCAGCGCGCCGTTGCCGGCCACCAGCCACTTGTTGTTGGAGGAGTCGTCCCACGCCGGGGCATCGGGCGGCAGGAAGGCGGCGAGCTTGGTGCAATACTCGAGGGCCTGACGGACCTTGTCCGACTTGACCGTGATGGTGCCTTTGGCGTCGACCAGCGCGGCACCGTGGGCGTGGAAGAATGCGCCGGCGGTGTCGACCGAGTCCGAGGTCGTCCCGAGGCCGATGCCGAACGGCTTGCCGGCCTTGTGGCACGCTTCAGCTGCCTTCATGAAGGCAGCGAGCGTCCAGGCCTCCGCCTTGGGCGGCGCGCCGGCCGGATACATCGCCACAACGTCGATGCCCGCATGCTGCTTCATCAGGTCGATGCGCGAGCAGGGCCCCTTGATCTGGCTGCCGACGGTGGCCGGCACCACGATCCACTTGCCGTTGGCGCGGCCGAGATACTCGACCGTCGGATTGACCTTGCCGTGCTGCTTGATCAACTCGCCCATGACGTCGTCCACGGGCTCGAGGCTGTTGGCGTGACCCTGCGGCTCCCACGTCGGGAAGGCCAGGATGTCGTGGCCCGACTTCGCCTGCGCTTCGGCGGCGATGGTCAGCAGGTTCTTGCGGCCCTGCGAGGGGATGTAGTCGATCTGGACCTCGACCTTCTCCTTTGCGCCCCACTCCTCGGTCAGCGTCTTGGTCGCGTTGTTGGCGCCGGGAACCCAGTGGTCCCAGAAGCCGATGGAGATCTTGCCGGCCGCGCTGGCCGTGCGCACGAACGGCGCCGCAATCATGGTGGCGGATGCTGCTGCCGTCGTTGCCATGAACCGACGGCGGGTGAACGTCCTTCTCTTCATTGCGTTTCCTCCATCTTCTTGCCGGGGCACCAAGCCCCTAGCTATCCCTGAAGCAATTTCTGCACTCCCTTCTTGCCTGCTTGTGATGCTACTTCTCAAACGGTTGTGCGGGCTCTGCCGCCGTGGGCGCGTGCGCGCGAGGATGCCTCGCGCGTCCGCGTTTTGGTTCCCGCAGCAGGTGCTTTGGAAGGCGGCTCACCGAAATCTCGCGAGAAGCGTTGATGCGAGCGCTTGAGATGCTCGTGCATCGCCGCGCGGGCGGCGGCAGGATCGCGCGCTGCGATGGCGTCGCGGATAGCACGGTGCTCCTGGTGAGCGACGCGCCAATATTGGCCGTCGTCGGTGTGGCGGGCGAGCTGCTCGAAATAGGGATTGATGCGCAAGTCGAAGAGCTCGCCGATGCAGCGCGTGAGCACGGCGTTGCGCAGCGTCTCGGCAACGGCGGTATGAAAGCACCGGTCGTGCACGAGGAACTGGTCGCCCGCATAGCGTGCGCGCGACACGACGGCCAGCGCGGCATCGATGCGTGCGATATCGGCCCGCTTGGCATTGCGCGCCGCTTCTTCCGCCACGGCACTTTCTATGAAAGCGCGAGCCCTGAGGATCTCGAACGCGCCTTCGATACGCGAGGAGGTCGCGACAATGGCGTTCGGCTGCTGCTCGATGACATAGATGCCCGACCCGACGCGAATCTTGAGGCGGCCTTCCACCTCGAGCGCGATCAGCGCCTCGCGCACGGTGGGGCGCGACACGCCGAGCTTGTCGGCGAGCTCGCGCTCCGTGGGCAGGCGACTGCCGACGGCATACTCGCCCTGCTCGATGAGCAGGCGCAGTTGATCGGCGATCTGCCGATAGAGCCGGCGCGGTTCGATCGCTTCCAGCGGCAAGCCTTGCTCCTTGCGCGCGTTCCCTCGGAGATTTTGTTTCCTTGTGCCCGACCTTTGCTGGTCAGTTGGTCAGACCATTTGACAATCAGCCGCCCCGGCATGTCAAGCCCGCGCACGCCGTTCCCGTCGCGCAACAGCACGATGGGCGACCGCGGGAAGGGTTATCAGCGAACGGGCGGCGGGGCGGTCTTTGGCGGCTTCGCGTACAGCCCCACGGCGATGGCACGCGCCACGTACTGTGCCATGCAGTTGTAGCCTGCCTCCGTCAGTCCGAACTCGCTCGGGACGGGCCGGCCGGGCTCGCGCATGGCACGCGAGATGATCTCCATCGCCTCATAGCGCGTGATGCGCGGAACGTTCTCTTTTGCTGCGATGCTCCGCAGGCTGGTGCGGATGGCCTGGTAGTGCGGGTCCCTGACCAGCCGCTTCATGTAGTGAAGGCCCACCAGGATCACATCGATGTTGTGCTCCTTGAGCCAGCGCACCATGTCGCCGACAGCTTCCTGAAACTGCTCGACGGGAACCTGCGCGAGCGCATCGTTGGTGCCGACCTGCCAGAGCACGATGTCGGGATGGTTGAGCGCGACTTCGATCTTCAGGCGCGTGGCAGCCGCTGCCGCGAGCTCGCCGGAAAAGCCGCGATCTATGATCTCGACGTCGAGCCCCTTTATGGTGTGCTCCAGTATTTGCTCGAGCAGCGGCGAGCTGCCCTCGCGCAGAGGGCCCACCACCGACGCCGAGGATGCGCCGATTGCCAGGATCTTGAGCTTCTTGCGCTGCTGAAGGGCCTGCGCGCTGTTGGGCAGCGGCGTGTCCGCCAGCTTGGCTTCGCCGCATTCCTTCGCGACCGCCGGCAGCTCGGCAGCGTTGGCGCCTCTTTCTGTCGCTCCCTGCGCCTGCGATCCGGGACACGCGGTTGCCAGGATCCCGAGCACGAGGAACGCGCCCAGCATGCCTTTCAGATGTCCGCCCTTTTTTGCCGCTCTCTCCATTCGGAAGTCCACGCCGTGAGCCAGAGAAGCCCGATGCCGACAACAAAAATGATAGTATCAACTGCGAATGAGCCCGAGTAGAGGTAGCGGATGAGCTGTCCCGTTAAGCTTAGAAGCGACCCGACGCAGAACACGTAGAGGGAATTGCGTCCCAGGATCGAGAGAAACGGACACAGCCACGGGAGGGCACGCGCGATCAGCGGATAGGTTGCCGAGAAGACCGCGGCCAGCGCCAGGAACTGGATCAGCCGCATCGGCGTCAGAAAGCTCTTGCCGTTGAGAAAGAGAAGCTTCGGCTCCGGCAGCTTGGTCGGATCGGGCATCCAGCTGAATACGACTATGGCCGCGGCGAAGAGCACGACCGGCAGCGAGATGATCCTGATCGTCCGGATGTGGCAGCGCACAAAAGCGCCGAGGCCCTCGTTTCGCGACAGCGAGAAGCCCAGCACGAAGATGGCTTGCCACGTGAACGGGTTGAAGAACCATTGCCCTGGCACCGGCCACGTCGGCGCCGTGAACGGCACCGTCAGCGACGCGAAGTAGAGCGACAGCGAGAGCGGCACCAGCAGCGGCTTGGCAAAGCGATCGATGACGGCAATGCCGGGCGCCGCCAGCATGAGGACGACATAGAGCGGCAGGATGTCGAAATAGCCGAGCTGGTGCGTCAGCAGGACCAGCCCGATGTGGGCGAGCGCCGGGTCCTGGAAGACGGCGGAGGCGTTGTGCCACTCCAGGATGAGCGGGTTCTCGAGCAGGTAGGCGGATGCGGCGAGAAGCGCCAGCGCTATGCTGCTGATGAGGATTTGCGCCGCGTAGATCTGGAGCGACCGGCTCCCGAGCCTCGCCACCAGACGCCCCGTCCCGATCGGCTCGTCCCGGCTGCCGACGAGGTAGCCCAGCGACCACCCGGCCAGAAACACGAACAGCTCGGCGGAATCCGAGATCGAGAAGTTCCTGTGCGTCAGGCGCTCGTAATAGATGCCGGGGATGTGATTGACGAAGATCGAGACGAGCGCAAATCCGCGCCAGAAGTCGACGGCGTTAGCTTGGCGGGGCATCACGTCCTCGGACTGGGCATGACGGCTGCGGCTGGCGGGGTTGAGGGCGCGACCGGAGCCGTGCGTGAACTCGAGGCTCGTCCCAATGCTTATGAACGCATGATGGCAAACAATAGACTTCGGGTTGTCCCGCCCGCCCGTGCCGAAGCGGCAAAGCCTAAGATACCTCGACAAAGCTCCTGATCAATGTATTGGCGATGGCGTGCCTGCCAGGCACCGTCAGTCCGTCAGGATGCCGCCGCTCGAGCATGAGCTTGACGTCCTTGCGGGGAAACCAGCGCGCCTCTGCGATCTCCGTGCTGTCGATCGACAGCGTCGTGGTCTCGGCCCGGCCGATGCATCCAAGCATGAGCGAATGCGGGAACGGCCACGGCTGGCTGGAATGGAACTTCACCTCCCCCACCTTGATCCCCGCCTCCTCGAACACCTCGCGGCGCACGGCATGCTCCACGTCCTCGCCCGGCTCGACGAAGCCGGCGAGCGTGGAGAACATCTTGTCGCCGAAGCGGTGCTCGTGCGCCAGCAGGCAGCGCTCGCCGTCCGTGACCAGCATGATGACGACCGGATCGGTGCGCGGAAACCACTCGAGCCCGCAAGCCCAGCACTTGCGCCGCCAGCCGCCGTCCTTGACGAGCGTGGTGCCGCCGCAATGGCCGCAGCAGCGGGCGTTCTCGTGCCATTGCGCCAGCGCTCTGGCCTGGCCGCACAGCGACAGCTCGTCGGGAGACATCACCCCCTGCATGGCCAGTGAGCGCAGATCGACGATCGGGCGCAGCTTCTCGATGGCTCCGGGGGCATGCCGGGTTCGATGCTCGGTCACCGCCACGGCAAAATGCCCGTTGCCGCCGCCGTCGACCCCCAGGAACAGCGCATCGGCGACGGGGAGGCCGAGGTCGCCCAGCTCCTGGCGGGTGAACCATGCGAGCTTGGCGCTCGTGCGCTCGGCATTGGATCTGATCACGGGCTTGAGATCGGCGAGCACCAGGAAGCGCGCTCCCGCCGCCTCCAGCTTGGCCTTCAGAAACTCTGCGTCGCTTCTTTTCGGTCCGAGCCTATCGAGCAATAGCGTCGCGCCGACGGTTGGCATCCACAAGCTCCCTGCTGAGGCGGCGAGATGAGCATAGCGCAGGCCCGCACGCAACGCATTCCAGGGGCAGGCGCGGGTCGCCTGCGATTGCCACGATCGCGGCCCACGCCGATATTCTTGAGGCGGACCGCGAGAACTTCTGCTAAGGTTCGCACAAAAAAATCCGCCTTGTTGAAGAACTATGGGAGGAATGCACATGCTGAGACTGCCGAAATTCGTGCTTGGAACGGCGCTCGCCGTAGGGCTGGCGACCGCCTTCTCCGGGGCTGTCGATGCCCAGGAGAAGAAGGTCCTGAAGATGCAGGCCACGTGGCCTGCGAGCCTCACGCTCTACGACAATTTCACATTCTTTGCGGACCGCGTTGACAAGCTGTCCGGCGGCTCGCTGAAGATCGAAGCCATGCCCGCGGGCCAGGTTGTGCCGGCCTTCGAGGTGCTCGACGCCACCCACAAGAAGGTGCTCGACGGCGCCCATGCCTGGGCCGGCTACTGGACCGGCAAGAACAAGACCGCGATCCTGTTCACCGGCGGTCCGGGCGGAACGTTCGGCATGGACTACATCGACGCCATGGGCTGGCTGTGGAACGGCGGCGGCCTGGATCTCTATCAGGAGTTCTATCAGAAGGAGCTGAAGCTCAACGTCTACGTCCTTCCCATCCTCCCTGCAGGCCCGCAGGCTTTCGGCTGGTTCAAGAAGCCGATTCAGACGGTCGAGGACATGAAGGGCATGAAGTGCCGCCAGACCGGCATGGCCGGCGAGGTGTGGCAGGCGATGGGCTTCACCGTCGTCAACATGCCCGGCGGTGAGATCATTCCCTCCGCGCAGCGCGGCGTGATCGACTGTGCCGAGTGGGTGGGCGGCGTGGAAGACCTGCGGCTCGGCTTCCAGAACGTGTGGAAGTACCACTACTCCCCCGGCGTGCACGAGAACGTCACGATCGGCGAGCTTCTGATCAATCTCGACGTGTGGAAGTCGCTGTCGCCGCAGCACCAGGAGATCATCAAGTCGGCGGCCAACGAGACCTTCCTCGTGTGGTGGGCCAAGTGGCAGCGGCAGAATGCGGACGCGCTCAAGGAGATGCAGGAGAAGCACGGCGTGCAGATCCTGCGCACCCCGCCCGACATCCTGCGCGCATTCCTGAAGAAGTGGGACGAGATCGCGACGGCGGAAGCGGCCAAGAATCCGTTCTTCAAGAAGGTATGGGACTCGCAACGCGCCTATGCGAGCGTCGTGGTGCCCTACAAGCGGTTCTACTTCCCGCCCTACTCCTTCGTGGCGAACATCTACTTCCCCGAGAAGAACTGATGTTGGACCAGGGAGCGGTCTTCACCGGCCGCTCCCTTTTCCTCGCTGCCTGCCGGTGAGCGGCAACCGGCGGGGGGCGTCTTCGTTCGGGAATACGACCTTAGGGAAGAGACTATGGCCATCGCTCAGCCGTCGCGAGCACTGCTCATAACCATACGCATCATCGACACCTTCACCGATCTCACCGGCTCACTGTTT
The DNA here is from genome assembly GCA_008933705.1 of Hyphomicrobiaceae bacterium. Taxonomy (GTDB): domain Bacteria; phylum Pseudomonadota; class Alphaproteobacteria; order Rhizobiales; family Hyphomicrobiaceae; genus AWTP1-13. The sequence goes on from WBUN01000008.1 coordinate 107,940, forward strand.
GCCTGGCTGGCAGTTCCCCTGGTGGGAGCCGTCGCCTACGAGGTGATCGCCCGCTACATTTTCAACGCCCCGACCATATGGGCGTTCGACGTCACCTACATGCTCTATGGCGCCTTGTTCATGCTGGGCGCTGCTTACGCCTTGCACAAGGGCGCGCACATCCGCACGGACTTCTTCTGGGAAGCGTTCTCGCCTCGCACGAAGGGACTGATCGATACCGTTTCCTACGTGGTTTTCTTCTTCCCGAGCCTCACGGCCCTCGGCGTCATCAGCTACAACGAGGCCTTCTACGCCTTCCAGATCAACGAGACCTCCGACCAGACGCCTTGGCGGCCGGTGCTGTGGCCGTTCAAGTACGTGGTGCCCATCGCCTGCCTTCTCTTGATGATCCAGGGCTTCTCCGAGCTCCTCAAGAGCTTCTACATGGCCCGCACCGGTGTTGAGCTCGAGCACAAAGAGAAGGTCGAAGTATGACCTGGGACGCTCTCATCGGCCTGATCATGCTCCTGGTGCTTCTGGGGGCGATCTTCATCGGCGTGCCGATCTCCTTCACGCTGCTCTTCCTGGCCTTCACGTTCGGCTACGTCGGGATGGGGCATACGGTCTTCGACCTGGCCTACTTCCAGACGATCGGCATGATGAAGGAGGAACTGCTGGCGGCCGTGCCGCTCTTCATCTTCATGGGCTTCATCACCGAGCAGGCCGGCCTGATGGAGCGGCTCTTCACCGCCTTCCGCCTCCTGCTCGCCCCGATCCGCGGTGCGCTCTATCTCGTCGTCATCCTCACGGCGACGGTGTTCGCCATGGCAACCGGCATCGTCGGCGCTGCCGTCACGGTGCTCGGCATCATGGCGTCGCCGATCATGATCAAGTCGGGCTACGACGCGAAACTCTCGGCGGGCACCATCACGGCCGGCGGAACGCTCGGCATCCTCATCCCGCCATCCGTCATGCTCATCGTCATGGGCCCCGTGCTCGGCGTTTCGGTCGCGGATCTCTATGCGGCGGCATTCGGGCCGGGCTTTCTCCTTGCCGGTCTCTATGTTGCCTATCTGATGGGCCGCAGCCTCATCAATCCGAAGCTCGGGCCTCCGGTGCCGAAGGAAGAGCGGGTACACTCCCTGGGGGTGATGCTTCGCGAGGTGCTGATCGGCGTGGTGCCCCTCCTCGGCCTTATCGCCGCGACGCTTGGTTCCATCCTTGCCGGCCTCGCGACCCCAACTGAGGCAGCGGGCATCGGTACCGCCGGCGCGATGGCATTGGCGCTTGCCTACAGGAAGCTGACGTTCGCTGGCCTGCAGCGCGCGCTCAACTCGACCATGGCCACGTCGAGCATGGTGCTTCTGCTGGCGGTCACCTCCAACATCTTCGGCGCCGTGTTCGCCCGGCTCGGCACGGCCAACTGGATCACCAACACCCTGCTGTCGTTCCAGTTGCCGCCCACGCTGATGCTGATCATGGTGCTGGTGCTGATCTTCCTGCTGGGCTGGCCGTTCGAGTGGCCGGCCATCATCCTGGTGTTCCTGCCTATCTTCTACCCCGTGGTGAAGGCGCTCGACATCGACCTCGTGTGGTTCGGGGCGCTGACCGCGGTGACGCTGCAGACGGCGTTCCTCTCGCCGCCGGTGGCGATGTCGGCCTACTACCTCAAGCAGGTGGTGAAGGACTGGAGCCTGGCGACCATCTACAACGGCATGTTCCAGTTCATGATCCTGCAGGTGATCTGCATAGCGATGGTTCTCTCGTTCCCGAAGATAGCCCTGTGGTTCCCGGAGACGCTGCAGGAGGCGTCGCGCGCGCAGAAGATCCCCGAGGAGCACCAGAAGATCATCGACCTGCAGAAGAGGACTGCGCCCTCTCTCGAGGACGACGACTGGGGCAGGAGCAAGAAATAGCGGTTGATGGAACGAGCAACTGCGGCCTGCGGCGGGGGCGCGGCTTTTCGCGCTCCCAAGCCGCGGGTTGTATTCGGGCGCCCGGCGTACCATAATTCGTGCGGGAGGTTGGCGGCGGACGTGTCCCTCGCCAACCGGGTCAGGTCCGGAAGGAAGCAGCCCTAACGAGCCAGATGCGGGTCGTTCGTCCAGCCTCCCACTCAGCCCGCACATGAGGCCGGTCGCAGCCGACGCGGCCCTGAAGGCATGGCGAAAAAGAAACCAGCGAGCAGTTCCGGCAATGACGGGGGCGGCGATGCGCCTGCAAAGGCAAGCCCCTACCTCGTGCTGGCGCGCAAATACCGTCCGGCCACCTTCGGCGACCTGATCGGCCAGGACGCGATGGTGAGAACGCTGCGCAACGCGTTTGCCGCCGACCGCATTGCCCAGGGCTACATGCTCACGGGCGTACGCGGCGTCGGCAAGACGACGACGGCGCGCATTCTCTCGCGCGCTCTCAACTACCAGACCGACACCATCGACCGGCCGACCTTCGACATGCCCGTCTACGGCCGGCACTGCGCCGAGATCATGGAGGGGCGCCATCCCGACGTGCTGGAGATGGACGCCGCCTCCAACACCGGCGTCGATAACATGCGCGAGATCATCGAGAGCGCGCGCTACAGGCCTCTCGTCGCCCGCTACAAGGTCTATCTGATCGACGAGGTGCACATGCTCTCCAAGGGCGCCTTCAACGCGCTCCTGAAGACGCTGGAGGAGCCCCCGGAGCACGTGAAGTTCATCTTCGCCACCACCGAGGTACGCAAGGTGCCGGTGACGGTGCTGTCGCGCACACAGCGCTTCGATCTGCGCCGCGTCGGCGTGCCGGCGCTCGTCGAGCACTTCAGGAAGATCGTCGCCAACGAGGGCGCGAGCGCCGAGGATGACGCGCTGGCGCTGATTGCGCGCGCCGCCGAGGGTTCCGTGCGCGACGGGCTCTCCCTGCTCGACCAGGCGCTCGCCATGGGGGCCGGCGGCGTCCATGCCGAGCCCGTGCGCGCCATGCTGGGGCTGGCCGATCGCGGCCGCATTTTCGATTTGCTCGAGCAGTTGATGAGCGGCGCAGCCGGCGAAGCGCTGGAAGCGCTGTCGCAGTTGCATCGCGACGGTGCCGAGCCGGCGCAGATCCTGTCCGATCTTGCGGAAGCCGTGCACGTCACCACCCGCGCCAAGACGCTCGGCGCCGCGGGTGCCGGAGAGGGCTTGTCGGCCGAGGAGCGGTCGCGCGCCGCCGCCCTAGGCGAGCGGCTGTCGGTGGCGATCCTTGCGCGCGCCTGGCAGGTGCTGCTCAAGGGGCTGGAGGAGGTCGCGCGCGCGCCGGATCCTTCGGCCGCCGCCGAGATGGTTCTGATCCGCCTCGCCTTCACCGCCGACCTGCCGACGCCGGACGAGATCATCAAGACCCTCGGCGGCGGCAGCGTGGCGGCGGGCGGCCGCGCCGCCAGGCCGGCCCCGGAGAAGCGCCAGCCTGCCGGCAGCCCGGTTGACGCCCTGGACGACGAGCCGGCGGAGGACAGCGATTACGACGAGCAGGGCGAGGCGCTCGAAGCGCTTGCCCCACCGACCACGACGGTGCCCATGCTGCGCTCGTTCGCTGAGGTGGTCGACCTCGCCGGCGTGCGCCGCGAGGCCAAGCTCAAGGTGCACCTGGAAGAGCACGTCAGCCTGGTGAAGTTCGATCCCGCCGGCAGTGTCGAGCTGCACCTGCTGTCCGGCGCGCCGAAAGAGCTTGCCAACGAGCTGCGCGAGAAGCTGAATGAATGGACCGGCAAGCGCTGGATGGTGGCCGTGAGCAAGACGCCGGGCCAGCCGCCGCTCGGGCAGGTGCAGCGCGAGCGCGAGGCGGCCGAGATTCGCGACCTGCAGAGCCATCCTGCCGTCGCCGCCGTCCTGCAGCAGTTCCCCGAGGCCCAGATCACCAGCGTGCGGCCGTTGCCTGCCCGCGATACGGACGACACCGCCACCGGCTGAGCGTTCCGCGTTCTTGACGAGGCCGTGGACCCACCGCAACCCAGTGCGAGGAGCGCCATGAAAGACCTGATGAAGATGATGAAGCAGGCCCAGGAGATCCAGGGCCGCATGCAGAAGCTGCAGGAGGATCTGGGGACGCTCGAGGTGGAGGGCCAGTCGGGTGCCGGCCTGGTCAAGGTCAAGCTCAACGGCAAGTTCGAGGCGCGCGGGGTGCGCATCGATCCGAGCCTGATCAAGCCGGAGGAGGCGGAGATGCTCGAGGATCTGATCGTCGCCGCCTTCCAGGATGCCAAGGCCAAGGCCGAGGCGGCCGTTCAGGCCAAGATGCAGGAAGTCACCGGCGGTCTTGCCCTGCCGCCCGGCCTCAAGCTGTTCTAGTGTGGTTCATGGGCTCAGACCCAACACGCCCGGCGTCTCTGCGGCGAGCAACCGAACGTGAGGGTCTGACCCCCGTCATCCTTCCATGACCAAGAAGACCTCCGGCTCCGAGATCGAGCGACTGGTGCAACTCTTGGCGCGTCTGCCGGGACTCGGGCACCGTTCCGCGCGCAAGGCGGCCCTGGCGCTCATCAAGAAGCGCACCGATCTCCTCGAGCCGCTGGCGGCCGCATTGGCCGAGGCGGCTGCAAAAATCGTCGAGTGCTCGAGCTGCGGCAATATCGATACCGTCGACCCGTGCACGATCTGCCGCGATCCGCGCCGCGACGCCTCGCTGATCGTGGTCGTGGAGGAGATCGGCGACCTGTGGGCGCTGGAACGGGCCGGCGTCGTGAAGGGTCTCTACCACGTGCTGGGCGGGCACTTGTCTCCGCTCGACGGCATCGGGCCGGACCGGCTCAACATCGGCCGCCTGATCGAGCGTGCCGCGCCGCCCGTAACCGAGATCCTGCTGGCGCTGAACGCGACCGTGGAGGGCCAGTCGACGGCGCATTACCTCACCGAGCAGCTGCAAGGGCGCGGCATCACGGTCACGCGCCTCGCCCAAGGCGTGCCTATCGGCGGCGAGCTCGACTACCTCGACGAGGGCACGCTGGCCGCCGCCGTCAAGAGCCGCAGGACGCTTTAGCCGGATCGTGTTGCAGCCCATGCACGCGGCTGGCATGCTCGCGCCATCGACAAGAACGATCGCAAGGGCGGAGACGGGCGTGGACAATCTCAAGGGCAGGATCGCCTGGGTGACGGGCGCGGGCAGCGGCATCGGCGAGGCGGCGGCGGTCGCCCTGGCACGGGA
>WBUN01000139.1 GCA_008933705.1 Hyphomicrobiaceae bacterium
GTGCTACATTGAAGCGGAACAGAGCCATAAATAAAGGTGCTGGGCAGTCAGCCAGCACGACGACGTGTCCACGCACGCCAAGCGTAGCCCCACACAGCGAAGCGCGAGGCGGGCGTATGGCAGTGGTATCTGAGTCGTCGAAATTCGGGCCGGAGTGCTGGCTGACAAGAACCAGCACAAGGCTTGAATGGAGGGACCAAGCCCACAGACGACACGCGGTGTAAGCCGCAAGGCCGCAAAAAGGGGCTTTGCGTGTCAATCGGCGCGGAACTTTGCCCCCGGATCGGCGTGCAATCTTGACCCCTCCAGTGGGTGAGTCTTCCCGCTGCTCAAGGCCGGAGTTGCGGAGCGCAGCGGAGCAACGGAGGGCTTGAGCAGCGGCGTCGCCCGAAGATGCCGATGAGGGTCGATGCGTGGCGCCGTTGGAATGGCTGGCGTCAACCGCGATGCTTGAAGCGCCAGCTGTCGTTGCCGGTCTCGACGATGTCGCAGTGGTGCGTGAGGCGGTCTAGTAGCGCCGTGGTCATCTTGGCGTCGCCGAACACGCTCGCCCATTCGGCGAAGGCGAGGTTGGTGGTGACGATGATCGATGTGCGCTCGTAGAGCCGGCTGATCAGGTGGAACAGGAGCTGGCCGCCCGATTGCGCGAAGGGCAGGTAGCCGAGCTCGTCGAGGATCACGAGGTCGACGCGGCCGAGGCGATCGGCGATGCGCCCGCCGCGCCCGAGCCTCGCTTCCGCCTCGAGCTTGTTGACGAGGTCGACGGCATTGAAGTAGCGCGCTTTGCGCCCCAGCCGGATCACGCTGCGCGCAATGCCGATGGCGATGTGGCTCTTGCCCGTACCGGTGCCGCCGACGAGCACCACGTTGCGTTTCTCCTCGAGGAAGCCTCCGGTGGCGAGCTGACCGATGAGCTCGCCGTTGATGGGCGTGCCGTCGAAGTCGAGGTCGGCCAGCTCCTTGGCCAGCGGCATCCTGGCGATGCCCATCTGGTAGTTGATCGAGCGCGCCTGCTTGGCGGCAATCTCGGCCTTGAGGAGCGCGCCGATCACCTTCTCGACACCCTGCTGCCGCTTGACGCCCGTCGTGACGATCTCGTCGTAGGCGGCCCGCATGCCGGCGAGCTGCAGCGTCGTCATCATGTCGAGGATCTCAGAGCGCTCCATGGATAGCCTCCATGGCTGCCGGCTTCACTCTGAGTGCATCGTAGCGAGAGCAGTTGGCGATCGGCGGCAAGCTAAGCGCCAGACGGTCCGGCGTCTCAATCGGTGGCGGCGGCTGTGGCTGTTGTCGCCGGGCCAGCACATTCAGGATGACGTCGGCGCTGGCGATATTGGCGGCGAGCGATTCCGCGCACGCGGCCTCGACCGCGGCCAGGCCGTCGCTCAGCACCGCGGCCAGGATCTTCACCATCTGCCGGTCGCCGTCGGCGGTGCCGGTCAGCTTCTTGCGCACGCGTTCGATCGCATTCGGCAGCGGCCAGTTCTTGAACGGCGCGCCGTTCCTGAGCGCACCTGGCTTCCTCGCCAGCACGGCCACGTAGTGCCAGGGATCGTAGGCGGTCTGGTTGCGTCCGAAGCGGCGGGCATGCTCGCCGACCACGACGCCGTCCTGCTTGAGCACGATGCGGTCGGCGTAGGCGTAGATGTCGACCGGTCGGCCGACCGCACTCGCGTTGACCGAGTACTTGTTGCGATCGAAGCGCACGAGGCAGGTCTTCGACACCGACGCAGCTGTAGCATGGAAGCCGTCGAACGCGCCGCGATAGGCCATCAGCACCGGCCGCTCGGCCTCGAACACCTCGAACACGGTCTTGCTTGCCCCGGGCCCTTCGTGCCCGGGGTCCGTCTGCTCGGGGTGCGGCTGTTCCTTGGCATAGGCGACGCACTTGTCGGCGAGCCAGCCGTTGAGATCATCCAGGCTCTTGAATGACGGACGCGGCGCGAAGAACCGCTTGCGCAGTGTGCCGACCTGGTTCTCGACCTGCCCCTTCTCCCAGCCGGCAGCCGGCGTGCACGCCGTGGGCTCCACCAGATGGTGGCTCATCAGCTGCTCGAAGCGCCGGTTGAACTTGCGGTCCTTGCCGATGAAGACGGTCTCGACCGCCGTCTTCATGTTGTCGTAGATGCCGCGCCTCGGGACCCCCTTGAAGAAGGCGAACGCCTTCTCGTGCGCATCGAACACCATCTCCTGGGCTTCGCGCATGTACGCCCGCACGAACGGCATCCGGCTGTGGCAGAGCCGGACCTGCGCCACCTTCACCGTCACCGCCGCACCGTCCAGCATGACGATCTCGTGGCTCCAGTCGAACTGGTAGGCCTCGCCCGGCGCGAACACAAGCGGCACGAACGCGGCCGCCGTCCGCTCGCCCTCGCGTACCGCCCAATGGCGAGCATAGCGGCGCACATTGTCGTAGCCGCCCGCATAGCCGGCGAGCTTCAGCTCCTCGAACATGCGCTGGTAGGTCAGCCGCTCGCGACTCGGCCTCTTGGCATTGTCCACCAGCATCTGCTCGAGCGCCGGCACGAAGGCCTTGAGCCGCGGCAGCGGTTGCCCCGTGCGCACGTACCGCCGCTCCGTCGCTGCCCCCGCCTCGCCGGCGCGCACGATGTCGCGCACCGTGTTGCGGGCCAGCCGCAGCTCCCGCGCGATCGCCTTGATCTTGCGACCCTGCACGAAGTACGCCCGCCGCACCCTGCCGATCGTATCCACCGTGATCATCCCCCGCCCGCCTCTCGTGCGACTCACGCACAAGCGGCCATCTTCACCACGCGGGGGTGGGGTCAAAATTGCATGCCGATCACCCCCGGACAGGGGTCAAAATTGCATGCCGGCGCACA
>WBUN01000009.1 GCA_008933705.1 Hyphomicrobiaceae bacterium
ATGGGGTTGGGGGCAGGCTCTTTGGGGAGCCGGGAAGAGCTGCATATTGGGGCCCGAGGCACACGCCGCTTCGCGGGGACGCAGTTGTTTTCCCTGGAACGAGGGGGCGGATTGGATGACGCACTGGAGTGCGTCATATGAAGCACGACCTCCACCGGCGAGTGGTCTCCCTGCTGCGGCAGTTGCGCGATGCTTGGCAACTCGCCGGCCCGTATTTCCGCTCGAGATCCGCGGTGACAGTCGATCTCGGCTGGCTGGGCCGCTGGACCATCACGGAAAGATGGATCGGCTGCTTTCTCCTCTGCTCCATCATTGCGTTCGAAACGGGCCAGGTCTGGCTGACCGTGTTGCTCAACGAGTGGAATGCGCGGTTCTTCAATGCCCTCCAGGACAAGAACATCCTGGCGTTCTGGAAAGAGCTCGCAGTCTTCACGCTCATTGCCGGTGCATTCGTCGCCGTCGCAGCCTACCAGCTCTACCTTACGCAATGGCTGCACATGCGGTGGCGCGCATGGATGACCACACGCTATCTCGACCGCTGGCTTCAGCATGGTGTGCATTATCGCATGCGCCTGCGCGGCGAGCCTGCAGACAATCCGGACCAGAGAATTGCCGACGACATCGAGATGTTCGTGGACCGAACGCTGTCGTTGGGAATTGGCTTCCTGTCGGCAACGATGATCCTCGTCTCGTTTGTGGTCATCCTTTGGGGTCTCTCCGCGCATCTGTCGTTTCCGATTGGAAGCCATTCGATCACCGTTCCAGGATCGCTGGTCTGGATGGCCGTCGTCTTTGCCTTCCTCGGGACGCTGGGCGCACATCGCATTGGTCAGCGGCTCATCAGCCTCAACTTCGCCAAGCAGCGCTTCGAGGCGGATTTCCGATACGCGCTCGTCCGCTTGCGCGAGAATTCGGAGCAGATCGCTCTTGCCCGTGGGGAGAGCCGAGAGCGCGACCTTCTGTCGGGTCGCTTTGCGAACGTGGTGTCCAACTGGTACGCGAGCATGAGCCGCCAGAAGCGGCTCACGTTCTTCACGACGGGCTACAATCAGATCGCCGTCGTCCTGCCGACGATTATTGTCGCACCTCACTACTTCGCCGGTCTCGTGTCGCTCGGCACGCTCACACAGACCGGCGGCGCGTTCGGCCAGGTACAGACGGCGCTTTCGTTCTTCGTAAATGCGTATGCGCGCTTCGCCCAATGGAAGTCGGTCATCGATCGCTTGGTCGGTTTCGAGACGCAGATCGCGCTCGCTGCTGATCTCGCTCATAGCGGGCTGCGAGAGACGAGGCACGGTCGGATCGAGGCGCCGCTCGCCATCGACGACGTCGATGTGCAATTGCCGGACGGAACGCATCTGGTGACCGGGGCGTCGTTCACGGTGCGATGTGGCGAAGCGATTCTGCTCACCGGCCCCTCAGGCTCAGGCAAGTCGTCTCTGTTCCGGGCTGTGGCCGCCATATGGCCCTATGCCCGCGGGCGGCTCACGCTTGCGACCGGCGCACGGCTCCTCATACTTTCACAGCGACCGTATTTCCCGCTCGGATCGCTGCGTGCAGCCCTCGCCTATCCGGCAAGCGGCAATGAGCTCCCCCCAGGTCAGATGTGCGCTGCGCTCGAAAAGGTGGGGCTTGCGTACCTTGCCGGCCGCAGCAGCGAGATTGCACCCTGGAACGAAGTGCTTTCGCCCGGCGAGCAGCAGCGTCTGGCTTTCTGCAGGGTCTTGGTCCATCGGCCGGATGTGGTGCTGCTGGATGAGGCGACGTCTGCCCTCGATGAGCCTTCCGAAGCCGAGCTCTATCGGTTGCTGCGGCTGGAACTTCCGTCGGCGGCCATCGTGTCGATCGGGCATCGATCCACGCTCGCTCCGCTACACGACAGAAGTATTCGCTGTGGCTGGCTGTCACCGCGCGTCGTCCATTCCGCCGCTGCGGCGTGATGCGACTTGCGAGCCTCTTGGGCGGGGCGACCGTTTCAGGTTGGTGGCGGTGATCATCCCGTGTTCCATTCATAACGCCCGCCCCGCCAACTCCGTCGTGCTGATCATCGAATCGGATGTCACGCAGCAGAGTTGTGTTCGGCTCAGGCATTGGGATTCTGCTCGAACAGCTTGTTTGCGCAAGCGCTGTTGAACTCGGAACGACTTATCCTGCCGTCATCGTTCGTGTCGATGGCGTCCATCTGCTCGGCACTCAGGTTCATGCGGCCGTAGAGCACGGAAGCCTCATAGCCGAGAGAACATGGGCCCTGGGCTGTGGGGATATTTCCACCCGGGGTCTTGTGCGCCTGAGCGAAAGCAACTCCTGCAGTCGTGAGCAGGGCTGCGCCACAGATGCCAATCAGCTTGTTGATTTGCTTCATGATTGAACCTCTCTCGTGATGCCGCACAAGCGGTGTCTATCTGGCTAACCTGATATCTGTGAGTTTGTTCCAGCGTGTTCGGAGGATTTGTGGATCTCCGGTCTCGCTCTTCTGAACCCGGTGTTTGAGGGGTGCGCTGCTGCTCGGACAGTTGCGCGCGAGTGCCCGATTGAGCGCTATCTCGGCTCACGGGTCCTTCAATGGAAACGGTCCGGGATCGGAGAAGTTCCCGTGGCGCGGGGTTTGGCTTGACGGGCCGCCCGCAGTCGGCATCCCGGGAACAATTTGCTTCCGTTCATCGTTCCTGAGACGGGGCAAAGGTTCTTCATGCCACAGCCCAAGCTGACAGACGACAACGTCCGGCGGCATACCTGCATCAATCCGATATTGTTCGGGCATCCGATCCTCATCGTCGAGGATGAGCCTCTCGTTGCGCTTCATCTGCATGCCGTGTTGAGTGGTGCGGGCGCTGGCGTGCTTGCGGCGACGAATGCCAAAGAGGCTCTTCAACTGATCAGCCGCAACGACCTATCGGCAGCGATTGTGGACATCATGTTGGGCGATCTCGATTGCGGGGCAATCTGTCAAGCGCTGTTCCATCATCGAGTGCCGTTCCTCTTCCACACCGGACATATGCGCGCCGCCATCGTGAAGGCGTGGCCGGAAGTGCCGGTGCTGATCAAACCGGCCGCGCCCCCGCGAAATTGTTGCGCGCGTGGCGGCGCTCGTGAGCTGATTCGAGTGAAGTCGATCACGTTCGTGGCGGGGCAACAGCGAAGGCTCTGACGACGCGACGTTCCAGCCGTCCTGGCCCGGATCACCCGCGGACGGCGCGAAAGATGCTTGTCATCACGTCTCCATCGCATGCCGTCTCAAGAACAGCGTCCACTTCCTGCGGGCCACGTCGTGCATCGTCCGTTGGCGTATGACGGGAACTGAACATGCGTCCGCGCGTTGGGTTAGAGAACGCCAAGATTTCTGGAGGCGTCCGATGACGTATCGCCATCAGGGCCGCGAAGGCCAGGAACGCATCTTCAAGTTCAAGGGCCAATCCTCGGACAACGGGGCAATCGCGGCCATCGTTGGCGCGATCTTCGTGGCGCTGCTGCTTATCGCTATCGTCAGCCCCGGCAGCGACGTGCCCGTCAGCGCGCCTCAACAAGTTGGTCAGCAGGGCCTGCTAGTGTGGTGATTCCGAAGTCCGCTACCACCGTGCGACCAGCCTCCGAAGCGGACTTCGGAATCTGAACCACACTAGAATCATAGACTTGCTAGTGTCCTTTCGATCGCGAAGTTCGTTCGGAGCGTGCCGCAGATGGTGACGAACTTCGCGATCGGGACACTAGTGACCGTTCCCCATCAATATCCGACTCCACCAACCCCGGCGAAGTAGCATTGGACTTCGTCGGCAGCAGATGCCCCTTGGCCACGTCCAGGGGCGTCTGCACCACCTGCGGAGAGTGCGGGAGGACCGACGATGATGACGACGAAGCTCGATGTGGATCGGCAGCGCTTAGAGGAAAAGCTGGCCGATCAGCGCGCGCAATTGCAGCGCCTCATTGTCAAGGGCCATCCGACGCAGGCCATCGAGGACAAGTTGAGGGACTTGTTCCACGCGCTGCAGGCATTGCGGGAGGCGTCTGCACGGTTGAAGCGAGAGCCGGTCATGCCGCCGAGCGACCCTGCCCGTTCCGACTGCAGCTCAGGCGGCCGGTGAATGAGGCGGCAACCCTCGTCTGCTCTTATCCAGGAGGCCATCGAGAAGGCGTCGCACATCGGCGGGGACATAGGGCTTGATGAGGCGAGGCATCTCGCGCAGGTGCTCCGGGAGCATGGCGGCGTCGGAGTAGCCCGTCACGAATGCAAACGGAACCTTTCTGGCGAGCAACCGATCAGCGATCGGCGTGCTTGTCTCTCGACCGAGGCTGACATCAACGAGGGCAATGTCGATTTCTTCTTGCTCAACAAGCGACATTCCCGCCTGGAGGGAGCGGGCCGGGCCAATCACCTTGTGGCCGGCACTCTCCAGGTCGGCCTGCAGCTGCAGGGCCACGAGCGCCTCGTCCTCGATGACGAGTATGCGTGAGCCTTGAGATTGCGGTTGGGGCGCGTCGGTGGCAGCCGCTTCCTCGGCCAGCTGACTGCGAGGTGCCGTTGACGGTCCGCTCCTCTTGAGCGCGAAGGCGCCCTCAAGCGAGTAGACAAAGCCTTCCCTATGGAAGTTGCATTCCGCAACCGCTCCCACGTCCGATGCAGCCGCCTGCAGGATGGTGAGACCGAAGCCGGATATCGTCGGCTGGCTGACCGGCGGCCCCCCGCTCTCCCGCCAAACCAAGCGGAGTTGACCGGGAGGCGGGCAAGGGTCGATGGCCCATGACACCACTACTTTGCCCGTTGGCGAAGAGAGGGCGCCATGCTTGAGGGCATTTGTTGCAAGCTCGTGCAGTGTCAGCGCTAGGGACTGCGTCAGCTCCGGTCGCACCCAGGCGGGCTCGCCCTCGATCGTGATGTTGTCCCTGGCGCGCGAAAGGAAGGGTGCCAGTACCTCCGTAAGCAGTACCCGGAGGTCCGCGCCGGCCCAGGCGCCGCGGGCAAGCAGGGCGTGGGCTTGGGACATCGCCTGAATGCGCCCATCAAGCGATTGAACAAAGGACGTCACAGAAGGTGCGCGATGGCTCGACAAATGGGCGACGGCGGAGACGTTGCTGAGGACGTTCTTCACGCGATGGTCCAATTCGGCCATCAGCAGACGCTGTCGCTCCTCCGCCTGCTTGCGCTCCGTGATGTCCAGGGTGGTTCCGACGACGCGCCAACCCGCCGCCGCCTCCCGGCCGTCGGGGACCGCCTGACCCCTATCCGACAACCACCGTATTTCTCCGTCCGGTCGTACGACCTTGAACTCGATCTCGCGACGATGTCCGCCTGGCGCGTAGCCCTCGATGTGCTGACGCACCAGCTCGCGATGATCCGGGTGAACGAAGTCGAGCACCTTCTCGAGAGTGAGTGGATCCTCGCCTTCCAATCCCACGATGTGCCGAAGGTATGGTGACCAATAGATCTGACCGGCGGATACGTTGTAGTCGTAGGTGCCGAACCCTGCCGCCTCGCTGGCGAGACGAAGCCGCTCCTCGCTCGCGCGCAATCGCGCCGTAGAGGCCTCGAGTTCTGCCGTCCTTTCGGTGACGCGGCGTTCAAGCTCCTCGTTGAGGTGCTCAAGCTGGCGCGTGTTCCGGTACAACTCGACGAATATCCTGACCTTGGCGCGCAGAATCTCCGGGATGACCGGTACGGGAACATAGTCCACGGCGCCCGTCTCGTAGCCGCGAATGCGGTCTACGTCCGACAAATGAATGGCGGAGACGAAGATGATTGCCGTCTTTTCATGGCGAGGATGCCCCCTCAATATCTCCGCCAGCTCGAAGCCGTCGAGCTCAGGCATGCTGACGTCGATCAGTACGACGGCGACCTCGTGCTTGAGAAGCTGCTCGAGCGCCTCTCGCGCAGAGTTCGCCTTGATCAGGTTCGCTCCCAGTCCCTTCAGGATGACTTCGTAGCTCAAGAGTTTGGCTGGCTGATCGTCAACCATAAGGATGTTGATCGGGTCGTGGATGCTCATGGGAGAACTCCCGGTGGCTAGCGGTGCAGCCACATCCTCAGCGTCGCGAGCAACTGCTCGATATTGACGGGCTTGGCCAGGTAGTCGGAGGCCCCTGCCGCAACGCACTTCTCGCGATCGCCCTTCATGGCTTTGGCGGTGAGTGCAATGATCGGCAATCGCCGCAGCCTATCGTCCTTGCGGATCTCCTGCATGGTCTGATAGCCATCCATCTCCGGCATCATGATATCCATGAGCGCGATGGCGACCTCAGCGGTGGACTGCAGGATGCCGATCGCTTCCTTGCCGGTGGTCGCAGTCAGGACGCGCATGCCCCTGCGCTCGAGAACGCTGCTCAGGGCAAAGATGTTGCGCGCGTCGTCGTCGACCAGCAGGACCGTGCGGCCGATCAGATCCTCGTCGGTGTTGTGGAGCCGCGCGAGCATGCGCTGCTTCTCCGGCGGCAAATCGGAGATCAACCGATGCAGGAAGAGCGCGGTCTCATCGAGCAGCCTTTCGGGCGACTCGACGCCCTTCACGACGACGCTGCGTGCCATCGTGTGAAGCTGAGCATCCTCCTCGGGCGTCAGTTCGCGGCCGGTGAATACCACGACCGGAATCTCGGCGAGGCGCGTATCATCGCGGATCTTCTCCAAGACCTCGAACCCGCTCATGTCCGGCAATCTCAAATCGAGAACCACGCAATCGCTGCCCTGATTCCGGAGAATGGAGAGCGCCTGGGCGCCATTCTCCGCCGTCAGGATGTCGATATCCTCGTGGCCGAGCAGCTCGGCGATGCTGAACCGTTCGGCGTCGTCGTCCTCGACGACCAGGAGGCGCTTGCGGCGGGGCTCCGCGAAGTCCCTTATGCGGGAAAGCGCCGTCCGCAGTCCTTCGGGGCTTGCCGGCTTTGTGATGAAGGCGAACGCTCCGCGCGACAGCGCGTGCTGGCGATCCTCCTCAAGCGTGACTACTTGCACCGGAATGTGGCGCGTGGCCGGATTCTGCTTCAGCTGACTGAGAACGGTCCAACCCAGCATGTCGGGGAGGAACACGTCGAGCGACACGGCCGTCGGATGATAGTCGTTTGCGAGCGTGATCGCGTCCGCACCCGTCGCAGCCACGAGCACCTTGAACCCGTTGTCGTGCGCCAGATCGATGAGCACGCGGGCATAGTGTGGATCGTCCTCGACGATGAGCAGCACTATGTCCCCAGGTCTCAGGTCGTCGCGGTCGTCGGCAACCTGCTCGACTGGGCGCTCCGGCAGCCGATGCACCGTGGACCCAGGAACAGGCACTGCAACCGTGCTTTGCGCCGTCTGCGACGGCGCGGGCCCGGCATATTTGAGCGGCAGGTAGAGGGTGAAGGTGCTGCCCTTCCCTGGCGTGCTGCGCAACTGGATCTCGCCTCCGAGCAGGCTTGCAAGCTCTCGGCTGATGGCCAGTCCGAGGCCCGTGCCGCCATACTTGCGGCTGGTGCCCGCGTCGGCCTGCTGGAAGGCTTCGAAAATGATCCTCTGCTTCTCGGGGGAAATTCCAATGCCGGTGTCGGTGACCTCGAATGCGACGACGGCGGGGCTCTTGCCCAAGCCGGCATGGTCGAGGCTCCAGCCGCTCTCGGCGCCGAAGATTCGCAGCCTTACGCCACCGTGCTCGGTGAACTTGAATGCGTTGGAAAGGAGGTTCTTGAGCACTTGCTGGAGGCGCTTCGAGTCGGTGACGAGGCTGCGCGCGAGATGAGGATCCAGCTCCACATCGAACGACAGATGGCGCCGTTCGGCCTCGTGCCGGAACGGGCGCGAGACGGTATCCATCAGGCTTGTGAAGTAGATCTCTTCTGCGTCGACCGACACGGTTCCCGATTCGATCTTGGAAAGATCGAGGATGTCGCTGATGAGGTTCATGAGATCGGTGCCGGCGCCATGGATCGTGCGCGCGAACTCGACCTGCTGGTCGGACAGGTTGCCGTCGGGGTTTTCGCTGAGTTGCTGGCCCAGAATGAGGATGCTGTTGAGCGGGGTCCGCAACTCATGCGACATGTTGGCCAGGAATTCGGACTTGTACTTGGATGTGAGCGACAGCTCGGTCGCTTTCTCTTCCAGGGCTCGGCGGGCCTGCTCGATCTCCTGGTTCTTGGCTTCCACCTCGACGTTGCGCTCGGCTAGCTGCTGCGCCTTCTGTTCGAGCTCTTCGTTGGTCTGTTGAAGCTCCTTCTGCTGCGTTTGCAGCTCCCCGGCGAGTTGTTGGGACTGCGTGAGGAGTGCCTCCGTCTGCATCGTCGCCTCGATGCTGTTGAGGACGATGCCGATGCTGGCGGTCAACTGCTCGAGGAATGTGATGTGCGCGGGGTCGAAATGGTGCAGCGATGCCAACGCGATCACCGCCTTGATCTGATCCTCGAACATGATCGGAAAGACGAGGAGACTGCGCGGCATCGCGTCCAGCAGGACCGACCCGATTCGAACCGTATCGGTCGGTATATCCGTTACGTGAATGCGCCGCTTCTCGACTGCGCTCTGGCCGACAAGGCCCTCTCCGAGACTCAGGCGTGCGGGATAGCCGCAGCGATGGTCGTTGGCATATTTCGCCAGCAGCTTGAGATGCGATGCTCCTTCCGCCTCGGCCACCATCTGGTAGATCAACCCCTGATGGGCGTTGACCAGGGGTACGAGCTCGGAAAGCAACGTCGTTCCGACGGTTGCCAGATCGCGCTGGCCTTGCAGCATGCTCGTGAGGCGCGCAAGATTGGTCTTGAGCCAGTCCTGCTCGGTGTTGCGCTCGGTGGTGAGCCGCAGGTTGTCGATCATGGTGTTGATGTAGTCCTTCAGCTCCGCGACCTCGCCGCGGGCGTCGACCTGAATGGACCGCGTAAGATCACCCTTGGTCACCGCGGTCGCCACCTCGGCTATGGCGCGCACCTGATTGGTCAGATTGGCTGCAAGCAGATTGACGTTGCCGGTCAAATCCTTCCAGGTGCCGGCGGCGCCCGGCACATTTGCCTGTCCACCCAGGCGGCCTTCGACTCCCACCTCGCGCGCCACTGTCGTGACCTGCTCGGCGAAGATGGCGAGCGTGTCGGTCATGTTGTTGATGGTTTCGGCCAGAGCTGCGACCTCGCCTTTGGACTTGACCGCCAGATTCTGCTTCAGGTCGCCATTTGCCACGGCCGTGACGACCTTGACGATGCCTCGCACCTGCTCGGTAAGGTTGGCGGCCATGACGTTGACCGTGTCGGTGAGATCCTTCCAGGTGCCGGCAACGCCCGGCACGGCCGCCTGTCCGCCGAGGCGGCCCTCGGTACCGACCTCGCGGGCGACGCGGGTCACCTCCGAGGCGAAGGCGTTGAGCTGGTCCACCATGGTGTTGATGGTGTTCTTGAGCTCCAGGATCTCGCCCTTCACGTCGACGGTGATCTTGCGCGAGAGGTCGCCGCGAGCGACCGCGGTCGTCACCTCGGCAATGTTGCGCACCTGCGTCGTGAGATTGGCGGCGAGGAGGTTGACGTTGTCGGTGAGGTCCTTCCAGGTTCCGGCGACGCCGGGCACGACGGCCTGTCCGCCCAGGCGGCCCTCGGTGCCGACCTCGCGGGCGACGCGCGTGACCTCCGCCGCGAAAGAGCGGAGCTGTTCCACCATCGTGTTGAGCGTTTCCTTGAGCTGAAGGATCTCGCCGCGCACGTCGACGGTGATCTTCTTGGAGAGGTCGCCACCGGCGATGGCCGTCGCCACCTCGGCGATGTTGCGCACCTGAGCGGTCAGATTGCTCGCCATGAAGTTGACGTTGTCGGTGAGGTCCTTCCAGGTTCCGGCGACGCCGGAGACCTGTGCCTGACCGCCGAGCTTGCCTTCCGTGCCGACCTCGCGGGCGACGCGGGTCACTTCCGAGGCGAAGGCGTTGAGCTGATCCACCATGGTGTTGATGGTGTTCTTGAGCTCCAGGATCTCGCCCTTCACGTCGACGGTGATCTTGCGTGAGAGATCGCCGCGGGCCACAGCCGTCGTCACCTCCGCGATATTGCGCACCTGCCCGGTCAGGTTGCCTGCCATGGAGTTCACGCTGTCGGTCAGATCCTTCCACGTTCCGGCAACGCCGGGCACGTTTGCCTGGCCGCCGAGCTTGCCCTCGGTGCCGACCTCGCGCGCCACCCGCGTCACCTCGCCGGCGAAACGGTTGAGCTGATCGACCATCGTATTGAGCGTCTCCTTCAGCAGAAGGATCTCGCCGCGGACGTCGACCGTGATCTTGCGTGAGAGATCACCGCCGGCAATGGCCGTCGCGACCTCCGAGATGTTGCGCACCTGGTCGGTGAGATTGCCGGCCATGGAGTTGACGCTGTCGGTCAGGTCTTTCCAGGTTCCGGCAACCCCGGGCACGGCTGCTTGTCCGCCGAGCTTGCCGTCGGTGCCGACCTCGCGGGCCACGCGGGTCACCTCGGCCGCAAAGGCGTTGAGCTGGTCGACCATCGTGTTGATGGTCTCCTTGAGCTGCAGGATCTCGCCGCTGACATTGACGGTGATCTTCTTCGACAGATCGCCTTGAGCGACAGCCGTCGCAACTTCCGCGATATTGCGCACCTGGCCGGTCAGGTTGCTGGCCATGGAGTTGACGCTGTCGGTCAGGTCCTTCCAGGTGCCGGCGACACCACGCACGATCGCCTGTCCGCCGAGCTTGCCCTCGGTGCCGACCTCGCGGGCGACGCGGGTCACCTCGCCCGCAAAGGCATTGAGCTGATCGACCATGGTGTTGATGGTTTCCTTCAGCTCGAGGACCTCGCCGCGGACATCGACGGCGATCTTCTTCGACAAGTCGCCGTTGGCGATTGCGGTCGACACTTCGGCAATGTTGCGCACCTGAGTCGTCAGGTTGCTCGCCATCGAATTGACGCTGTCGGTCAAATCCTTCCAGGTGCCGGCAACGCCGCGAACGTCGGCCTGTCCGCCGAGACGGCCCTCGGTGCCGACCTCGCGGGCCACGCGGGTCACCTCCGAAGCGAAGGCATTGAGCTGGTCCACCATGGTGTTGATGGTTTCCTTGAGCTGCAAAACCTCGCCGCTGACGTTGACCGTAATCTTCTTGGAAAGGTCGCCGCCGGCGATCGCCGTGGACACCTCGGCAATGTTGCGCACCTGGGCGGTGATGTTGCTCGCCATCGAGTTCACATTGTCGGTGAGATCCTTCCAGGTGCCGGCAACGCCCGGCACGGTCGCCTGTCCGCCGAGGCGGCCCTCGGTACCGACCTCGCGGGCGACGCGGGTCACCTCCGAGGCGAAGGCGTTGAGCTGGTCCACCATGGTGTTGATGGTGTTCTTGAGCTCCAGGATCTCGCCCTTCACGTCGACGGTGATCTTGCGCGAGAGGTCGCCGCGGGCGACCGCGGTCGTCACCTCGGCAATGTTGCGCACCTGCGTCGTGAGATTGGCGGCGAGGAGGTTGACGTTGTCGGTGAGGTCCTTCCAGGTGCCGGCGACGCCGGGCACGACGGCCTGTCCGCCCAGGCGGCCCTCGGTGCCGACCTCGCGGGCGACACGCGTGACCTCCGCCGCGAAAGAGCGGAGCTGGTCGACCATCGTATTGATCGCTTCCTTGAGCTGAAGGATCTCGCCGCGCACGTCGACGGTGATCTTCTTCGACAGATCGCCGCTCGCCACCGCAATGGTGACTTCCGAGATATTGCGCACCTGAGCGGTCAGGTTGCTGGCCATGAGGTTTACGCTTTCGGTCAGGTCCTTCCAGACCCCCGTCACCTCGCGCACTTGCGCCTGCCCCCCCAGCTTGCCGTCCGTGCCAACCTCGCGCGCAACGCGCGTCACTTCCGAGGTGAACACGCTCAGCTGCTTGATCATGGTGTTGACGATGGTCGCCGAGCGCAGGAATTCGCCTTTCAGCGGCCTGCCATCGGCGTCGAGGCGCATGGTCACGAGCAGGTTGCCCTGAGCGACTGCTTCAATCGTTCGCGTCACCTCTGTCGTCGGCCACAGCAGATCGTCGATCAGGGAATTGACGGAACTCTCCATTTCGCCCCAAGACCCGGTTGTCAGGCCCAATCGAAGACGGCGGCGTGTCCTTCCCTCTTTGCCGACGACTTGCCCTACATGCTCCAGCTGCCCGGCTATGTGCTGATTGGTGGAGACGATTTCATTGAAGGTGTCGGCGATCTTGCCGACGATTCCGGTCGACTCGGCGGCCATGCGGACAGAGAAGTCTCCCATCCGCATCGCCTGGAGCGCGCGGAGCAGCTCATGAAGCTCGCTTTCATGAGCTGATCCATTTGCTGCCGCCGGAGGTGTTACGGCTGAAGCAGCATCCTTGGCACGGCCGCCGACTTCAGTGTGGTCTTGCATAGAACGCTCCCATACGCGCACGGACGGCCTGGCCAGCCGGGAGTGCGATCAAGTTGGGGATGCGAAGGAACAGTCATCGCCACAAGCCCGGATGTGGTCCGGCGCGCATCGGTTCTGGCGGGCGCACCCCCGTTCTGACCTAACTAAGAGCAACGCCAAGCGGGGAGGGACGGTTCCAAGATGCTTCGATAAATTTCCTGGCAGCCCTCGATCGTCGGGCAAGGGCAGCACTGGCGAGGTGCAGGGCCGCACTGCCCGCGGTTGCGCCCTTGCTTCAAACGTTCGGGAGCCGGACTGAACCGGGTCACTGGCGTGGCGTTGAGCTTTGGCAAAGGAGGCTCGACATGTCAGGCCAGATGATCACGCGGCTCGATGGCCGAAACATCTGCTACCACGATGAATTGGGCGTGCTGCATCAGTGCAAGGGTTTTCGGCTGGACCGGCGGACCCGGCTGTTCTGGACCCTGTGCAACAGGGACGCGCCGGCCGACAAGGTGCATGCGCAGGCGCGCGGCGAAGCACTCACATGTCCGGAGTGCCACTGGATGGCATGCGAGCAGGCGCGGCGCATATGGGCCGCTTCCGCCATCCGGCCCAGGCCAACAGTCGGTGGGCTTCCGTTCAAGCCCGATCTCGACTGACGCATGGCTCCTTCTACGGCGTGAGGGGGCTTGCGTTGTTGCCCAATCACGACGTGGTCCTGGGCTGCCGAACAGAAACCCACCACCCGAAGTACAATGCGCTTGCATGCATCTTCAGTGTGAGCGCCCAAGCGGCAGCGAAGCGATCGGCTCGCGGGACAGCGAGCGCGACATCACGATCCTGCACAAGCGCGGTGCCTCAATTGTCGCCATGTATGCCCGTCTCGCCGCCGTGCCGCGCAAGCACGTGCAGCGATGCGCTTCCAGCGCGGACCTCAGGGGAGAGGCCGCAAGAATCGCTTGTGCGGATCGGCGAGAGAGGGCGGCGCGGCCGCAATGTGCGCCGCGCCATCACGTGGGGACTTCGCTGCAGTCCGATCCGACATGATTGCGCGAGCAACGCCGTCGCTGGGCCCAAACCGGCGTTAGCAAGGAGCGGGGCGGAGTAGTGTGCGATGGGACCTTCGGGTCATCAGGCTCGGTCAGGCGCGGCGACGTGGTGAGCAACTCTCGGGCCCCAGCGATGTCGCCGGTACGATTGCCATTTTGAAGGGTGGAACAACTCTCGAAGCCTAGGTTTGGGAGCCGTGTTGAGGGCGGTGGCTGCAGTGACGTTTCGAACCCGCTCGGGGTCGGCGATTGCGGCTCGCGCAGCGCATGCCGCCTCGAGGTGCGCGCGTGGCGATGACGCCGGTCATGGCGCTGAGCATGGTCGTGTGAGGATAGCTGGCTGGGAACGCCAGACTGATCTTGCCCTTCAGCTCCTCGACGCGCACGGCGACCTTCACGAACGCGCCGCATGGTCTCGAACGTGGCGCCGGGCCGGCGGGAGCGTTTCGGCGACGCCGTGCACAAGTTGTGCAGCAGCCAGTAGACGCCCATGCGGAGGAACAGTCGGAACTGGTCAGCCTGCCAGCGCGAGCACGGCGACTTGTCGGAGCGCGTGAAGCGTTTGATCAGGTTCTCGGCGCCCCGCGCTTGCCGGTCTCTCGCTCAAAGGGCAGCCCCCTTTGCGAGGATGGCCCGCCGCGATCCGGAAGCCATTGGCCCGAGAAGGGGAGCGAGTTCCTCCTCGATACGGGCCACCTCCTCGCGGATCCAGGCGACGATGTTGATGCGTCGCGCCGGCTCCATGCGCGACGAGATCGCGGCGACGCTGAGCGCCGCGATCGGGTGCCCGTCGGATGTGCAGATCGGCACGCCGACAGCGGTCATGCCAGGAATGATGCGATTGTCATTGATGGCAAACCCCCATTGCCGGCTGGCCGCAGCCATTTCCCGCAACGTTGCGCCATCGAGGCCAAACGCGGCGACGGCCGATGCGGAAAGGTCCAGCAGGCGTTGTGATTCCTCAGGCGGAAGGAACGCAAGGAGCGCCAGAGACCCCGCTCCTACGCCAAGGGGGCGGCGGTCCCCCACTTTGAGCGTCAGCGTCTTGATCGGGAAGGCGCCTTCCTCCCGCGCGATGCACATGGCTTCATCGCCAACCCGCAGCGTTAGATACACCGTGTCGGATGTGAGATCTGCGAGCCGCCTCAAGCTGGGTTGAGCCCGGCGGGCAAGACCGAAGCGGTTGCTGGCAGCTGCACCGAGCGCAGCCAGACGAATGCCCGGGAAGTATCGCCCGCTGTGCGCGTCGACCTCCACCAAGCCGAGCCTCTCCAGCGCTTTCAGGAAGCGGTGGCTGGTGGCCCGCCCCAGATCGCTGTCGCGGACGATATCGGCCAGTCGGCATCCCTCATCGGCGCGCGCCGCAACAATGCCCAGCACGGCCACTGCTCGCTCGACGCTCTGAATTCCAGACGTGCTGTTGTTGTCCCGCATGAGCTTGCAAAAGTTACATCGATATGTCTTATTGGTCAAGACATCATCTCGCATAGTGAGAGAACGCGTGTCCCCATATCTACAGCCGCTTCTCGCGTCGTTCTGTGCATTCGAGCTATCCAACGAGCGGGCAGACAGAGGTGCTGGCCTTGACTGCTTGGAGGGCTGCGTCGGGCTTTCCCTCAGGCGGGACACACACTGGAATAGTATTCCACAGAGAGAGACAACATTGGCGCTGCCAGCACTGGCCCGACCAGATCGTTTGGCGAGCTGGGGTCCGCATGAGCGCACGGAGCCTTATCAGCGCGGTGCAAGCTGGGGTTGGAAGGGAACGCCGACATGAAAAGCCCATCTGAGGCACCAAATTCCAGCGATGTCCGCCGGCTCTCAGGAGGCGCCGTTCTGGCCGAAATGCTCAAGGCCCATGAAGTCGGGCCCATGTTTGGGATGGGTGGATTTCAGCTTCTGCCCTTCTACGATGCCGTGCGCTCACTCGACCTCCAGCACCATCTCGTCAACGATGAGCGCTGCGGCTCCTTCGCCGCCGATGCCTATGCGCGCGTCACCCACAGGCCAGGCGTGTGCGACGCTACGCTCGGGCCGGGCGCAACCAACCTCGTGACGGCGCTTGTCGAAAGCCTCAATGCGGGGGTTCCTCAGATCGTGTTGGTCGGCGACACGCATCGCGATCACGCCTGGCGCAACATGACCCAGGAAGCGCGCCAGGTGGACATCCTTCGGCCAGCCGTGAAGGAAATCATCCGGATCGAGCAGACCCGGCGCATTCCCGAGTTCGTTCGCCGGGCGTTCGCTGTCGCAACCGCGGGGCGCCCCGGCCCTGTCGTGCTCGATATCCCAGAGGACGTCTGCCACGGGCTGCACGACTTTGATGCTCATGAACTATGGGCTGATCCCTCCACGCTCGCGACAGCTTCCCGGCGGGCGCGGCCCGATCCCCGCGAGGTAACACGCGCAGCCGACCTGATCTCCCGCGCCAGCCGTCCATTGCTGCTTGTGGGTGGGGGCCTCCATCTGTCGCAAGGCTACGGGCCGCTGGCGAAACTCGCCGAATCTCAAAATATCCCGGTCGCCCACACCATGTCGGGAAAAGGCGCCCTTGCATGCACGCACTCGCACTCGGCAGGGCTGTTCGGCCGCTATTCCCGCATCGCCAACGATCTGATTGCCGAAGCCGATCTGCTCATCGTCGTCGGCTGCAAGCTCGGCGAGATTGCGACCAGGCGCTACCAGCTCGTTCCGCCGAGGGCATCCGTCATCCAGATTGATGTCGTGGCAGAGGAGATCGGCCGTACCGGCCGGGTCGATGTTGCTCTGGCCGGCGATGCCCGCCTGGCGCTCGAAGACCTCCTTGCGGCGCTCGCTGATGCCGCGCAAGCTGGTGCGCGGCGCCGAGACTATGCCGAGGAAGTGCCTGCGCGCATGGCGAAATGGCGCGAAGGCGCCGGCCATCGGCTGCACGCAGCGGACCGGCCGGTCCAAGTCGGACGTCTCCTGACAGAGATCAATCGCTCACTCCCTGCCGACGGCATCATGGTGGCCGATGGCGGCTTCGCCGCGCACTGGGCTGGCCTGCTCTTCGATACCAAGCAAGCCGGCCGCCACTTCGTGGCCAATCGCGGATTTGCGTCGATCGGCTATGGCCTGCCCGGCAGCCTCGGCGCCCAGCTCGCGGCGCCGCGGCACCGCGTGCTCGGGCTGACGGGCGACGGCGGCTTCAACATGGTGGCAGGCGAGCTCGAGACGGCTCGGCGTGCGGCCGCTCCGTTTGTGCTCTGCATCGTCAACAACGCAGCCTCCGGCTATGTGAAGGCTCTGCAGCACGCCGTCTATGGCGCCGGGAGGTACCAATCCTCCGATCTGCTCGAGATCAACTACGCCGACGTCGCACGCGCCTACGGCTGTCTCGGCCTGCGTGTCGAGGATCCGGAGGAGCTTCCCCGCGCGCTTGCTGCCGCGCTGGAGAATACCGATACGCCGACGCTGCTGGACGTCGTCGTCACGCGAGATCCCGGCAAGATGCTCCCGGGCATCGATAACCGCACCCTGAAGGTCGAACAGGGCGACCGGCCCGTGTGAGCCTCAGGGGCTTCCCGCACCAAACCAGGCGCAAACTCGCAGGCTGCGCCTCACCATCGCAAGCGACAGGAGGACGTCCAATGCCCAAGATCACACGCCGCACCATCGCCAAGTCCCTTTGCGCCGCGCTGGCCGTGCCCATCGTCGGTCGCGCATCGGCCCAGGGAGCTGGAGCCTATCCGCCCGCCGGGCAAACCCTGAAGGTCATCGTGCCGTATCCGGCCGGCGGGGCCACGGACGTCGTCGGCCGCATCGTCGCCGATCGCCTCTCGGCCCTGTGGAACGTCCCCCTGATCGTCGAGAACGTGGCCGGGGCAGCCTCCAACATCGGCACGGACCGCGTGGCGAAAGGGCCGGCCGACGGCACACAGATTCTTATTGTGACGCCGCAGATCGCGATCAACCAGTTCCTCTATGCCAAGCTGGCCTTCGATCCAGAGAAGGATATCGTCCCGATTGCACAGGTCGCTCGCCTCCCCAACATCCTTGTCGTGAAGAAGGCACTTGGAGAGTCGATCAAGACGGTGAAGGACCTCATCGACTATGCCAAGGCCAATCCCGGCAAGCTCAATTACGCCTCGTCGGGCGCCGGCTCGACCATCCACCTCTCCGCTGAGATGTTCAAGCGCAGGACGGGCACCGACATGGTCCACGTTGCCTACCGCGGCAGCGCACCGGCGGTGAATGATCTCGTTGCTGGCCACGTTGACCTGATGTTCGACAACGCAACGTCGATCATCGGCCAGGTGCGCAGCGGCACAGTCGGGGCGCTCGGCATCACCTCGGCGACGCGTTCGGCGCTCCTGCCCGACCTCCCACCGATCGCCGACACCGTGCCAGGCTTCGACACCGCTGCATGGTTCGGCATCGGCGTGCGCTCGGAAACGCCCGAGCCCATTATCGACAAGATCGAGCAATCCGTGCTCAAGGTCATGCAAGAGGCCGTCGTCAAAGAGCGTCTGGCGAACGTCATCACCGACGCGGCCCCTTCCGACCGCCGCACCTTTGGCGCCTGGGTCGTCGGCGAGCGCAAGAAGTGGGGCGATCTCATTCGCGAGCTCAAGATCACCGCCCAGTAGGTGTGGGCGGCCAGCCGTCGCAGCTCGATGGCCGAGGCGACGGACGACGGGCTCGGCACCAACGCCATCATGTGACGGACGGGCAAGTCGAAGCAGTGCGTGTGGCGCTGGCAGGAGCGCTACATCGAGGAGGGCATCGGATCGTGCGCTGGTACCCTGCGTCGACGAGAAGACCCAGGTTCAGGCGCTCGATCGCACGCAGCCGGGCCTTCCAATGAAGAAGGGCGGCGCGGCGACGATGACCCACGACTACAAGCGCAACGGCGTGACGACGCTCTATGCTGCGATGGACGTGAAGAGCGGTCTCGTGATCGGCGGCTGCCAGCCGCGCCATCGCGCCAAGGAGTTCATCGCCTTCCTGAAGAAGATCGACTGCTGCATGCACAAGGCGCTCGATATCCATGTCGTGCTTGACAACTCCTCGATCCCACAAGACACCGGACGTGAAGGCGTGGCTCGCTAATCGCAATGAATAGAGGCACTCTGATCAATATTGGAGCGCTTTCTGTTTGATGTGAATCGGAACTGCCACGGGGGGTTCCCGCGGTCGCGCAAATCAGATTCGGATGCTCCGTCGGCAGCGGCGGAGGGATGCCATGGCGAAGGGCTACTCGAAAGACTTGCGCGAGCGTGCGGTCTTGATGGTCGAGGAGGGAGAGAGCCGGCGGGAGGTCGCGCGGCTGCTCATTTGCTCCCTCGACGGCGGTGCGTTGGCTCGATCGGTGGGCGAGAACGGGCGGCGTCGCGGCGAAAGCGGGCACCGGCCACAGTCGCTCGCCGCTCGAGGCGTACGAGCAGTGGCTGCTTGATCTCGTGGCCAAGGGGATGCTCCGATGGCAACGTCATTTGGCGACTCGTCGCCGGCCAGATCGTGATCGCCGCATGTCATGGTCGCGCAATACGGCTTTAGCGCCGGCAAAATGCGATTTCACCCGCATAGCCATGATGCCCACGATGTCGTCGGGCACCTCCAGGTCGTAGACCCAGCGACGCAGGCCGCTGTAGAACAAGCTGCTGTGCGTCATCCAAGCCAGTTCGAGGCTCTTGGCGCGTACCGGCGATGAAGGTGGCTGGACTGCGCCCAGGCAGTACAGCTCGGTATCCTCAGCCATGCGCGTGATCAGCGGTATGACGACGAGCTTGAAATAGCGTCGGCTGATCGTTTCTTGTTGCAGTGCGGACGAGATGTAGATCCTGACCCAGGTCTCATCGAAGATCTTGGGCGCATAGACTCGGTAGAACTCCGTCCATTTCCGCACGACATCTGGCGTTCGCTCCTCAATGGCCTGGCGCATCTGAGGCGAGAAGCGGTTGAGGTAGAC
Organism: Hyphomicrobiaceae bacterium; assembly: GCA_008933705.1. Classification (GTDB taxonomy): domain Bacteria; phylum Pseudomonadota; class Alphaproteobacteria; order Rhizobiales; family Hyphomicrobiaceae; genus AWTP1-13. Next base: position 19,262 of record WBUN01000009.1, read on the forward strand.
CGTCTCGAACACGGCGTCGACGATGTCCTCCTTCGACTGGAAATAGCGAAAGAGCAGTGGGTGGCTGATACCAAGGCCGGCAGCCAACTCGCGGGTGTTGAACGAGAGCCCCCTCTTGGTCAGCAGGGCTATGGCGGCGTGGAGGATCTGATCGCGACGCGCATCCGGATCGAGGCGACGTCGCCCTTGCGTGGCCTTGGCCTCGGTCCGTTGTGTGGCGCGCGCGTGGTGCATGCTGCTTCTCCGTTGATCCGCTTCCAAAACTATGCCGTGAAGATCGCGCGAACGCCACCGCGAATCATCCCTATTGACCAACTTGTCAATAACGTGTATTGCGTTATTGACCAATCGCTCAACAACGGTGCGCCGTTGACGAGCTGTTTTACTCGGGCCACACGCCAAGTGTGGCCACAGTTTGGGTGAGGACGCTCGTGGACGCAGAGATTGCCCGGGCCGTCGGGGCTGGGTCATCGGCTCCGCGCATCGAGGATGCACGGTTGCTGACCGGCAAAGCGCGATACGTCGAGAACCTCGATGTTTCCGGCTGCCTGTTTGCTGCGTTCTTGCGCTCGACGCATGCCCACGCGTGCATCAAGTCGATTGACACCACGCGGGCAGTTGCTGCGCCGGGCGTCGTCGCGGTCTTCACCGGCGTTGATTTGCTCGAGGCCGGGGTTGGTCCCCTCCCTTTTCATGAAGTGGTCCAGCGCGAGGATGGGGGGCCGATGCAACCGCCGGCGCGTCTGGCGCTGGCGAGCGATCGCGTCCGCTTCAGCGGAGAAGCCATTGCTTTGGTGATCGCGCAGACGCGGCGTGCAGCGCTCGATGCGCTGGAGCATATTCAAGTGGACTACGATCCATTGCCGGTGGTTGTGCGAGCGCGCATGGCCCATGCCGAGGACGCTCCGCTGGTCGCAGACGGAGCTCCGCGCAATGTGGTCGGTTTCATGCGTATTGGTGACAAAGCAAAGACGGACGCTGTGTTCGCGCGGGCAGCTCACGTCACGCGACTTTCGCTGACCAATCAGCGTTTGAGCGCGTCTCCGATGGAGACGCGTAGCGTGATCGCCTCGTGGGATCGTGACCGCAATCGGCTCACGCTGTTCGCCGGCAACCAGGCACCGCACATGGCGCGCGAGCAGATCGCGCGCTGTCTTGGGATACCAAATGACGATCTGCGCATTGTTGTCGGTGATATCGGCGGCGGTTTCGGCATGAAACTTGTGCCGTACCCCGAAGAAGTCGCCCTTCTGTTTGCTGCACGATCATTGAAAGCCTCGATCCGCTGGAAGGCCGACCGTACGGAGTCGTTCCTATCGGATACTCATGGTCGCGACCACGATACCGATGCGGAGATGGCCTTCGACCGCGAGGGTCGTATTCTTGGCGTGCGCATGCGCGTGTGGGCAAACATGGGTGCCTACCTGTCATTCTTCGGCATCACGGTTGCAACCGGCTCAGGCAACCGTGTGGTGTCGGGCGTCTATCGCATTCCGACGCTGGACGTCGAAGTGCGAGCGATGCTGACGAACACTGCGCCGGTCGGACCCTATCGTGGTGCAGGTCGGCCTGAGGCGATCTACCGCCTGGAGCGACTTCTCGATGTGGGTGCCGCCGAATTGGGCATGGACCCGGTGACCCTTCGCCGGATCAATCTGATAACACCCGACGCGATACCTTACCTGGCCAATTCCGGTCAGATCTATGAGAGCGGCAATTTCCCGAGGATTCTAGACCAAGCTTTGGCTGTTGCTGACTGGGCCGGTTTTGACGCACGCCGCGAAGCAGCGCGGGCGCGCGGACAGCTCTACGGGGGCGGCATCTGCTGCCACATCGATACCACGAGCGGCATTCGGCCATTCGAGCAGGTTGGGATCGTTGCCAATGCGCTGGGCCGCATCGATGTGTTCTCCGGTACGCAAGCGATGGGACAGGGCATTGCGACCGTCTACGCGTCGATGGTAGCGACGCGTCTTGGGATTCCGATCGATCACATCAACATCGTGCAAGGCGACACGGACCGGGTCCCTGATGGTGTAGGGTCCTACGGATCGCGTTCGCTCTTTATCGGCGGCAGTGCGGTCGTGCAGGCGACCGAGGCGCTCGTGGATGTTCTGCGTCAGCGAGCAGCGGCGGTGCTCGCTTCCAATTCCGGCGATCTCATCTTCGAAGCCGGCCGGTTTGCTGTCGCCGACCGGTCGATCGGGATCTTCGAGCTTCTGGCGAGAACGGGCGGCGTTGAAGCCCAGGGGCGACACGAATCCAAGTTCGTGTTCCCGAACGGCTGCTACGTCTGTGAGGCCGAGATCGATCCCGAGACGGGCGTGGTGACAATCGCGCGGTTTTCCGGGGTGGACGATGTCGGCACGGTCATCCATCCAATGATCGTGCACGGGCAAGTGCAAGGCAGCATCGCCCAGGGAATTGCGCAAGCCCTGTACGAAGAGGTCGTTTACGACGACGAGGGCCAACTTCTATCCGCAAGCTTCATGGACTACGCGTTGCCGCGAGCCGATGTCTTGCCGCGCCTCTCGGTCGAGACTGACGAGACCTCGATATGTCCGACCAATCCGCTTGGCGCGAAGGGTGCGGGCGAGGCTGGGTGTCTCGGCGCGCCACCCGCGGTTGTCGGTGCGGTGATGGATGCGCTCGCCAAATTCGGCGTGCGGCATTTGGACATGCCTCTCACGCCCGAGAAGATCTGGCGGGCCATGCGAACGCCAACGCCCGCCTGTCGAGCGGAGATGCGGTCATGAAGACGGCCGTGTCCATCATCGTGAACGATCGCCGGTGCGAAACGGAAGTGCCGACGACCATGCTGCTTGTCGATTTCCTGCGCGAGGTCGCCGGTTCAAAGGGGACCGTCGTCGGTTGCGACACCGGCCAATGCGGTTGCTGCACAGTGCATGTAGATGGCGACGCAGTGAAGTCCTGCACGATGCTGACCGCGCAGGCCGATGGCGCGTCGATCTTGACGATCGAAGGCTTAGCCAGCGCTGACGGCATGCATCCCATGCAACGCGCTTTCCACGAACATCATGCCTTGCAGTGTGGCTACTGCACAGCAGGCATCGTGATGAACGCCGTCGACATTGTAACGAAACACCATGAGCTCGACGAGCGCACCATTCGCCGTCTCATCGAAGGCAATCTTTGCCGTTGCACCGGCTACAGCAACATCGTGGATGCCATCCTCGAGGCCGCGAGAGAGGCCAAGAGGGGCGCATGATGTACGAGTTTGCTTATGTGAGGCCCGCCTCGCTCGAAGACGCGGTCAGGGCGCTGCGGATGCACAGCGAGGCCAAGCCGCTCGCGGGCGGGATGAGCTTGCTCTCAGCAATGAAGCTGCGACTGGCAGCGCCGACGCACCTCGTGGATCTCGGACGGTTGGACGGCCTTGCAGGTATTGCGGGCAACAACCAGGCCATCACTATCGGCGCGATGACGCGGCACGCCGACGTCGCTGCGTCGCCTATCGTCAGAGAGGCGATCCCAGCCCTCGCGGTCCTGGCTGGAGACATCGGGGATAGACAGGTCCGCCATCGTGGAACCCTGGGCGGTTCGGTCGCCAATGCCGATCCGGCGGCGTGCTATCCGGCCGCCGTCCTGGGTCTGGCAGGAACGATCATCACCGATCGGCGCCATATCGGGTCGGACGACTTCTTCCGCGGGCTCTATGAGACGGCCCTGGAGACGGACGAAATTGTCGCCGCTGTCGAGTTCACGCGCCCAGCACGCGCTGGCTATATGAAATTCCCTCATCCGGCATCACGATTCGCTCTGGTCGGTGTGTTTGTTGCCGAATTTGGTGCGGGCAACGTTCGCGTCGCGGTGACCGGTGCCGGTCCCCGCGTGTTTCGAGAGGCGCGCCTGGAGGCCGCGCTTGCGAAGGAGTTCACGCCCACAGTCGCCTCGGCGGTTGCAGTCTCCGCCGAGGGGTTGAACAGCGACCGCGCGGCATCCGCGGAATACCGCGCACATCTGGTTTCGGTCATGGCAGCACGCGCTGTCGCGTGGGCGCTTGCGCCGACATCTCAAAGCTGAGGACGCCATGCACTACGCTGTCATCGCGCGCGACAAACCGGGTCTCCTGTCGCTTCGGCTCGCCAAGCGGGACGAACATCGGACGTTTCTGCACGGCGACCTTAGCGGCTATAGGGTCGCGGTCGTGTTCGGCGGCCCGCTGCTGTCACCCGATGAGGAGACGCCCATCGGAACGTTGATGGTGATCGAGGCTTCGTCCGTCGACGACGTCAAAGCCCTGGTTGCTGATGATCCCTATTCGCGCGCATCGCTGTTCGATCATGTCGAGATCACGCCCTGGCGCTTTGCGGTGGGTCGGCGCTGAAGCACGCGGAGATTTGCGCAGATGACCCTCAGTCTCGAAGGCAGCTACCTCGCTCCAGCGCCCCTGGATCACGTGTGGGAGCGGCTTAACGACGCGACCGTTCTCAGAGCGGCAATCCCAGGATGCGAAGCGCTGGAGAAGCATGATGATACGAGCTTCAGCGGCATTGTGCTGTTCAAGATCGGCCCAGTCAAAGCGCGCTTCAGGGGCAAGGTTCGGCTGACTGATTTGCAGGCTCCGCATGCCTGCAAGATCGTCGGAGAGGGCGAAGGTGGAGTTGCGGGCTTCGCCAAGGGAGCAGCGGACGTCAAGCTTGCGGCGGTGCCCCAAGGCACATTGATCTCCTACAAGGTCGACGCCACGACTGGCGGCAAGATCGCGCAGTTCGGATCGCGACTGATGGCCAGCACCATTCGAAAGCTGGCTGAGGAGTTCTTTGCGACATTTTCCAGGCTTGCTGCGGATGTTGAGCAAGCTGAGCCCGCAGTGGCTGACCCCATCGAGACTGCGACGCCTGAGAACGTCACGCCTGTGCTCGAGCTGCGTGGCATCACAAAGACCTTCCCCGGCGTGCGCGCAATCGACGATGTATCGCTCGCAATCTGGCCGGGCGAGATTCACATGCTGCTTGGCGAGAATGGGGCTGGCAAATCTACATTGATGAAAGTCCTGTGTGGCGCGTACCGCGCGGATGCCGGAGAGTTCCGGCACCGAGGAAAGGTGGTGACGGTCTCGTCACCGGTCGATGCGCGGCGTCTTGGCATTGCAGTTATCTTTCAGGAGTTCAGCCTCGTTCCCTACCTTGATGTGGCGCAGAACATTTTTCTGGGACGAGAATTCCGCTCAGGCGCCTTCGTGGATCGGCCCCGCATGGATCGCGAGGCGCGTCGGCTTCTCGATCTGATCGGCCTCGACGTGGATGTGCGCACTCCGGCGCATCGGCTGGGTGTTGCCCAGCAGCAGATGCTCGAGATCGCCAAGGCGCTATCACAAGATGCCCGTATCCTGGTCATGGACGAGCCGACGGCGGCGCTCTCGGATCGCGAGACAGAGCGGCTATTCGCCGTTATGCGCAAGCTGAAGGCCGACGGTGTTGCCATTGTCTACATCTCACATCGGATGGCCGAGGTGTTCGCACTCGGCGATCGCATCACGGTCCTTCGTGACGGCAAGCTCGTCGGTGAGGTGCGGCCGAGCGGCACTGCGCCTGGCGATCTCATCCGCATGATGGTCGGGCGTTCGGTCGATCTGACGTATTCACGCGCAAAGCGCAGCAAGGTCGGCGAAGTCGCGCTCAGCCTGGTCGAAGTATCCGCCGACAACGGCATTCGGGATATCAGTCTGACGGTGCGCAAGGGAGAGATTGTCGGCCTCTGCGGGCTGGTCGGTTCGGGTCGAACCGAGGTAGCTCGGGCCGTATTCGGTGCTGATCCGATCAACTCTGGGAAGATCACAATTCTCGGCAAGGACATGCGCGGCGGACCGGTCGACGCCAAGCAGCTCGGGGCAGCGCTGATCCCGGAGAGCAGAAAGATTGACGGGTTGGCCTTGGAGCGAACGGTTGGCGACAATCTCGTGAGTGTGGCGCTTGGACGGCTCTTTCCCTCAGGCCTGTTTCGACCCGGGATCGCGCATCGGGTCGCGCGACAATTGATTGAGACGTTGCGCATAGCAACGCCGTCGCCTCACCAGGTCACAGCGACGCTGTCTGGCGGCAACCAGCAAAAGATCGTCATTGGCAAATGGCTTGCTGCGAAAGCCGGGCTCTATGTGTTCGACGAGCCGACGCGGGGCATCGATGTCGGTGCCAAGTCCGAAATCTTCGAGCTGATCTATCGCCTCGTCGACGAAGGCGCGGCCGTTCTCATGATCTCGTCGGAGCAATCCGAGATCGTGAACGTGTGCGACCGCGCCTACGTCATGCGCAGCGGCCACATCGTTGGCGAGCTGTCGGGCCCCGACCTGAACGAGGCGAATATTGTCGCGCTGGGGATCCACCATGATTAGTGCTGCAGCATCGTACGCTCGCTCAATGCCGGGCATCAGTGTTGTGTTGATGGCGTTGATGGTCGCGTTCTCGATTATCGCTCCGGGTTTTGCGACTGGGGCTAACCTGGCAAACATCTTGTCGCAAGCCAGCATACTGCTGCTGATTGCGCTGCCGATGACGCTCATCATCATGACGGAAGGCCTGGATCTTTCGATGGGCGCCGTTCTCACGCTCGCGGCTATGACTCTCGCGCTCGTGGCCACCGCGACGGCATCTATGGTCATTGCGGTTCTTGCGGCACTGTGTGTTGGAACCACATTCGGCGTTGTCAACGGGTGCATCGTTGCGATCGGTCGCATTCCTCCGTTCGTTGCCACTCTCGGTACAATGGGTGTCGCGCAAGGGCTGGCGCTGGTCGTGACGGATGGGCAGATCGTCGTTGGCATTCCGGCCGACGTTCGCATCGCGTACAGCGGCTCCATTCTTGGCATTCCTGTGCCGGTGCTCCTCGCAGCTGTTGCATACGGGGCAACACACGCATTGCTCTACCGGAGCCGCTTTGGTGGATATGTCGTCGCGCTTGGCGGCAACCGAGAAGCGTTGATGCTGGCTGGGCTGTCCGTGCGCTCATTGCTTGTCAGCAGCTATGCGATCACAGGGATATACGTCGGGCTCGCAGCGCTGCTGATGACTGCACGCATGAACTCTGGCCATCCGACAGCAGGGATTGGCATGGAGTTCGAAGCCATCGCGGCCGTGGCGATCGGCGGAACTTCCTTCGCTCGGGGTAACGGGACGATCTTTGGGACGCTGGTCGGCGTTGTCACCGTCGGTGTGCTGCGCAATGGCTTGAACCTCTTGGGTGTCGCCTCCTCGCTGCAGGTGGCCGCCGTTGGCGGGCTCGTCATTGTTTCCTTGTTGATCGATGGTTTTTGGAGTCGCAGACCATGAGCGTGTCATCGCCACCCATGCCGTCGACCGTCGGTCCCTCCCTCTCGCCTGAGTTCATTCAAGTGCTGTACAGGTTGCTGGCTGCGGCCGGGCTTTGTTTCGCGTTGTCTTTTCTCAGTGACGCATTCCTGACCACGGGAAACATCCTGAATGTGCTCCGCCAGGCGAGCCTCCTCTTCTTCATGGCTGCAGGATTGACGCTCGTCATCCTCACGGGGGGCCTCGACCTGTCGGTCGGTGCCAACATTGGCCTCTCCGCCTGCTTGGCCGCCAGTGTTCTCAAGGCGACTGACTCCGCGACCCTCGCGGTTTTGGTCGGAGTGTCCGTCGGCTTGGCTGTTGGTCTGGTCAACGGCATGCTCGTGACCGTGCTGCACATTCCTTCCTTCATCGCGACCTACGGCATGCTGTGGTTCGTGCACGGGATCACATTCGCTTTCATGGCGGGCGAAACAGTTCACGGGTTCCCGCAGAGTTTTCGCTTCATCGGCAGCGGTTTCGTGTTGGGGATTCCAGTCCCGGTGTTCGTGATGTTGGGATTCCTGGCGCTGGGTACATTTCTGACGCGTTGGACGACATTCGGCCAGGAAATCTATGCCATTGGCGCCAATCCTGAGGCCGCGCGCCTTTCCGGTATTCCCATCCGGCGCCGACTCATTGCCGCCTACGTCGCGTCCGGAGGCATGGCTGGCCTCGCATCGATTGTTTTCCTGGCGCGACTCAATTCGGCAGAGGGCGACATCGGCGAAAGTCTGACGTTGCCGGCTATCGCCGCGGTGCTGATCGGCGGGACTTCGCTTTTTGGGGGCGTGGGGACATTGCTCGGCACGCTCGTCGGCGCGCTGATCCTGACGCTCGTTCTCAACGGAATGAACTTGTTTGCCATTCACACGAACTGGCAACCGCTCATCACCGGCGTGATCATCGTTCTTGCGGTGTATCTCGACATGGTGATGCGCAGGCACCTGAAAGCGTGAAATGCAGAACCGCGAGAGGAGACACCTGGGATGACACGCACAACCTGCCTGACAGCTGGAGCCTTCTTGGCGTTCATGCTTTCCGCCGCGCACGCGGACGGGGAGCGGGTTGCCATCCTGACGACCAATTTGACCAATCCGCATTTTCAGCTCGTGCGCGCGGGTGCCGACGCGGCGGCTCGACAGATGAAGGCATCGGTCACGCACTACGTGCCCAGCAAAGCCGACAGTCTTCCCGAGCAGATGTCGCAGGTGGAGGATCTTGTCATCAAGAAGCCTGATGCCATCGTGTTCGTGCCGGCGGACTACAAGGCGATGGTGCCGGGTATCGAGAAGTTGAATGCAGCCGGCATTCCACTCGTCAATGTCACGACTCGGTTGAGTGGAGGTAAGGTCGTCTCTTTTGTCGGCTCCAACGACTACGATCTTGGTCTCGCCACCGGCCGCTATCTGCTGAAGGCATTGGGTGGCAAGGGCAATGTCATCATCATTGAAGGTCTCAAGGGCAACATCGTCAGCATGAACCGTGTGCGTGGCTTCACCGACGCATTGAAAGAGTTCCCGAACGTGAAGCTGCTAGCGTCGCAGACCGGCAACTTCCAGCGCCTTCCTGCCAACCAAGTCATGGAGAATCTTCTCCAGGCACACGCCAAGGTCGATGGAGTGATGGCCGCCAACGACGCAATGGCGAGCGGTGTCATCGAGGCGCTTGATGGCGCAGGACGCAAGGCCCTCGTGGTCGGGATCAACGGCACGAAGGAGGCGATCGATGCCATACGGGCCGGCAAGCTCCTGGCAACGGGCGACTATGGCAGCTTCCTGCAGGGGTGCGTGGCCACGGTCACCGCACTGCGGAACCTGAGAGGTCTGCCGGTGCGCAGCGAGGTCGTCTTTCCCGCGACCCTGATCGACAAGAGCAACGTTGATCGCTTCGATATCCCGACGCAGGGCAGGGAATGCCCGACATGGGAAGCGTTGGTTCGGTAATCTCAGGTAGCCCCTGAAGCACGGACCCAGCGACTCTTGGTCGTTGGGTCTGCCCGCTACCGCCGGCTGGACCAAGTGCCGGAAGGCTGAGTGCTCAGTGGGCGAACCTGAGAACGGCAGTCATATAGGGGCGGTGAGAATCTATGTCGGACTCACTGATGATCCGGTTCGAGGCGTGATCCAAGCACCTGAAGCGGTCCGGCTTCTGTATTCGGTGTCATTCCCACCCCGTGCCACTCCCGCTCGGCGGGCGTGGGCGACGTCGTCGTGTCCGAGCGGTAGGTCCGTAGTGAGCGGCCCAGGCGCAATTAGTCTTCGAGCTGCTCAGTACCGACCATAAGCCGATGCTTATGAGCGCATGCAAACCAGTATTTGAGGTCTCCGCCACCTGCCCAGTAGGGAGGAGTTCGGACGCAATGCACGTCGGTCTAGACTCATGACGGTTAACCTGCCGGACTACATGCCAGCGCGCGAACTTCGAGCGCTCGACCTGTCACGTGCACTGGCACCCGTGGGAGGCGTGGATATATGCTTCGCGCAGGGCGCGACAGGCGATGGGTCCGTCGCAAGCGAACTCGATTGCAGGAGGATGAGGCAATGGCAGTGGCGATGGGCAAGGCAACCGCGGTCACTACGGGCAAGCGCGCGCAGATGCTGATCGACGGCAGCTGGGTCGACGGCGTCTCAGGCAAGCAGATATCGGTGGAATCGCCGGGGAACCGCCAGATCATTGCCGACATCCCGCGTGGCGGCGCCGAGGACATCGATCGGGCCGTGCGGGCTGCGAGCAAGGCCTTTGCGAGCTGGAGCCGGGTGGTTCCGCGCGAACGCGGGCGCATGCTGCAGAAGATCGCCGATGCCGTAGAGGCGCGCGTGGAGGAGCTCGCCCGCATCGTCGCCGAGGAGACCGGCAATGCCATCCGCACGCAGGCTCGCCCGGAGGCCAGAGGGGCGGCCGACATCATTCGTTACTTCGGCGGGCTTGCCAGCGAGCTCAAAGGCGAGACGATACCGCTGGGCGAGCATGTGCTGAGCTACACGCGGCGCGAGCCGATCGGGGTCGTCGGCGCCATCATCCCCTGGAATGCGCCGGTGATCCTTGCCGCACTCAAGATCGCGCCCGCGCTGTGCGCCGGCAACACGCTGGTGCTGAAGGCCGCCGAAGACGCGCCGCTGGGCGTGCTGTGGCTCGCAGCCATCTGCCAGGACCACCTGCCGAAGGGCGTGCTCAACGTCGTGACCGGCTATGGCGAGGAAGCGGGCGCCGCGCTCTCTGCCCACCCGCACGTGCGCAAGCTTTCGTTCACCGGCTCGACCGAGGTCGGCAAGCTCATCATGCGCGCGGCGTCCGAGCGCATCGTTCCGGTCTCGCTCGAACTCGGGGGCAAGAGCCCCTCCATCGTCTATCCCGACGCCAACGAGGACTGGGTGGTGGACGGCATCATCGCGGCCATGCGCTTCACGCGCCAGAGCCAGTCGTGCACCGCCGGCTCTCGGCTTTTCCTGCACGCCGACATCTTCGACGACTTCCTCGGCAAGCTGGCGGAGAAGACCAAGAAGCTCAAGATCGGCGACCCCCTCGACGAGGCGACCGACGTGGGCGCGATCATCAACGAGAAGCAGTTCAAGAAGGTGTGCGGCTACGTCGAGGAGGGCATGAAGCAGTCGGGGAGCAAGCTGCTGTTCGGCGGCCTGCCGCCCAAGACCGGGCCGTTGGCCCAGGGCTACTTCGCCATTCCGACGGTCTTCGCCAACGCCGCCAACGACTGGCGCCTGGCGCGGGAGGAGATTTTCGGCCCCGTGCTGGTTGCAATCCGCTGGAGCGACGAGGCCGAGGCCATCCGCATGGCGAACGACTCCCACTACGGCCTCGCCGCCTACGTCTGGACCCACGACATCGGCCGGGCGCTGCGCGCCGCGCACGCCATCGAGGCCGGCTGGGTGCAGGTGAACCAGGGCCTCGGCCAGTCGCCCGGCCATTCCTACGGCGGCATCAAGCAGTCGGGTATCGGCCGCGAGTTCTCGCTCGAAGGCATGCTCGACAGCTTCACGCAGAAGAAGAACGTGACGATCAATCTCAATACGCCATCGCACTAGCAGAGAATTTGAGTCGGGAGACGGGGTCAGTTGGGAGACGGGACCGTCTTCGAGGTCACTACGGACGGTCCGCCAGGCTGCCGCGGAGCGGCTTCGTCCAACGTTGAATCTCGGACATCGCATGGGTACTGCCGTTTACCACAGCAGGCCCGAAGGCCTGCAGCGGTGAGCCGGTGAATGCCGGATCAGTCCTTGGCCGCGGGCCGCTCGCTGCAACAGAACATGCTGGCAATGAGCCGCGCCGCTGCGGCCTCGAACTGTGCCGGCGTCGCATACGTTTGCCGCGCCGGGCCGTCGATCCACAGCATCGCCATGCCGTGGACGAGCGACCAGCCGCCGAACGCTAGGTCTTGGACAGAGCCGCTCGGTGCCCCGGTGCTTGCTCTTGCCGCGGTGGCCGTGTCGACGAGCACCCGGTAGGCGCGCTCGCTCTCGCGCTTCAGCGCCGGCGGCCACCGCACCCCTTCGCGCAGGCCGCCGCCAAACATCACACGCACGTGCGCGGGATGTTCGATGGCGAAGCGCACGTAGGCGAGGCCTATGGCGCACAGGCGCGCGTTCGGGTCGGACGCTGCGGTGGCTGCGGCGGATTCGAGGGCGTTGACGAACGCCTGGAAGCCCTCGGTCGCCACCTCGACGAAGAGCGCCTCGCGGTCGCGGAAATGGTGTGCCGGGGCCGCGTGCGAGACGCCGAGGCGGCGGGCGAGCGCCCGCGTCGTCACCGCGGCGAGGCCGTCCTCCTCGATGACGCGGAGCGCCGTGTCGATGAGGGCACGCCGCAGGTCCCCGTGATGATAGTGCCCCGGCCGCTTGCGCCGCACTGGCTTCGCTATCGGCATGATGCCATTTCTACTTGTCAATCTTGACGATGACAAGACTGGAGGGTAAATCTTGACAATGTCCAGTTCGCCAGGAGGAGCACAATGGCACGCGTGATGACCCTCTACGACAACGCGTTCAGCCCCTTCGCCCGCAAGGTGCGCATGGTCCTCGAGCACAAGGGCCTGCGGTTCGAAACGCTCGACGGCCTCGTGCCCACCAACCGTGCGAAGCTCGCGGCCGTGAATCCGCGCGTCGAGGTGCCCGTCCTCGTCGACGGCGAGGTGGGGGTCGTCAACTCGTCCGACATCGTGGCCTACCTCGAGCACCGCTATCCCGATCGGCCTGTGTATCCCGCCGATCCGGCGGCGCGCGTCGCCGCGCTCGCCTGGGAGAGAATCGCCGATACGCTCCTCGACCCGATCCTCCACGACGTCTCCTACAGCGGCTTCGGCTTCCCTGACGACATGCGGCCCGCCGGGCTGCTCGAGGCGGCGCGCGAGGACCTCGCGCCGGTGTATGGGGATATCGAGCGGACCCTTGCCGGGCGCGAGTTCCTCTGCGGCGCGCTCTCGATTGCCGATTTCGCGCTCTTCCCGCACCTCACCTCGGTCCGGTTGCTGGACATCTCCTTCGACGGCGCGACGCATCCGCGTCTGCACGCCTGGTACAAGCGCCTGCGACAGGTCGACGTGTGTCGCGCCGACCTCGACCGCACGCAGGCATTCCTCCGCGAGGTCGGACCGCCGAATCTCCAGCGTCCGTCCCGGCTCGTGTGGCGCGGCGATCGTATCGAGTGGATGCTCGCGCGCGGGTTCCACGAGTGGTTCGTCGCAGAAATCGCGGCGGGACGAGTCACGTGGCCGCGGCGGGACTGACGCCCCTGCGCGTCGTCTAGTGTGGTGATTCCGAAGTCCGCTACCACCGTGCGACCAGCCTCCGAAGCGGACTTCGGAATCTGAACCACACTAGAATCATAGACTTGCTAGTGTCCTTTCGATCGCGAAGTTCGTTCGGAGCGTGCCGCAGATGGTGACGAACTTCGCGCTCGGGACACTAGCCTAATAGTAATCGCACCCGTACTCCGTGCTGTTGGCGAGTGCTATTGCCTCGTCTTCATGAGACCGCGGTCACGACCAAGATGGTGCGGCACTATGGGCGCTCTCCTTGCGGCGAGCGCCTCGTCGCCAGTGCACCGCAAGGTCACTGGAAGACGCTGACGCTCGTCGCCGCGCTGCGCATCGATGGCGTCACGGCGCCCTATGTCGTCGATGGTCCGATGGATGGGCCGTCATTCCTGGCCTATGTCGAGGAGATCCTAGTGCCGACGCTGCGCAAGCGCGACATCGTCTTCATGGACAATCTGCGCGCCCACAAGGTCGCTGGCGTACGCGAGGCGATCGAGACTGCCGGCGCGCAAGTGCGCTACCTGCGCGCCTACTCGCCGGATCTCAACCCGATCGAGCAGGCATTCTTCAAGTGGAAGGCAGCGCTGCGCAGAGGCGCTGAACGCACCGTCGAGCGGCTGCTGAAGCTCATCGGCAAGCTCGTCAGGTCATTTGCGCCGGAGGAGTGCGCCAACTACTTTAGGCATGCCGGGTAAGTCGTCTGACCCGCATCAAGTGGAAAGTGCTCTCGTAGAAGTGAAGTGGAAACTCGCGCGGTCTAGGGGACGGGGGACCGCTGCAATTCATTGTTGGGCTGGCGGATGGTGGCCGGCAAATTGCCCGTGTGCCACCTTGGTATTCGGGCCTGGTCCGAAGGAGCCTAATCCCTCCGAAAAGCACGAGATCGCCGACGAGATTCGCGCAAGTGCCTCGGTGGAAGACTGTTTCGTGGTGTCGAATGCTTGGAAGTCGTGCGGCATGTCGGGCCAGACATCGAGCAGCACGTCAGCACCGCGCTCGGCTTGAGCCGATGCGAAGTCGCAGATCATGTCGTGCAGGATCTCGCGGCCACCAGCTTGAAGATAGATCGGCGCCAGCCCTGTGTAGTCATGCGCGATCGGCGATAGGGCGGCGCGCCCGTAGCGGCGCTCGGGGTCCAGCCATTCGCCGAAGCGAAGCGCCATCCAACCCTGCACGAGGTCATAGCGGTCGTGATGATGAAGGCTCGCGCACCGACGAGCACAGGCCGTCCTTCGACACATGCATCGGAGAGCATGGCGCGGTGCTCCAGTTCATGGCCATGCTGTTCTATCGGCATGTCCGCGCGCTGGCTGCCAACGATCGGCAGGTCGGCAACGTCGTGCTCTCCTCGCGCGAGTTCAAATGCTTGGACTGGGCGAGCCGCGGCAAATCCGCCTGGGAGAGATTGGCCGCATTCTCAACATCTCGCGCTCAACCGCCGCGTTCCATCTTGGAAACGCCAAGAGAAAGCTCGGCGTGCGATCGATCAACCAGGCCGTCGCCAGGCTCGCGGCATCTCGCCAACCCTCTCCAAGATGATCGTGCAGACCTCTTCATGCGGCCAGGATGTAGCGCGGACAGTCACGCCTCAGTGATAGTCTGCCAATTGCAGCTTCCCTTGCGCGCGCCGCGCCGGGATCCAAAGCTTCGTCCATTTCCGGCGCTGAAGCCGACCGCGCAGTTGAATCCTCGCAGGCGCAAAGCGCCGGCATCGCTGCGCAGGCAAGCGGCAGGAGGCTGATCCCTCTCACGAGACGCGCTCAGGATGAGCCGCGCATGAGAGCTCGAACGGGCGCAGCCCGGCCGCCTTGGACCACTTCAGGTGCAGGGCCCGCATGCCCGCTGCGTTGTAGCGCTCAGCGACATGGCCCTCGGGCGTGAGATATTCAACGTCCCCCTCCACGACGATCAGGATGAGGCAGGGCTCATCGCCGATCGCCTCCCAGGTGTCGATATTGCCCGGCGGCTCGAACACATATCCGCCCGGACCAATGACATCGCCCGTGTGGATGCGGCGCGACCCCTTGAGATTGTAGGCATGGACTGCGCCTGTATGGCGGTGCGGCGGGATCGCATGGCCGGGATCGACCCGCATGATCGCCGCATAGCCAGCATCGTCCGGCAGGATGCGGAGGAGCTTCAGCCCGCGTCCTTCGCCGATCTCCATCCACGCTGTGTCTTCGGGGCGGGTGGCGAAGGGAGGCTGGTCGTGCAGCAGGGCCATGGTTTTCAGCATGTCGGTCTCCTGGCGTTTTTTTCGAGACCAGCTTAGACAGGAAAGCGGACTGGAAGTAGATCCACATTCTTCGAAGTTTACTGGTCCACCGGGAAGGCCCGCCATGATTCCGCGACTGGAAGTCGATCTCGCCATCCCCGCACGAGGCTCGCGGCAGCGGGTACGCAGCATCCACCGCCAGCTCCGCCAGGCCATCATCGACGGTCGGCTGAAGCCGGGCGCGCGACTTCCATCGACCCGCGCCTTCGCTTCCGAGCACGGGCTTGCCCGGAACACGGCTTGCGCCGTCTACGACCTGCTCCTGGCCGAGGGCTATATCGTCGCCCGCGCGGGATCCGGCGTCTTCGTCGCCGGCATCGCCCCGAAGCACGCTCGGCCGACCGGCCGCGGCGCGGTGCGTGTCGATGACCATCTGCGGCGGCAGGCGGAGCGGTTCTGCTGCCTGCGCCTGCCGGCTATCGCTGCGCCTTCGCGCATCGACATGCGGCTGGGGATCCCGGACCAGTCGCTGTTCCCCTTCGATGTCTGGCGCCGCTTGGTCGGGCAAGCACTGCGAGAGCTTGCCCGCATCCCCGGCAGCTATGCCGATGCGGGCGTCGACGGCCGGCTCCGCGAAGCGATCGCCGCGCATGTATCATTCTCGCGCGCGATCGCCTGCGATGCGTCGGAGATCGTGGCGTGCAACGGCGCCCAGCAGGCGTTCGATCTCCTCGCGCGTGTTCTGGTGCGCCCGGGGAGGACGTGCGTCGCCGTCGAGGATCCCGGCTATCTCCCGCTCCGCCGCGTGTTCGCCGGCGCGGGCGCGCGCGTCGCGCCGGTTCCGGTCGATGAGGAAGGGATCATCGTCGACCGCATTCCAAAGGAAGCAAGGCTCATCTGCGTGACGCCGTCACACCAGTTTCCGCTGGGCGTTGCGATGTCGGCGCGCCGCCGCCGGGCGTTGCTCGAGTTCGCCGGACGCGCCGGCGCCGTCATCGTGGAAGACGACTATGACAGCGAGTTCCGCCACGGCGCCCGTCCATTGGATGCGCTTCGCACGCTCGATGGCGGCGAGCTCGTCGTCTATGTCGGCACATTCTCGAAGAGCATGTTTCCGGCGCTTCGCCTCGGCTTTCTGCTGTGTCCTGCCTGGCTGCGTCCGGCGCTCGCCGCGGCGCGGGCGATCTCGGCTTGGCACGGGCGCCCGGTCGAGGAGGCCGCCCTGACGGCGTTCGTCTCGGAAGGCCACCTCGCCCGGCATATCCGCAAGATGCGGCGGGTCTACTCGGAGCGGCGCACGGCGCTGCTCGCCGCCCTTCACACGCACGCCGGCGGCTGGCTCAAGCCCACGGCCTGCCACGCCGGCCTGCATGTCACCGCGCTTGCAGCCGGCGAGAGGAAGCTCGACCGGCTTGTCGAGCGTGCGCACGCACGTGGGATCGCCATCGATCGCATCGGCAGATGCGCGACGCTCCCGCTGAAAGCCGACGGCCTCGCTCTTGGCTTCGGCGCCTGTCCCGAGCGGCGCATCGAAGAGGCCGTGCTCACTTTGCTTGCCTGCGCTGGCGGACGCGGCGACCGCCCCCGGCGAGCATCGCCTGCGGCGTGCGCGTAAGTGGCGCGACTCCTGGAGGCGCTTCTCGCCAGCCTGCATTTGCTCATTGAGACACAAGAGGGTTTACGAAGCGAGCGGCGCTGATTACGTGCGCTGGCTGGCCGATGCCGGCTTCGAGGACGTGTGCACCCAGCATCTCGGATGCCTGCAGTCGGCCGTCATTGCCCCGAAACGACGATCCGCTTGATGCACCTTGGCGTAATGTCCGCCGACGTCGCTGCCGGCATGCGGCGCGCGCCACGCGCGCGCTTGGCGTATGTCACGGCGGGACGCCAGTCGCCCCTCGGCGTGCCGCTGTTGCTCGAGCGACGTCTGACCCTTCTTCGCTGGGCGGAGCAGGCCGGCACCTGCGTGATAGAGGACGACCACGACAGTGAATACCGCTACTCCGGCAGTCCCCTGGCCTGCGAGATAGATCATCGGTCGATTTCTTCTCCATGCCTTGGCGATTTGCTCGTTCTTGGAATTCGCGAGCCTGTCCGCGGCAGCAAGGAGAGCCTTGAACTCCGCAAGGGTCGGTCACGCGAGACGTCACCGGCGACCCTTGAGATCCGCGCGCAGGCCTTGGGGAAGCTCGAGGAGTTGTCTCAGGTTGGCTGAACTGACGAGGCTTGGGCCTCTTTCATTTTGGCCAGTTGCGTCCGTGCTCGAGGGCGCGTGCTCGCTCGATCAGTGCCTTGCGGTCGATCTTATTGGTCCCCGCCCATGGGAGATCGGAAAGGAACTCCACCCTGCGTGGGTGCTGGTAGGCGGGCCCGTTGGCCAACGCAAACTGGCGGATTTCGTCGACGGTCGGCCGGGCACCTGCGCGCGCAACAATGAATGCGACGGGGATGTGGCTGCGTTCCTCGTCGGGCAGCGGTACCACTGCCGCCTGCTGCACCTGCGGGTGACGCTCCAGCACCTTCTCGACCTCGCCGGGATAGATATTCTCGCCGGAGCACACGAACATGTCGTCGGCGCGCTCGATGAAGTAGTAGAAGCCGCTCTCGTCGCGCCGCATCACGTCGCCACTGTTGTACCAACCGTCCCGCAATGCCTTTGCGCTCTGCCCGGGCAGGTTGTGATAGCCGCGCATGACCGCCGGATTGCGCATGATCAGCACGCCCTGCGTCTTGGTGCCGCCTACCAGCGCAACCTCGCCATCCCGGATTGGATAGCCGAGTGACAAGGGCGGCGTCGGAATCCCCTCCGGGTGGGGGCCGAACACGGCGGGTCCCGCCTCGGTCGTCCCGTAACCCACTGCGATCGCAACATTCGGGAACGCCTGCTTGATGCGATCCCACAGGCCCATCGTCATCGGTGCCGACCCGAGCGAGATCCGCCGCAAGGAAGACAGGTCGAGAGAAGCGAGAAGCTCGGTCTCCTTGATGACCCGCGCCCACATGGTCGGCACCGCGCCGGCGGCCGTAACACGATACTTCGCCAGCGCCTCTATGTAGCTGCGTGTCTCGAATGACGGCAGAATGACCATGGAGGCGCTGGAGGCGAAGATGGTCTTGACAGCAAACAGGCCATTCATATGGAAAAGGGGTTGCGCAATGATGTAGCGCTCCTCTTCAGAGAGGCCAGCGCGCATGCGCGTCGACAGGGCCCATAGCTGGCCCGAGTGAGAGAGAGGAACACCCTTGGGTCGGCCGGTCGAGCCGGACGTGTAGAGCATCTGTGCGATCTCGTCGTGCTCCGCTGCCACGCTGGTGTATTCACCGGGAGTGATCGCCGCCGCAAAACCATCCGGGCCGGAATCGTCGAAATCAATGACTGGAACGTCGCCAACCAGGGCGCGGCTCGCGCCGTCGACAAATGCGACTGCGACACCGGCATCGTGGAGGACGTAGTCGACGGTGTGGCGCGGCAGCTTGATGTTTACCGGCACGGCCACCAGGCCTGCACGCATGATGCCGAAGTAGGAAGCGAGATACTCTGCCCGATTGAGCGAAGCGATGGCGACCCGACTACCACGTTCAAGGCCCTTGGCGACGAGATACCGAGCTACTCCGTTGGCGAGCCCATCGACATCGCGGTGCGTGTACGTGCGTGGCGCGTCCCGGTCCACCAGGTCGATGATGGCGATCCGGTCGAGGTCGCGGCTGCGGTCGATCAGATCGCCCAGATTGCTCCAATGCATGCTCTCAACTTCCTCCAGGCATCGCGTTCCGGCCATCTGGTGCTGCAACCGTCTCGGCCACCTTCTGCATGCCGGTCGCTGTCACGGCGTCACGACGACCTTGCCGAACACGCCACGATCCTCGATCACCCTCACGGCCTCGACCGCATCTTCGAGCGGGTACGTCTTGTCGATCAGCACCTTCAGTCTGCCGCTCTCGACCAAGTCGAAAAGCCTGGTGATGTCTTCGCGCTCCCAGCCGTTCGAGCCTCGCACTTCCAGCTCGAACGTCCAGATGAAGCGGATGTCTTCCTGTGGCGAATAGCCAGCCGTAGCGCCGCACGTCAGCAGACGCCCGCCTACCCGCAGGCACCGCAGCGACTTGACCCACGTGTCGCCGCCGGTGAAGTTGACAACGACGTCGACGCCGCCGCTCTTCACGAAACGTCTTCTGTGCGGCTTGCCGTGCCGTTCGAAGATCGCCTTCATGAAATCATCCTTCGTGTAGAGAATGATGTCATCGGCCCCGAGTTCGGTCAGCCGTCGCCCTTTTTCCTCGCTGCCGGCGCATGCGATAACGTAGGCGCCCGCCAGCTTGGCCAGCTGCACGCAGCACACGCCAACGCCGCCGGAGGCGCCCAGGATCAACACCTTCTCACCGGCCTCAATCTTGCCGATGGTGCTCATCATCCGAATGGCGGTGCCATAGGCCACGGGAAGCGCGGCCGCCTGCTCGAACGTCACCCGGTCGGGAATACGGATCAACTGGTGGGCGCGCGCCCGGCAGAATTCGGCAAGACCGCCATTCACGGTTTCACCCATGAGGCCGCCTTCGACCCGGTTGACGGGGTCGACCAGAATGCGATCGCCTACGTTCCAGCCGGTGACGCCAGGGCCCACTTCCACGACCTCACCCGCCACATCGAGACCAATGATCACTGGCAGGGGAATCTTGATGCCGGGCATGCCGCGGCGCGTGAATACGTCGTGGTAGTTGATCGACGAGGTGCGAACCCGCAACACCACGTCGCCTTCACCTGCCTTCGGCGTCGGATAATCGGCTTCGAACCGCAGCTTATCGTTGCCGCCATGCTCTCTCAGCACCACCGCGCGCATTCTTGGGAACTCCATGTCTTGTTCGTTGTCAGGAACTTGTCGCTGCTGCGCTCGGAGTGAGCGACCACGTCGCCAATCCGTTGACAGCCTGCTGCGTGATCTCGATCGCCTGACTGGAGGTCTCCTCGCGCCAGTGCGAGGAGACCGGCACAAAGGCGTCGTGGAGGTCAGCGCGCAGGAGCGAGACGCGCTCGCTCTCCTTCTCGGCCCGAAACTTGAGCCAGATGTCGAGGTGGAGCGCGCGTCGCATGTTGGGACCTCGGGTGCCGAACTCGATCACGGCCCCAACCATCGGCCGGTTGCCCAGGAACTGGGCGAGGCCGTTGAAGACCAGCCCTTGGTAATTGGGTCGCGCGAAACCGTGTGGCCTCTGCTCGAGAATGGATCTCGATCCCCACCACCGCACAGCTTCGGCTTGCAGCGGGCTGCCATCCTCGTTGAAGCAGAGGAAGAAGGAGCGCCCCCACTCGCCGATCCCGGTGTGCCAATCAATGAGGCCCACTTGCCTCGCGGCGCCGAGATGCTCGTCCACGATCCTCTGCAACGTTCGGTTGGACCACTCGCGTCCGCGGCCGCCGTAGTTCGTACCCTCCGGATGCGTGTATTGCCCGCGCACGAGGGCATCGAACAACGCATCAGCGCCGTGCTTCTCCCGATAGACGGCTAGCGCATCGCCGAAATCAGTCAGCGCGGCGGGCGTCCAGTCGCGCGGCAGCATCTTGGCAAAGATCTCATCGTAGCCCGGATTGGCAGGATAGGCCCGCTTATGATCAACGAAGTTGCGGTTGAGATCGACGTTGTTCTCGGTCGTGCGCGTGCCATACGCAAACCCGTAGGGGTTGAGCGCATGGATCAGCAGGATCGAGACGCCTGGCGGCAACTTGCGTGCTCCGGAACTTTCGAGCCAGGCAATCTGAGCCGCCGAGCCGCTCGCCCCCTCCAGACCGTGCGTGCCGCTGATAATGATGAGTTGACGCTTCGCCTTGGCGCTGCCAAGGCGCGCGACGTCGACGAACAGCTCTTCGCCCCGAGGCCCCATCGCATCGGGATGCCGGTAGCTCGCGAACGCGCAGTTGGCCGCTGCTGTCGCCGCAAGGAACTTCGCACGCGCTCCCGCATAGTCGAGGGCAAACAGGCGAGTATAGTCCGGCACGGTCATGGTTTGGCTCATGAGATGAAGGCCAGCGCCACGTTTGCTGCGTGGTCGTGCGGCACGACGATACCGCCCGCAGGCAACAACCGGTAAATGACACCGCCGCGATCGAGGACGGCGCGGGCCGCCTCGATCGATGTGGTCTTGAACGTCAGCGCGACCATACGGTCGGTGCCGTCCGCGCTGACGAGCGCGGCGCCCGCGTAACGCTCCCTGATCGCTTGTGGCAGCAGCAGCAGGACAGATGTCCCGCCGGCGCGAAATGATACTCCGCCCGGAACAGGACACAGCAGGTGCGGACCGAACATCTGCTCATACAGCAAGCCGGCGCGCGCAGGATCCCGTGATGCGATGACAAACTCGGCGATGCCGATGACACCGTTCTCATGCGTTTGCCATTGGGAGCGCCAGACCAGCTCAGGCGTCATGTGCTGGCAGAAGTAGGTCCGTCCGTTCTGCACCACATCACTGGATACGCGCACGACGGCAAAGCGCGCGTCTCGCGTGCCCTCCGGCAGCGCGACGGGGCGTGCGAATCGCACCGGCGCCTGGACGGGAAGACCGCGGTCGCGCAACGTCCCGTGCACGAAGTCTGGATCGTCTGCTTTGAAGACGAGACCGGTCAGGCCTGCGGGATGCCGCCACAAATCCGGCCGCATAGCCTCGCGTCCGGGCAGGTACCCGAGCAATTCGAGATAATCGGTGCCGAAGATGGCAAGGTTGTTGCTCGAGCCGAGCGTGTGGTGTCCGCGCTCGGTCAGGCGGAAACCGAGCCGCTCGTATTGTGCTGCCGCAGCGTCCAGGTTGCCCAATACATTGATGACGACGTGATCGAGCACGGGGCGCAAACCGTCGCTAGAGTTGGTCATCTCATCTGCACTCCGCCTGCTGCATGACGAAGGCCATACAGGACAACGCTGAAATCGCAACCTGCAGCCATTACGTGCGAGGCGCTCACGCTGTTCCTCCTTCCATTGCGAATGCGACGGCCGCATCGGCATGCAGCAGAGTCGAATCGAACACCGGCAGATCGAGATGTCCGGGGCCGATCAGCAGGCCGATCTCGGTGCAACCGAGTATGACGCCGTCCGCGCCAGCTGCGCGGCCACGCGCGATAATGTCGAGATAGCGTTCGCGCGAGCCTCCCCGCACGATTCCGCGGCACAATTCGTCGAAGATAATGTTGTGGACTGCCGCTCTGTCAGGCGCTTCGGGAATGATTGGCGAAAGCGCGTGGCGCTGGCGCAGCCGGTCGACGTAGAAGTCCTCCTCCATGGTGTAGCGTGTGGCGAGCAGCAGCGGCCGTTTGACGCCGCCTCCTTTCACCGCCTGCGCCGTCACGTCGGCGATGTGCAGGAGCGGAACTCGGACCGCGCTTTGCACCTGATCTGCGAGCTTGTGCATGGTGTTGGTGCAGATGAGGAGGCAGGCCGCGCCGGCTCGCTCCAGGCTCCGCGCAATGCCGCTGAGCACTTCAGCGGCCTCGTCCCATGCACCTCGCGTCTGCAGTCGGACGATCGCGTCGAAGTCGACGGACCGCATCACGATGTCGGCGGAGTGCAACCCGCCACGAGAATGTCGCACCTGTTCATTGAGACGGCGGTAATACACCGCCGTACTCTCCCAACTCATACCGCCTATCAGCCCAATCGTTCTCATCACTGGGTTCCGCTGCCATATCTCATTGTATTGTTATGATAGCCTGGACTTTGAGCACATAGATTGCAAATCCAGCTCTGTTATGATTGTCGTTGCCGGAATTTGTTTCTTGAGATGTAAACATCGAGCAATTGCCTTTCCTGATCTGCTTCGCAGTGGGTTAAAGCTATGCTCACAGCCGCGGCTGCGGTAGCGTACCGCCGCATACCGAAAACGTTCTGAGGGGCGGCGAAGCTCGCTATGGCTGACAACATCGACCGCAAGATCATCGACATCCTTCAGCAGGATGCGACCGTGCCGATCGCAACTATCGCCGAGCAGGTCGGGCTCAGCGCCGCACCATGTTGGCGGCGCATCAAGAAGTTGGAGGACGAAGGCCTCATCGTGCGCCGCGTCGCGCTCATCAATCGACGCAAGGCCAACGTTCCGATGACGGTGTTCGTGGCCGTGAAGGCTCCGCGGCACGCGGCCGAATGGCTCGATGCCTTCCGCAGGCTGATCTCCAGCGTGCCGGAGATCGTCGAGGCCTGGCGTCTGACGGGAGAGGTCGATTATCTCCTGCGCATCGTCGTCCCCGATATCGAGACCTATGATGTCGTCTATCAACGTCTGATTGCGCGACTGGAGTTCTCCGACGTCAGCTCTTCGATCGCCATGGAAGAGATGAAGTACACGACGGCCATCCCGACAAACTATATGGTGCCGTGAGTGTTCGCGTCGCCCAAATCGGTGCCGCAACCCACCAATGCGCGCCGTTGCGCCTGTGCCGGGCGGTTGCAGGATTTCTTTCGCGCGGCTTGGCGGCCGGCGCCGCAGATGGCTATGGGGTGTCATGGACGAGGCACCGCAAATCTCGCCAACGATCTGCCGCCGGCCGAAAGTTCACGAATGAGCGATGCGGGAGCCCACGCTTCGCCGAGCCTGTTTTGATAGCCGATCAAGGATGCGAGAACCTGATCCAGGCCCAGTGTGTCGGCGTAGAACATTGGCCCGCCCAGGCGGCGGGGAAAGCCATAGCCGAGCACCCACAGGACATCGATATCTCTGCCCCGCATGGCAAGTCCGCCTTCCAGCATCTTGGCCCCCGCATTCACGAGCGCCAGGACGCATCGCTCGATGATTTCACGGTCGCTGACCTGATCGCTCTCGGTTGATCCGCGCCCACTCCCAAGGTCAAACGAGTGTGAGCACCCGTCGTCGGCACCGTGCGCTCGGAGCCACGCAAGCGGTCCCAATGCCATGCCGAACCGCTGCAGCAGGCCATCGATGCGCTCCGCTGGCACGCCCTCGGCCTTCAGCGCAAGGGCCTGGTCGAGGTAAGCCCCGATTAGGCGTGGGCCGAGCAAGATGCCCGCACGCGCCGGCGTGATCGCCGTCATCTTCAATAATCGGCCGATCGATGCTCCTGCGGCTGCAACCTCGGGCGATGCGCCCTGTCCGCGAGCAGTTTCCAGGGCGCGCGATCCGACAAACCCGGCTGGGGCGTGCAGACAAAGTGCGCGGCCAGCCCATCTGGTCGAGTCGGCAAACGCCGGGTTCTCGCCAACGTATGCCAGGATGGCTTGCGAGGGTGCATGCTCGGCTACTTCGTCGATGCGCTGCCGGCAGGCATTGTCGACCAACGAATCGGCGACCACGACCAGATCTGCATCGGCGATTACGCGGAGGTCTTCTGCAAGCACCACCTGATCGCGCAGCCTCTCCGCAGCCGATGACGTCGTGACGTGAGCTGTGCCGCGTCGTTGCAGCGCAGTGGCCATCAGCGCCTTGCGGCTGCTGTCAGGCTCGAACACCGCGACCGAAATGCGCCCGCCGGCAAGGAGCGAAATGAGGTCCGCAGCGTGGTCGCCGGCCCCGACAACAGTGACGCGACTGATTTGCAGGGGCTTCACATCGGCTGGCACGAACAGGACACGCGCGGCCTCGCGCTCGCCGAAGAACAGGTGAATGAGCGCCTTCGATTCCGCCCCGCCCAGAAGTTCGCGGAACAGGGTCTTTTCGCGCGCCAGCCCCTGCTTGAGCGGCAGCGTGCAGGCTGCGGCAACGGCGTCGATGCAGCTCTGCGGAGCTTTCAGGCCGGGATATCTCTCGGTCGCCGTTCGCCTCCATGAGGCCAGCAGCTGCTCGACCACTGCGGCGGCGCCGGCAGGCACCTCGAGAGATGGGCGCCGCACGATGGTCGGCGATGCCTCCAGATAACGAATGACCGCCTCTCCGCCATCCGCAACGATCGCATCGATCAGGCCAATCGCTAGTGCTTCCCTGGCGCCGATCGGCTCACCCGTGACCAGCATTTCGAGTGCCTTCGCCGCGCCCACCAGCCGGGGCAGCCTTTGGGTCCCGCCTGCGCCGGGAATGAGCCCCAGCTTCACCTCCGGGAGTCCAAGCTGTGCGCCGGCGACGCACAAGCGATGGCTGCAGGCCAGCGCCAGCTCCAAGCCGCCACCGAGCGCCGCGCCGTGGACACCACAGACAACCGGCTTCTTCGCGTCAGCCACCAGCGCGATCACATCGGCGACGTTGGGCGCATCGCTGGGCTTGCCGAACTCCTTGATATCGGCGCCTGAGACGAATGTTCGGCCACGCGTCAACAAGACGATCCGTTCGACGCCCGGATCGGCTTCGGCTTCCGCCACACAGCAGGCCAGTCCGCGGCGCACGCCTTCGCTCAGAGCGTTGACCGGGGGATTGTCGATCCACAGAACCGCGATACGGCCCCGCCTCTCAAGTGTGACCGGTGCGGTCATTGACACATGCTCCATGGCCTGTCGTGCTTTCGCGCTGCCCGAGTTGACACCAACGGAGGCAGGAAGGATATTACCGAGTACTCGATAAATTCACGAGACACAAGGACGCACGATGGAGCCTGCGATGGGCAGCGGCGACGATACCTGGCAGCCGGGCCGGATCGGGCCGTTCGCCGACGACGCGGCGATCACGCTTGCCGAGCAGACGCCGCTTGAAGTCCGGTTTGCCGCACGGACACCCTATGATGCCATTTCCGCCAGCGCGCGGCGCTGCCCGGACAAGGCGGCCACGCTGTTTCTTCCCAACGGGCTTGCCGGGGATACGCCTGAGTCGACCACCTATGCGCAGTTGCTCGACGGTCTTGTTCGGGCGGCCAACCTCTTCCGCTCGATGGGCGTGGGCAGCACCGATGTCGTGGCGGTGCTGCTGCCGAACGTGCCGGAATTCCACGCCGTGATCTGGGGCGCAACCACAGCGGGCGTCGCGTTCCCGATCAACTACCTGCTCGAGCCTGCGCACATTGCCCAGTTGATACGAACGTCCGGTGCGCGTGTGCTGGTCACTGTGGCACCAGCATTCGATGCGGAAATTTGGAACAGGGCAGAAGCCGCTCGCAGGATGGTGGATACACTCGATGTCGTGGTTGCCGTTCGGGGCAGCGCACCCGGCGCCATCGACTATGCTGCAGCCTTGCAGACTGTGCTTGGAGAAAGCCTGACATTCCTTCCTGAGAAGGAGTTCGACGACGTCACCGTACTGGTCAACACCGGCGGCTCGACAGGGCATCCCAAGATCGCTTGCCAGACCAATCGCAACCTGTTGTTCGAGGCGTGGGTGCTCGGCGCTATCCGCGAGCGTCGACAGGCCGAGTGCTCCATCTGCGGAGGACCGTTGTTTCATGCTGCCGGCTTAATCATCACCGGTCTGATGCCGCTGTTCTGGGGCAGCACAATTCTGATGCTGTCGCCGTATGGCTATCGGGCAAAGGGCGTCATCGGCGATCTCTGGAACATTGTCGTCAAGTACAATGTAACCCACGCGACCCTGGTGCCGACCATCCTGACGGTTCTTGCTGGCCTTCCCTTCAAGCCGGTCCCATCGACGTTGAAGAGCATCGGTTGTGGGGCAGCGCCTCTGCCGCAACCACTGCACGACAAGTTTCTGAAATTGACCGGCCTGCCGGTATCGCAGGGCTACGGCCTGACTGAAGCCGGCTGCGCCGTGACCACGACGCAGCACTCGGAAACGCCATTCGGCTCGATCGGTCGCCGCCTGCCGTATGTGCAGGTGCGGATCGTCATCCTCGACGAAAACGGCAATGAACTGCGCGATGCGGCAGACGGGGAGTACGGCGTCATCGCCGTCCGGGGCCCGAACGTGTTTGCCGGCTATGTTGGAGAGCGAAATGGGAAAGCCACTTGGCTGCAGGGAGGCTGGCTGAACACGGGCGATCTCGGCTATCGTGATAGCGACGGCTTCTACTGGCTGATCGGGCGCGCCAAGGACATCATCGTTCGCAGCGGCCACAATATCGATCCGCGCGTCATAGAAGATGCGCTGCTTCGCCTCGACGGCATCAGGGATGCGGCAGCCGTGGGCATGCCTGACGCCTATGCCGGGGAACTGCCTGTCGCGTTCGTCGTTGCGGATCCCATCGCAGCGCTCACCGCTGACGACATACTGCACAAGGTTGGACTGAGCATCCCCGAGAGGGCAGCCATCCCCAAGCGCATCATTCTAACCGATGGCCTTCCCAAGACGCGGGTCGACAAGATCGACAAGGGGCGCTTGCGCGCCACCGCGGCGCGGCTTGCCATGGTCGAGGCGCTGACGTCCGCCGGCATTGGCACAGACCACTACACCATTGCCGACGAGGCCGGCGGCGGCATGCGTTTCGTCGTCCGAACCACGTCGGCGGCGCACGGAGATCTTGGGATGCGTATCAAGGCTGCGCTGGACCCCCTCGGCGTGCCGGTCACGGTCGTTTGACCGTGCGCGGGCCATCGTGCCTCTTCTTTGACGGCAGGTCATCTTCACGTCTGAGCACAGCGCTCGCTACGAATTGTGCGACAGCCTTCTCCACACGGGCCTGGCCGAACTTCTTCACATTCCAGTAGCGCAGCGGCCCGACTGTGCACAACAACGACACCAGTTCTGCCCACACCTCGGGATCCGGCACATCGAACGCACCGCTCTCGTTGCCTTCCTGCAGCAGGGCGCGCCAGATCTCGATGCCCTCGGCTGACTGGCGAAACGACTTTCGGCGATCGTCCGGTCGCAAGTGTCGGCCTTCCTCGTAGAGAAGCATGATCATGGCGGGATCGGAGCGGTACATGTTCAGCAGCGCGTTGACGCCGGCCATCAGTCGGTCGGCTGCCGGCGCATCGCCACCGGTGCTGCTCGTCAAAGTCTCGTATATGCGCTCGAGTATGGCGCTGAACACAAGGGTGAGAAGGTCCTCCTTGGTCTTGATGTAGTGGTACATGGTCGGGGTCGTCATGCCGGCGGCCGTAGCCACGTCCTTGACGGAGGCTCGAATGAAGCCTTTCTCGCTGAAGGCTCTGATCGCGGCTCGCACCAGCGCCTCCCGGCGATCGCCTCTGTCGGCCGAGAGAACCTTTTGCGCCGTCGTCTTCGTCCCAGCTTCCGCCGCCGCCTTGCTCGCGCCAATGATCTGAACATGCCTGACGATGCCGACGATTGTGCCGTCGCCGCTCGTCAGGGTGGTCTCCCACACAAGTGTGGAATGGTCGCGGTGGATCCGGCGGCTCTCGGCGTCGGATACTCTGCCTCCTCCGTTCAAGTGCGTGATGGAGGCCTCGATCGTCCGCGCAGCATTGCGATCGCCCAGGTTCTTCGTGACGCCTGCTTCAACCAGCAGGTCGGCGAAATACAGCATCCGGGCAAGCTGATTGTCCGCGTCGTTAGGCTCCGACGACCAGCGACCGGCAACACGCGCATCCGAGCATGCCAGAAGTGTCAGCTCCTTCGGCTGCTGCCCGGAAGGCAGGCCGGTTGCGACGTTGGCTGCGGACATCGTTCCTCCATGGCTTGAAGCCGGTTTTCTCGGCAAATAGCGACATTTGCGACCATCTTGCAAATCCCCTCAGAATGCACTTGCAAATTATATCGAGTGCTCGATAAAGTCCCCTGATGAACGAGGCGCGCGGAGGCGGCACCGCGGGGAAGGCGTGGATGAAGGCGTTCGAAGACATCGTCATTGTGGCGTATGCGGAAGCCAAAAATGAGAAGGGCTCGGGCCGCACGGCGTACGACCTTGCGGGCGAGGTGCTGAGCGGGCTGGTGGAGCGCAGCGGGATCGGGCTGGACCAGATCGATGGCTTGGCGGCTTCGCCGACCATGTCGGAGGGCGCCAATCCCTTCTACTCGGTCTTCATGGCTGAGCTGTTGGGGCTGCAGACCAGTTGGCTGCAGGGCATGGATCTTGGCGGTGCCTCGTCGATCGCGGGTCTCCACCGTGCTGCGATGGCAATCCGATCCGGCGCCTGCGAAACCGTCGCGCTCATTGCCGCCGACAGTCCGTCTACGGCCTGGACGGCCCAGTTTGATCGCTACGATGCACCCAAAGTCGGCCTCCTGGGGCCGCCCGGCGCCTTCGCGCTGCTCATGAACCGTTACGATCATCTCTATCGCTTGAAACCGGAGGCTCTGGGCAAGCTTGCCGTCACTCAGCGCGCCGGAGCGGTGCAGAACCCCAATGCCTATGAGCGGTTCCGCAAACCCCTCACGCTGGAGCAATATTTCCAGTCGCCGATGCTGTCGGAGCCGATTCGCGTGCTCGATTGCGTCATGTACCTGGATGGAGCAAGCGGAGTTCTCATCACGAGCAGGGCAAATGCGGAGCGTCGCAAGCTGAAAAGCGTTCGCCCCATTGCCTATCGCGAGGTGTCCAACTTCCGCGTGCGCGATCTAGACGCCGACATGCTGGAGAGTGGCTTTGCGACTGCCGGGCCCAAGGCGCTGGCCGATGCCGGTCTGAGGCCGGACCAGATCCAGATGTTTCATCCCTACGACGACTTCACGTTCGCGATATTGCTCCAGCTCGAGCAGATCGGATTCTGCAAACGGGGAGAGGGCTCGGAATTCATCCTGTCGACAGACCTGTCGCCGAGGGGGCGCTTAGCTCTCAACACCGGCGGCGGGCAAATCTCTGCCGGCCAGCCAGGTCTTGCAAGCGGCGGCTTGAACCTGGTCGAGGCCGTCCGCCAACTGATGGGCGAAGCCGGCGAGCGACAGGTTCCCAATCCGCGCAATGCGATGGTCACAGGGATCGGCAGCATCGCGATCATGCGCAACTGGAACGTCTCGAATGTCTTGATCCTGGAGGTAGGGCAATGAGCGACGGCACATCGGCTCCTGCGCTCGCGGCCAAGGCGTCCGACTTTGGTCGCCCCTATTGGGATGCGCTGCGCGCCGGTCGACTGACGATGCAGGCATGCTCGGCAACTGGCCGCTTCCAACATCCGCCGCGCCCCGTGAGCTTCGCAAACGGCAGCCGCACATTGGATTGGCGCGAGATTGGCGGCAACGGCCGGATCTACGCCTTCACCATCAATCGCCGACCGGCACCGGGCTTCGAAGGTCGCACACCTTACATCGTCGCCGTGATCGAGCTGCCGGAGCGCATTCGCATCATGGCCAACATCGAGGCGAGGCCGGAGAGTGTCCGGATCGGGGCTGCGGTCCGCTTTGCGCGCAAGTTGTCACCGACCGGCGACCCGCTGTTCGAGTTAGACAAAGCCGTACCCGGCACGGAGGCGAGGTGAGCGATGCGGAGCCGACGGCCATGGTCGTTGATCGGCTGGAGCTTTGCGGCAAAAGGCGAAGGCAGTTCGGATTTCGGACAGGCTGAGACCGGGCGCGAGTCCCGCGCGGCGGGCCTAGCGAAGTGAAGGCAATGGCCCCGATACGCAAGGACACCGCCCATGCTCAATCGCTTCTAACTGTCAGCGATCTCAGCGTTCGTCTTCCTTCGGGCGCCGATCGCCCCTATGCGCTGCAAGGCTTCGATCTTCGAATCGGACGCGACGAGGTGGTTTGCCTCGTCGGCGGATCAGGGTCGGGCAAGTCCATCGCGGCACGCGCGATCATGCGCGTGCTGCCGGAACCCCATGTGTGGATTGAAAGCGGCAGCATCGACTACCTGGGCGAGGCTCTCACGCACACATCTTCCTCGCGCATGCGCAAGATCAGGGGTGCCGAAATCGGCATGATATTCCAGGAGCCGATGACAGCGCTCAATCCCCTGATGCGCGTCGGCACGCAGATCGACGAAGCAATGCGGGTGCACGGTATCGCCGACCGACGGGAGCGGCGGGCACGCACCTTGCGCATCCTTGACGAGGTGCAGCTTCCCGATCCATCAGAGATCTACCA
The DNA here is from genome assembly GCA_008933705.1 of Hyphomicrobiaceae bacterium. GTDB lineage: Bacteria > Pseudomonadota > Alphaproteobacteria > Rhizobiales > Hyphomicrobiaceae > AWTP1-13. Next base: position 50,349 of record WBUN01000009.1, read on the forward strand.
CTCCTATCCCCATCAGCTGTCCGGCGGACAGCGACAGCGGGCGATGATCGCAATGGCGCTTGTGCTCGAGCCCAAGCTGCTAATCGCCGACGAGCCCACGACCGCACTGGACGTCACTACGCAGGCTCAGATTCTGACCCTGATCGATCGCCTTCGTCGCGTGCATCGAACGGGCGTTCTGTTCATCACGCACGATTTCGGCGTCGTGGCCGAGATCGCTGACCGTATCGTGGTGATGCATCACGGCCGTGTCGTGGAGTCGGGTGACCGGGATTCCGTCCTTGGCTCGCCCGAGAGCGACTACGCGCGTCTACTGCTGGCATCGGTGCCCGGCTGCGTGCCGGCACCCGTGCGAGCGATCCCACAGGATGTCGTGCTGTCGGTGTCCGGCGTCAGCAAGTCTTATGCGCCTCGCGGCTCGTTATTTCGCCGTGCCAGTACAAGGCCAGCCGTGCAGGACGTCCATCTTTCCGTACGGCGCGGTGAGACGCTTGGCATTGTGGGCGAGTCCGGCTCAGGCAAGTCGACAACAGCCCGCATCGCTGTCCGGTTGCTGGAGCCCGACTGCGGCTCGATCGTGCTCAATGGCATCGAACTCACCAAGTTGCATCAGCGTGAGCTCGGCAGGATCCGCCCGCATATCCAGATTGTCTTTCAGGACCCCATCGGGTCCCTCAACCCCCGTCATCGCGTGGGCGAAATCGTCGCCGCAGGGCCCATGCTGCATGGCGTCAACAGGGCCGAGGCACGTTGTCGCGCTGAGGAGGCTTTCGACTTGGTCGGATTGGACCAGCGCGCCCTTCAGCGTTACCCACACGAGTTCTCCGGCGGTCAGCGGCAGCGGATTGCGCTCGCTCGTGCGCTGGTCATGCGCCCCAAGGTTCTGGTGGCGGACGAAGCCGTTTCGGCGCTCGACGTCACGGTCCAGGCACAGATCCTCGATCTGCTGCGCAGCATCCGTGATCGGCTCGATCTGGCCATCCTGTTCGTCACACATGACCTCCGGGTGGCCGCACAGATCTGCGATTCGATCGCAGTGATGAGGGGTGGAGTCGTCGTCGAGAGCGGTGCGACCGGCAAGATTTTCGACCACCCCGAGCACCAGTACACCCGTCAGCTTCTGGCATCCATTCCGGGCCGTTCGTGGTTCGCGCGTGGCGCGCATCATTCGACAGTTGAGGAGAAGGCACGTGAAGCTCAAGCGTGAGTGGGCGACCCTGGCGGTCGCGACAGCGGCCATTGCAGCATCGACAATTCATGATCGCGCGGCGGCGCAAGAGCCGCGCCGCGGCGGAACCTTGGTGGAACTTGTCATCTCGGAGCCTGCGCATCTGGTGTCGCCATTCGGTGGATCATCGACAGTCCACGAGGCTTCCTCCAAGGTTTTCGACACCCTGCTTTTCGAGCGCGACGGCAACTATGAGCCTCGCCTTGCCGAGCGCTGGACCGTTGCCCCCGACGGCAAGAGCTTCACGTTCCATCTGAACAGGACCGTCAGGTGGCACGACGGCAAGCCGTTCACGGCAGCCGATGTCGCCTTTTCACTGCAGGAGATCTGGAAGAAGTTCGGCGGCAACGTCGCGTTCAGCCGGATTGCGCGCGTTGAGACGCCCGATCCTCACACCGTCATCTTTCACGCCGACGAGCCAGTAGCCCCGCAACTGCTGTTGAGCACGGTGGGGAGCTACCAAGGCGCCGTCCTGCCGAAGCATGTCTATGAAGGCACCGACTATCGCTCCAACAGAGCCAACCGCGCGCCCATCGGCACCGGCCCGTTCCGTTTCAAGGAATGGCTACCGGGACAATACCTGGTGTTCGAGCGCAACGCCGATTACTATCGCCAACCGTTTCCCTATCTCGATCGCGTCATCGTACGAGTCGAGCGCAATGCCGCCACGCGCTCGGCTGCCCTGGAGTCAGGGGCCGCCCATCTTGCGGTCCGCAGCCCGGTGTCGCTTCGCGATCTGCCTCGCATCGCTCAGATTCCAAGCCTGGCCTACAGCAGCGTCGGTAGCGAACACGCAGGGTGGCATCAGCTCATGGAGTTCAACACGCAGCGAGAGATCACCAAGAACAGGGCGGTGCGGCAGGCAATCGCCTACGCGATCGACAAGAAGAAGCTGCTGGACGTCGTATTCGTCGGTCGCGGCAAAGTCGCAACCGGGCCAATCCCGTCGAGCATCCCGACCTACACGGCCGATGTCGCAACCTATCCGTTCGACCCCAAGAAGGCCGAAACCCTGCTCGACCGGGAAGGATACACCCGCAATGCTGATGGCAGCCGCTTCACGCTCAATTTCGTCATCGGCGCCTATTTCGAGACCGGGCTGCAAAGTGTCGAGATCATCCGCCAGAACCTGGCCGATATCGGCATCAAGACCAACATTCACACGCCCGATATCGCCGCGTTCACCCGCCGCGTCTACAAGGACTATGACTTCGACATAACAATCAGCAATTCGGTGGCATTCTCGGAGCCGGGCACCGGAACATTTGCGTGGTTGTGGTCCAAGGGCATCGTTCCGGGCGTGCCGTTCCGCAACGCTTCGCGCTACAGCAATCCCGAGATGGACGAGGTGATCGAGGCGGCGCTGAGGGAGCAGGACCGGAACAAGCGCCTGGCCCTGATCCATCAATTCCAGAAGATCGCAGCGCGCGATCTGCCGATCCTCTATCTGATCGAGATGGACCAAATCAACGTCTACAACAAGCGCGTTCGCAACGTCGGCAACAACCCACGTTGGTACTACACGAGCTGGGAGGACGTATGGCTCGAGCAGTGAGCAGCTGCTTGCCACTCGGTAGCCACGTGGCGATGGTGCGGGCTCGAGAGAATAGCCATGCGTTTTCTTGCTAGTTCCATCCTCAGGCGTGTTGCGCACGCCGTGCCTGCTCTGATCGGCATTGCGCTGATCGCGTTCGTCCTGCTCAGCCTGGCGCCGGGCGATCTCGTCGATATCCTGGCGGCCGATGGAGCCGTCCAGGATGACGTAACGGCAGCACAGCTGCGCGCCCAGTACGGGCTGGACCAGCCGGTGATCGTACAGGCGCTCTACTATCTGCGCGACGTTGCACGTCTCGACCTTGGGTTCTCGCCGATCCACGGCCTGCCCGTGGCCGACCTCATCTTCGATCGGCTGCCCGCAACCATCCTGCTGATGATGTCCAGCATATTACTTGCCGTGATCGTCGGCGTTTCGCTTGGGCTGATCTCCGGCCGCAATGTCAACACGTGGCGCGATGTCGTCGCATCAGTCTTCGCCGCCCTGTTCTTTGCCGCACCCAGCTTCTGGGTGGGTCTGATGTTGATGGTGGGCTTCTCCATTAAGCTTGGCTGGCTGCCTGTAAGCGGCATGGTGACGATCGGCGCGGACTACGGTCCCCTGGGGAGGGTGCTGGACACCTGCACTCATCTTGTGCTGCCGACGGCGGCCCTTGGTCTGTTCTACGCAGCCATCTACGCGCGCGTGATGCGCTCGGCTGTGTTGCAGGTTTCCGTCATGGACTTTGTCGAGACGGCACGCGCCAAGGGCGTCCCGGAGCGGGCGATCACACTGAGACACGTGCTCGGCAATGCGATTCTGCCGGTGGTGACCCTGGTGGGCCTGCAAATGGGAACTGTGCTGGCCGGGTCGGTGGTGATCGAACAGGTATTCAGTTGGCCTGGCGTCGGCACGCTCCTGTTCGATGCGGTCATGGCCCGCAACCTCTCGATCGTCATGGGCGTGCTCATTCTCGGTTCGATCCTGGTGGTGATCAGCAACCTTGTCATCGACATCCTTTACTATTGGTTGGATCCACGGATCCAGATTCAATGATGAGCGCTCCCTTGAGCACCTTTCGACATCGCTTCGCCCGCAATCGCGCCGGCATGGCCGGTTTGGTCGTCGTCGGACTCGTGACGATTGCCGCACTCGTCGCTCCGCTGTTCTATCCCGGAGATCCCCTGCGCAGCGTCGCCTCACCGGAGATCTGGCCGTTCATCGATGCGCGCTTTCCCCTCGGTACGGACGCGCTTGGTCGCGACATTGCGGCGATCATGTTTCATGGCGCACGCACCACGATCGTGATCGGCCTGACCGCCAGCTTGGTGGCCTCCGTGATCGGAACAACGATCGGATCGCTGGCCGGCTACTACGGCGGTCTCGTGGACGACTTGCTCATGCGCGTGGCCGAGATGTTTCAGATCATCCCGCACCTGGTGTTCCTGATTGCGCTGGTGGCGGTGTTGGGGCCGCGTGTCGATGTGGTGGTGATCGGCATCGGCATGGTGTCGTGGAACAGCATGGCGCGCCTGGTACGGGCTGAATTCATGACGCTCAAGCACAGGGAGTTCGTGCTCGCGGCGCGCGCAGTCGGCATGAGTAACGTGCGCATCATTCTGCGGGAGATACTGCCCAACGCCCTGCCACCGACCGTCATCCTGGCATCACTCATCGTCGGCGGCGCCGTCCTGTTCGAAGCCGCCTTGTCGTTTCTCGGGCTGAGCGATCCGACGATTGCAAGCTGGGGGCGGTTGATCGGCGAGGGGCGATCACTGATCCGCACAAGCTGGTATATCGCCGCCATCCCTGGGGTCGGCATTCTGCTGACGGTGCTCAGTCTCAATCTCATTGGAGATGCGCTGACGGATGCGCTCAATCCGCGAATTTCCATCCCCACGGATGACAGGTGAGCCATTGCGAGAAGTCAAAGGCATGATCGCGCGGACAACGCGGGACTCCGCTGTCGAGGCGTTGCCCGCGCATACTGGTTCCCCCGCCATCCGCAATTCGCCCAACGTAGGATCGATGATATGCAATTGAATGCAGACACGATACATGCCATGCTCAAGCGGTCGCCATTCATCAGCTTTCTCAACCTCGAGGTCGTGCACGTCGACATCGAGAAGCTGGAGATCGGCATGCGTTTGCCGATGCGACCGGAGCTGGAGCGCGGCGGTGGCAGCGGCCAATTCCATGGCGGCCCCATTGCGTCGTTCATCGACACGGTTGGCGACTATGCAGTGGTGCTGGCCGTCAAAGGGCCGGTGCCGACGATCAATCTGCGCGTCGACTACCTGCGGCCCTGCACGGGCCAACATATTGACGCGGTCGCACGCGCGCGCCGCGTGGGCAAGTCGATTGCCGTGGTCGACATAGATGTCGTGGATTCCGAGGGGAGGCTGTGTGCGATCGGTCGCGGCTCGTACGGAGTGCCGGGCGGCTGAGACCGCGGCGGCAAGGGCCGTCACACTTGGGCGACGCCACAACGGCTTGGCGCAGCACTGGCCTATGACGCGTGCGATGCCTCACCACGTCCCATCGTTCCAGAGATTTCCGACCGCATGCCCAGCTACCGCGCTCCGCTCGATGACTTCCGCTTCATCTTCAACGATCTTCTCCGGATAAGAGATTACGCATCCGTTCCGGGTTTTGCGGAGGCGACACCGGACGTGATCGAGACGGTCCTGCGGGAAGGCGCTAGATTCGTTGAGGACATCGTCCAGCCCTTGAACCAAATTGGAGACCGCGAAGGTTGCCGGTTCGACAACGGCCAAGTGTTCGCGCCGGCTGGATTTAAGGCGGCATTCGATGCCTATCGCGACTGCGGATGGAATGGTCTGACTGGCGACCCGGCGTATGGCGGCCAGGGTCTGCCGCGCGTGGTAGGGATCGCTCTTAGCGAGATGACGACATCCGCATGCATGGCCTTTGGAATGTATCCGGGTCTCACGCGAGGCGTCGGCGACGTCATTCGCACGCACGGCTCGGCCGAGCAGAAGCGCACCTACCTGGCAAGACTGGTCGCTTGCGAGTGGACCGGAGCTATGAGCCTCACCGAGCCACAGGCCGGCACCGACCTGGGTCTCATCGCAACCAAGGCCAAGCCAGCCGGCGACGGCACCTATCGCATTACCGGCACGAAGATATTCATCTCATCGGGCGACCACGACCTTGCTCCCAACATCATTCACCTCGTTCTCGCCAGGATCGGCGGCGCTGCCGACGGCGCGAAGGGCGTCAGTCTGTTCATTGTCCCGAAGTTTCTCGTTGGCGCCGACGGCACGCTCGGCATGCGCAACGGCGCCGCCGTCGGCTCGATCGAGCGCAAGATGGGGAATCACGGCAATCCCACCTGCGTCATGATCTACGAAGGAGCTGTCGGATATTTGATCGGCCGCCAGCACGAAGGCCTGCATGCGATCTTCACGATGCTGAATGCTACGCGACTTGGCTCGGGTGTGCAGGGCCTGGCTATTGCGGAGGCGGCGTACCAGAACGCAGCGCGCCATGCGCGCGAGCGGCTGCAGGGGCGATCACTGATGGGAACAGCGGCGCCCGACAAGCCCGCCGACCCGATCATCCATCAACCCGACGTACGCCGCATGCTAATGACCATGCGCAGCTTCATTGAAGGTGCACGCGCGCTTGCGCTGTGGGTCGGCGTGCTGGTGGATTGCGCGCACAAGCATCCCCGCGCGGAAGAGAAACGCGCTGCCGACGATCTCGTGTCGCTGCTTACGCCGGTCATCAAAGCCTATTTCACCGACTGGGGCTACCAGTGTGCGACGCTTGCCCAGCAGATCTTCGGCGGGCACGGCTACATCAAGGAAAGCGGCATGGAGCAGTTCGTGCGCGATGCACGACTTCCCATGCTGTACGAGGGTGCCAACGGCGTGCAGGCGCTGGACTTGGTCGGCCGCAAGCTGCCGGCGGCCGATGGGCGCCTGCCCAAACGTTTCCTTGGACTTCTGGAGACCTTCATTGCCGCCAATCGGGGCTGCCCGGCGATAGCGGCTGACTTTGTTGCGCCACTTGCCGATGCCGCGGAACAGCTGCGCATTGCGACCACGGTCATCTGCGAACGAGCCCAGCGCAACAAGGACGACGCCGCTGCCGCATCCATGAGCTACCTGCAGCTTCTTGCGTTGGTGGCGATTGGCTTCATGTGGACTCGCATGGCGCTGGTCGCGGCGAGGCGCCTGGAAGACCTCCCAGATGATGACGAGCAGGGACCATTGTATCGCAACAAGCTGATGACCGGCCGTTTCTTCATGCGGCAAATGCTGCCGGATACGATGTCCCACTTTGCGAAGATACTGGCCGCCACCGACGTGACGATGGCGCTTCCAGCGGACGCCTTCTGACGACAACATGATTGCGCGCCCAAGCCCTCGTTCGAAGCGCCCGAGAACTCAGTTCGTCTGCTTGAGGTGATGACGGCTTGTCAGCTGTCGATACTCGTGACTGCCGCTGCTAAGCTTATGCAGGCAGCGGATGAATACCGCCTTCTCTTCCGCGGTCAGCCGCGCGCGGTCGTCTTTCATGTCAAGAACGGGCGCGCGAGCACTGCCATGCTCGTCTTTACCTTGCTGGAGCGCATTCACGTTCCTCACATTGCCGAGGTTCATGACCGCGAGGACGTTCTTGCCGCTGGCAATGCCCTGTCGGATTTCCGGCCAGCCAAGGCCGTACGACATGCCGAACAGGAAGTGCCGCCACTCAAGAAGCTCGCCTGCAAGCTCCCGCTGCCGGAAGTCAACCTCGCTAGTAAAGATGTAGTCCGGGTTCGCGGCGTCGTCCGGGCGCTGCGCGCGTGTCGTATACCGGCGGATGTAGTGGAAATCGGGCCTAGGATCGGCGAGCAGGCGGTTCTTGATCGTGCTCTTGCCCGACACACTCGCGCCGTCGAGGAGCACGATCAGCTTGTTGTACTGCCTGCTGTCCATTGCGCTGTCTCACGGCCCGGGCCTACGGCCGAACGGTTTTTCATAACATCACGCTACAGAAACTATTTTTCACGAGAGCGCTTATTGTATGGATGGTTTTCACGATATATAATGGTTTTTCACGGTGCATATTGTATCGTAAGCGAAATTCATACGGAGACACGGTTTTTCATGGCGCGGGCCCGGCAGAGGCGTTTTTCAGAGGCGGTCACGATTTTTCGTGAGCGGCGGCTACCCGAGCAGGCCAAGCCGGCCGGGTATGCCGCCCTCATCGACGCCTACGGCCTGTCCGTACCGCTGCCGCTAACGCTATCGGCCATCGGCAGCCGTCACCGGATCATCAGCCGCGACGGCTGGCGCATCCTCACACCCCGCCACGAGCCGCATGCCAGCCTTGAAGGCCATCTCACCTTCGCCCTCAAGCACGAGGGCGTCGATCTCGCCGTCCTCAAGCGGCTGTTCCTGGCCGCTGCCCCCGCGGAGATGGAGCGCATGGTGCGCGCGACGCCGACCGGCGTCTATGCGCGCCGCGTCTGGTTTCTCTATGAATGGCTGACCGGCCGGATGCTGGACCTGCCGGCGCTCGGCAAGGGCAGCTACACGCCGGCCATCGATCCCGACCTGCAATGGGCGATTGAAGGCACCAACTCGCCGCGCCACCGCGTCAGGAACAACCTGCCGGGCACGCCCGAGTTCTGCCCGCTCGTCTTCCGCACCGGGAAGCTCGAGGCGTTCGTTGCCGCCAACCTGGCAGAGCGCGCCCGCGCCGTCATCGCCGGCGTGCCGCGCGATCTGCTCGCGCGCACCGCGGCATTCCTTCTGCTGAAGGACTCCAAGTCCAGCTACGTCCTCGAAGGAGAGAACCCGCCGCAGGACCGCATCCAGAGATGGGGCCGCGCCATCGGCGAAGCGGGCCGCCAGCCGCTCGATCTCGATGAACTTCTGCGATTGCAGCGCATCGTCATCGGCGATGCACGCTTCGTGCGGCTTGGCCTGCGCGACGAAGGCGGCTTTGTCGGCGAGCATGACCGCGATACCGGCGCGCCGCTGCCCGACCATATCAGCGCGCGGCCGGAAGATCTTCCGTCGCTTGCGAACGGGATGATCCAATTCGACCGCGCGATTGCGCAGGGCCTCGACCCCGTGATCGCGGCCGCCGCTTTGGCTTTCGGCTTCGTCTACGTCCATCCCTTTACGGACGGCAACGGGCGCATCCACCGCTACCTGATCCATCACGTGCTCGCGCGGCGCGGCTTCAACCCGCCCGGCGTCGTGTTTCCGGTGTCTGCGGCGATCCTTGCCCGGATCGAGGAATACCGGCGCGTGCTCGAAAGCTACTCTGGCCGCCTTACACCCGTCGTGCCGTGGGAGCCGACGGCACAGGGTAATGTGAGAGTCACCGGCGACACCGCGGACTTCTACCGCTTCTTCGATGCGACGCCGCATGCGGAGTTCCTCTATGCCTGCGTCCAGCAGACCATCGAGGAAGACCTACCCAATGAAGCGGGCTTCCTGCGGCGCTACGATGCGTTCCGCGCCGCGGTCGGTGGGCTCATCGACATGCCGGACCAGACGATCGATCTGCTGTTCCGCATGCTGCGCCAGAACAACGGACGACTGTCGCGGCGCGCGCGCGAACGCGAGTTCGCGCAGCTCACCGACGCCGAGGCGCAGCAGATCGAGGAGCTTTTCGAGAGCTCATTCGGCCAAGTTCAAGCACCCGCTCGACCGGGCCGGGACACCTGAACAGGGGATTGCCATGGCGCAGACATCGACCGGCCTACCGGCTCAAGACGATTTCATCGCCTTCTCGCTGAACTTTCTGCGATCCGCCTCGACGGGTCACTATGGAGACCGCGGTTGTGACTTCTATGTTTAGAGCGTCGCCCATGCCTGGTGCAGGTACCACGACGAGGCACGGCCCGGTGAGCCGACGGGCGAGCGCGAAAACCAGATTGTCGCCGTGGCAATGGAGACCGCTTGGGAGCTGGTAAGGCGCGGCTTTTTGAGGTCTGGGGGCAGATCCGTATCCGGATGGAAACGCGGCCGATCCTGCTCGCTTCTGCCTGACGGAGAGAGGCCGAGACTGGCTTGCAAGGGCTGACGAGCCCCATTTTATTGTGATGCAGCCGCGAGCGCTCTCGCAAGCGCTGGCCGGTTTCCAAAAAGCATTCCGGCAATGGATTCGAACAACGCTCGCAGGAAGCACTGCGATGCCGGGAGGCCGATGCATGGCTTGCAACTTGCGCCATGTGCGGAACGGCAGCCGAGAGCGTCCTGCTTGCCCTTGCCGTCGCGAAAACCGGCGACGAGGAAGCGGTCGTCAAGGAGTACAGAACCGCGACCGGCAGGAAGAAGACGATAGACGCTCTGGTAGGAAAGCAGCCGGACAACCTGCAGAGGCCATTCCGTTCGCTCATGGGCATCCTGAGCTACTGGCGCGACGACGCCGCGCACGGCGTGGCGTCGCCGATTTCAGCGCCGGAAGCGGAAGAGGCCCTCCGCCAATTGCTCATGCTCGCGCAGTTCGCGGCGAAACACCACCACCGGTGCCAGCGACCAGTCCGCCACTGCTGTACGGATCGCCTGCTCGAGCCGCGCAATGCGCTCGCCGGCCTGCCGCTCCGCCAGCAGCAACTCCTCGATGGCCAGGCGCTGCTCGGCATGCACGAACTTCTGATTGGCAAGCCAGGCTCTGTGCCTCGCGCCCCACGTCTTGATCCCCGGATAGTGGCGCCCCAGCCGCAACAGCATGGATGAGACCTGCTGGCGCTTGCGCGTTAGGTCCTGCCGGCTTGCATCGCGTGCCCGCGTCAGCTCCCGCATCGCCTCGTGCCGCTCGTCGGGAACCACACGCTCGTCAGCTCGCCCGCCCGCAGCAGCTTGGCCAAACCCTCGGCATCGCGCCGATTGGTCTTCACCCGATCGCCGGCCTTCTTCGGAATGAGCGACGGCGCCACGACGGTGCAGGTGTGACCGAGGCTCTCGATCAGCCGGTGCAGACCGTAGCCGGTCGGTCCCGCCTCGTGGCAGAACGTCAGCTTGCTGTACTTGGCTGCAAGCCTGGCCACCAGCTTGCGTGTCGCCGCCTCGCTCGTGTCCACCTCGCCCAGATACCATACCTCGCCCCTGCGGCCAGCTTCGGCAATCGCCACAGCATTGCGCAACTTCGCGGTATCGATCCCAATGAAAGCTTCGCTATGATGCCCCACGACTCGCCCTTGTTCCGGAACCCGGTGCGGAGCTGGATAGGTCACACCGGCAGGTCACGCACGTCGATGAGCGACGGCACAACGCGCTGCCGCCTTCCGCTCCGGCGGCTGATCCGCCGCCCTCAGCGCGACAGAGCTGCCGCTATTCAGGCCGCATCGATCGTCTTGCCGATGGCGTTGTCTGCCACCAAGCGCGTCTCGAAATACTGCACCGATGGCTCGCTGCCGTAGGCACATACAGGCCTATCCCATCGTCAGCACTAGTCGAAACTTGACGTCGCCCGATTTCAGCTTCTGCAAAGCCTCGGCCGCCTGTTCGAGGGGAAATGTTTCGATCTTCGGCCGAACGCCCGTGAGCACGCTGAAATCCAACGTCCGCTCGTTTTCGTAGGGGGTGCCCGTGATCGATCCGATCACGCCGCGTTCTCCGACAACAAGCTGGCTAGCCGGGACGGATAGCGGATCTTTGGAACTTGCGAGCACGATCAACCGCCCCTCCGGCGCAAGGCTACCGATCAGCGGCGAGACCGCGTCGGCGTGTCCGATTGTGGTGATGATGGCTTTGGCACCGCCCATGCCGTTGAGCTTGTCGGGCGCATTCTCGATGCTTGTGTCGATGTAGGTATGAGCTCCGAGCGCAAGCGCATCCTCGGCGATGTCCTGGCCGCGCCCGATAGCGGCGACCTTGAAGCCCATCTTGCGCGCGTACTGTAAAGCCATGTGCCCCAAGCCACCGATCCCGAAAATGGCGACGAGATCGCCGGCTTCGGCGCCGCACTTCTTCAGGGCGTTGAAGGTTGCGATGCCGGCGCAGAGTATCGGCGCTGCCTCATCTGAGCCGAGCTCTTCTGGAACCGACACGAGGCCAGTGCTCCGTGCGAGCATCATCTCGGCGTAGCCGCCATCGCAGGTCGACCCGACGAAGTGCTGATTTCGGCAGAGGTTGAACTTGCCCTGACGGCACTGGGCGCACTCGTTGCAATGCCCGCCAAGCCGGCCGACGCCGACCCGCTGACCTGGACGCCAGATAGACGGCGTGCGCTCGCCAAGGGCAATGATGCGGCCCACGACCTCGTGACCTGGAACGCGGGGCTTATGGCCATTGGGATCGACACGGGCAATGTCGCCGGCATCGGCACCACAGACCCCGCATGCCTCGACGGCGATCAGGACCTCGTTCGCGCCAGGCACGGGAACCGGGCGCTCGACCAGATCCAGCTGTCCGGGCGCCGTGACCAGCATCGCACGATAAGTCTTGCCCATTCTGTTTTCGCTCCCTGGTGTTTGGCTGAGCGGCTATCCGTCGCTCTTTGAAGAGGGCGAACGCCACGTGCCTATGCTTCCAGCACGCCCGCAATGTCGCCGTTCCTTGACCTCCCGCGCCCTGTGGCTCTCAGAACGACGTCGTGAGCCGCGTCAACCAATCGGGAGACAGGGAGATCAGAGCTGCTTCCAGTCGCTTGTCCAGGCCGGCAAGAATCGCCAGGCCGACGACCGCCAATATGGCCCCGAGCCCCAGCCGCATGCCGCGGCCTAGCCCCATCGCACGGGCGCGCCAGCGCTGCATCGCCTCGCGAGAGAGCATGCCGAGCACGAGCAAAGGCAGCGCAGCGCCGATGCCAAACACGAACATGACGAGCGCTACTTCGCTCAATTGCTTGCCCTGTGCGGCGAGCAGTGATGCTGCCCCCAACGTCGGGCCGACGCACGGGGTCCAGACCGCGCCCAGCAACAATCCAAGTGCCAGCTGGCCCACAATGCCGCCGGCCGCAAAGCCGCCGAAGCGCGCGTGCATCCAAGTGCTGATGGGATTGGCCGCCACAGCCACACGCTCGTGCAGGGCCGGGATCATAAGCACGGCAGCGATCGCGATCATGAGCACAGCCGCCACGTAGCGGAACAGGTCCGTATCGATGCCAGCGGAGAAGCCCAATGTCGCAACGAACAGTCCGATCGTAGTAAACGATAGCGCAAGGCCGGAGGCGAGCGCGGCTGGCGCCAGCCGGTGTTCGGCCGCTGCAGAGCCCAACACTACAGGCAACAGCGGAAGCACGCATGGTGAGAGTGTGGACAGGATGCCGGCCAGAAGGGCAACGGCAAGCATCGCGATCGTCACTTGCGTTTCTCCTCAACGGCAGGGAGCGGCGTGGTGGCGTGGGCACTGCGTGTCGCCGAACTGATCTGGCCAGAGAACGGCGCGGAACCTGCTAAGAGCGACATTTGGGTCGCCGCATCGGTTCGACCACGCTGCGGGACCACGAAGTCGTCGCGCCCAGCTTGTGATTTTCAGACGTCATTCGCGGAAAGCTAGAGGGCATTGGCAATCAGCCTTTCGATGGAAGACCGGTCGGTGTCGCCGATGGACCGGCCGACTTCAGCATTGCCCTTGAACATGATTAGCGTCGCCTGCTTCTGCACGTTGAACTTGCGCAGAACATCTTTCTGCTTATCGAAGTTGATCTCAAAGTACACAACGTCTTTGAAGCGGGCGCTCATCGTCAGGTCCTCGATGATCGGGCGCTGGACCTTGCACGTCGGACACCACGCCGCATAAATCTCCAGGAGAATTGGCTTGCCCGCCTTCTGAGCGCTCTCGAATGCTTCCCATGTGAACTTTGAACCGATTTCGGAGGCAATAGCCGCCCGCTCGGAAACCGTCAGCGCTGCGGCTGCTCCAAGGATCATCGTACGCCGGGATATCGTCGATACCTGCCTGAGCCGGTGGGGCGGCGCGGCCAAGTTGGCGCGATAGGTCTCGCTCATCCTGTTCACTCCCTGGTTTGCGGAGCCAATTAGCCTACGTGCTTAGCAGCCTGATATGTGAAGCCCGTCAGCGCCACAGCGGCGAGAAGCAACGGCGCGAACGACAGTGTCAGCACCGCAGACCATCCGAAGGACGACAGCAGCCCACCGGAGAGGAACGAGCCGATCGCCATCGTGCCGAAGACCACGAAGTCATTGAACGACTGGACCCGTGCCCTTTCCTCCGGCCGATGGCACTCCAGAACCATCGCCGAAGCACCGATGAATCCTAAATTCCAACCGACACCGAGCAGAATCAGCGTCGCCCAGAAATGTGCGACGTCGACGCCGAGCAGACCCACCGCCGAAGACGCCGCGATGAGTGCCAGCCCGACGGCGACGATAGTGGACGCACCGAACCGCGCAATCAGGCGGCCCGTCCAGAAGCTCGGCGCGTACATCGCTATGACGTGCCACTGCAGGCCGAGATTGGCCGACTCTTGAGACAGTCCGCAGAATTTCATCGCCAGCGGCGCCGCCGTCATGAGGAAGTTCATCAACAGGTAGGAGACGACCCCACAGATCACAGCCAGGATGAACCGTGGCTGGCGGGCGATGATACCCAGCGGCCGGCCGGCGCTGAGATCGGCTGCAGTTGGCGGAGGAAGATCAACACCTGCCAGGATGATTGCAGAGAGAGCCGCGACCGCCGCTTGGCCGACATACGTCGCAGCGAACAATGGCACCCACAGGTCCATGGTGTGGGTTGTAAGCTGCGGGCCGATCACACCGGCGAAGACACCGCCGGCCATCACAGCAGAGAGCGCGCGAGCTCGCCGTTCCGGCGGTGCGCAATCGGCGGCAGCAAAGCGAAAGGAAAGGACCACGGCTGCATAGGCGCCCCCAAAGAGGGTCGCCGCGCAGAACAGCCAAAACGACGCGTGGAGCACCGCGAGGAAGGCGATCAAGCCCGCGAGGACGCCGCTGCCTGCCCCAAGCAGGAACGCCACCCGCCGACCATGCCGATCGGCGACGGCGCCAGCCGGCAGCGTGCAGAGAGCCATACCGACGACGAAAACGGAGACCGGTAGTGTCGCCAGCGCCTTACTGGGCGCCAGCATGTCACCGACGACCGCGCCGGTCGCGTAGACGACCGTGGAATTGGCACCGGCGAGGGCCTGAGCGACGGCAAGCCTCACGACATTGCTGCGCTGCCGGCGGACTGCCGACGCTTGGTCTTGGCTGAGAGAAGGGAAATGGACTGTCATGCGGTCACGCGATACCAGATCGGCATCTGGCATACTTTCGATGTTTTGCCATAAGATGTAGATTATCGGACAAAGTGAAAAGTGAGAGTGCCATGCGTTGGTCAGTCGTCGCCGCGCCCCCAGACGTTCCTCCGCCACGCCCGATCACCATGCGCGCGCAAAGCATTCCTCCGCGGCACCACTTTCCCGAGCACGCACATGATTGGCATCAGCTTGTCTACGCCGTGGATGGCACGCTCACCGTCTCCGCGGACCGACGAACGTTTGTCGTGTCGCCGGATCAGGCCGTGTGGCTTCCTACCGGCATGCGCCACTCGGTGGGCGCTCTGCTTGGTGCCGAGTTTCGCAGCTTGTGGATCGCAAATGAGGCCGGCTGCTCTCTGCCTTCGAGTCCAACCGTGCTCGCCGTCTCGCCGCTCCTGAAAGCTCTGATTGTCGAAGCGGCTGAAATCGACGGCAAACGCCTTGCGGATGGCTATCCCGACCGGATTGCAGCGATGATCCTCGATCAGCTCGACAGGGCTCCCAAGCTTTCCGCGGCCCTGCCCTGGCCGAAGGACGAACGCCTGTTGACTCTGTGCGAAGCATTGTATCTGGACCCGTCGAACGAACGGAGCGCGGAGGAATGGGCAAAGGAACTCGGCATGTCCTCTCGCACGCTGACGCGACGCTTTGAGGCGGATGCGGGTTCGACGCTCCGCTCCTGGAAACGACGGTTGCGCCTCTTCCGCGCCATCGAGCTTCTCGGAGGAGGGATGTCGGTCACCGCGACCGCGATGGAGCTAGGGTACGGGTCCGCCTCCGCATTCATCTTCGCTTTCAGATCGGAGTTTGGTTGCAGCCCGAACGTTTACATGACGCAGAAAGCCAGCAGGCCAGTTTCTCGTGGGTAGGATTGGGTGAGATGTGGCCGCCGGTTCAGTCGTCACCGCGTGTCGCCATCGGACCACCGAACAGGTTGCGACATGCGACTCACGGCGCATTGGGATGGGCCGACCACCTCGAGGTCAACCTTGCCGCCGCGAGCCTTGATGCATGGATCGCTCCCGCAAGGTAGCCTGCATAAACGACGCTTGTCTCGCTACCGGCCAAGATGAGCCTGGTTTGCCAGGGGCCGCTGATCCAGTTTTCTGTCCCGCCGTGAGGATGTCCGGCTGAAATCCAGTCCAGCGGGGTCGCTGTCGAGGGATCACTCGCCCAATCCTTGTAGAGCGTGGCGTGGGGATTGGCTGCGTCCTGGCCGAAGATGCGAGCGAACTGTTCGACGCACGCCGTGACGATTGCTGCTTCGTCGAGCGATGCTCGCTGTTGGGGAGATATCCCGACGAAGCCGAACAGGGCGGCGCGTCCCGAGGCCGTCGTCGCATCATGAATCTCGGCCATCGGTCCGACCAGGCTCTGGGCGGTGCCCGAGAACCCCGCATGCCGCCAGAATGGTCGATCGTAGATGGCGAAGACCTTAGCGTGCGGGGCCATCCAAGTCGGGGTTTCCCGCCAGCGTCGTAGAGTTTGCGGCTCCTGTGCGGGCTCGAACCGGACTGTCGCTTCCAGAAGTCGCGGCGGCAGCGTTACGATGACGTGCTCGGCTCTGACGATGCCATGCCGCCCTTCGGCGTGATCAACCGCCAGCTCCACGCATCGCTCCATCAAGCGCATCCTCGTCACGCGCGCTCTGAAGTGCAGCCGATCGGCGGGCAGATCCTTGATCAACGCCCGCACGAGCGCAGCCGATCCGCCGACCAGCCGCATCGATTGCGGTTCCTGCTGAAAGCCGGAGAACCTGTGCGGAGCTTCCCGCGACGCTCGTTCGAATATCGCGTCGCCTTCCGCGTGCTGTGCGAAGGCGGGGAGTGCGAGCTCGGCAACGAGTTCGCCGATCGCCGACTGCATCTCGGGCCAGAACCAAGACGGTCCAAGGTCAAAGCCGTCGTCGGCGAGCCGGCCCGCCTCATCGACCGTCAGGATGCGACCACCCGGTCGATCCCGCGCTTCGAGCAGCAGAAAACCTACACCCGAGCGATGCAGCAGGCGGGCTGCATTGAGCCCGGCAAGTCCGCTGCCCACAATGGCAACTTGTGTGTCGGCCATAGATTGCTGTCTCTGGGTTGCGAACAGTCGGGCTGCAGCTGCTCGATCTACGGTAAGATCGGCAGCTGCAACATCAGTCACTGGGGCTTCGACGTTGGCACTGCCGTATCGCGTTCACAATTCGATAGGCCGCGCACGCCGCACCGTATCCGTTGTCGATGTTCACGACCGCAAGTCCCGGGGCGCAGGACGACAGCGCGGCGCAAAAGGCTGTTTCGCCGTCGCGAGCGGCTCCATAGCCGGTCGATGTCGGAACGCAGATAATCGATCCTGGGATCAGCCCCCCAAGGACGCTCGGCAGAGCCCCATCCATTCCGGCGATCGCTACGACCACGGGAAAGGTCTTGAGGCGATCGACTTCCTGCAAAAGCCTCCAGAGGCCGGCGACGCCGATGTCGATGAACCGCTCGGCCCGCACGCCAAAATATGTCAAGGTGCGGATGACCTCAGCGGCTTGCGGTATATCCGACGAGCCGGCCGATACGACGGCCACGGGCTCGAAATCAGTGTGACGCGGCGGCGTCCAGTTGAAATACGCGGTTTGCGAGATCGGATCGTAGTCGAGTCTTGCCTCATGCGAACTCAAAAGGCGAGCGGCCACGGCTGGATCAAGGCGCGTCATGAGTGCGCTCGCCCCACGTGAGAGGTATTCGTCCATGATCCGGGAGAGCTGGGCGTCGGACTTGCGCGCGCACAAGATCGCCTCATCGAACCCGAGACGGTCCGACCTGGCGAAGTCCAAACGAACGTCACGGTCCTTCATTTCAAGGTCGCTCTCAAGAACGCCGAGCCGCGCGCATACGTAGCGAACGTCACGGTGACGGCGGGATCGAGCGCGACACTCGCTCTGATGGTGCCGATGAGCTCGTTGCGCGAGGCATCGGGCAAGTCAGACAATGTCTCGTCATCCAGCTCGATGACCATGCCGTCCGAGCGGATGCGACACCGAACGGTTTGAGGATCGAGGCGGTCGCGGATGAGCGTCTCCACGCGGTCGATCGTCCGCAGGGCCTTTGGATCGATCCTGATTCCGCTTTCAACGCGGCTCGACAGGCAGGGTGCAGAAGGCAACTCGGCGATGTCCGCCAAGCCGTACTCTACAGCGAGACCGCGGACGTCGGCTTTCGACAAGCCGGCCTCGACGAACGGATGGCGCACTTTGTACGCCTCGGCGGCCTTGAGGCCGGGCCGCCAGTCGCCGAGGTCATCGACGTTGGTGCCGGAAAAAAGCTGAGCACCATCAGCCGCGGCCGACAGCGTGGCGTACAGATTGGTCTTGCAGAAGAAGCATCTGTTGGCCGGATTCGCCAAGTAGTTTTCATCAGAGAACTCACCCGCATCGACGACGCGGAGGTCCCATCCATGCCTCTCAGCATACTCCCGGATACGCTCCGTCGCTGCCGGAGGAACGGCGGCCGATAGCGCATGAAAGACAGTCAGGCGTGAGCCCATTGCGCGATGCGCAAGAAAGGCCAACGTCATGCTGTCGACACCGCCGGAGCAGGCGACGGCTGCCGTGGCACAACCGGCAAAGACCTCGTCTAGCGCTGCGACGCGCGGGTCTGAATTCCTCATCGTTGCACCTTCAGTGCTGTGTTCTCCGCATCGCGCCGAGCGGCGGACCGCGCCTGGTGCCCTCTCGCATCTGATGCCACATCATCCGACTCGGCCTTCGCTGTCCGCCCTCCTGGGCGCTCTGCAATTTTGACCCGCAGTTCCCCGACCTCCACCTCTTTGCGAACGAGAATGGTGCGCGCTTCAATGCGAGTGCGGACGCCGAGCGTAGTCGTCTGGCGAAAGCAAGCGGCGATCGCGTCATCCATGTGGCTGGGCTTCACGAGCACCTGGATGGCGGCCACCATGCGCCCCTTTTTGCCCATGACCATCGCCTGCGTCACGTCGATGACGCCGGCGCTGGCGCGAATATGGTCGAGTGCGACGGCGAGGTCCTCGCCGCACTGGTCGTCGACCTCGAATTGAATGACGCCGACCGTGTCGGCAGTGGAACTCGTGTCGGCAGCGTCGTCGAATACGAGCACCCTCAGGACATTGCTCATGCCCGGAAGCTTTCGCGTCCCGAAGCCATGGCCGGAACCACGAAGCGCGCGTGATCGCGCCCCTATTCCTTGTGCTGGCGCGAGGTAGCGCAGGATCGCAGCGCCGGTCGGCGTGACGCGCTCCCCTGGCCGGCCATCGTGGTGGAACGCGAAGCCTTCCAGCAAGAGTGTCGTTGCGGGGGCCGGTAGGGGCAGTTCACCGTGCGCGGTCTTCACGCGTCCTTGCCCAATGGGCACAGAGCCAACGGACCAACTGACGACAGACAGGGCGTCGATCAAAGCGGCCGCCGCCACGATGTCGGCGATGGAATCCCAGTTGCCGACCTCATGGAAGGTGACAGCGTCGATCTCCCTGCCGTGGACCTTCGCCTCTGCCCATGCGAGCTCGCCGAAGATCCCCAGCGCGTGGCGCTTTACGCCTTCCGGCAGCCGGCTCGCCGAAAGGTGCTCCCTCAGCTCGGCCCAATGCGTGTGATCGTGGTGATGGTGGTGATGACCATGCGAGTGGTCGTGGTGGCACGCGTGATCCGGCTCGTGAGCGGGCCCAAGATGCCCATGCACGATCCGGTGACTGTGGTCGTGACGGTGCCTATGGTGGTCGTCCGCGTGCCGTCGCGGTGCATGGTCGTCCAAGCCGCCATGGCCCGGTTGTCCGCTCGCGAGCTTGCGAACGTCGAAGCGCTTGCCGACGAGAACGCCGTCATCGAAGGCCGTGACTTCCGTGACGACGTCATCTTCAAGCCCCGCCAGACGGACAGCGTTGATCACGCCATCCACCTGATCCGGAAACGCGTCGAGCAGAGCCGCGACAAACATATCGCCCGCGATGCCGCCAATGGGGTCGAGGTGGATATGCATTGCCGCACCCTCGATCTCAGGCCCTGCGCAGATAGGCGTACACCGCCAAGCCGATCAGTCCTGCAGCAACAACCGCCGGCAATGCGGTCAGCACAAGATGTGCGATGAAGCCAAGCGATTCGTGCTCGTGTGCACTGCCAGGATGGGCAAGAGCTCGCGTCGCCAGCAGGCCAATGAGGATGGATAGCGCGGCTTTCTTCATGGGTGCATCCTTTCCGTTTCAATCCAGGTTGACGTGGATCTTCTCTGTCGGCACCGCCGTGCCGACGGCTGCCTCAACATGCGATTTCAGAACCGTCAGACTGATGGCCTTCCCGTCGGTTCTGAAGGCCGCGGAAATGGCGCTGAGGTCATCGTGCTCCGCTTTGATGCGCAGCAGCTTGTCGCCGTCGAGGATGCGCTTTATGCGCATGGGAAAACTCTTGATGGCACCGCCCAACCTCACCTCCGCGGTCGTCGTGTATCGCTCGATGTTGAAGTGCTTGTGCTCAGAGTGAAGGACCCTGTAGCCCCACACTCCCAGATCTGCACCCAACACCGCCGCGAACTCGGGCTCCTGGTCGGCGAGGATGTCGACCAGCAAGACGTAGCCAGGCCGACCCTTCTTGCCGAGGCTCGACAGCAACTGAACATTCTTGGCGCCTTTCTCGGCGAAGGTCTGCATGACCTCGCCGAGCAGTTCCCCGGGCGCATCATCGATCTGCGCCATCAGCAGAATGACGCGCCCCGACATTCAGAACTGCTCCAGCGTCTGCACAGCCACCTCGGCAGCCGCCTCGGCCTTCGCCTTCGTGCCGGGGATGCCGGCCGTGATGATGCCGGCAGCTTGAGCCTCAAGCCCGGCATCCGACGGCTTGGCCTTGCCCATCGCGGCGGCAACCGCGGCCGGTACCGTGACGTTCACGATCACGTTGCCTGCAAGCAGCAGCTCAGACGCCAAGGGAGCTGCGACCGATATGAACGGCGCGCGATCGACGCCCTGACCTTGCGCGACCTCGGGGATCACCTTGTTGACGAACTCCTTGAGGTGCTTCGTCTCGCCGTCGATGGTGACCTCGACGTCGAGAGCCGGGTCGAAAGCCAACCACCGCGCCGCCATCTTGCTCTGGCGCCGGGCGCCTCTGGCGATCCTGGTGAAGTGCACCTTTATGCTCTTGCCGCTCTTCTGGCTCATGAGCCCGCATGCCCTTTCCTCGACGCGCGCCTGACGCTCGTCGTCGAAGCCCTTCACGACCTCCGCCAGGGTCTTCCCGGCCAACAGCTGGTCGTAACTGCGCGATGCGCGATCATAGAGGACCCTTGCGA
Organism: Hyphomicrobiaceae bacterium; assembly: GCA_008933705.1. Taxonomy (GTDB): domain Bacteria; phylum Pseudomonadota; class Alphaproteobacteria; order Rhizobiales; family Hyphomicrobiaceae; genus AWTP1-13. The sequence continues at coordinate 71,590 of WBUN01000009.1, forward strand.
CGACCGGCGCCGAGGCCAGCTGCAACGCGTCGGTGACCGGGCCGTTGCGGACTTGGGTCGCCTTGCGCGCGATGATGCTCATCGCAACCATCGCAATCTCGGGATCGAAGGACGTGTCGAAGCGGCGCTTCCGCAGAGCCTTGGCAACCGACTGCTCCGTGGAGCCATCCTCCAGCAGGCACATGAAAGCGATCACCGCGTCGCCGGCGACGTGACCGAGGGGTGGGTTCGCCGGGCCGGCACCGGAACCGGCGATGCTCTCCTCGAAGATCGAGACGATCTCGTCGAGCGCCATGATGCCGATCACCGTGGGCCCGCCGATGTCCTTGAGGATGAGGCCCAGATCGCCGATCAGCTTGCCTGTCGCGATCTCCTTGCCCGTGATCCGTACGTGGAGCTTATCCGGTAGCTTTGCAGTACTGGCCGCGGCTTGGCCTGCGACGAACGCACTTGTGACCTTGCCATATGGCCCATACTTGTCGGCGACATCGGCATCCGGATGGATGATCTCCAGAATGGCGGCCGCGCCGAACAGCGCTGCGAGGAACTTCTGCCCGGGCATGCCGGCACCGGACATCGCGTCGAGCATCGCCTGCGTGCCGACTGCTGCGCCTTTCTCGGCCATGCCGGGAAAAATGATGTCCTCGCCCAGGGCACCGTGCCCGAGCAGGGGACCACCGCCGACGTTGAGGGGAACGTCGCGGCCCTGGACCGGCGATAGCTCACCTTTCATCATGCAATCGTAGACGGCGGAAACCGCGGGAAATGCCGATACCTTGTTGTTGAGCTTGGCGGTCGGGACGGCCGCGAGGCCCGATCTGTCGACCCCGGCGATCATCCGTGCCGTCGCACCGAGCTTGCGATTGCCGGCCGGGATGCCGACCTGGGCGTTTGCCCCGGCTAGATAGAGCAGCACGGCCGAGATCAGGGCGGCATTGGCACCGTCCGCGCCGCCGTCCTTGCACGCCTTGATGGCCTTCGCCATGAGGTCGTCGATCGGCTGGTGCACCGCATCGGCGAACTTCACCTCGGGGCTGACGCCTCGTCTCAACTCGGTCGCCAGGACGTTGCACGCAGCGACGACCGGCATGTTGAGCATGCCATGCCCGCCGGTCAGGGCCTCGACGCGGTCGCTCGTCAGCCAATTCGGATTGGCATTGGCACCGCAAACCGCAGCAAGAATGACCTTCTCGCGCTCTGCTTGGTCGTGAGCCGCCATGGACCCTGTTCCTCCTTGCTCTATGTGCAAGAGCGCCGACACGCTCAATCGTCAGACGCTCGCTGCGCCAGGGCGAGTACTCGCTTGGAGGCCCTCAGCACAGGCTTCTGAAGCATCAGCCCATTGAGCACAGCGAGGCCCGTCGTGCTCTCTGCAAATGCCGCCACCGCTTGCTCGGCACGTGCGATCTCCTCTGCGCTCGGCGTAAAGTGGCGGTGCACGATGGGCAACTGCGTCGGATGAATGCACGCCTTGCCGGTGAAGCCGATCTCTGCGGCGTGCGCTGCGGCCGCTTCTAGGCCAGCCATATCTTCGAGATTGATGTGCGGCACATCCATCGCGTCGAGCCCGAATGCCGCGGCAGCGTGGACGGTTCGCGATCTAGCGTAAAGCAGCGCCGTTGACGTCCGGCGGCAACGCAAATCGGCCGACATGTCAACCTCGCCGAACAGTAGGCAGACCGTGCGCGGGCTCGCCCCCGCAATCTCGAAGATGTTCTCCAACCCGGTGCTGGTCTCAACGATGATGTAATATCTGAGCCTTTCGCAATGCCCCTGAAGCAGTTCGTCGAGCAGTTTGATCTCGGCCGCAGCCTTCACCTTAGGGAGCATCAGCGCATCGGGCAGGCTGTCCAGCTTATTGAGCGCTTCAATATCGCGCAGTCCGTGCAGCGTATCCATCGAGTTGATGCGCAAAACGGTCTCGCACGAGCCCGTGCGGGGTCCTGCGAAGATGGGAAGCGTAAGACGGCGCGCCTCATCTTTCTGACCTACCGCAACAGCATCTTCAAGGTCGACGCAGACGGCGTCTGCACCGGCAGCGAGAGCTTTGCGGATGCGATCTGGTCTCAGCCCCGGAACAAACAGCAGGCTGCGCCGCGGTACGATCTTGTCGCCTTCCATGGGGATGCCACCCTTCATCACCGAACCGATAGTGCCGGAGACCTGGACCAAAGGGACAGTCACAGAATTCGCCAAAATCGTCTGGTACAGTTCGAGAGTGTCAGCAGCGGCGGGCAAAGCGCTCGATCGCGTCGAGACATGGCGATCGCGGACGGCATTGCCACCCTCATCAAGTCTGGCGCGCTTCGCCCCGGATCGACCTTCTCGTCGCGGACCACAGCTTCGTTACGGGCTAATCACGCGATGTTGCGCACGGTGGGCACCTTGCGGGCGTACCCCCCGTACATGTTCTCCAGGCGGACGAACCACTTGCCCGTTGCGCTGCTTTCGTCGATGGCTCGATACTTGCTCACGATATCCACCCACTTGAGCAGACCGAACAACGCGTAATCGGCATAGGTCGGCGAGTCGCCGCCCAGGAAAGCCGACGTGGCGAGCGTTTCGTTGAACGGCTTCAGCCCCGCCGCCAGGCCCGCCTTGGCTTTTTCCGGTTCGGCGACATTGACCTCCTCGAGTGTGCGGCCGAACATCTTCTCGCGGCTCGCCCGAAAGTGGGGCCTCGAACCTTCGTCGAGGATCTGGAACGCCTGGTAGACGGCGATGCCGATTGCCGGCGGAAACACGAGCGAGCCGCAGACACCCATGACGAGCTGCGCGTGCGCCCGCCCCTCGGTTCCCTTCATCAGCTGCGGTCGGTTCGGATAGCGCTCGTCTAGGTAGACGGCAATATCCCAGCTGTCTCCGACCCAGTGGTCGCCATCGTGAAGCACCGGCACGCTCGAGTAGTTCTGAGGGCCGAGTTTCTTGTTGTCCGAGGCACGCCAAGGCAGCACCTCGAAATCAAGCCCCTTGTGCAGCAGTGCCATGCGGCTGCGCCAGGAGAAAGGACCGAACATGAGCCTCGAATCTGCGGCCGCAAAGTCGTACAGGGTGATGGCCACGAATCGCTCCTCTTTCGACTCGATGCGGAGCCACGACTCTGGACAGACCAACCCCGCCGGACAAATTGTTTGGCAACATGGAACTCATTCCATGTGGTTATCAATTGCTTGCGGCGAAGCGGCGCATGTGCTCAGTGAACTCGGCCAAGTGGGGGGCGTTCGCATCTTTCTGCAGCCACGTGGCCGCGATGACGATCTCGACGCTTCGCCCGGCATCGTCGGCGATCGGAAATGCCTGCTCGCCTCTCGACCAGAGCTTCGAGCGCGGCAGAATTGCCGCGCCAACGCCGAGCGCCACCCACTCTTCCAGAACCTGGCAGCTGACCCCCTCGCCCGAGTACTCCTTCAACTTGCGCCGATGGCTTCTGAACAGCCCACGGATCGCTCGCGCCAGGCCGCAGGCATCGGGCACCATCACAAAGGTTTCGTCAGCGATGTCCTTCAGGCGCACACTGCCGCCGACCGGGCACTTCCGAGGCCGCCCCCGGCGCGGAATGAACAGGAGCGGTTCATGGTAGATGGGTAGGCTTTTCCATGAGCGCTTTCCCCAGTCCTCGACTTCGAAGACAAAGTCCAGGCTACCGTTGCCCAGCCTGCGCTCAAGCTCGGTCAAGTTCATCTCGTGAAGCGCGATGGCAAGTTCAGGGTGCTGTTGACGGAACGGCTCGATCATCGCGTTCAGCAACCTGGCGTCGATCAATGGCGAGACGCCGATTCGAATGTGTCCCTGTACGGGCTTGACGAAGGTCCGAGCCTGTTCCTTCAGGGACGAGTGGGCGCGAAGCACGCCGTTCAGGTACGGCAGGATATGAGCGCCGAACGGAGTCAGCGATACCTTGCGCGTGGTGCGGACAAAGATGCGCTCGCCCAGTTCGCGCTCCAAGCGGGCCACAGCATTCGACAAGGCCGGCTGCGTCACAAAGCAGTGAGCGGCAGCCGCGGAGAATGACTCGAAGTGCGCCACCGCACTGGCGCAGCGCAGCTCATTGAGATTCATGCCGAAATCTCCCTCCGAGGGAGGCACGCAAGTGGGATTGTGGCAAATACTGCGCCCCTTTGACATGTTCGGGCAAGTCCGGAATGGCAAGGCCCGCGAACACCGCTTGGGCGCGCGCTTAGGCGATCTCGGGTACGGGATGGTAGGCCAGCGGCAGGCTGGCGCGCCCCGCGGGCGGCGCCGGCCAGCTGGCCCTGGACGGCTGCGGCCGCCACGCAGCCCGCTGCTTGAGCCGCGAGAAAAACGTCTCCGGCGCATATGCTCGCGCCAGTTTCGCGGCGGCTCGTCCCGATCACCCTTTCGCCACTACTCGCGGCGGCTGCCCCCTCGCCTTTCGACGCTCGTCCCCAATCGCAAGAAGCTTCTCCCGTTCCTCGGGCCGCACCCGAGCGTACCGGTCACGCCATTCGGGATCAGGCTTCCATTCGAAGGGCGTGCGCACCGTCGTGCGCGGAGCGGTTGCGGTTTGCAGAAGCGACAGTGCAAGGCGCATGGTCTCCGTCTGCATATCCTTGTTCCAAGGATGTCCGCAGGGGTTGCCTAGCGGAAAATCACTGAATAGGAAGCGCGGCACGCCACAATGCTCGACAACGTCGAGGGCGGAGCCGACGACTACGGTTGGAACCCCGTTCGCCTCAAGATGACGGGCAACCAAGCTCATTGATTGATGACAAACGGGACAGAGGGCCACCAAAATCGCCGCGTCGACCTTGTCTTCGCGCAGCCGCCTCAGGAGTTCCGGCGCGTCGTGCTCGTTCGTTTTTCTTTGACTGTACTCTGTGGGGATGCAATGGAAACGCGCTGAAAGCTTGCCAAGCGTTCCATCCGCGACAAGGCGCTTTACTGCATCGATGGGCAGAAACGTCTCGCGGTCGTCTGTATGGGTCGACTCCTTATCCCAGGCGACATCGGTGTCAAAGCTAACAGGTGGGCTGGCAACCTGGCCCGACCATACTTGCTTCCGGTTCTGCGCATCACGGTTCGATCCATCAGGGGGCCCGGCCGTTGTCACGAGCGCAACGGCCAACTCCCGATTAGGCTTCCTCGGCCGGGCAAATGGGACATCGTCGTTGTGAGCCCAGACATAGTCGTTCTCGTAACCGAGCGCTCGATAGTAAAATCTCGTGCGCTCCATGTATCGAACAGGCGCTTCCGCCTCGGCCATATCACATCTCCTCCAACGCTTTTCGCTTGAGCCACTGTGTGCCTGATGGCCTTGTTATTCCTTGGCCCCGGAGGGCCGGTACAATCGATCGCGAGTGGCCGCACCAAGTGGCACTGCGGGTGGACTTCGTCGCCGGGCGCAACTTCGCGCTCATCAGCGATGGTTACGCGGTCCTTTTCAACGAAGGCCAACTCGAAAAGGCGAGCACGTAGAGAGCGATCAGGTTCACGAGCGGGATGATCATCAAGAAGCTCCACCAGGCGGAATACCCAGCCTTCGAAAACAGCTGCCAGAATGGAATGATCAACAGCACGCCCAAAACAACCATGTGCAGAGGGCCGAATGTGTAGCTGTCAAAGCGGTCGTACATCATCTGGAAGTGGCCCTTTCATGCCTTGGGGTCGGAGCTTTGGACGACGGCCAAAACGAGAGAACCGGTTTGCATGTCGGCTCGCGAGGCGACAAGAGCAGATCTGTCTAGTCGCCGCGACATGCCTCCGCTCGCGTGACGTTCCGTTGCGCGCGTCGATTCACGTCATTCGACATGTTGCCTGCGATTTGAAGTCGATCTAGCGTCCGTGGACAGTTACAGATCAGCCGATAGTCGACTGGTACAGTCCGAGCCGGAGGGCGCCGTGGCGCGCTACCTGGAGATCGCCGACGGCATTGCGACCCTCATCAAGTCCGGCGCGCTTCGCCCGGGCGACGCCATCCCGTCCGTGCGAGAGGCGAGCACATCCCACCGGGTCAGCAAGGGAACGATCGTGCAAGCCTATGGCATCTTGGAGATGCGCGGATTGATCGAGCCCCGGCCCCGATCCGGCTACTATGTGCAGGGACGGCAGCTAAGCTCCCTGCTCTCACCGAGCGCGAGCCTGAAAAGGCCTCGGCTGGTAGAAATCAGCCGCCCGCAACGAATTCAGACAATTCTCAGTGGCCTCATCAGGTCGCCGGCCATCTCGCTTGGCTCCTCCTTCCCCAGTCATTCCCTGTATCCCCTCCAGGCTCTGAACCGAGCCTTGGCGGCGAGCGGACGCCGCGGGACGTACATAGATTCGATCGAGGATCTGCAGCTGGGATTGCCTGAGCTAAGGCGGGCAATAGCGCAGCGCTATTTGAAGCTCGGCTATTCCGTGCCATTGAGCGAGATCGTGATTACGTGCGGCGGCATGGAGGCGATCAGCCTGTCGCTCCAGACTGTCACGAAGCCGGGTGACGTCGTCGTTGTCGACTCGCCAATGTTCTTCTCCGGCTTGGCTCTCATTGAGCATCTCCAGCTGCGCCCGATCGAGATGCCGGTGGATCCGCGTGAAGGGCTGAACCTTTCCTCTCTATCGGACACTTTGCGCAGATACCCGGTGACAGCGTGTCTGCTGATGACCAATTGCCAGAACCCGGTCGGCTTCACGATGAGCGAGGAGAAGAAGCTCGAGCTGGTCGCCTTGCTCACCAAGCATCGCATCCCCCTCATCGAGAATGATGTCTATGGCGAGCTTCAGTTCGGTTACCGGCACATCCGGGCCGCCAAGGCGTTCGATCAGGGCGGCGGCGTCCTGCATTGTGGGTCATTCACGAAGTCGCTCGCACCTGGCTACAAGATCGGGTGGGTTTCCAGTGGGCGCTTCAGAGATCAGCTGCTCGGCAAGAAGTTCATAAGCACGCTCGGCACCTCCATCCCGCCCCAGAGGGCCATTGCGCAGTACCTCGACAACAGCGCCTACGATCGGCACCTGAGGCAGCTTCGGCATAAGCTGATGCAGCAGGTGAACCAGATGACCGACGCGGTAGACAAGCATTTTCCAAAGCACACCGCGCTAACCCATCCGACCGGTGGCTATGTCATCTGGGTGCGACTGCCGGAAGGGTGCGATGCCTTCTCCCTGTTCGAGCAGGCTGCATCAATGGACATCGGAATTGCGCCTGGTCCGATCTTTTCTGCGAGCAGGGCCTATCGGAACTTCATTCGGCTGAACTGTGGGCACCCGTGGTCACCGTCGCTCGAGCGAGCCGTGAGGTGGCTCGGGGGCGTGATTTCACGTCAACTCAGTTGACCCGTCCCCCTTCGCGACGGCCTGACTTCGAACCGCTGCGGGAAGGCGTTGAAGCGCGATCGATGGCCGCTTTGTGCGGCATGGCGTAGATTACGAAGAGGAGGCCTGCCGAACAGTACGGCTGATGCGGATCACCAGCGGGAGGTTATCCGGATCCGGTTCTCATCCACACCGAGCTTATCATCGAGAGGTTCGCAGTCGCTACAGCCTCGGGAGCGTCTAAATCGGCGCGGAGACCATGTGTCGGTCTCGGCCAAATCGAGCCCCCGCTAGGGGCCTACCACCCCTGACGGTTGGGGATACCTTGTCGATGATGGGTCACCCTTTCTCGCGTTCGTGGCTACTCAGGCGTCGACTCTCTGCACCTCAGCCTTGATGTGTACCCTTACTGTGGCCTGTGAGCCGCTGTTGTGCGCCTTGATGGCACTGATGAGGGCATCGCAATCCCCGTCCTCCAATGCGCGGACCATCCGCTCGTGCTCGCGCTTGGAGCGCTTGTGCCGGCTCTCGTAGTGCAGGGCGGTGCGCTGATAGCGCTCGGACAGGTCGAACAGGGTGACAATGCTGCGCATCATGTGCCGGTTGGCGCACGGTTGATAGAACGCGAGATGGAAATCTCGATTGGCCACCATGTAGTCGTCAAGATTGTCTCCGGGATCGGTCCTGCTCAACACAGTGTGCAGTCGCCGGATCTCGTCGATGAGCGTGGGCGTAAACCGCGGCCATGCCTCGCGCGCGGCCCATCCTTCCATGAGATTGCGCGCCCGGTAGAGCTCGTCCATGTCGGCGATAGAGATCTCGGCGACAACGGCGCTGCGATGCGGGTTGAGGTGGATGAAGCCGCGTTCCGCAAGACGCTCGATCGCTTGCCGCACCGGGTGCCGGCTCACATCGAGCTGGGCCGCAATCTCGATCTGATCCACCTTTTCCCCTGGGCGCAGCACACCGCGGAGGATGAGCTGCTGCAACTCCGCCGTGGCATAGTCTGCTGTGCTCTTGAACCGACGTGCTGGCGCCATCTGTGTGTCCCGATAGGAAGGAATTGGGCGCCAACCTAGCACATTCTCGGCGTTTGGAGCATGGATCCGCGCGCATCTTTCTGCGGGACCGCCCGGAGTGGCGCCGAGCCATCATTGGTCAGGCCGTGCCATCCAGAATGGCACCCTGCTCCCTGAGCGTGTTGCGCAGCCGCGCCGAGCCGACGGAGCGAAGATCCGGTCCGTTCTGGCGCCGGGCGAGTGCCACGAGCGTGCCGGCCGCCTGACCCATGGCTAGGCAGCTACCCATGACCCGAGCGGACCCGTGCGCGTCCCTGGAAGCTGACAGGCAGCGGCCAGCCACGACGACGTTGTCGATGTCCTTGGGCAGCAGGCTTCCAAGCGGAATGTCATATGATCCACCGCCGGCGACCGGAATGCGAATCTGTCCCGTGCCGGCCTGATGGATATCGACGTGGTGGCATCCCTTGGCCACCCCGTCTTCCCGTTTGCGGGCTTCGAGAACGTCATCGCGGGTCAGCACATGATCCCCCTCGATGCGCCGCGACTCGCGGATGCCCACGCGCGGTGCGAGCCCCGAGAGCGTCGCGTGGGCAAAGCCGGGCACATTGCCGACGAGGAAGGCGCTGCACCGATGCACCTGCTCCACGAGCGTGCGCAGCGCACCGCTGAGCTCTGCCGGCGCCAGTGGGTCCTTGAGCGAAACGCGCGTCGAGTTGATGCAAACCTCTTTGCGTGGGGGGCACGTCGGCTGGATCATGATCAGCGCGGTCGGATACATCTCGCCGCGCGCGATGGCCTTGGACAGCAGCGGTCCATCACCGCGAAAGAACACGCAGGGCTGGCCCTGCCTGTAGATCTCCTCGACGATTTCCGCGTCGGTGCGCCCGCCCCGGATGGCGTCGCTCTCGCCGACTGCCACATGCTCGGGATGGGCCCGCACGAAATCCAGAAGGGGCTCGGCATCCACCCCCGCCATGCGGAACATCATCGATACGGGTTGCGGGTTGTCCATGCCTTCGTGCGGCAGCATCGTCCCGCCGGCCATGGAACAAAGGTCGGCGTCGCCTGATGCATCCACAAACGCGCTCGCGGTGAGGAGGGTATTGCCGTTCTTGTTGCGCACGATCACGCCGGCGACCCGATTGCCGTCGCGGACCACATCAGTTGCAAAGGTGTTCAGGTGAACGTCGACGCCAGCGCCGAACACCAGCTGGGGAATGGCGATTTTCATGATTTCCGGGTCGTAGGCCACGTAATGGATAAGGCGCCAGTCGTTGAGGGGCGCGACAAAACCGCCAAGCTTGCGGCACAGATCGAGAAGATCGCCGACAACGCCGCCGATAATCCATTCGCCGCGGGCGTTGATGGCACCGTCAATGGTCATGCCGGTGAGCAGCTCGCCACCCAGCGACGGGCCGGCTTCCACCAGCGCGGTGCGAGCCCCGTTGCGGGCGGCCGCAACCGCCGCGGCAATACCCGCGCTGCCGGCGCCGATGACCACGGCATCGTAGATCTTGATGTGCATCAGGCTCGCTCCTTGAGACCTTCTGGTGATGAGCTGGGATCCACTGGCTCCAAATCAACCGGCGAGTGCGCGCACTCTTGAGCAAGAACCCCAGATTCCATATGAGTCAACATGATTGGATCATGGATCCATTTCTCTTGATACGCCGTGATCCTAGTTGTAGTGTGGGCCTATGACAAGGGAGGAAGGAATGAGCGAGGATCAGAGGCCAGCGTCGCTTCACATGATGGCCGCACGGCGTACGCGACGGGTGTTCCTGACTATCTGTGGCAGTAGCCTTGCCGCCCTGGCGACCGGCAGGCGGGCAACTGGCGACGACAGCTACCCATCGCGGCCCATCCATATCATTGTGCCCTTCTCTGCCGGCGGGGCGACGGATGTGCTCGCGCGGCTGATCGGCGAGGAGCTACGCAAGCGGTGGAACCAGCCGGTCGTCATAGAGAACCGGGTTGGTGCGAGCGGGAATATCGGCGCCGCTGCCGTGGCGAAAGCCGCCCCCGATGGCTACACCCTGCTGATGGGCGCAATCGGCACCAACGCCGTGAACGCCGCGCTGTTCGACAATATGCCCTACGATACGGCGACGGCCTTTGCCCCTGTGACGCAGGTGGCGAGCCTGCCGATGGTGGTCGTGCTGCATCCCTCGGTTCCGATCGGCTCGGTGGCGGAGCTGGCGGCCCACGTGAAGGAGAAACCAGGAGCGTTGACACATGGCGCCGCGGGCAAGGGCGCGTCGCAGCACCTGGCGTCCCTGCTGTTCGAGACGCTCACCGGTGGAAAGTTCCTGCAGGTGTTCTACCGCGGGGCTGCTGCGCTGGTGCCAGACCTGTTGACCGGCCGCATCAACCTGACCTTCGGCGATATGGCCTCGCTGATGCCCTATGTGACGTCGGGCCAGATCCGGGCGATCGCAGTCACAACGAAGCGCCGCTCTCCGCAGCTGCCGGACATCCCTACGGTCGCCGAAGCCGGTGTGCCGGGCTACGAGGCGACCGCCTGGTACGGCGTCTTCGCGCCGGCCGGCACGCCGCCCAGCATTGTGGCGAAGCTGCGCGATGTGATCGCCAACATCTTGCGGGAGCCTCGCGTGGCGGCGAGCCTGCTGACGTTCGGAGCAGCTCCGGTGGGCTCGACACCCGACGAGTTTCGCGCCTTCGTCCTGAGCGAGATGAAGCGCTGGGGCAAGATCGTGCGAGGCGCCGATGTCAAGGCGGACTGAGCTCGACCCTCGGGAACCGCGGCCTCCGCTGCTCTACTGGTGGCGTGGGGCCATTGGATGGAGGGTCAATAGGATGCGCAAACACAGAAAATGGCCGTCGCTGGCCGGAGTGATCGGCATTGCGTTGCAGACCGGGGTGGTGACAGCTGAGGACGGCACGCCCGGTGGCACTTGGTGATCGGCACCATCCAGGTGCCGCAACACCTCCATCCTGCGGTTCAGTGCGGTATCGCGGCCATGGGCTCAGGCGCGCAGATATTCGCCACCCTGGTCCGGGCCAACGCGAACTGGAACTAGCCGTTCAGCTCTCCGAAACCACCACCAACCGCATTGCGGACGTGGTCGGCGTCTGCATTGGCTCGCTGCTTGGCATCGACGCGAGCTGTCGCCCTCCAGCGCCCCATCCAGCGGATCGCCGTCGAGGCGCCGACGTTGGGAATACGCGCCGCCTCGCGTCCGAAAGCCTTCACAGGAGCGGACAATCACTGGTGAATTACATCTCTCCAAATGTCCAATGACGCGCGGGAATCGCATCAAGTAGCGATCGGGTATAGGCGTGTTGCGGACGCTGAAAGATAGCTTGGGCGGAATCGCATTCGACAACCTCGCCCTTCGACATCACAGCGACGCGATCGCAAACCTGGGCTGCGACACGCAGATCGTGAGTAATGAACAGCATCGCCAGATCGAATTCGCGCCGAACCCGGTTGAGAAGCTCCAGCACTTGTGCCTGAACTGAGACATCGAGCGCCGACACCGCTTCATCGGCGATCAAGAGCGTCGGCTCCATGGCGAGTGCCCGCGCGATGCAGATGCGCTGCCGCTGGCCGCCGGAGAACTGATGCGGATAGCGGTCGAGCGCCTCAGGGTTGAGGCTGACGAACGTCATCAACTGGCGTGCGCGATCAATTGCCTCAACCCGGCCGATACCATAATTGACCGGTCCTTCGACAATGGAGTCCCCGATCTTGCGGCGCGGGTTGAGCGAGCGATAAGGATCCTGGAAGACGATCTGAATCTGGCGCCGGTATGGGCGCAGCGCTTCACCATTCAGGCTGCCGATGTTCGTACCCTCGAACATGATGGCGCCACTGCTCGGCTCGATCAGGCGGCTCACACTACGCGCGAAAGTCGTTTTTCCCGATCCTGATTCCCCGATGATGCCCAGCGTTTCGCCCCGGCGCACCTCCAGACTGACACCATGCATCGCGGTGATCTTGCGCGGCGCGCCAAACAACGGCCGGGTCGCATAAGTCTTGCCAAGATCGCTGGTGGCGAGCACCACTGGCGCATCCTGCCGTTCGACCCTGCTCTTCGGCTTCGGATTTGGCACCGCGCGGATCAGCGCCTGTGTATAGGCATGCTGGGGGCGGAGCAGCACATCCTCCGCGCGTCCTGCCTCCACGACGCGTCCATGCTGCATGACGATGACATGATCGGCGATATCGGCGACGACGCCGAAGTCATGGGTGATGAACAGCATACCCATGCCACGATTCTGCTGAATGTTCTTCAGTAGCCTGAGAATCTGCGCTTGCGTCGTGACGTCGAGCGCCGTCGTTGGCTCGTCAGCGATCAGAAGCGCAGGATGAAGAATCAACGCCATCGCGATCAGAACACGCTGACGCTGCCCGCCCGAGAGCTGTTGGGGGATAGCCGCCATGATCCGCTCCGGGTCCGGCAAGTTGACTTCCTCCAGCATCCGGACGATAGCGACATGCCGCGCGGTTGCGTTGAGATCGGTGTGCCAGCGCAGCACCTCGTCGATCTGTGCGCCACAGGTCATGATCGGGTTGAGCGCAGTCATCGGCTCCTGAAAGATCATCGACAAGCCGACACACCGCAGCGCGCGGAGGCGATCCGGCGGCATCTGCAGAAGATCCGCACCATCGAACATGATCCGCCCGGCAACCGGCTTGAGTTGCGTTGCGCCGATCAATCCCATGACAGTGTGCGCAGTCACCGACTTGCCTGAGCCGGATTCGCCAACGATACAGACCGTCTCCTTGCGATGAATCTCGAGGTCGAGATTCTCGACCGCAAACGGCCGATCCGCGCCGCGCGGCAGGGCCACGCTGAGACCTTCGATAGTCAGGATGGGCTCGTCCTGCTGCGCTCGTTGCGCCTTCGATTCTGGATTTGTCGTCACGTCCAGCATGTGTCCTTCGGGCAATCGCCGTCAGATTCGCTTCGCAAGGCGAGGATCAAGTGTATCCCGAAGCTGGTCGCCGAGCAGATTGACGCCGAGCACGGTCAGCGCCAGAAAAATGCCGGGAAACAGCAGCGTGTGCGGATAGATGCGAAACAACGCACGACCGTCAGCGATGATGTTGCCCCAGGTCGGATGCTCCGGTGGCGTTCCAGCGCCGAGGAAGCTCAGGATCGCTTCAAGCAGGATAGCCGATCCGAACACGTAGGTCCCCTGCACGATCAGCGGCGCGATGGTGTTGGGCAGGATGTGACGAAACAGGATCATCGGCGTGCGTGTGCCGACTGAGATCGCCGCCTCCACGTAAGGCTCCTGGCGAGCCGACAGAACGATAGCGCGCACCAGACGCACGACTCGCGGAATTTCGGGAATGGTGATCGCTACCACCACATTTCCAAGTCCGGCGCTCGACAGCGACACCAGCGCGATCGCAAGCAGGATCGACGGAATTGCCATCAATCCGTCCATGATCCGCATCACCACCGCGTCAACCCAGCGGACGTACCCGGCAACCAGACCGATCAGCAGACCGAATCCGAGGCTGAGCGTCGCAACGCTGAGCCCGACGATAAGAGACACCCGCCCACCATACAGGACGCGGCTGTAGATATCGCGGCCGAGTGAATCGGTGCCCATCCAGTGCGTATAGCTGCGCTCGCCGCCAACTCCATTGTCGAGCGTGCTGACTGATCCCGGCAAGGCGTTGCGCGATGCCGGATCGATCGCGGTCGGATCGAGCGTGCCGAGATACGGAGCAAGGACAGCAACGAGAATGATCAGGACCAGCAGCGTAGCGCCGATCGTAGCTGCGGGATTCTGAAACAGCCCGCGCAACAGCGCGGACGGCGCTCGTTTCGTCGGAGTTTCAACGACCATGGCTGGCGCAACGTTGAGGCTGTTGGTCAATATCGAATCCTCGGATCGAGAACCGCATAACTCAGATCAACCAGCATGTTGATCATCACGTAGATGAAAGAGAACAGCAGCACCATCGCCTGAATGGTGGGATAGTCACGGCTCAGCACAGCATCCACTGTCAGCCGGCCAAGTCCCGGGATGTTGTAGACGCTCTCGATCACCACGGCGCCGCCGATCAGCAGAGCGACGCCCATGCCAATGACCGTTACGATGGGGATAGCGGCATTGCGTAGCGCATGTTGGGTCAGCACCACGCGGTTGGTCAGGCCTTTGGAATAGGCGGTCCTGATGTAATCTTCATTGAGCACTTCGATGACGCTCGCTCGTGCGATCCGAGCAACCAGCGCGATATAGACCACCGACAGCGTCAAACTCGGCAGCAGAAGATGCGAAAGGAAAGGCCTGATCCCGGCATCGAAGCTCTTGAAGCCCTGCACCGGAAACCAGTTGAGGCGGATCGCAAACACATAGATGAGCAGATAGCCGAGCACGAAAACCGGAATCGAGAAGCCGCCGACCGAGAACGTCATCACCGCGTGATCGACCCATGTTCCCCGACGATTTGCGGCAATGACGCCCATCGGAACGGCAATCACAATTGTGAAGATCAGGGTCATCAGCGCAAGCGACAGCGTCGGCTGAATCCGGTCCGCGATCAGGGCAGCGACCGGCATCTTGAAAAAGAACGACTCGCCGAAATCGCCGCGCAACAGATGACCTATCCATGAGACGAACTGCACCACGATGGAGCGATCGAGGCCGAGATGGCGACGGATCTCCTCGATCTGCGCCAGCGTCGCATTGTCACCCGCGAGCAACGTCGCCGGATCACCCGGCGTCAGCCGCAGGATCAGGAACACAATCACCGCCACCATCCCAAGAACCGGGATGGTGGCGAGAATTCTGCGGATCACGAATGCGGCCATACCTTCCCCCGGTTCGGTGCGGCACCGCTACTTCTTCGAGATATTCCACTGCACCAGGAACGGCGCCTCCAGCACGCCACCGACATGACCACGACGCCAGGCGGACGGGCCAGTCCATTCGCCAAGCGGCGCATAGAAACCGAACTTGTAGGCGTGGCTCTGGATATCAGCGGCAATCTTCTTCTGCTTGGCAAGATCGCTCGCCTTGGCAAAATCGAGGCGCATCGCGTCGATCTTCTCGTCGCACGGCCAGCCGTAGTAGGCCTTGTCGCACTTGCCCGACAGCGCGACGCTGACGATCGGATTCATGATGTCTTCGACCGCCCATGTGGTCAGGAAGATGTTCCAGCCACCGTCGGCAGGGGCCATGGTTTGGCCCTTGGAGCGGCGGGCGATCAGTGTCTGCCAGTCCATCGCCTGAAGATCGACATTGAAGCCGCCCTTACGCAGCAATTGAGCTGCCACCGGCCCAAGCGGATTGAGCGAGTTCACGTCGGTGGCCTGATAGATCACGATCGGCTTGCCGTCATAGCGAGCTTCTTTGAGAAGGTTCTTCGAGGCTGCAAAATCCGACTTCAGAAGGAAGTCTCCTTCCACCTTCTCGGCGAGGGGCGTGCCACAGCCGAATAGGGCTTGGCAGGTCCGATAGTATTTCGGACTACCGACCGCGGCCTGCAAGAAGTTGATCTGGCTCAGACTTGCGAGCGCGGCCTGACGCACCCTCTCGTCATTGAATGGCGGGAACTTGAAGTTGAACCGCAGCATGTATTGCTGGCCGCGCTTGCTCGCCGCGCGGAGCTCGATGTTCTTGTCCGCCTCCAACAGCGGCAATAGATCGTGCTGCGGGCTTTCGATCACATCAATTTCGCCGGCCAGCAGCGCATTCACCGCGGTCTGTGGATCAGGCATCGAAATCCATTCGATACGATCGACCTTTGCAACCTTGCCACCCGCAAGGCCACTTGCCGGTTCGCTGCGCGGCTTGTAATCGGGGTTCTTGACGAACACGGCCTTGTTGCCCGGGCGCCATTCATCTTTCTTGAAAATGAACGGTCCGGACCCGATGGTGTCGGTGATCTGTTCGTCAGCCGCGACCCGCGCCGGCATGATGAACGGCACCAGCGAGCCCGGCTTGGCCAGCGCTTCGAGCACCAGCGCATAAGGCTCGCGCAAAGTCAGACGTACGGTCTTGTCATCCACCACGTCGAGCGACTTGGTGAACTCCAGAAGCTGCTGCCCCCAACTGTCACGTGCGCCCCATCGCTTGAGCGACGCGATAACATCATTCGCGGTGACCGGAGCACCGTCGTGGAACTTCAAACCATCGCGCAGCTTGAACGTATAAACCAGCTTGTCGTCACTGACAGTATAGGTATCGACCATCTGCGGCTGGACTTTGAGATCTTTGTCCAGTGCGAACAGCGTGTCATAGACCATGGCGCCATAATTGCGGGAAATGTAGGCCCAGGTCCATGTCGGGTCGAGAATCTTGAGATCGGAATGCATCACAATGCGAAGCGTCGTTTCCGCCCGCGCCGTTGGTGTCGATACCAGCAGGGCGGCTGTCGCCGCCAAGCCCAGAAGCGTCTGAATCAAGCCGCGCTCTTGCATGACCTCTCCTCCTGCCCCCTCGTTATCTGCAAATCACACGCGCTGTGGTAGCCTGTCCCGTGCTGTCGTCGAGCATCTGCGTAAACGCACGCGCGACCGCTGGCGCATCAAAATCCCCTTTGCAGCCAATCAGGACGATGCGGGTGGCGCCCACCCCATCATCTGGCGAACCGGCTGATTCAAGACTCCAGCGCCGCCCTGCACGATGAAACGCAATGTGCCCTTCGTTCACCAGCGCTACGATGCCCTTTGCCCGCAACACGGATTCCGGCAGTGCTTGACCGAAGCGATCCAGTGCAGCGCGCGTCACCGGGTGAACCGATTGAAAGCTGACGCTCTCGAACAGCGCGTCATGCCCCTGACGAGTCGCGACGACCTGGAAACCAGAACTACGCCCGCTGCGATGTGGCGGCAGCGCGCTAAACAGAAGATCGGCGACAACGTCGGCCCCCACGGTCTCGATCACCGGAGTCGATCCGCGCTGATCATCAAGCCAGGTTCGCACCTCGGCACGCGTCACCACATCGACCAGGTCGATCTTGTTGAGGACCAGGAGATCGGCTGAAGCAATCTGGTCGTAAACCAGATCGCCGACATAGCGATCGGCAGCGTGGCGACGGACATTCTCGGCATCAGCCAGAACCACCACGGATTCGAGCTGAAAGCAGACCGGGTCGACCATCGCGATCTCGGCAATCCGCAGCGGATCGGCGACACCGCTTGCTTCGATCACGATATGACCCGGCCGATCCTCGCGGGACGTCAGGTTGAGAAGCGTCGAAATCAGACTGTCGCCGATGCTGCAGCAGACACAGCCATTGGCGAGATTGATGGTGTCGCCGTCATGCTGCGCAATCAGGTCGGCGTCGATGTTGATCTCGCCGAAATCGTTGACCAGAACAGCAAAGCGGATCGGTAGATTGCTCTGCAACACGTGATTGACCAACGTGGTCTTGCCGGCGCCGAGGAAGCCGCCAATCACCGTGACCGGAATCGGCGCGACCTGTGTCATGCCGTTAGCTCCGCCATCTCGGCAGCAGGCGTGGCACCACGGAACAATTTTCCACCCAGCAGCGTACCCCAGACCTTGACCGCTCCGAGATCCTGCGGTGGCACGCCATAGGGATCCTGCTCGAGGATCGCGACGTCCGCGAACTTCCCGACTTCGAGGCTACCAACCAGATGATCGAGCTTGAGCGTATAGGCCGCGCCCAGCGTAATAGCACGCAGCGCCTCATCGACCGAAATCCGTTCTTCCTCGCCAAGCACCCGCCCCGAGGTCGTGCGCCGGTTGACCGCGCAAGAGGCGGTGAACAACGGGCTGAGCGGCGTCACCGGCGCGTCCGAATGGATCGCGAACGGCACGCCATGACGAACCACGGTCGCCGCCGGATCGACGCGGTTGGCACGGTCGGGGCCCAGCAGTCGGCTGTAGTGATGATCGCCGTAATAATAGATGTGGTTGGCGAAAAGATTAGCGCACAGGCCGAGCGCCTTCATCCGCCTGATCTGAGCAGTGTCGATCATCTGGCAATGCTGGAGCGTATGCCGGTGATCCGGCCGCCATGCGGCGCCAAGCACGCCCTCCATCACCTCGATGGCGGCCTCGGACGCTTCGTCACCATTGACATGGATATGAAGCTGGAAGCCGGCGCGGTGATAGGCCTCGGCAAGCCGGCGCAGATCCTGCGGCGCGACATTCCAGAGACCGTTGCGGCCATTCTCATAATAGTGTGGCCATTTGATCCGGGCGGTAAAGCCCTGCATCGAACCATCGGTGATGATCTTGACGATACCGAAATGCAGTTTGTCGTTGCCGAGCGCGACCAGTTCCTTCAACAGCTTGATGCCGTCGTCGGTCGAGCGCGACGTCGGGTTGAGCGCAGGAACGACGCGAACAGGAAAATCCTCGCCAACCGTCAGCGCTCGGTAGTTGGCGACGGTCGCAGGACCAAGCTCATTCAGAAGATCGGTCGCCGTGGTGACGCCGTTCAGCTGCGCGAGTCTGGCAAAGCGCCACACCGGCTCCGGTGTCGCGGTGGCGTCAAGTCGCGGCGAATGGCTGCCAAGCACCTTGTAGGCAAGATACATTGCCGCCATTTCACGCAGCTCGCCGGTCGGCTCGCCATCCTCGCTCTTGACGATGCCATGGATATTAAGCGCGCGCGTGATACCCGCCTCTTTCATCAGCGCGCTGTTGACATTCAGCAAGTGAATGCTTGCATGGAGGATCGCCATCGACCGGGTTTTGGAAACACGGTCGAAATCGGAGCGATCGGCGCGCCGATCGCCGAAATGCATCGGATCGAAGCCCCAGGCGAAGATCGGGCGCGGATCGTCGCCAAGGCGACGATCTTCTTCGCGCAAACGCTCGACCACCGCGTCAATGCTTTTCAGGCCGGGCCACCGCTTGCCGTTGGGATCGCGCCGGTCATGAAACCCGACATACGGGCAGGACCACAAGGCGCCTTCGAAGGCATGACAATGCCCTTCGACGAAGCCGGGCATCAACACTTTGTCCGCCAGCGTTTCGTCGACACGTCCACCCCACTGCCTCACCTCGTCGAGACTGCCGACCGACAGCACGCGGCCGTCACGCACAGCGAGGTGGGTCGCATAAGGTCGCGCCGGATTCATCGTGATGACTTTCTTCGCGGCGAAGATGGTGACGTCGTTCGTCAAGATCGTCCTCGTTGACACGATGGCGGACCGGGCTGCCATGAGCGGAAGTGCATCATCGAGTAACGCTCCCCGATAGAGCCAGCCTCCGATATCGACCGGTCCAGTATTCCGGCTCACGCCGATCGAATGAATGCGCCGCAATGCGTGAACCCAACTGGCATGCAAAGAACCAGACATGACACGCCTGCATGCCTATCCCCATAATTCCTGTGCAATGGTGAGGTATCGATGGCTCAACAAGGAGTTGGGCCATGGCGCACACGATGCCGGAGGATCTGTGGCGTGATTTCCCCAAGACAGCGACGGAGTTCGAGACGCGCTTCTCGACCGAGGCGGACGCGGTGCGGCCCAAGCACCTCCAGGCCTACCTCGACGAGCTCGCCTTCCGGCACAACCGCCGCAAGACCAACGGTATCGACCGGATCGCCGCCCGTGTCATCGAGCAGCTCGTCGTGCGCGAACCCTCGCCGATGCGAAGGATCATCGATGAACCTACCCGCTGCAGATGGTTCACGTCAGCTCAGCACCCCGTGCCGACCTGAGCTAAAGGCATAGGCACGACACGCCTGCCTCACAGCTGACTGCGGACAACCTCGGCCAGCAGGCGGATACCCGGCTCGATCGCATCGAGTTGGATCGAGGAATAAGCCAGTCGGAAGAACACGTCGGGCGGGTCATCCTGATCGAAGAACACATGACCGGAATCGAATAGCAGCCCCTGCTCCGCCGCCTTCGCGGCGGCTTGACGGATTGAAATGCCGTCCGGCACCCGGACCCACATGGCGGAGCCGCCTGACGGCGGCTGGAACACCGCCTCCGGCAGGTGGGTTCGCAGACTTTGCGTCACCACCTCCGCGCGCTCGCGATAGGCACGCACCAACCGCGATATCAGCGTGTTGTAATGGCCAAGCGCAATGAAGAAGGCCGCGGTGCGCTGGTTGTTGGTCGGCGGATGACGGATCACCAGCCGACGCATGGCGCGCAGTTCGACGATCAGCTCGGGATCAGCGACAAGGAAACCAAGCCGCAGACCGGGCGCCAGCGTTTTCGACAGGCTGCCGACATAGATCACCCGCCCGTCGCGATCGAGCGCCTTCAGCGCCGGCGTCGCGTCGCCGAGAAACGTCAATTCACTGTCGTAGTCATCCTCGATGATGACGAAGTCATGCTGCGCGGCCATTTGAAGAAGCTCGATTCGCCGTCCGAGCGGCATGGTCACCGTCGCCGGATTCTGATGGCTGGGCGATACGAAGACATAGTTGCAATGGCGCAGCCGCCGCATCGGCCGCAATCCATGTTCATCGACCGGGATCCCGGCGACGCGCGCACCGAATAGCGAGCAGATGTTGCGGATGTCGGGATACCCCGGCTGTTCGACGGCGACTGTGGTCGCGCGCGTAAACAGAACGGCACTCAACAGATACATTGCCTGTTGCGCACCGATGGTGACAAGAATGCGATCGGGCGAAGTCCAGATGCCGCGCCGAGGCAAGATCCGCTGCTGGATCTGCTCGACCAGAAGCGGATCGTCGAGATCGACCCAATCGCCTGCCCAGTCCTGCACCGACGGTGAACGCAGCGCCATCTGCGATGCCTCGCGCCATGCCGCCATCGGCAGAAGAGTAGGATCGAACTGGCCGTAGACGAAGGGAAACCGGTACGAGCGCCAGTTCGCCGGCTTCACCACGTGAGAGAGATGCGAGGTCGTGCTCGATATTCGCTTGTCCCAATCAGGTCGCCCGCCGAACGAAGAAGAGTCGAAATTGAAAGCCTCGGCGCCGTTCTTCAAAGCTTCGGGATTCACCGAAAATCCGGTTCTGCTGTGCGCGATCAGATAGCCGTCGTCGACCAGCAACTGGTAAGCCGAGGTCACGGTGTTGCGGCCGACCTTCAGCATTTCCGCAAGTCGACGTGACGACAGCAACGCCGCCCCCGGCGCAAGTTGACGGTTGAGAACCGCGCGCGCGATCGCGCGCCGGAGTTGTCCCTGCAGCGTGACTTCGGACTGCCGGGACAATGGCAGAAGCTGCTGCCACATCGCATCCTTGCTGCTCACGGCTCATTCCTCCGCATGGCGCTGCATGCGGATTAAGGCAGTCGTCAAATCAGCTGACAAGCTCTGGACCCATAATTCCGACGAACTGGCTCCATCAGAACGGCGCCTAGACCGTATGTCCCCTCCTTGTGTGAGGTTCTATCCGGCCCATCCGGGCAACCCTCGAACGCTCATCGAGGGTGAGTCGCCTCTTCAAGGAAGGGACATACGGTCTAGCAACCACGAATGACGGGCATTGCCATGCAGGAGCAAGGAATGCCTGCGCAGTAAGCATCCATGACATTGGAGGATTGTCGCACTGGCCCTGCACTTTGAGAGATCTGGTGCTGTCTCGTTGCGCGGTTCTGCAATCCTATGCTGCCGACCTCCGACCGCTGCAGCGGCTGGCCATAGCCGAACGAGGAGACAGATGGTTCAGCAGACAAAGAAGCGCCCCACGCTCAATGACGCCACTTGGGACTATGACGAGATCGTCCGCAAACGCGAGCAGTATATGGCGCCGTCACTGCAGACCTTTACCGCCTTCGAGCGCCCACTGCTGCTCAGCCGCGGCGACCGGCAGTATGTCTGGGATGCCGACGGCAAACGCTATCTCGACTGTCTCGCACAAAACCTCTGCATCAGCGTTGGCTACAACCACCCGCGCGTGAACAAAGCGATCATCGACCAGATGCAGGCGATCCAGCACGTCACCACGATGTACTATCATCCGGAGCCGGTGGCGTTCTCGGAGGAACTCGTCGCCCGGATGCCGGCTGGCGAAGACTGGGTGGTGCATCTCGTCAACAGCGGCGCGGAGGCGATCGACCTGGCGATCCTGATGGCGCGCACCTATAGCCGCAACTTTGACCTCTTGTGCCTGCGCAACTCGTATCACGGCATGCATTTCGGTGCGATGGCGGCGAGCGGCCTCGCTCTGTGCCGCCAACCGGTGGCAACCTCGCCCGGTTTCGTCCATGCCTACAATCCCGATCAGTATCGCGGCATCTTCGGCCCGGGCGTCGAGCCTTACATCGAAGATCTACGCCGCGTTATCGACTCGGCAACCTGCGGAGAAGTCGCCGGCATCATGATCGAGCCGATCCAGGGCTATGGCGGCGTTATCCCCGTCCCCAAGGGCTACATCCGCAAGGCCGCGGCACTGGTCCGCAGTGCCGGCGGCGTGTGCATCATCGACGAGGTCCAGACGGGGTTCGGCCGCACCGGCGATCACTTCTGGGGTTTCGAGATCGATGATGTCGTGCCGGATGTCGTGGTGATGTCGAAGGGTATCGGCAATGGCTTCCCGCTTGCCGCCGTGGTGGCCCGACGCGAAGTGGCCGAGCCGATGACCGTGCGCAAGTTCTTCAATACCTACGGCTCCAACCCGATGGCCAGCGCGGCCGGCCGCGCGGTGCTCGCTGCGATCGATGAAGAAGATATTCAGGAAAACGCCCGCGAGGTCGGCAAAGCCCTGACCACGACGTTGGGCCGACTCAAAGCAAAGTACGACGTCATCGGCGACGTGCGCGGTCGCGGCCTGATGCAGGGCATCGAGTTCGTCTCCGATCACACGATGCGGAAGCCGGCCGACAAGGAGGCTTCGCGCGTGCAGGAGTGTGCGCGTGAGAACGGCGTTATTCTCGGCCGTTCTGGTCAGCACAAGAATGTGCTCCGGATCAATCCGCCGCTGTGCATGTCGATGGACGACGTCAAGCTGCTCGAACAGGCGCTCGACGGCGCAGTGGCACGCCTGTGACACGTCATGAGAGCGGTACCATGCATTACCCGGCCCGAGGCGGTCACAGCACCCGCAGCCCCGGCCTGCGCCCAAACCGACGCCGTGGCGTCCCTTGTTGGCCTCATCGTGCTTCGACCGCTGCTCCAATGCGGCGCGCGACGCCCCCATCGCCGGGCTCTTCATCGCGACCGCAATGCTCAACACCGCTGAACCTTGCCGCTGCCGTCATCAATCCCCAAAACCGACGCGCCCGCTGCCCGCGGCCCAGTTCAATCAGGTTTCTGCGAGGTCCCCATCAACTGACGCCCCTGCCGAACCGGTATCCCAGGCCACCTCGCACAAACCCTCAGATTCCCCTGCCCTGCTTTAGCGTGTTCATGATCAGAATTCTAACGCCCCTGACCAAAGCCTCTCCAACAGCGGGATCAAACTTGCTTCGCTTCCACTCCACAACGTTGCCGCTGTAGCAGCCAACGATCACGCGCGCAAAATCGCGACTCGTCAGCGACGATGAGAATTCGCCCGTTCTTAGGCCTGCTTCGATTAGGCTTTCCAGCGCATCGGTCAGCCGATTGAATATCGCGCGTATCTTGCGCCCCAGCCGACAATTCGAGTTTGAGAACTCCATCGCAATCACCACCAGCAAGCAGAACTCCAAGGGATTCTGCATCGCGTAGCTTGCATGTCCGTACAGGAAGCGGACCAAGCGACTGGTCGCATCACCAGGGCCTTCTTTCAGGGTCTTCTCCCGCTCTTGCAGAATTGATGCTTCGATATCCTCAAGCAGCTCCAAGAGTATTTCCTCTTTTGAGCGGTAATAGTGGTACACGGTGCCTTTCGTGAAACCGCAAGCAGCCGCAAGGTCTTCGACGCGGAAATTGCTATAGCCCTTATCGACGAAGAGCTTCAGCGACGCCGACTTGATCAAGCTGACGCTGGTCTCGCGCGAAACCGCCTTCTTGCTTCTCCCAACCGTCATCACCCGCCTCTGCGATGCAATCGAATCCACCATAGTCCAGACTCATAGGCGGCCCCACGAGCAACCCCAACTGCAAGCCACGCCGCCGCTGCCCCATGCTGAGTGCAGGGTTGCGCCCCCGTTCGGTCAGGAGTTTCACCGGGGTAGCATTGACATACCAGGGCGACTACGTTACATACCTACGCGTATGTATGTATAGTCGCCGGCATCGGGAAGCCGAAGACAGGCCGGCGGCGCAGGAGGATCGGTGGACAAGGCGGCAATCCACTCGCTGGCGGCGCGCGTCACCGCCTTTGCGCTGGCCAATCACGACGAGCGCGACTGTTGGGAGAAATCCGTGGCGCTGAGCGGCATTCTCGCGTGGGGCGACGCTGATGCCGTGGCCAAGGGGCGGGGCTGGATCGACCGTGCCGTCGCGACGCAGAACGATGACGGCAATCTGAGCTATGCGGACGGCTACGATGCGCCTCCCGGCCACATCAAGAGCTTCACCCCGACGGCGACCCTGACGGCGAGCTTGGGCGTTCCGCTGTTGCGGTATTACGAGCGCACGCGCGATGGCCGCTATCTCCAGGCGGCGGACCTGCAGGCCGGTGCGCTGATGGGCACGCGCCGCACCTCCGACGGTGGCTTCTGGGCGCGTGGCGAGGGCCCGGAACTGTGGATCGACATGGTCTACCTGATGGCTCCGTTCCTCGCCCTGTACGGCACCATCAAGCGCGATCGCAGCTATGTCGACGAGGCAGTGCGGCAGTTTGAAGTGCACGTCAGGCGGCTGGTCGATACGCATACTGGGCTATCGCGTCACGCCTGGTGCGAGGTGCCGAACCACTTCCCGCAGTCGACCTTCTGGGCGCGCGGCAACGGCTGGCTGATTGCCGCCAGCGTCGACCTTCTGGAGCTGATCGGTGACCACCCTGGCCGCACCATGATCGCGAGCGTCGGTGTCGGCGCACTCAAGGCCATGGCCCGTCTGCAGGACCGTTCCGGCTTCTTCCGCCATGTGCTCGACGGGCCGTCGAGCAAGAAGGAGGCGTCGGCGACCCTGATCTACAGCTATGTCGTCTCGCGTGCGGTGAGGCTGGGGCTGCTCGACGAAAGCTATCTGGATGGTGCCCGGCGCGCCTTCGAAGTGGTGGCTGGGTCGGTCGCGCCAAGCGGCATGGTCCCGGGCGTTGCGGTTCCGCCCGGAGGACCCGGCGTGCCGTTTGGCTGGACGCAGTTCGGACAGGGCTTCTTCCTGCTGGCCGCCCTGGAGATGGCCAGCCGAGCATCGGAACACTGAAGGGCACGGACCGATGGAGCTCGCCGAGTTCGTTGTGCGAGGTGCCTTGCTGGGTGTCACCTATGGGCTGATCGCCTGCCCGATCGCACTGGTTTACGTCACCAGCGGGACGGTTGACTTGGCGATCGGCGCCTATGTCGTGCTCGCCGCCGCGGTCTCCTTCGCCGCTCCCGGTTCGGTCGGCATGCTGCTGGCGATTTGCGTGGCCATGGTCGCCGCCAGCGTGGTCGGCGTGCTCTCGTCGTTGCTGACCCGTCGCTACCAGGGCGACAAGCTGATCGTCATCCTCGCCAGCTTCGGCTTCGCCATGATGGTCGAATCCTTCGTGCTGACGTTCTTCGGCAAGGATCCGTTCGTGCGCCAGTCCGGCGCGGCGCCGGTTGAGTTTCTCGGCATGCCGATCGCCCGCCAATCGGTGATCTCGGCGACCATAGGCCTGGTGCTTGCCGCCTCCGTCTACGTGCTGCTGCACCGCACGATGCTTGGTCGCGAAATGCGCGCCAGCGCCGACAACGCGCGCGGCGCCGCCATCGCTGGCATTCCGGTGCGGCGGGTGCAGTTGGCGACCTTCATCTTGGCGGGTGCGCTTGCCGGCATCGCCGGCGTCATGACCCTGCACGGCGCCGGGCTGATATTTTCGTCTGCCGTCCCGCTGACCATCACGTCGCTCGGCGGCGCGATCATGTTCGGCCTGAACCGGCCGCTGCACGCCTTTGCCGGTGGTGTTGTCATCGGCATCGTCGAATCGCTTAGTGCGGGCTTCGCACCGAGCCAGCTGTCAACGCTACTTCCATTTGCCTTCATCTTTGCCGTGCTCGCCTTCAAGGCCATGCACGGCACCGAGATGGCGGGAGGACGGGCATGAGGCGGCGGCCCGCACTCCTTCCCGCCGCAACCGTGGTTGCGCTCGCGGTCCTTGCTGCGCCTTTGATTACCGGCAACCTGTTCTGGCTTGACACGTCTGCGCTGATGGCGGTCTATGCGCTGCTGGCGCTTTCCGTCGGCGTTTCGTTCGGCCTGTGTGGAATTCTGTCGGTCGCGCAAGCCTCGTTTGCCGCGCTCGGTGCCTACACGACGGCGATACTTTCGACTCGTTACAGCCTGCATCCCCTCGTTGGCCTCGCTGCCGCTATCGTTCTGCCCGCGGTCTTTGGCTATCCGTTTGCGCGCCTCATTGCGGGCATGTCGCACCTGGCGCTCGCCGTCGCGACCCTGTTGTTCGGCCATATGCTCGACATCGCCTTGCGCGAGGGCGGTGATTTCACGGGCGGCTACATAGGCCTGTCGGGCCTGCCGCCAGTCCCGGGTCCTGATAGCGCGACCTGGCTACACGTCGCCTCGTGGGGCATGGTCGCCCTCGTGGCGGCCCTGCTCGGCAGCCTCTATGCCTCGCCCTATGGTGCCGGTATGCGCTCGGTGCGCAACGACCCGATGCGGGCGACCGCTGACGGAATCGACATCGGGCATATGCGCGGCGTGGCGCTGAGCGTGGCAGCCGGCATCGCCGGTCTCGGCGGCTGGCTCTATGCCCACCATGTTTCCTATCTTGGCCCGGAGTCGCTCGGTCCCGCCGTGTCGATCTCGGTTCTCCTCATGGCGATGGTGGGCGGCGTGTCGACCGTCCTTGGGCCGATCGTCGGTGCCGTCGCGCTCACCCTCTTGTCGACCCTGCTGCCGGGCGCCGAAGCCGCCGGCATGTTCTATGGCGGCACGCTCCTGCTGGTCCTTCTCGCCGCGCCAAAGGGGCTGACGAGCCTGCCCGCTCTGGCCGGCGCGCAGCGTGGCGCCGACGCGGGAAAGGAGAACGGCCGATGACGCTGATGGCGGAAGGCGTCACCGTTCGCTTCGGCGGCATCCTTGCGCTCGATGCCGTCTCGATCGAGGTGCAGCCGGGCCAGGTTGCGTCGGTCGTCGGCTCCAACGGGTCGGGCAAGTCAACCCTGTTCAACGCCATCATGGGCTTTGCCGGGCTCGCAAGCGGCGCCATCAGACTGGATGGGCGGGCGATCCACGAATTGCCGGCCCATCGGCGCGTGCAGCTGGGCCTCTGCCGCACCTTCCAGACGCCACGCATCGACCCTGAATCGACGGTCTTCGATGCCATCCGCAGCGGTGGCATCATGTCCCTGAAGTCCGGCCTCTTCGCTGCCTGCCTCGCGACGCCACGCGGCCGCAGCGAGGCGGCCGGCATCGATCACCGCACTGAGAAGGTGCTGGAAGAGCTGCGCCTTGCCCATCTCGCGCTGGCGCGCATGGGCGAGCTGCCGGTGGGCACGATCCGCCTCATCGACGTCGGCCGCGCCGTAATGGGCAAGCCGCGCTTCATCCTGCTCGACGAGCCGGCGGCCGGCCTGTCGCACGCCGAGCAGGACGCCCTCAAGGCCCAGATCCGCCGCCTGGCCAGCGAGGGCGTAGGGGTGCTGCTGGTAGAGCACAATTTCCGCTTCGTCTCCGACGTGTCAGATCACCTGACCGTGCTCGATCGCGGCAGGGTGCTCGGCAGCGGCAGGCCAGGCGAGGTCAGCAAGCGGCCCGAATTCGTTCGGAGCTATCTGGGCTCTTTTGCCGGCAAAGCCTCGGCAGCGGCTTCGCCGCGCGCGGCGGACACAGCGGCCAAGGCCCCGGCTGTGATGCCTATGCCGCTCATGGAGTGCCGCAAGGTGACGGCGCGCTACGGCGGCATTCGGGTCTGCTTCGACATAGACCTTGACGTGCCGCAGGCGGGCGTTGTGGCGCTGCTTGGCGCCAACGGGGCCGGCAAGAGCAGCCTGCTCGGCGCCATCAGCGGCCTCGTTCAGTCGACCGGCAGCATCACCCTCGACGGTCAGCGCATTGACGGTTTGCCGGCACACCGGCGCTCGGAATGCGGCATCTGCTTCGTGCCGGAAATTCGCGGCAACATCTTCCCGGCGATGAGTGTGGCCGAGAACCTCGAGCTCGCCCAGAGGCGCCTGTGCGCACAGGCGCTCGATCGCATGAAGGCGGAACTCGAGCAGATGTTCCCACGCCTCAGCGAGCGCCGCTTCTCCCCGGCGTGCATGCTGAGCGGCGGCGAGCAGCAGATGCTTGCACTGGCCATGGCGCTCAGCCTGAAGCCCCGCATACTCCTGCTCGACGAACCGACGCAGGGCTTGGCGCCGGCCGTCTACGACACGCTCGAAGCGGTTGTGCGCGCCATTGTCGGCAACGGCATCGGCGTGGTCCTTGCCGAGCAGAACGCGGCCTTTGCCGCGCGACTGGCCAACCAGGTCATCATCATCGCCGACGGTCGCGTCTCGCTGCGCACGGGAGCGGAAATCCTCGGGGACCGCGAGCGGCTCCTGCGCGCCTATCTCGGCGCTGAGCCGCAGGAGGCCGCGTGATGAGCCCAATCCCCGTTCCAGCCGGTCGGCCACTCGCAGGCGTTCGCGTCATCGATCTGAGCCGCCTTGCGCCAGGGCCTTACTGCACCATGCTTCTCGCCGACATGGGCGCCGAGGTAATCGCCGTCGGTGCAAAAGGCTCCGGGGTCGCGCCGACCCTTGCGCGCGGCAAGACGCTGATGCAGCTCGACCTGAAGCAACCGGAGGCGCGCGCCGCCTTGCATCGGCTGGTGGCCACCGCCGACGTCCTCGTCGAGGGATTCCGCCCTGGCGTGGCGGACCGCCTTGAGGCGGGCTACGCGCAACTCTCTGCCATCAATCCGCGTCTCGTCTATTGCTCGCTGACCGGCTACGGCCAGACCGGGCCGCGCGCGCAGGAAGCCGGGCACGACATAAACTACCTTGCAGTCTCTGGCGTGCTCGGCGCCATGGGGCCCGCAGACCGGCCGCCTTGCGTGCCGCTCAACCTTATCGCCGATTTCGCCTGCGGTAGTCTGATGGCGGCGCTCGGCATCCTCGCCGCACTGCAAGGCCGACACGCGACCGGCCGCGGCTGCTGGGTCGACGTCGCCATGATCGATGGCTGCCTCTCGATGATGGGCATGCACTTCGACATGTGGGGCACAGAGCACATGGCCCGCCGCGGCGCCGGACTGCTCGACGGCGGCGCCCCGTTCTACCGTTGCTATGCCTGCGCCGATGGCGGCCACGTCGCGGTGGGTGCGCTTGAGTCGCGCTTCTTTGGCAATCTGTGGCGCGTGCTCGATTTCCGAGATCCGGTGCCGGATCACATGGATCCGGCCATCTGGCCCGACCTCGAGCGGCGCTTCGCGGCCGCCTTCATGGCCGACGCGCGCGACGTGTGGGCCCAGCGCTTCAAGGGGCAGGACGCTTGCGTGAGCGCGGTGCTCGCGCCCGACGAGGTGTGGAGCGACCCGCACATAGCCGCTCGCCATGCCGATGCGGGCAGGGGCCGCACGCCAATCGCGCCGCGTTTCGGCGCAGACATGCCGACCGTTCCCCCAGTCGACATGGCCGATCGCACCGCCGAGGTGCTTGCTGCCATCGGCATGAGCGAAGGCGAAATTGAGCGCCTTGTGAAGGTCAATGCAGCCGAGGGCGCACGCACACTCAAATGGCCGCCGCATCGCCGTGCTTCGCAGCGCCCGGGGACTTGTGAGGAAGGTTGAGAGAACCCATGCAGGGCAGGGATAACGACTGGGACGAAATCGAAGCATTCCGCGACACGATCCGCCGTATCGCACGCGAGCGCATCGAGCCCCTGGCGGCCGAACTCGACCGCACCGGCGGACCGCCGCAGAGGCAGTACGACATCTTTCGCGAGACTGGTCTGATCGGGCTCGGTCTGCCGGAAGAATATGGCGGCGGCGGCGGCGACCTGATGATGCAGGCCATCGCTGTGGAGGAGATGGCGCGCGTCTGCTCGGCATCCGCGCTGACGATGAGCCTCGGCTGGGGCACGCTCGACCCGCTGGTGCAGTTCGGCGATGAGGTGCTCAAGCGCCAGATCATCCCGGCCGTGGCCGCCGGCGAGAAGAAGACGGCCTGGTGCATAACCGAACCGCAGGGTGGCTCCGATATGGCGGCGATGACGACGCGGGCCGTGCGCGAGGGCGACAGCTGGGTGCTGAACGGCGTCAAGCGATTCATCACCAATGCCGGATGGGCCGACTGGTACCTGGTCGTCGCCCGTACCGAGGACAGGGAGTTCGGCATCTTCATGGTCAGCCGCGAGGATCCGGGCATCAGCTTCGGCGCCAACGAGAAGAAGATGGGCCTGCGCGGCTCCCCGACCGCCGACGTCAATTTCAACGACTGCCGCATTCCGGCCGACCGCGTCGTTGGCCGTCCGACCGGCGGTCTGTCCAGGATGTCGCAATCGCTAGCGCATTCGCGCCCGGTCATCGCCGCGCAGGCGCTCGGCGTGGCCCAGGGCGCGCTCGATCAGGCCGTCGCTTACGTCAAGGCACGCATGTCGATGGGCCAGTCGCTGTCGCGCTACCAGATGGTGCGCGGCCAGATCGGTGACATGGCGATCCGCATCGAGGGCGCCCGCGCGCTCCTCTACCGCGCCATCGGACAGGCCCTTCGCAGGTCGCCGGACGCGCGCGCGCTCGCCTCGATGGCCAAGGCCATGTGCAGCGACGTGGCCATGTCGGTCACGGTCGACGCGGTGCAGTTGCACGGCGGATACGGCTATCTCGAGGACTACCCGGTCGAGCGGATGATGCGAGATGCCAAGATCACCCAGATTTACGAAGGCACGAACGAAATCCAGCGACTGATCGTCGCCAAGCATGTGTTGCAGGACTGAGGAAGAAGCAAAATGGGCGTTCTTGACGGTTTGGTCGTCGTCGACCTGAGCGAAGTCTACCAGGGCCCGCTCGCGGCGCAGTCGCTCGGCGATTTTGGCGCCGACGTCATCAAGGTCGAGCGGTCCGGGTCGGGCGAGGTGATGCGCACCTCCGATCCGCAGTCCCTCGCCATGAAAATGATGAGTTCGCATTTCGCGGCGGTCAACCGCAACAAGCGGTCGATCGCACTCGACCTGAAATCTGCCGACGATCTGAAGATCCTGAAGCTCATTCTCGATCGGGCGGACGTGCTGATCCACAATTACCGACCAGGCGTCGCCGAGCGGCTCGGACTCGATTTCGAGACCCTGCGAGCCCGCAACCCGCGCCTGATCTATGCGTGGGCAACCGGTTTCGGCGAAACCGGACCGCTTTCAAGACTGGGCGGCCAGGACCTGATCATTCAGTCGCTCAGCGGCATGGCCCGCGAATCCGTCGCCGCCAATGGCAAGCCGCACTTCACCAACCCTCCCGCCATCGATTTCGCCTCCGGCATGACGCTGGCGCAAGGCATCCTCCTCGCTCTCCTGCATCGCGAGCGCACAGGAGAAGGCCAGAAGGTCAGCATCAACCTGCTGGACACGGCCGTGGCGGTGCAGAGCCTGGAAGCCTCGACACAGTTGATGCACGGCAAGACGACTCACTGGTTCGAGCTGGCGCCGAACTTCGTCTTCGAGACGCGCGATGGTTGGATTACGGTCCTCGGCTTCTTTCGTGAGAATCCGCTGAAGTCGATCTGCTCGGCGCTCGGCATTGCCGATGCGAGCGCCGCGCCGCACCTGACGAACGCGACCGCACAGCGCGAGCATCGCGATGAAATCCATGTGCTCCTGGCCGACGCCTTCCGCGCCCTCGACACCGCTGACATCGCGGCCCGGCTCATCAAGGAGGATCTGCTCTGCGCACCCGTGCAAAGCCTCGGCGAAGCGCTTGCGCATCCACAACTGGCGGCGAACAGAACGCTGACCAAGGTCGGCATTGGCAATGGCACGGAGGCAACCGTGGTTGCCCATCCACTGAAACTGTCCGGCGCGCCGCACTCGGTGCGCAGGAACCCGCCGCGTCTCGACGAACACCGCGCCGAAATCCTGCGCTGGGTCGATGCCAACTGAACCAGCGCTTTCAAACGACATCCAAAGGAGGACTCCCGCATGCTCAAGCTTGCTCGCAGAGTGGCCCTTGCGGCTGCCGCCGCCATCCTCGCCGGCGCCGCCGCACTGATGCCGGCGTCGGCCGCAGACAAGAAGCCCTTCAAGATCGGCCTCTTGCTCAGTCTCAGCGGCCCGGCCGCCCCGTTCGGCATACCTGAGCGCGACGCGGTCAAGGCGCTGACCGACAAGCTCAACGCCGAGGGAGGCGTGAACGGCCGCAAGGTCGAGCTTGTCGTCTACGACGATGCCACGAACCCAACCGAGGCGGCACGCGGCATGCGTCAGCTGACCCAGCAAGGCGGCGTCGTGGCGGTCATCGGCTCGACCATCGGCAGCGGCACGCTGGCGGCAGCGCCGATCGCCGCCAAGGCCTCCATCCCTGTGCTGGCGCCCAACGGAACCGACGCCGTCATCGCCAGAGACAAGGATTACTTCCCCTGGGTGTTCCGCACGTTGCCGGCGGACGGCGTGATCGGCCGCAACTTGGTTGAGCGCGCGCTTGCGGGTGGCGCCAGGAAGGTGGGCCTGTTCTATCAGGAAGACGCCTACGGCAAAGGCATGCACGACATGCTTGCCACCATGGCGAAGGAAAAGGGCTTCAGCGTCGTTGCGGCCGTCTCGGCCCCGCTGTCGGCCACCGACCTGGCGCCGCAGGCCACGCGTCTGCGCAATGCTGAACCCGACGTGGTTCTGCTGCAGGCGTCCGCACCGGCGCTTGGCGCGGCCTTTGTTCGGGCGGCCACCCAAGTCGGCTTGAAAGCGCCGATCTGGGCGCAGGGTGCACTCGGACAGAAGTCGTTCCTGGACGCGGCCGGTCCCGCCGCCGAGGGCGTCAACATCACCTTGCTTGCCAACTGGGGCAATCCGACGCCCGAG
This sequence comes from Hyphomicrobiaceae bacterium, assembly GCA_008933705.1. Classification (GTDB taxonomy): domain Bacteria; phylum Pseudomonadota; class Alphaproteobacteria; order Rhizobiales; family Hyphomicrobiaceae; genus AWTP1-13. Next base: position 104,760 of record WBUN01000009.1, read on the forward strand.
CTCGCCGAGTTCGCCAGGATCCTGACCGAAGCGGGCACGCCGCCGCAGGGCTTCGGCGAAATCCTTGCCGCCAACGCCTTCTACGCGATCGTCGCTGCTGCTGCGAGGATCGAGGGCGACATCGACGGCGTCAAGCTGCGCGATGCGCTCGAGGCGGTCTGCGAGATCAAGGCCTTTACGCCCGGCTTCAGTTGCTACACCCGCGATAACCACGACGGCTGGACCGGCGCGGCGATGCAGACCGCGGTTGTACGCAACGGTCGGTTCGTGAAGCGCTAGGGAATCCTGCTGCTCCGCGCGCGGAGCAGCACCCGCCGACAGGAACAAAGGTCATGCACAAGGAGATGGAGAACTGGACAGTTCGCCATGCGTTGGCGGCCGCCGTCGCAAGAGGCCCGGCGCGCCCGTTTCTCCAGGTCGTCGACGGCCCGCTGGTCAGCTATGGGGAGATCAGCGACCTGGCGCATCGCGTTGCCCGGGGTCTTCGCGATCTCGTCGGCCTGCGCAAGGGCGATCTCGTCATGACCATGCTGCCCAACGGCCTCGAGGTTATTGCAGCCTGGCTCGGCTGCGGCGTTCTCGGCGCAATCGAGGTGTGCTTGAACACGAGCTATCGTGGCGGCCCGCTCGTCCACGCGGTCAATGCATGCGGGGCAAGGGTCCTTGTCCTCTCGTCCGAGGCGTTGCCCGCAGCCGCAGAAGTCAGCTCGCAGCTTCGCGCGCTCACCCATCTGGTGGTCGTTGGTGCGGTAGCCAACATGTCCGAGCGCTTGGCCGGCCTGACCATCCTGCCGTGGGAGGCGCTGCTTGCGGAGGCGCCGGCGCACAACAGCCTCGAGGATCTGCACGGCCGCGATCTTGCCGCGATCCTCTATACATCGGGCACGACCGGGTCGGCCAAACCGGTGTTGCTCACCCATGCCCAGAACTACCTGACGGCGCACAAGACGCGCGATTGCGTCGAGATCGGCGATAGCGACGTCTCGTATTGCTTCCACCCAATGTTCCACATGGCCGGCAAGTTCATGGCCGCGTATGGTTCGCTCCTGGCCGGCAGCAAGCTGGTGCTCGATCGCCGGTTCGTGCCAGAGGCGTGGATTTCGCGGGTGCGCGAATTTGGGGCCACGATTGGCTACGGCCACGGGCCGATGCTGGAGATGATCCATGCCGTGCCACCGACCGGCGACGATGCCAACCATAAGATGACGCGCGTGCTCGCCGCGCCGTTCCCGCGCCGCATCGCCAAGGACTTCGAACGGCGCTTCGGTGTCCGTGGCCTCGAATGCTGGGGCATGACCGAGATCGGCATCGTGACCTGGCCGGGCATGCACGAGAAGCCGCCCTTCGGCTCGTGCGGGCGCGTCGATCGCTCCCTGTTCGATCTGCGCATCGTCGACCCGGAAACGGACGAGGAATTGCCCGTCGGCCAAGCGGGCGAAATGGTGGTGCGCGCACAACGCCCCTGGATTCTGTTTCAGGGCTATCTCGGCATGCCGGACGCAACGCTCAGGGCTTGGCGGAACGGCTGGTTCCATACCGGCGACACAGGGCGGATCGATGCCGACGGCTATGTCCACTTCGTCGACCGAGTGACGGACAAGATCCGCAGGCGCGCCGAGAACATCGCCTCCTATGACATCGAGTCCGCGGCTGGCGCCCATCCGGCCATCGCCGAGGCCGCGGCGGTCGGGGTGCCGTCCGGGTTCGAGGGCGACGACGACATCAAGTTATCGATCGTATTGCGCGCCGGCGCCGAGCTGGCGCCGGCGGAGTTGATCGAATTCCTCGCGGCCGAGCTGCCGCACCACATGGTGCCGCGTTACGTCGAGCGACTCAAAGCGCTGCCGCGCTCGCCGACCAACAAGGTCCGCAAGGCCGAGCTGCGCGCCAGCGGCATCGGCCCCGGCGCGTGGGACCGCAAGGTCGCCGGCATGTCGCTGCGGGAGGTGTTCGGGAAGGTGTCGGGCAAATGCGGCTGACGGATGTCACGCTCGAGGACAAGTACACGCTGGAGCGGGGGCGCATCTTTGTCACCGGCTCGCAGGCGCTCGTCCGGCTACCCATGCTGCAACGCGCGCTCGACGCTGCGGCGGGGCTCAACACCGCGGGCTACATCTCCGGCTATCGCGGCTCGCCGCTCGGCGGCTACGACATGGCGCTATCGAGGGCGCGAAAGTACCTCGACAAGGCGCAGATCAAGTTCCAACCGGGCCTGAATGAGGACTTGGCTGCGACCGCGATCTGGGGCACGCAGCAGGTCGTCCTCGGCGGCCGCGCCGACTATGACGGCGTCTTCTCGATCTGGTACGGCAAGGGGCCTGGCGTCGATCGTTCGGGCGACGCGTTCAAGCACGGCAATCTCGCCGGCACGTCCGCAAACGGTGGCGTGCTCGCCCTGTTGGGCGACGATCCGATGGCCAAGTCCTCAACAGTTGCGCATCAAAGCGAGCCCACGCTGATTGCGGCCGGCATTCCGGTCTTTAGCCCAGCGTCGATACAAGAGTTCATCGACCATGGCTTGGCTGGTCTTGCGCTGTCTCGCTATGCCGGTGTCTGGGTCGGCATGAAATGCATCACCGACATCGTGGACGGATCGGCCTCGATCGACATCGACCCGAAACGCGCCACCTTCCGCCTGCCTGAAGACTTCTGCATGCCGGCAGATGGTGTGCACATCCGCCGGCCGGACGGAGCGCTCGACCAGGAGCGTCGGCTGGTGCGCGTGCGCCTGCCAGCCGTCCAGGCCTTCGTGCGCGCCAACCGCCTGGACCGCATCACCCATCAGGTTTCGCGCCGCCGCCTAGGCATCGTCGCAGCGGGAAAATCCTGGGCCGACCTGATGGGCGCCTTCGATGACTTAGGCATCGACGACGCAATGCGCGAGACGCTCGGCATCAGCGTCTTCAAGCCGGCCGTCGTCTGGCCGCTCGAGCCGCAGGCCGCGCGCGCATTCGCACGCGACCAGGAGGAGCTGCTCGTCATCGAGGAAAAGCGCGGCCTCATCGAGGAACAGCTTGCGCGCATCCTCTACGACAGCGACGTCCGGCCCCGCCTGCTCGGCAAGGCCGACGAGGCAGGTGCCGTCCTGGTGCCGGGCAACGGCGAGCTCTCGGGGCGCGAAGTCGCCCGGATTGTTCTCGCGCGGCTGCGCCGTCAAGCGGTGGCGGACCGAGCGCCTCTGGAGCGGCTCGAAACGACCCTCGAAAGGATCGCGGTGCCGGTGACGGCGGGCGCCGCGCCGCGCCAACCTTGGTTCTGCGCCGGCTGTCCGCACAACACCTCCACGCGCGTGCCTGAGGGCAGCCGCGCCTTTGCCGGCATCGGCTGTCATGCCATGGCGTTGCTAATGCCTGACCGCGGGACCGAGACCTTCACCCAGATGGGCGGCGAGGGCGCACAATGGATCGGACAGGCGCCTTTCTCGAAGGACACGCACGTCTTCCAAAATCTCGGCGATGGCACCTACTGTCACTCCGGCATTCTTGCCATACGCGCGGCGGTGGCCGCGGGCGTCAATATCACCTACAAGATCCTGTTCAATGACGCCGTCGCTATGACCGGCGGCCAGGCACCCGACAAACCGCAGACCCCATGGGGCATCACGCAGCAGGTTGTCGCCGAGGGCGCCAGGCAGGTTGTAGTCGTCAGCGACGAGCCCGGGCGCTATCCGCCCACCACACGATGGGCCGCAGGCGTGACGATCCGCCACCGGCGCGAGCTGGATGCCGTGCAGCGCGAGTTGCGCGAGGTCGAGGGCACGACGGTGCTGCTCTACGACCAGACCTGCGCGGCGGAGAAGCGCCGCCGCCGCAAGCGCGGCACATTCCCCAATCCGCCGCGCCGCGTTTTCATCAACGAGGCGGTCTGCGAAGGCTGCGGCGATTGCGGCCTCACCTCAAATTGCGTCGCCATCAAGCCGCTCGAGACGGCGTCCGGCCGTAAGCGCGAGATCGACCAGTCGAGCTGCAACAAGGACTTCTCGTGCATCAACGGCTTCTGTCCGTCCTTCGTCACCATTCATGGCGCCGAGCCGCGCAAGCCGGCAGCGGCGCTTGGTGCCGGCGCAAGTGCACTGGCCGATGCCTCCCGCGATCTGCCCGAGCCAGCGAAGGCACCCGTCGCAGGCAGCTACAACGTGCTCGTCACCGGTATCGGCGGCACCGGCGTTGTTACGATCGGCGCGCTGGTCGGCATGGCGGCGCACCTATCCGGCATGGGCGTCTCGGTGCTCGACCAGACCGGCTTGGCGCAGAAGAACGGCGCGGTGACCAGTCATGTGCGCGTCGCGGCGACACCAGACAGCCTGCACGGTACCCGCATTCCGGCCGGATCGGCCGACCTGGTGATTGGCTGCGACATGGTTGTCGCTGCCGGCCGGGATGCACTAGCGCTCTGTCGTCCCGAGCGCACGCGTGCCGTCGTCAACGACCATGTCACACCGCTTGCGTCCTTCGCGATCGTGCCGGACCAACCCCAGGATGGGCGACCGCTCGCCGATGCCATACGCCGGGCCGTCGGCCAAGGCGGCGCCCATCTTGTCTCCGCCAGCCGGCTAGCGGAGGCTCTGCTGGGCGACGCGATCTACGCCAACCCGTTCCTGCTCGGCTATGCGTGCCAGAAGGGCCTGATCCCGCTTGGCCTGGCCGAGCTCGAACAGGCGATCAAGCTGAATGGCGTCTCCGTCGAAGCCAATCTCGAAGCGTTCGGCTGGGGGCGTTTGGCGGCCCACGCACCGGAGCGAGTGCTCGCCGTGGCGGCGCCTGCAGCCAAGCCGGCCGCCAGCCTGCCGAAGACTTTCGAGGAGATCGTCGCGCATCATAAGGCGCATCTGACGGCCTACCAGGACGCCCGCTACGCTGCCCGCTACGAAATGCTGGTGCGGGCGGTCGCCGATGCCGAACAGCGCGCAGCGCCCGGCCGACACGACCTGGCGCGGACCGTCGCCGCAAACCATGCCAAGCTTCTTGCCTACAAGGACGAATATGAGATCGCGCGCCTGTACTCGCTGCCCGCGTTTGCACAGCGCATTGACGCTGCCTTCGACAAACCGCGGCGCATCACAGTGCATCTTGCCCCACCGCTTCTGTGCCGGCCCGACCCGGCGACCGGCGTGGCCGCAAAGCGAGAGTTCGGTCCTTGGATGCTCAGGGCCTTCAAGCTGCTGTCCAAGCTCAAGATGCTACGCCACACGCCTTTCGATCCGTTCGGCCGCACTGCGGATCGCAAGCTCGAGCGCCAGCTCATCGCGGACTATGAGGCCCTTGTCGAGCGCATGCTTCACGAGGTGACGCCGACCAATATCGACATCTTCACGGCGCTGCTGGCGCTGCCGGAACGCATCCGCGGCTACGGCCATGTCAAGAGGCGCCACGTCGCCGAGGTCGAAAAGCAGCGGGCGCAACTGCTGGCACAGCTCGACAGCACACGCCAGGCGGCGCAGGCGTCGGCGTGCAAGGCGGTGCCGGCGTGAGATGGGCGGCAAACGAGGCCGTCATCCCATGACTCTCGCTAACCGGAGAGGGATACGGGCTGGATGAGTGCAGATATGCAGCAGACCGCCGAAGGTGCGGCAGCGCGCCAGGATTTTGATATCGACCGACTGTCGGCCTATCTGGCACCCCGCCTTCCCGGGTTTGGCGGGCATATCGCGGTGGAGCGCTGCAAAGGCGGGCAGTCGAACCCGACCTTCCTCGTCACCGCCGGCAAGCGCCGCTTCGTGTTGCGGAGCAAGCCGATAGGCACGCTGCTGCCGACCGCGCATGCCGTTGACCGCGAATACCGGGTTACCGCGGCGCTGGCCGGTACCGGCGTCCCGGTGGCCCCTGCGCATCTGCTGTGCGAGGACAGCTCGGTCGTCGGCACCAGCTTCTACCTTATGGACTTCGTGGACGGGCGCATTTTTTGGGACCCTTCGTTGCCCGGCATGGCGCCAGCCCAGCGCGGCGCGCTCTACGACGAACTCGGACGCGTGATGGCCGCGCTGCACCAAGTGGATCCGGTCGCAGTCGGCCTCGGCGACTTCGGTGAGGGCGGCAGCTTTGTCGCGCGGCAGCTGGCGCGCTGGTCGCGCCAGTACAGAGCGTCGGAAACACAGCCCATCGCGGCGGCCGACGCCCTGATTGACTGGCTGCCGCAGCAACCTCCCAGCCAGCGTCAGACATGCATCGTGCACGGCGACTTCCGCATCGACAATGTCATCTATCACCCGACCGAGCCGCTTATCCTGGCTGTCCTCGACTGGGAGCTTTCGACGCTCGGCGATCCGCTGGTTGACTTCGCCTATCATTGCATGAGCTGGCGCCTGCCGCCCGCGTTGCGCGGCCTGGCCGGCCGCGACCTCGCCACACTCGGCATTCCCGATGAGGCATCCTATCTGCGGCGCTATCTCGAACGCACGGGCAGAACCTACGAAATACCGCAAGCGGACTGGACCTACTACCTTGTCTTCAACATGTTCCGTCTTGTCTGCATTCTGCAGGGGATCGCCGCGCGGGCCCTCAAGGGCACCGCATCAAGCGAGCACGCCGCCGACATCGGCCGCCACGCGCAGCCGTTGGCCGAGCAGGCCTGGGCACTGGCGCAGACAATTTCAGCACAACGCTAACCGGATGCGAAGGAACGGTCATGGACTTCGAGCCATCCCTAAGAGTCGCGGAACTGCAGCGGCGCGTGTGGCGCTTTCTTCAGGAAGAGATCATTCCCGCCGAGGCGCGGTTCGACGCGGAAGTGGAAGCGCTGCGCCAAGCCGGCCGGCGCTGGCAACCGACCACGGTCATGGAGGAGTTGAAGCAGAAGGCCAGGGCCGCCGGCCTGTGGAACCTGTTCCTGCCCGATTGCGAATACGGTGCCGGCCTTACCAATCTCGAATACGCGCCGCTCGCCGAGATCATGGGCCGCTCGCCCATCGGCTCCGAGCCGTTCAACTGCTCGGCGCCCGACACGGGCAACATGGAGACACTGCAGCGCTACGGCACGCCCGAGCAAAAGGAGCGCTGGCTGAAGCCCCTGCTGGAGGGAACGATCCGCTCCGCCTTTGCCATGACCGAGCCGCAGGTGGCCTCGTCGGACGCCACCAACATCGAGGCGCAGATTGTCCGCGACGGCGGTCAGTATGTCATCAATGGGCGCAAGTGGTGGACGTCGGGAGCCAATGACAGTCGCTGCAAGATCCTGATCTTCATGGGCAAGACGGCGCCTGGCAACCCTGACAGGTATCGCCAGCAGTCGATGATCCTGGTGCCTGTCGACACGCCGGGCATCAAGGTGCTGCGACATCTGACAGTGTTTGGCTATGACGACGCGCCGCACGGTCATGCCGAGGTCGCGTTCGACAACGTCCGCGTGCCGGTCGAGAACGTGCTGCTCGGGGAGGGACGCGGTTTCGAGATTGCCCAGGGCCGCCTCGGCCCCGGGCGCATCCACCACTGCATGCGCTTGATCGGCATGGCTGAGCGTGCCCTCGAGCAGATGTGCCGGCGTGCGCAGACCCGCGTATCGTTCGGCCGCAAGCTCTCCGACCAGGGCGTGACACGCGAACGCATCGCCAAGGCTCGGATCATGATCGATCAGGCGCGCTTGCTCGTCCTGTACGCCGCCTGGAAGATGGACAAGGCCGGCAACAAGGCCGCGCAGCAGGAGATCGCTATGATCAAGGTCGCCGCACCGTCCATGGCCTGCCAGGTCATCGACTGGTCGATGCAGGTGCATGGTGGCGGCGCCATGTGCGACGACTTCGGGCTGGCGCGTGCCTATTCAGCGGCGCGCGCGATCCGCTTTGCGGACGGCCCGGACGAGGT
>WBUN01000083.1 GCA_008933705.1 Hyphomicrobiaceae bacterium
CGGCTATCCGCCGGCGCTGGCGGCGGTCGACGTGCCGCCGCCGCTTCTTTACATCCGCGGCAACACCGCCCAGCTCCTGCGTCCGGCGGTGGCGATCGTGGGCGCGCGTAACGGCTCGGCCGCCGGACAGAAGCTCGCCCGGCTGTTCGCGACGAAGCTCGGAGAAGCCGGCTACGTCATTGTCTCCGGGCTCGCGCGCGGCATCGATGCGGCCGCCCATGAGGCCGCCTTGGAAAGGGGCACCGTTGCCGTGCTGGCGGGCGGCATCGACAACGTCTACCCGCCTGAGCATCTCGGGTTGCAGGAGCAGATAGCCGCGCGCGGCTGTCTCGTCAGCGAGCAGCCGCCGGGCTTCGTGCCCCGCGCACAGGATTTCCCGCGGCGCAACCGCATCATCTCAGGGATTGCCATGGGCGTGCTGATCGTCGAGGCGGCGAGGCGGTCGGGAACGCTGATCACGGCGCGCATGGCCGCCGAGCAGGGCAGAGAGGTGTTCGCGGTGCCGGGCCACCCCCTCGATCCGCGCGCGGAGGGCACCAATGCGCTTCTGAAGAACGGCGCGACCATGGTGACCGAGCCCGCCGATGTGATCGCCGCCCTCGCCCCGATGCTGCGTGAAACGCCGGCCGCAGGCCTCGATCAGCGGGCGCCCTCCCCTCCCGCGCCGGATCGGCCGGCACCACCCGATCTCCCGCTACCTGAGGTTGGGCCGGCGACGCATGCGCGGCTGCTGTCCGTCCTCGGCCCCGCTCCCGTCGATGTCGATGAGCTGGCGCGGGCGACTGGGCTGCCGGTGCGTACCATCCAGGTGGCCCTGATCGAGCTGGCGCTGGCAGGCCGCATCGAGCGCCACGGCCACCAGCTCGTATCGCTGGCCGCCGGCCAAGGCTGAAGCGGGGAACTCAGCCGGCCCGGCGCTGCTGCACGGCCTCCCGATACGCCAGGTCCAGCAACCCGCTGAGCGTTTGGCAGTCGGCCTGGGCCGCCAGCGCCTGCAGCTCGTGCACCATGTCGGCGATGTAGTCCAGCCGATCCCCCGGCGAGCTGACGGCGAGCATGCCTGCCGCTCTGCTGCGGTGCCTCCGTCCGTCAGCCCCTCGGCTGCCTGTTTCCGCACTTTGCCGGGTACGCATGCCAGTTTTCCCCGTTTTCTGCACGCAACGCTACGTCTTCCAGCCACTAATCTAACCAAATGTAGTGCGCCCTGCAATCTTGAACAGGTATAAGGCCGATACAATCGGTGGTTGCGGCCGGGTTTGACAGGACCCCTCTCATCAACCATGTTCTCGCCGCCGCAAGGCAGCGCACCAACAACCAGGATGGCCGGCCGCTCTCGATTGCCCTTATTTGTGAGCCGCCGCCGAGACCCTCTCGCATGAACGTCGTCATCGTGGAATCGGCCGCCAAGGCCAAGGCGATCAACAAGTACCTGGGCTCCGGCTACAAGGTCATCGCGTCCTATGGGCACGTGCGCGACCTGCCCTCCAAGGACGGCTCGGTGGAGCCCGACAAGGACTTCGAGATGCACTGGGACCTCGACGGCAAGTCCGCCAAGGTCATGAAAGAGATCGCCGACGCCGTAAAGAAGGCCGACAAGCTGATCCTGGCCACCGACCCCGACCGCGAGGGCGAGGCCATTTCCTGGCACATCCTGCGCATCCTTGAGGAGAGGCGCGCGCTCAAGAAGGGGCTGCCGGTCGAGCGCGTGACTTTCAACGCCGTCACCAAGCAGTCCGTGCTGGCGGCGCTGGCCGAGCCCCGCCAGATCGATGCGCCGCTGGTCGAGGCCTATTTGGCCCGTCGGGCCCTCGATTATCTGGTCGGCTTCACCCTGTCCCCGGTGCTCTGGCGCAAGCTGCCCGGCGCCCGCTCGGCCGGCCGCGTCCAGTCGGTGGCGCTTCGCCTCGTCTGCGATCGAGAGGCCGAGATCGAGGCGTTCAAGACCGAGGAGTACTGGACCATCGAGGCCCTGCTCACCACGGCCAAGGGCGAGGAGGTGCGGGCCCGGCTGACCGGCATCGCCGGCAGGAAGCTCGACAAGCTCGACATCAAGGACAGCGCTTCCGCCAACGCCATCAAGGCCGCCATCGAGGGCAGCGCCTTCACCGTCGCATCCGTCGAGAAGAAGGCTGTCCGGCGCAACCCGTACGCCCCCTTCACCACCTCCACGCTGCAGCAGGACGCCTCGCGCAAGCTCGGCTTCTCCGCCAAGCACACCATGCAGGTGGCCCAGCGCCTCTACGAGGGCGTCGATATCGGCGGCGAGACGGTCGGCCTCATCACCTACATGCGAACCGACGGCGTGACCATCATTCCGGAGGCCATCAGCGCCATTCGCAAGCTGGTGGAGCAGGACTTCTCCAAGCGCTACCTGCCGCCGTTCATTCGCGAGTACAAGACCAAGGCCAAGAACGCGCAGGAGGCCCACGAGGCGATCCGGCCGACGGACGTACGGCGCAAGCCCGACCAGGTCGCGCGTTACCTGGAGCGTGACCAGGCGCGCCTTTACGACCTCATCTGGAAGCGATCCGTTGCGAGCCAGATGGCGTCTGCCGAGCTGGAGCAGACCACGGTCGAGATCGAGGCCGTGGGCAGGGACGGCAAGACATACGGCCTGCGCGCATCGGGCTCGGTGGTGACGTTCGACGGCTTCCTCAAGCTCTACGAGGAAGGCCGTGACGACCGCGTCAGGAACGGCAAGGCCGGCGACGCGACCGAGGACGACGCCGACAGCCGCCGCCTGCCCCCGCTGGCCCAGGGTGACGCGCTCAAGGATCGCGAGATCGAGGCCCTGCAGCACTTCACGGAGCCGCCGCCGCGCTTCACGGAGGCCACGCTCGTCAAGCGCATGGAGGAGCTCGGCATCGGGCGGCCCTCGACGTATGCGTCGACGCTCGCCGTGCTGGAGGATCGCGGCTACGTCGCCATCGACAAGAAGCGGCTGGTCCCGGAGGACAAAGGCCGGCTCGTTACGGCGTTCCTCGAGAGCTTCTTCGAGCGCTACGTCGAGTACGATTTCACGGCCGACCTTGAGGAGAAGCTCGACCTCATCTCCGACGGCAAGCTCGAATGGAAGGATGTGCTGCGCGACTTCTGGCGCGACTTCATGGGCTCGGTGGAGGAGATCAAGGATCTGCGCGTCGGCGAGGTGCTCGAGGCGCTGAACGAGATCCTGGGACCGCACATCTTCCCGGCCAGGGCCGACGGCGGCGACCCGCGCCAGTGCCCGAACTGCGGCGAGGGCCGCCTGAGCCTGAAGGTCAGCGGCAAATACGGGGCCTTCATCGGCTGCTCGCGCTATCCGGACTGCCGCTATACGCGCCAGCTCTCGCAGCCGAGCGACGGGCCGGCAGAGGCCTCAACGCCCGACGGCAAGCTGCTGGGCCACGATCCGGAGACGGGGCTGCCTGTCACGCTGCGCACGGGCCGCTTCGGCCCCTACGTGCAGCTCGGCGAGGGCTCGAAGGACGAGAAGCCGAAGCGGGCCTCCGTTCCCAAGGGGGTCGATGCCAACACGATCGACATCGACTATGCCCTGAAGCTGCTCTCCCTGCCGCGTCTGGTCGGCGGGCATCCCGAGACCGGCAAACCGATCACCGCGGGGCTTGGCCGCTTCGGACCGTTCATCCTGCACGACGGTACCTATGCCAACCTGCCGACGGTGGACGAGGTGTTCTCGGTTGGCATCAACCGCGCTGTCGTGCTGCTGGCTGAGAAGAAGGCTGGCGGCGGCAAGGGACGTTTCCAGCGCGCCGCCCCCACCGTGCTCAAGGAGCTCGGCGAGCATCCGAGTGAAGGCGGCAAGGTGCAGGTGCTGTCAGGACGCTACGGGCCCTACGTCAAGCACGGCGACATCAACGCCACGCTGCCCAAAGGCAAGGATCCGGCCACGCTGAGCCTGGACGACGCCGTGCTCCTCATCGCCGAGCGCGCGGCCAAGGGTCCTTCCAAGGCAAGGGGCCGTCGCGTCAAGGCGGCCAAGCCGAAGGTTGAAGCAGGCGCCACGAAGAAGCCGGCGTCCGGCAAGGCCGCCAAGCGCAAAGCGCCCAAGGAAGCGGCGGAATAGGCCCGCCTGTCCCGGGCGGACGGCGCGCCCCCTGCGGGATCGGCTTGACAGCCCGGTCCGGCGATGGCGGGTCTTGCACAGCCGACGGATTCGAAAGCCCGATCTCAGATGGCGAAAAAGAAAGCTCCCGCTCGCGAGAAGCGCACGCCGGGCGCCCTGCCGAGCCGGGAGGAGATACTGCAGTTCCTGCGCACGGCCGGCACCAAGGCCGGCAAGCGCGAGATCGCGCGCGCGTTCTCGGTAAAGGGCGGCGATCGCATCGGCCTGAAGAAGCTGCTGACGGAGATGGCGGACGAAGGCCTGCTGACCGGCAATCGCAAGGCCTTCAAGGAGCGCGGCAAGCTGCCCCCCGTCAGCGTGATCGAGATCGTCGCGCGCGACAAGGACGGCGAGCTGGTCGCGGAGCCGGCCGTGTGGGATGCCACCGAGGGCGAGCGGCCTCGCGTGTTGGTGCTTGCGCCGCGCGGCTCCCTGCACGGGCCGGAGCCCGCGCTCGGCCAAGGCGACCGCATCCTGGCCCGGCTCACCCGGCTCGAGGATGCCGACGTGTTCGGCTACCGCTACGAGGCCGAGCCCATCAAGCGCCTGCCGCGCGAGAAGCGGCGCATGCTCGGCATTTTCCGCAGCCGCGCGAAAGGCGGCGGGGTCATCGACCCTATCGACCGCAAGGAGCTGAAGGAGTGGCCGATCACCCCCGGTGATGAAGGAGACGCCAGGGACGGCGATCTCGTCCGCTTCGACCTCAACCGCGCTGGCCGCTTCGGCGTGCCGCAGGCGCGCGTGGTCGAGACGCTGGGCAACCCTCAGGACCAGCGCAAGATCAGCCTGATCGCCATCCACACGCACGGCCTGCCCGACGAGTTCCCCGAGGGCGTGATGGCCGAAGCCGCAAGCCTCCGCGAGCCGGCGCGGCATGGCCGCGCGGACCTGCGCGGCATCGATCTCGTCACCATCGACCCTGTCGACGCCCGCGATCACGACGACGCCGTGCATGCCGCCCCCGACGACGACGCCGGGAACAGCGGCGGCTGGATCGTGCACGTCGCCATCGCCGACGTGGCCCACTATGTGCGGCCCGGCAGCCGGCTCGATCGCGAAGCGCAGTTGCGCGGCAACTCGGTGTATTTCCCCGACCGCGTCGTGCCCATGCTGCCCGAAAAGATCTCCAACGATCTATGCTCGCTGCGCGAGCGCGAGGAGCGCCCTTGCCTCGCGGTACGCATGGTGTTCGACCGGCACGGCGGCAAGCGCAGCCACGCGTTCCTGCGCGGCACCATGCGCTCGGCCGCCAAGCTCTCCTATCAGGAGGCGCAAGCCGCCATCGACGGCGCACCAAGCACCAAGTGCAGGCCGCTGATGGAGCGCACGCTGAAGCCCCTGTGGGCGGCCTATGGAGCGCTGGCAGCCGGGCGCGATCGGCGCGAGCCGCTGGACCTCGATCTGCCGGAGCGCAAGATCGTCATGGACATCCACGGCCGCGTCGAGCGCGTGGTGGTGCCCGAGCGCCTCGAGGCGCACCGGCTGATCGAAGAGTTCATGATCCAGGCCAACGTGGCGGCAGCCGAGACGCTCGAAGGCAAGCGTGCGCCGGTCATCTACCGGGTGCACGAGCCGCCGTCCAAGGAGAAGCTCACCGCGCTGCGCGATTTCCTGGAGAGCCTCGATCTGAAGGTGCCGGGGGTCGGCGCGGTGCGTGCCGGCGATTTCAACCGCATATTGAAGCGGGCGAAAACGCTTCCCGTGGCGGACCTCATCAATGAGATTGTGCTGCGTTCCCAGTCTCAGGCACAGTATGCGGCCGAAAACGCCGGCCACTTCGGCCTGCACCTTGCGCGCTATGCGCACTTCACCTCGCCGATCCGGCGCTATGCCGACCTCGTGGTCCACCGCTCGCTCATCCGCGCCCTCGGCCTCGGGGAAGGCGGCCTCGCCGATGCCGAAGCGCCGAGGCTCGGCGACGTCGCCCAGGCGATTTCGGAGGCCGAGCGGCGTGCCATGGCAGCCGAGCGCGAGACGACTGACCGTCTGGTGGCAGCCTACCTCGCCGATCGCGTCGGCGCCGAGTTCGAGGCCCGCATCTCGGGCGTGACGCGCGCGGGCCTGTTCGTGCGGCTGAAGGAGACCGGCGCCGACGGGTTCGTCCCCGCCGCCACCATTGGCAGCGACTACTATCGCCATCACGAGGATGCGCACGCGCTGATCGGCGACCGCACCGGCGAGACCTACCGGCTGGGCGACCAGGTCAGCGTGCGGCTCGTCGAGGTCGTCGCCTCGGCCGGCGCGCTGCGCTTCGAGATGCTGTCGCCTGGCAGAAAGCATCCCGGCGCATCCGGCAAGATGCCACGCGGCCGCGGCTTTCTCAGAGGGCGTCGGCCGCCCTCGGGCCGGCGCTGAACCGATGCACGGCAGAGAAACCGTGGTGCTGTGGCAGCTTGACGCCTCCGCACGGGCCGCTAGATCGTTTCGGCCGTCCTGCCGAGCTTGGGGAGCCGATGCATGACCGATCAGCCGCATGGCGCGCCGGCAGCGCCGACAAAAGCCCGTGCCCTGAGGCCGCGCGATGCGGCGACGCTGATCATCGTCGACGGCTCCTCAGGCGAGCCGCGCGTTCTGCTGGGGCGCCGCCGCCCGGATATGGTGTTCATGCCGGGCCGCTTCGTGTTCCCGGGCGGCCGCGTCGATCACGCCGATCGCCAGATCAAGGTCGAGGACGATCTCGGGCGCGGCGACCTGCGCAAGCTGATGGTGGGCATGAAGGGCACGCCGAGCGAGACGCGCGCGCGTGCGCTCGCGCTGGCCGCGGTGCGCGAGACGTTCGAGGAGGCGGGCCTGCTCATCGGCGCGCCGCTGAACGGCCGCCAGCCGGCGGTGCACAAGGCCGCCGGATGGCAGGAATTCTTCGCCACCGGCTATTGCCCCGCTCTCGCGCGGCTGCGGTTCTTCGCGCGCGCCATCACTCCGCCGGGCCGCCCGCGCCGCTACGACACCCGCTTCTTCTGTGTTCCCGCGGACGCGATCGTTCACCGCGTCACGGTCGAGGATGGCGAGCTTTCCGACCTCGAATGGCACTCGATCGCGCAGGCACGCAGTCTGCCTCTGCCCAACATCACCCGCGTGATCATCGAGGATCTCGGCGAGAGCATCGCCGCGGGCCTCCTGCACAGCGGCGATGTGCCGGTGCCATTCTATCACCGTCGCAACGGCAGCTTCTGCCGCGACCTTATCGGCGCAGACGCCAACCTTGACTAACCGGGGTTACTGAGTAGAGTGCGCGCCGTTGGTGCGGTTTTCGCGACAAAGCCGGGATAAACATGGCAAAGCCAGTCACACAAAAGATCAAGCTGCTGAGCACGGCAGGCACCGGGTTCTTCTACGTCACCAAGAAGAACCCCAGAACCGCAACAGAGAAGCTGTCGTTCAAGAAGTACGACCCGGTCGCACGCAAGCACGTCGCGTTCAAAGAGACGAAGATCAAGTAGCCGCGCGCAACGGGAACAATCTGCCCCGCGCTGCCAATCCCTATCAGCTTCAGGATATCAGCTAGCGTGCCGCATCAGTACGGTGCGGAACCCTTTGCATGCCTTGCAGCGAGGAAGTTGCAGCACCATCCGGCAACGCGTGCCATGCAGAGGGCACAAAACCAGTAGTGAGGAGTTTCTGAAGAATGGTGGCCGGGTCCGTGACTGACATCGGCAGCGGGGTAGAAGTCCGAGCAGTCACGGACACCGGCCTGCCAAGCCATGGACCAAAGAGGGCGTTGGCCATTGACCTGGCGTATCGGTCGTCTCTGTGCGGCATCACTAGAGGAGGCCACTCCCAGCCGCACTGCGGACGACCATCACCTCACGGCATCAGGAGATGCGGCGGACCTGAAGGTCCGTGAGGATCTCGAATTGTCAGATAGAGGAAAGGCGCATTCAAGGCGCCGCACGTGCTCCCGCCTATTCCCTCCTCTTTTCCCGGAGCGTAACAAAGCAGATCGCTTACGAAATGGCAATAGCTGCAAGGACTTGAGTTAATCGGATGCCTTGTGGGTGGGCGGAGCACCCGCCAACACCACCCGGGACGCGGTCCGAACGCGGCGGCAAGTTCGATGCAGGATGATGGTCGTAGGATCCAAAACGATCATTATTACAATAGCTTAGTCTGACTGCTGCCGACTGGTGTCGTCAGGCAGCATCCGCCACGACGCGGTTGCGCCCACCCCGCTTGGCGGCATACAGGGCGCCGTCGGCCCGCTTCATCAAATCCTCGGCACTGTCGTCCTCCCCGCCGAGGGTGGCAATTCCGACACTGGTCGTGACATGCAGGCAGGTCTCGGCGTTGGCCCTGAACGGCTCTGCCGCGATGCAGGCTCTGACCCGCTCGCCCACCTGCCCGGCCATCTCGATGTCGCTGTCCGGCATGACGATCACGAACTCCTCCCCGCCCAGCCGGCACGCGAGATCGATCGCCCGAATATTGCGGCGAAACCGCGCAGCAAACTCGCGCAGGACGTTGTCGCCGGCGCCGTGACCGAAGGTGTCGTTGATCGACTTGAAGTGATCGATATCGGCAAGCAGCACGGACAGCGGCTGCCCGGCCTTCTTGGCTCGCTCAACCAGCGTATCGAGATGCCGCTGCATATATCTCCGGTTGTGCAGACCCGTGAGCGCATCGGTGATGGCGAGTTCGATGCTCTCGTCGAGGCGGTCACGCAGGTAGTCGGAATAGCGCTTGCGCCGAACCTGCGTGCGCGTGCGCGCGATGAGCTCGTGGCGCTCGATCGGCCGCGCGGCATAGTCGTTTACGCCCATGTCGAGGGCCCGCAGCAGGCGCGCCTCGTCGCCGGGTTGCACCAGGACGATGATGGGCAGGTGACGCGTCCGCTCGAGAGAGCGCACCTGGCTGCACAGGCGCAGCCCATCCGCTCCCGAGAGACCGAGGCTGACGATCAGGACGTCATAGGGCGTCTCGGCGAGGCGGAGCAGCGCTGCCGGCATTTCCGGCTCGACGTCGACCCCGTGGGTCTCTCCCAAGGCGGCAACAATGCGATTTGCGGCGCGCGCCTGGTCCTCGACGAGCAGGATGCGGCCAGGCGTCTCGGCCTGGGCCCACTCCGCCACGGCGTTCGGAAGAACGCCGATCTCCGCGCCGGTCGCAACGCGCGCGATCATTTCGTCATTGAGCGTCTTCAGCCGCGCCAGATTCTTGACGCGCGTCATGAGCGCGATGTCGTCAACCGGCTTGGTCAGGAAATCGTCGGCGCCCACCTCGAGGCCCTGCACCTTGTCGGAGGGCTGATCGAGCGCCGTGACCATGATCACCGGTATGTGCATGGTCTTGGTCGCGCCCTTGATGCGGCGGCAGACCTCAAAACCGTCCATGCCCGGCATCATGACATCGAGCAGCACAACGTCGACACGCTCGGCCGCCAGCACGTCGAGTGCCTCCTTGCCGGAGAGCGCCGTCAGCACCTCGAAGTACTCCGCCGACAAGCGGGCCTCGAGCAGCTTGACGTTGGCAATAATGTCGTCAACGACGAGAACGCGGGCAGTCATCAGGCACCTTCAACACGACGCTGGCCGTTTCGCGGCTCTCATGTCTCCCCAAGGTACCGCCGCACCGTCTCGAGGAAGGTCCCGATCGAAATGGGCTTGGAAATATAGGCTTCGCAGCCACCCTGCCTGATGCGCTCCTCGTCACCTTTCATGGCGAAGGCCGTGACGGCGATGACGGGAATATCGCGCAGCTCCTCGTCGTCCTTGAGCCACCTGGTCACCTCGAGGCCGGAGACCTCGGGCAGTTGAATGTCCATGAGAATGAGATCCGGCCGATGCTGCCGCGCCAGGCTCAGCGCGTCGATGCCGCTACGGGTCTGCAGCGTCCGATAGCCGTGCGCATCCAGCAGATCGTGGAAGAGCTTCATGTTGAGCTCGTTGTCTTCCACGATCAGCACGGTCTTGCTCAGTTGCCGCGCCTCGGGGCTGCGGCCCGAAATCGTCGCGCTGCGCTCCTGGTAATTCATCCTCTGGCAAGCCCGCTCCGCGCCCCAAGCACCCTGCACCGATTCTGTGCGGTCAAGGCAGCCGACTCTGATGCAGAAGCCCTAAGCAACTGTTTATGATGTGTTTCGGCCAAGACTACCGTTGCGAAAGGTTAGCAATTCTGAAAAGCGGCAGGAGACATCGCCCGATCGACCGCGAGGCGGCAGAAACCATTGCCGCACAAGGTCTTGCATTCCTGGCCGAGGACGGCCGGCGCTTCGCGCGCTTCCTCGCCCTGACCGGGCTCGACGTCGGCGACGTCCGCGCGCACGCCGGCACCCCCGCGCTGCTCGCCGCGGTCCTGGAGCACCTCGCCGGGGACGAATCACTGCTGCTCGTGTTTGCGGCAAACAGCCAGGTTGCACCTGAGACGATCGCTCAGGCGCTGGCCGTCTTGCAGCGCGCAGACGGCCGCGACCGCTCTGAGTAACGCGCCGGTCAGCGCGAGATGAGCTGCGCGGCCACCAGCAACGCAGCGCCTCCGACCACGCCCGCAACGAGATTGCGCCGCGCAAGGAAGTAGACGGCAAGGCCGCCCGCGAAGGCACCGATGCGAACGCCCATCGAGATGCCCGCCAGTGCGCCAGCCGGGAAGATGAGCATGCGCGTGACCATGCCTGCAACGAGCGCCGTTGCCACCGCGCGCACCCATTGGAAGGGTTCTCCCGCCACATCGAGCCTGCTGCCGACGGCGAGACCGAGCCAGCGCCACATCTCGGTCGCCACGAACCCGGCGAGGAACAGCGAGAGGAAGCCGCCGGTGCCGTCGTCCAGGAACGCCATGGCTATCGCCTCCGCCCGATGACATAAGCCAGCGTGCCGCCGATCAGGCCCGTGCCCAGCAGATCCACGCCCGGTGCCAGCAGGAACAGGACAGGGCTCAGGCTGCAGCCCAGCACGATCGCGGCGATGTCCATGCGCGAGCGTGACGTCGCCATGAGCGAGAGCACGAAATAGAGCGGCGTCATGAACAGCAGCGCTGCTGTGACGATCGCCGGAATACCCGCAACCAGCGTATAGCCGGCAACGGTCCCGGCCACCATCATCAAGGCCACGGCGCTGCCGCCCCCAAGATGGAACGGCAACCGCAAGTCCTGCGGCAGCGCGGGCAGGCGGCGGTTGCCTTCGATCCACGTGGAAATGGCAACGAAGTGCGCGGCCAGGATTTCAAGCAGCGGGCGGCGCCTGCTCCCCCGCAGCATCGGAACGAGCGTCACCGTCATCGGCATCAGACGAACCGCCGTCAGCGTCACGGCCAGCGCGGCACCGGCCAACGTCGCTCCGCGCGCCAGCTGATCGATGAGAACGACTTGGTTGGGCAAGGCGAACACGATCACGGCGAGGAACGTCGCATGCGCGAACGAGAAGCCGCCGTCGCGCGCCAACGCTCCGAATCCGAGCGAGGTGGAAAGAAGCACGAGGGCGGGAACGGAAACGATCAGCCGAAGCAGGCCCTGCACGAAGGCGCGGCCCGGCGAGCCGTCCGGCAGCGGCGCATTCGCGACACCGCCCTCACCTTCCTGCGCCATTGCCGCCCCTTCTCGCCGCCGATCGTCATGCTTGCGGCAAGCTCTACCTTCTGGCGGCCGGCAGGAAAAGGCCAACCGAGATGCCGGCACATGAGTGGCAGAGGATAACGGCGGCGGAAATGGGTCCCGAGCTGCATGTCAAAAAAAAGCACGTCCCCGGCGCCCGAGGGGCGCCGGAGACGTCGGGTTCATCGCACACTCTGCTCCGCTCAGGCGCGACGCTCACGCAATTGCGCGCGGACACGCTCCACCTCGGCGCCGAGCGCGGACATCGCCTGGGGCGGCTTGCTCCCGTTCGACGGCTCGGGGGAGGAGGCGCTTGACTGCGGCGCGGCAGGCATCGGGTCCGCCGCATCCTCGATGGACGGATACGAACCGGCCACGGCAGCGCCGTCGCCGCGCGCAACCTTGCTCTTGCTCTTGGCCTTGTCGGCTGCCTTCATGTCGGCCGCCATAGCCTGCAGCTCGGCCACCTGGGGCTTCACGGCATCCTCCTTCATGGGCTCCTGCCGCAGGCGCGCCGTGCCCTCGAAGCAGGCGCCTTCCTCGATGGCCAGCGTCTTGTGGTAGATCTCGCTCTCCACCCGCGCGCTGCTCTGCAGGATGACGCGATTGGCGCGGATGATGCCCTTCACGGTGCCGCGCACCACCACCTCGTTGGCGATGATGTTGCCCGTGATCGTCGCTTCCTTGCCGACGATCAGGTGCGCGCAGCGGATGTCGCCGCGCACTTTGCCGTCGACCTGAAGCTCGCCTTCGCCTTCCAGGTTGCCGGTGATAAGCAGCCAGGGATCGATCACCGACCGCGTTGCATTGGCGGGCTTGACCTGCGCATGGCTCGGCGCAGGCGCGGTCGCCCCGTTCCGGTAGACAGCCGCGGCATCGTATGGTGGCTCTTCGTCGTGCCTCTTGTTGAACAGCATGATTCGCTCCTGAAGGTGGGTGAGGGTTGTCGGCGCTTGCCCGATGAAACAGTTATCGCCAATCATGCTGTCTAATTTGCTAATAACGGTATTCATCTCGGATATTCTCTTTGGATATATTTTGTAAATCTCTTGCGCCAAGACGGATATCAGACGTGCTTCGACGAAATCTTGGCTTCATCAGTTGCTAACGAGATGCCTCGCGCGCCGACAGCGGCAGCGGGTCCTGCGATCGCTTGATCCTGCGGCACGCTGCGTATGCTCGTCATGCATCGCGCTGCGATTGCCGCACTGTGTCCGTCACAGCAACAGGCGCGCGCTTCTCACGCCGGCGTCAGAGGTGCCGATGGACGGTCCACACCGCCGTCGCTAGGCTTAACGGGACGTTGCGGCGGTTGAGCGGACCCTTGGCATGCCTCGCACCCTCGATGAACATCTGTTCGCGCCCGGCCCCAAGCGCGTCCTTGCGCTCGACGGCGGCGGCGCCAGGGGCATTGTTACGATTGCGTTTCTTGAGCGGATCGAGGCGCTTCTCAGAGAGCGCAGCGGGCGGGCGGATTTCGTGCTCTCCGACTACTTCGACCTGGTCGGAGGCACATCGGTCGGCTCGCTCCTGGCGACCCTGATTGCCCTCGGCTACCCCGTGGCGGAGATCAGGCAGCGCTTCGAGGGGTGGGCGCCCGACATCTTTCGCCGGCCCCTGTTGGCAATACCGGGCTTGAGCCCGCGCTTCTCCTCCCACGGCCTCAAGCGGCATGCACGCAAGCTCCTGAAGGAGATGCCGCTGGAATCGGCCAGCCTCAAGACCGGCCTCGCGATCATCACCAAGCGCATCGACACCGGCAGCCCCTGGGTGCTCACCAACAACCCGCGTGCCAAGTACTGGGACGATCCGGACGACGGCTCCTATATCGGCAACAAGAATTTCCGCATTGCCGACCTCGTGCGCGCCAGCGCTGCGGCGCCGTCCTATTTCGCGCCCAAGCGCATCCGCATCGTACCACGGAGCACGCGCCCGAGGATACCGCCCGGCCTGTTCGTGGACGGCGGCGTATCTCCCTTCAACAATCCGGCGCTCATGCTGCTCATGCTTGCCGGCATCAAGGGCTACGGCTTCCAGTGGAAGCTCGGCACCGACCAGCTTCTGCTGGTGTCCGTCGGCACCGGCAGCTTCCGCACGCCGCTGAAGCACACGTTTCTCTCCCGCATGCTGCCCAAGCTGTTCGCGGCCAAGGCCCTGCAGGGGCTGATCACGGATTCCGACGTGCTGACCCTCACGCTCATGCAATGGCTGTCCGCACCCAAGAGGCCCTGGGAGATCAACACGGAGATCGGCACCATGCAGGGGGAGCTGCTCAGCAGCGCCGCCGACTCCACAGGCGCCACACCGCTGCTGTCGTTCCTGCGCTACGATGCCCTGCTTGATCGGGCCTGGCTCAACGACAACATCGCGCCGCGCCTGAAGACGACATTTGCCGACGAGAGCGTTGAGCCGCTCAAGGCACTGGACCGGCACGATATGATGCGCGACCTCCACCGCATCGGCGAGATTGCCGCTGATATCCAGGTCACGGCGGACGACTTCCCGGCGCAGTTCGATCCCCAGCCCGCCGCACAAGCAGCCGCATCACCATGAGCGCCAGAGCATCGCGGCACCCGCCGAGGCCCCTGTGCGTCGGCATCACCGGTCACCGTCCCAATCGCATGCCCGCGCCGGCATGGCCCCGCATCCGCAAGCAGCTCGCGCAGGTGATGGAAGAGATCGAGGCGGCGCACGCCGGCTTGCGGCCCATGCTGCTGTCGGGCCTTGCAGAGGGCGCGGATCGTCTGGCCGCGTTCGCTGCGCTCGGGCGCGGCTGGCGTCTCGGCGCCGTCCTTGCCTTTCATCGCACGCGCTACGAGCAGGATTTTCCCGAGCCCCATGCCGTCGGCGAGTTCCGGGCGCTGCTCGCAGCGGCGGAGATGCTGGAGGAGCCGGCCAAAGGCGCGGATGCCGGCAAGCCCCCCGAGGACGGCTACGACGCCGTCGGCCGGCGCCTCCTTGCCCTTTCCAGCATCCTCATCGCCGTCTGGGACGGAGAAGGCTCGCGCGGCAGGGGCGGCACCGTCGAGGTCATCGCGCAGGCGCGCGAGCGCGGCATCCCGGTCATCTGGATCAACGCGCGCAAGGATGTGCCGCCCAGGCGTCTGGAACCCGCCGCCTGCGCTGTCGACAAGGGCGCAGCGCCCGCCAGGCGGCGCGGCAAACGGGCGGCAAGGGCCGCGCACGGCTAGATGCAAAGCGACGTCGTCCTTGATCGGAGCTGAGGCCATGCACAGCATCACGGAGCGCGCCGAGACGGCCATCGGCCGGGACGACGCCGGCGCCGACTGGCAACTGCGGCCGCAGGAGCACGCACGCACCCTGCCGGCGGAAGCCGCGCCGCTGAAGCGCGTGCTCGAACGCGCCGAGCTGCAGGAGATCATGCAGCGCTTCCGCAGCGCGGACGCTGCGGCCTCGTCGGCCCAGGCCCGCTACAAGCGCGTCGGCCGCGCCGGTCTCTATGCGGCGACCATCGCCACGCTGGCCGGTGCGCTGTTCCTGCTGCCCTTGGAGGCATGGCTTGCAGGCCCCGCTGGCGCTGCCACCTCCGCCGTGCAGATCCTCGCGCTCGCCACGGCCTTCCTCGCCTCGCGCCTGCTGGCGCTTGCCAAGCCGTTCGACGCGTGGATGAAGCAGCGCGCCGAGGCCGAGATCGCGCGCGTCGGCCTGTTCGATGCGATCGCGCACGCGAATGAGGGCAACAGCGCCGCCGAGCTGCCCTTCCTGCCGCTGATGCTCGCCTACTTCCAGCGCTATCAGCTCGGCGTGCAGCGCCGCTACTACCGCGAGCGCGGCGCCCAGCACGCGGCCGCCGTCTGGCGCAACAACCGCTGGCTCAGCGCGAGCATGTGGCTCACAGCTCTCTCGCTGGCGATCGCGATTGCAGCCGGCCTGCACGTGGCGGCAGCGTTCGGCCTGCCCCTGCCCCGGCAGCTCGCCGCGTGGTCGGCGGCGATCCCGCGGCCCGATGCGCATCGCGTCGTTCTGGCGCTCGGCGTCATCGCGTCGGGGCTTTACGGGCTGGGCGTCGCCCGCAGCCTCATGGACCTCGACGAGCGCAACGCCTCGCGCTACCTCACCACGGCCGACAACCTGGACTACCTCGTCGAGACCGGCCTGCAGCACGCGCGCGATGCCGCTGCCGCCGGCAACGCCGAGCCGGTGCTCGCCTTCATCGCGCAGATGCAGGAGCTGATCTCGGCCGAGCACCAGGAATGGGTCTTGTTCCGTGAGCGCGGCCCCAAGCCGCCGCCGCGCAACATGGCCGGACCGGCCCTGCCGGGAAGGTGAGGTGCCCGGGGCCTTGACCGAACGTAAGTTGCCGGACGATCCTGGTACAGGCCCGCCGCACCGTCCGCAGGCTGAGGGCCGCCGGCCCCAATTTGTCGTCGCCCGGCGCCGCAGATTAACAAAGCTCGAATTAGTCCGCCGTATACTGCGCCCGTTTTTGCGGGGATGGGGGCCAATGCCGCCTCGGGTGCCGCAAGGCGCATTGCGGCCGTTTCGCGAAAAGGTGGCCGGGAGCAGGGGAGTAGCGCGTTGTTCATCTCTGGCCTCATTTCGGTGGAAGCCCTGCTGATCGCGTTGACGGCTTTGAGCCTCGGCGGCCTGGGCCTCCTGTTCTGGCGGGAATGGTCGGAAACTGCCCCGACCACCGCCGCGCCCTCGTCTGCGCCGCCAGACACCGGGTTCACGGCCACGGCGCTGCTGCTCGATCGCGAGGCCAGTGCGGTCCTCAGCCTGGTGCGCACCTATCTCGACGCCGGCGAGCGCTATTCCGTTTCGCTTGCGCAGGCGGGCCAGAGCCTGCCCACCCTGGCCACGCCCGACGAGATCGGCATCATCGTGAAGTTTCTCCTCGCCGAGAACGCCAAGATGCAGCACGAGGCGGGCGAGCTGAAGAAGAGCCTCGAGCAGTCCAAGTCGCAGATCGACAAGCTGCGCTCGCATCTCGCCGAGGCGCAGGAGATCGGCATGCGCGACCCGCTCACCTCGCTGCGCAACCGGCGCTGCTTCGACGACAGCCTGGCCACCGAGCTCGCCAACGCGCGCGCTCGCGGCACGGCGCTGTCGCTCGTCATGGCCGACATCGACAACTTCAAGCGCGTGAACGACCTGTTCGGCCATCAGGTCGGCGACGAGATCTTGAAGACGTTCGCCCGCGTGATCGCCGACAACGTGCGCGCCACCGACACCATCGCCCGCTACGGCGGCGAGGAGTTCGCCATCATTCTCCCGGAAACGCAGGTGGAGAATGCCAGGCTGCTGACCGAGCGCATCCGCGCCGAGCTGGAGGCGATGCAGCTGGCGGTCAAAGAGAGCGGGGAGCAGATCGGCAAGATCACGGCGTCTTTCGGCATCGCCGAGCTCGACGACGGCGACGATGCCAACGCGCTCATCCAGCGCGCCGACGTGAAGCTCTACCAGGCCAAGTGCGAAGGCAAGAACCGCGTCGCCGCCGACGAGATGGCGGCGTAGGCGGCTCGGCCGCGCCGGCGGGCTCCGGCAATCGACCGGGCGAAGCGCAGCCCCGCACGCCAATGTCATCCCGCTCCCTCCCTCTCCCCACCGGCGTCCATGCGGAGCATGGCTCGGTCATGACACGAGGGTCGGCACCCGCCCCCGGACTTGCCTGCCCTCGGATTTGTTCCGAGGGTTCCGAGGGTAAGGGACAGCGACAAACTCCAACGTCATCCTCGGGCTTGTCCTTCTCTCCGCAAGCGGGCGGAGGTTGGGCCTACGCCACGATGTCCCGAGGGCAAGGGGCAGCGACAAACTCCAACGTCATCCCCGCGAAGGCGGGGACCCAGGTCACTTCGCAACGAAGGTGCGCCCGAAGCCCTGGCGGCACCTCTGCTTGGGCTCACGAGACAGCCGCCCGCTGCTCGGCCATCGTTCTGCAGCAACCGCACCCGTGCGGCGCGGTGCACTAGGTTCCCGCCTGCGCGGGAATGACGCCGGTTGAGAACGCACCGTTCACCGCAAACGTCATCCCCGCGCAGGCGGGGACCAAGGTCAGTTGACGACAAGCGTGCGACTAGCCGTGATGTCCTGTTGTCCTATGCGCGCGAGAAAGACGCTACGGCGTACAAAAGGGTGATGTTGCAGACGGCTTCTTCTGGATGGTTCGGCAGCCGTCGCATCAAGCGGCTACGCGCTGCGGCGCAAGCTTGGCTGCAACGAGTCGAGCAAGCGCAAATTCACTCACAGTATGACACCGATTGCCTCTTGCCGCCGTCAGATAGCTCGCAGCACCCATCCACCCCCATAGGCAACACCAGCCGCAGCTAGCGCGTCGCCAAGGCTGCGAAGCATGACCGTATCGAGGATGCGAACGAGGCCCAAGTCGCGGCCGCGCTCATAGAGCTCCGAATATTGGGCACGCGACAGTGAAGCCAAAGCGATGGCTGCGACCGCGATCACCCATGGTCCGGCGCCCGCGTATCCGCTGAGAGAAGCGCCGAACACGGCCAGATAGCCAAGACTGCCGCGGGCGGCTCTCCGACCGCCACGCCCGCACGATGTCGACGATCCGCCCCCCACATGCCTCAAACAACGATTCGCCGCCACTCAGGTTGCGTACTTGTCCCAGGACTTTGTCAGGAGTCTCAGCTCCATGTGTTGCGCGAGCTTGAGACGGCCTGCGCGACACGCCATATTCGCCCCATGCCCCGC
>WBUN01000140.1 GCA_008933705.1 Hyphomicrobiaceae bacterium
TGCCCGCTCCTGGTGATCGCGACCGGTGAATCCTGCGGATCGCGACCAGGCAATCCGATGTTGTGCGACCAGTGAATCCGATCGATCGCGACCACCTGATCGGGTGCGACCGAGCGGGCTGTGGAAGATGGTGAGAAGCGTGAACGACCGCGTTGGGTGATCTTCGAATCGGCATGGCCTCGCTCCTTTTCGAGAGGAGCGCGGGATGCCCGGACAGAGATTACCCATGCGCAAGATCCGTGACGTTCTGCGGCTTCAGGCCGGCGGCATGTCGAAGCGCCAGATCGCAGCCAGCCTCGGGGTGAGCCCGACGGCGGCCGGCGAGACCATGCGCCGCGCCGCCAGCGCCGGCCTCGTCTGGCCGCTGCCGGACGATCTCGGCGACGACGTGCTGGAAGCCCGGCTCTACCCGCCGGCGAAGGCGATGGCCGCCGACCAGCGGCCGCAACCCGATTGGGCCCGGCTGCATGGCGAGCTGAAGCGGCCCGGCGTGACGTTGCAGTTGTTGTGGGAGGAGCACCGCGCCGAGCATCCCACCGGCTACAGCCGCAGCCGGTTCTGCGATCTCTACCGTCGATGGGCGGCACGCCTGACGCCGACCATGCGGCAGACGCATGTCGCCGGCGAGAAGCTGTTCGTCGACTACGCCGGCAGCACGATCGATGTCGTCGATGGGGCAACCGGCGAGGTGCACGCCTGCCAGTTATTCGTGGCGACGCTCGGCGCGTCGAGCGCCACCTATGCCGAGGCGACACGCACGCAGACGCTGCCCGACTGGATCGGCTCGCACACGCGGGCATTCCAGTTCTTCGGCGGCGTACCGGCCATGGTGGTGTCCGACAATCTCAAGTCCGGTATCACAAGAGCGTGCTTCTACGAGCCGGCCGTCAATCGCTCCTACGCGGAGATGGCGGCGCACTACGGCACCGCGATCCTTCCGGCCCGGCCGAGAAAGCCGCGCGACAAGGCCAAGGTCGAGGTGGCCGTGCTGCTGGCCACGCGCTGGATCATCGCCAAGCTCAGGAACCGCACCTTCTTCACGCTGGCCGAGCTGAATGCCGCCATCGCCGAGTGCGTGAGGATGCTCAACGCGCGCGTGTCCCGGCATCTGGGCGCCAGCCGGGCCGAGCTGTTCGAGCGGATCGAGCGGCCAGCACTGAAGGCTCTGCCGGTCGAGCCTTATGAGTTCGCGGCATGGAAGCAGGTGAGGGTCGGCTTCGACTATCACGTCGAGATCGAGAAGCACTACTACTCGGTGCCTTACACGCTGCTGCGCGAGAAGCTGTGGGCGCGCATCACGGCACGCACCGTCGAGATCTTCCATGGCGGCCGCCGCATTGCAGCCCACGTGCGATCCTCGTCGAACCGCAAGCCGACGACACTCTCCGAGCACATGCCCTCGAGCCATCGGCGCTATGCGGAGTGGACGCCGGACCGGCTCCAACGCAAAGCCGCCGGGATCGGGCCGCAGACGGCGATCCTGGTCGAGGTGATCATGCGTGAGCGCACGCACCCCGAGCAGGGCTTCCGCTCATGCGTCGGCATCATTGGCCTCGCCAAGAGCTACGGACCCGAGCGCCTCGAAGCGGCCTGCTCCCGGGCGCTCGAGATCGGCGCCCGCTCCTACACATCCGTCGTCTCCATCCTGAAGAACAACCTGGATCGCAATCGGCCCGCAACGCCCGCGGAGGGGCCGGCGATAGTGCACGCGAACATCCGTGGCTCCACCTACTTCCATTGAGGAGAAGACATGCTCACTCATCCGACCATCGACCAGCTGCGCGCGCTGAGCCTCGACGGCATGGCCGACGCCTTCATCGAACTCGAGACCCAGGACACCTCCCGTGACCTGTCGCACGCCGAGTGGTTGGCGTTGCTGCTCGATCGCGAGGCGGCCCGCCGCTCGACACGGCGCTTCGAGACGCGATTGCGTGCGGCGCGCCTGCGGCACGGCCAAGCTTCGATCGAGGACGTCGACTACCGCGCATCGCGCAAGCTCGACAAGGCTCTCTTCCAGCAGCTCGCGACGTGTCGCTGGATCGCCGACAAACGCAATCTGCTCGTCACGGGGCCGTGCGGCATCGGCAAATCCTGGTTGGCATGCGCGCTGGCGCAGAAAGCCTGCCGCGACGGCTACAGCGTGCACTACGCGCGCGCGCCGCGTCTCTTCGCCGACCTGGAGCTCAGCCACGGCGACGGCCGCTTCGCACGCCTCTTCCGCACGCTCACCAAGGCCGATCTGCTGATCCTGGACGACTGGGGTCCTGATCGCCTGTCGGCCAATCAGCGGCGCGACCTGATGGAGATCGTGGAGGATCGCTACGGCGCAGGCTCGACGCTGATCACCAGCCAGCTAACGACCGACACCTGGCACGAGGTGATCGGCGAGCCGACCTTCGCCGATGCCATCCTCGATCGCCTCGTGCACAACGCCTACCGCCTCGCGCTCGATGGCCCCTCGATCCGCAAGATGCGGGCCGAAGAGAAAGCCGCCGCGCCCGACACCGAGGTGGCCGCCATCACACCGGCCAAGCCCGCCAAGGGAGGCAGGAAATGAAGTCCGATACCAAACCACCCGCGCTGTCGAGAAAAGACACAGCGGCGCGCTTGACGTGAGCCGCGAACACTGAGATCAGCCGAGCTACCCGACGGGGCCGTTCACGCCCTCACCGTACTGGTCGCGTTCAATCGGATCAGGCGGTCGCGATCGGCAGGACCAAGTGGTCGCAATCGCCGGAATGGGCA